>JAFWWB010000092.1 GCA_017518185.1 Lachnospiraceae bacterium
ACAGAAAATGGCAGCGTGTTCTCAGTTGGATACTGACGCTGACTATGCTGTTCGGTACCTTCGAGGGCACCGGCTTCAGAGCTTTCGCAGCGGAAGACGAAGTCGCAGCAGAAGAGACTGCTGACGACGAGGCAACCGCAGCTGAAGAGGAAGCCGACAGTGAAGATACCGACGTGAACGACGACGCAGAAGCTTCTGATGAGGAAGAAGCTGATGACGAGGCTGAGGCAGAGGTTCCGGCCGATGAGACCGAAGACGATGCTGAAGCTGAAGAAGAAGCAGTAGCCGAAGACGAGGCTGAGGCTGAAGAAGCTGTTGAGGCTGAGGAAGAGGAAGCCGTGGTTGAGGAGACCGAGGCTGATACCCCTGAGGAAGAAGAGATCGTTACCCCTGATGAGGAGCTTGACGATCATTATCTCATGCTCAAGGAGCAGGCTGCTCAGAATCAGCAGGCGGCAGGCCAGCGCTATGTGACCGGCGGTGCTGTAACAATGGCATTACCTAATCCTGTGCTTGATGTTCCCAACAGCGCTGCGGTGGCGAGCCAGGGTACCATCGGCGATATCGAGTTCAAATATGGTATGACCTACAATGACTTCAGCTTTGCTGCGCGGGACTTTAGCAAGGTTGTCCGCGGTATCGGCGGAGCTGAGGATTATACCGGTGTATCATGGACATTGTACACCCTCAAGGAGCTGACCGAGGATGATACTTTTGATGGTGAGGTAGCAACATATACAGAGGCTTGGAATGCATACATGCCCAAGGCATTTGATAAGGATGAGCTTGGGGATGAGTATGATAATCTGAAGAAGGCAGTCACCGACCATCTGGATCTCACCGCTACCAATAACGATATCCTTCCCAAGGGTATCAGCATGAGTGTTGCCAACGGCGTGCTTACCATAGGTAAGACCGAAGGTATAGACGCTCCCATTGAGACCGGTACTTTCTATTATGTATTGGAACTCAAGGATGCTGCTGCACCTGAGGATAACGCCGTAATCTACACCAACGTGTTTAAGATCACCGTACTTGGCGCAGATATAAATGCTCCTGAGATTCAGGGAACTAATCACGATTTCATCAACAATGTTCCGAAGAATACTGCAAACGCCTGCGATGACAATGGGGAATTTGAGCTTGGTGATGCACCTGTGTTTGCACAGGGTGATGGCTATGAATTCCTTGGCGGCCTTACATTTGATGCCGGCAAGGTTCAGGGCTATGTTGTGAGCCCGACGAAGCCTAAGGACACTCTCGACGAGAAGTGGGTTGCTCCTCTTGGCGTGACCCTGAGCGCAACTACCCCTATCAACGGACTTACCGCTGTGACCGATCTCAGCTACAAGTTTGTAGATGCTGACGGCAAGGAGATTACCGATGTCTTCGTGGTAAGCGCAAACAATACTAAGATGCGTGACGGATCTCCTGTTGAGATCAGCATAGCTCCCAGAACCGGCCTTCAGGCGGATTCTTCTGATAATAACGGAATCTTTGTTGCTTATCTGTGCATCGACAGCGCCATGGCCTTTGAGAAGACCAAGGTTGTTAAGATCACATTTGTGGTAGGCAGCGATGTTGAGCTGAAGGTGAGAAAAGATAAGAAGCTCATCGTGGATGATGTTCCTGAGCTTGTGTATGAGGAAAACACTGTATACACTGAGGCTGAGATAATTGCACCCGCTGCTCATGGAATTGTATATTATGATGATAATGACGATAATGATGTAACGACTTTCGATTCGTTGACCAATGAGGAATTTACTGCCCTGTTTACTGAGGTTCAGGGGGGCTGGAGAGCCGTAGATGACATCTACGTCATGAAGGGCTTGACCCCCTGGTGGCCTGTAGACCTTGGTACCTTTGAGGTCGGCAAGACTATCACCGGTATCGAGTTCACCGCTGAAGGTACCGGAAACAGCCTTAGAGTTACTATGGGTGAGGATATCGATGAGAGCAAGAATCCAGCTAACGCCGGTTTTGCATACGGTGCTGCTAATCTTGTTACCGCTACCGTACTCGACAATGCTGGCCTTGACCTTGTTTATGTGGAAGGCAGCAACGAGAGCAAGATGAACCTTACCGGTGCTTTCAAGCTCCGCGGCGACAAGACCATGGATCCTGTTATCTTCGGTATCTCCGGTATGGACGAAGGAAACAACAGCAACGTTAAGTATTACCGCGCTACACAACCTATCTTGATGTTACCATCTCCGTAAACGGCGTTAAGCAGACTACGGGATCTCTTGCCAACGAGTATAAGTGGGTACTTCCCAGCGACGGTGATCTGGATGACGGCGCAGTACCTGTGACCATCTGGAACCCTTCCGATTCTGACGTTACTCTTGAGATCGACGGCGTGCTGGCTGATCTTGAGGGTGGTAATCAGAAAGGTAAGATGATCATAACCGTACCTACCGTGAAGAACAGCAGATACGTTGTGACCATCGCCGCTCAAAGTGAAGGTACCTTCGTTGTGACCCCTACAATGGTTGAGGGTGAGGACGAAGCAGATAAGTATGCTACCGGCAAGATCACTCTTACAGGCCTTGCTGTAGAGGAAACTGCTATCACTCTTAGAATGACCCAGAGCAAGGATAACGCAAGATTTGTTGTGCCTGCAATGGGTGTGTCCGATATCGGTTCGGCTGAGGTAGGTAAGGAATTCTCCTATCAGTTCGAGCTGGCAAAGGATAAGAATGTGGCGCCCAATGTTACTTGGGAGATCGTTGCAAATGCTGTTCAGGGCGATGATACTCTGATCGATGGCAATATGGCAGAAGGCGAGCTGACCGCAGAAGATCTCGCAACCTATTACGGTATAAGCATCGATGAGAATACTGGTCTGCTTTCAGCAGCACCTGTGGTACGTCTCTCCGAAGAGGGTGATGTGCTGAACGCGTATAACATGTATACCTATACCAACGAGAAGGAAATTGCTAATCGCGTGGTTGGTGCAGGCAAGCTCCTTCCTCTGGATCATAAGTATACATTCTGGGTGAAGGCTACTTATTATGTGGGCGACAATGCTACCCCCAACTACATCTACAAGAAGATAGAGCTCACTATCGCTAAGCCTACCTCTGCTCTTGAGCTTGGCAACGGCGTAGTGACCATGAACGACTATGACAATCCTGAGAACAACAAGCTGGATATGGGCTCTATAGGCCTTGACAGCGGCACGGGTAAGTCTGAGGTCGTGAATGTTAAGAACGTGACCAACGTGGATGTAAATAACGTAAAGGTTGAGATCGTTGGCGTTAAGCGTTACGAAGAAGGCAGACTCAAAGAGGTCGTTGACGACTGGAGTGAGATGTTCACTATCGTATATGATGATAATGCTACACTCCAGGCAAATGGCGTTAAGTTCGGTCTCAATGTGAATGCAAAGGGATCCACTCCTTTCACTATCAAGAGCCTTCCTTCCACCGGAGCAGCAGGCCAGCTTAAGGCAGGCGAGTACGAGGTTCAGATCAGGCTTCATAATGTGGCCGACAATGTAGCGGGTCATGAGGCTATCATGGACTTCAATATGAATAAGCTTGGTTCTGCTTCCTTCTTTGGTAATGATGATCTGAATGATACCAATGACGTCAAGAATGGTTTCTTCTTCACTGCAACACTGAACGTGGTGGATGCTCCCATCATCGAGGCAAGAAAAAACACCATCGCGACTGAGGAAAATGTAGACAGGATCAAGGTTGGTTATAAGCTGGCAGCTACCGGAACTGAGAGTGTTGCAAACGGCTTCCTTGTTAACAGAGGTTTCACTGCAAGGCTTGCAAACGACACCGATACCCAGTTCGACCTTACCATGACCGATGCTCCGGGATCTACTACTAAGATCGCAGAGTCAGGTATCTGGATGGATAAGGACGGTGCATTTACGACTTCCGGAAACAAGGTTCTTAAGGCAGGTGTATATAACATAGTTATAACTGCTGTTTCAAGAACGGACGGCGACAACGGTCAGACCAGAGGCGAGCGTGAATTCACCCTTGTGATCTACGGTGATGACAAGGCAGCCTTTCAGGTGAAAGCGGTCAATGATCAGACTGTTCTGACGGCAGACCATACCTGGATGCTTCCCGGCCAGATTGCTGGCGGCGCTTCTGTCAAGCAGCAGTTCCAGGTTGAGATGACTGCTGCTGGAGCGGCGGTTGACGGCAAGAACGTGAAAGTCACCATCACCGACGCAGAGGATGACCGTATCGCAAAGGATATCAGCGCGAACCCGGCAAATCCTTATATCGGAAGCTCCGAGTACTTTACAACTGAAGGCGTTAAGGATGATACTCTTTACGCCAGCGAGCTCAACAGCTTCATAATCAAAGAGACTGGTACTCCTGCAGCAGGTAAGTACAAGGTGAAGGTTACCATCACCGGTGATAACCTTACTACCCAGTACTTCTACGTATGCCTTGTTGTGACCGATCCTCTTGCCATCGACCAGATCCTGGATGCCCAGGCTATGGTAGGTGACAAGTACAGGAGAGAGATCACTGCAAGAGGTGCAGCAGACGATCAGTCAGTTACCTGGATCGAAGTTGACCCCGCTGAGGAGAAGGATGATCTTGAGAAGACCGATATAACCAATAACGATGATAAGTCTGTTATAAAGAAGACTGGACTTGCACTTCTTGGAGGAGCTGCTAGAACGATCGCTCCTGAAATGATGAATGATGTGCCCCAGACCCTTACCGGCCACAGCACATACCTTGGTGCTAGTATAACTACAGCTGAAGGAACTACGGATCTCAGCCGTGGTAAGATGGATGCCGGAGAGTGGATACAGGGCTATGGCGTACCCACCGCACAGGGCAAGTACACTATCACCGTACTTGCAAAGGTTGCAGCTCAGAATTATTATGCAGAGGTTGGAGAGGTTGTTGCCAACACCGATGGCATAGGAAGGGTTTACCTGAATAAGGATAATATCTATCCCGCTCAGGCAGCTACTATGACCTTCGACCTCAACGTAAGCAAGAGTGACAAGATCAGCAAGACTACACTTTATAACAAGGGTGTTGTAGGTGTGGATGCCGATAGGGATAACGTCAACATCATCGGTAACAACTATGAAATTGTAGGAGGAAAGGCTTACGACAGAGGTATCGTTGGTACTCTCACCAACAGCGACAGCCAGTTTGCTGATTACACCGGCTATGTGCTGAAGAGCGATACTGTGGCATATACCAATGACAGAAGCTATGCGACCGGAGCTGTTACCTACACAATCGACAGTCTTTCCCTGGCTCCTATGGATCTTACCGTAGAGCTTGAGAATGGTGCTGACAGTGACTTTGATATCCTTCTTGTAAGAACCACCAACGCATATAATGTGGAAGGTGACGAGAACTTCGTCCGTGTCGGCGCAGCTGCAATGGCATCAAAGAAGGGTGTTGTGACAATTCCTGCAAATGGCGATGATGATACACCTACGAAGGCATACATCACCATCGTTCCTAAGGAAGGTCTTGCTGCAAGAGAAGAAGCTTATACAGATACTATCAAAATCTCCGGCGAGAATATGCTTAACGAGATCGAGCTGGGCATTTCCTTTACTGTAGAAGACGCAATCTATCAGACAGATGCATATTATTGGAACTGGGCTCACGTAGGTGACGATGGTGCACGTACCGATCTTGTGATCGCTGATGTACCTGTTGAGAACGCGATCGTAGAGCTTGCTACCGTAGTTGTTTCTGCAGTGGGCAGTGCAGCAGAAGCAAGATATCTTACTGAAGAAGGCGACCGCAGCATGATGAATTACGTAACCATCAAGAACAGCGGTAACAGCCCTATCAACTACCTGAGCGTTGAGGAGTGCACCGAGAACGGTGGTACGATCAGCAACAGCGCAAGCCTCCTTCAGGCAAACGGCGTTAAGAAGATCGATCTGTACACGTTTACAATGCAAGGTGGAGAAGTCATTGCTGCAGATGCGCAGGGTAAGCCCGGTCTGGAGAGAGATGATACCGTATACTTCAAGGTCGTACCCAAGAAGATCGATTCTACAGGTATCTTCACTGCGTATGTGAAGGTTAGCTTCAAGGAAAAGGGAAGCGACAACGTACACAGCTATGTGATCCCTGTTACCTACTGGGTGACCGATGTGAACCGCGACGCTGACAGCAAGGCAAAGGTTGAACCTGCTGACGCTACGGTAGTCATCGAGGCAAAGGAAGAAGGCTACGAGAACGGAAGCGCGTTCAGAACTTACGCTGTAAGAAACCTGAACGACGTGGAAGATAAGAACGCTTTCGCACACCTGAGTGTGGAACTGAATAACGGAGCAAACTTTACCCTCTCTTCCGAGACGGCTGATGTAAACGGAGATGCAAGACTTGTATTTGACCATGTACCTGCAGGCGGTTCCGTGGAGTTCAAGGTTACGGCTAAGACCGGACTTTCCAAGCTGGACAGCTATCAGGACACTGTAAAGGTCAACGCATACAACTTCCAGAATCCTAAGACCAGCAACGTTAAGTTCAAGGTTGAGGCTTCCAGCAAGTACACTGTTGAGCTTCTGGATGCAAGAGGAACGGGTAAGAACGCTGACAGATACTTCCCCGAAAATGCCGTTTTGCCTGATATCATGGATTATGTTCCCGTAACCGCGACAACCATTGCACCCGGATTCACCGAGCGTCTCTACAACAGCTTTGTTAAAGGTGCTGCTGCAAAGAACAATGCTAAGATCATTGGAGTGCTCAAGAATGGTGCACAGGAGGTTCAGGTTATCGATGGTGTCAGTGTATATGTTCCTAATGGCGCTGAGGTAGTCGCTCTTGATCTTGACGGAAACGAGAAGATTGATACCGCGATAATGTTTACAATGGATAACGGTGTGCCTGCGGCAAATACACCTGCTTATGCATACAAGTGCGGTGGCGCTAAGTTTGAGCTTGATGACGTGGTATTTGCACTTACTGATGAGGAGATCGCGCAGATCACCAGATATGACCAGCAGAATCATACCACTACCGAGTACTTCAGCACCATAGAGTTTAAGCTCAGCACAGTTGTTTACTTCGAACTCGCTGATGGAGAAGTATTCACCGAGGATGTACTGACTCTCAAGGATAACGCAAATGTGACACTTGATGGTTATGATGGTGTTACGATCGCTTCCATACGTGGTGTGGAAATCATTGTTCCTTACGGCAAGACCATTGCAAGCGTTACCGGCGGTTACATGCCTAAGGCTGAGAAGGCTGAGGAAGCATTCGAGAGCTGGGTCAACGACGGACATTACGATGACGTCATAGCTGTAAAGGTTGATACCAAGATCAACCAGCCTCACATACTCACTCCTCACTGGCATCAGCATCAGTGGCCCGGAAGCGCTGTTTCCGCAAACCAGTTCGTGAAGTGGAGCTGGACTGAAGACGGCGAAGGCGGCTACAAGGATCCTGTTGTAACCATCTACTGTACTGATGAAAACTGCCCTGCAGCAGATAAGGGCGAGAGAAGCTTCAGCGGTGCTACCACACCTCGTGTGGAGTTTGACCGCAAGGATGCTGTTCCCGCTACCTGCCTTGTAGGCGCAAGCGTTCAGTATCATGCAAAGGTCACCTACGGTACCAATACCTATGAAGACACCATTGTTGTTGATGACGGAAAGCCGAATGGACACAACTATGCCGGTACAGTCATCTGGGAGCAGGAAGTAGTATCCAAGGGTATCTTCACCAATCCTGACAAGGATAGGGAGATCGTATGGCATGCATCCGTATCCCTTAACTGTACACAGTGCGACGCTACCACTGAAGGCCACAGCCTGACCGTGAGCGGCGATGAAGTGACTGTAAGTGTGAATATTGTTAAGGAGCCTACCTGCGACGATGTCGGTGTGAAGAGATACACCGTAGTATCCTGCAACGTTCCTGCCGGAAGCAAGTTTGCTGAGTTTGTTCTTACCAACGAAGCAGCTCATGAGCTGACCAAGGAATCCAACATACCCGCAAACGGACATCAGATCAACTTTACTGCTGAGAGTGTTGAGCATGTTGATGACTTCAAGACCGATCCCGAGCATCCTACTTCTCAGGTCAAGATAACCTGCCCCGTTTGTGAAAAGGTTGTCTTTGAAGGAAAGGTAAATCTTGTACAGGATCCTAACAACAAGAGCCGTTGGACTTCCAACATCACCTTCGAGAACGGTGAGGTTTACATCTTCGAGACCTTCGATCACACCGAGCATGAGTGGGATCTTGTCTGGAGCTGGGAAGGCACCACGAGCCAGAATGCAGTTGCTAAGGCTATCTTCACCTGCAAGATCGGTGAGGAGCAGGTTGTTATCGATGGCAACCCTGTAGGCGTTGTCAGCGGAAACATCACAACCTATACCGCTACCGTAGTTGGTCCTGACGGCGAGACTTACACCGATACCAAGGCATTCGACGAGAACGGCAATGATATCACTCACGAGCACGTCTGGAGATTTGACGGCTTCGACTGGAGCAAGTGCACCTCCAAGGGCGGCAAGGTTACCGTAACCTATACCTGCACGGCAGAGAAGGGCGGCGAAGTATTCACTGATACCATCGATGCTAAGCTCGTAAAGGAGACCAAGACCGTTGCTACCTATGAAGTAAGCTATGTTGGTCCTGACGGTGTTACCAAGACCGAGAAGAAGAGCTACAACAAGGAGACCGGTGGAGAAGCAGGCGGCGACATCGAAGTCGGCAATGGCATCTTCGTATCCGGACTTGAAGAAGAGTACACCTTTACCGGTAAGGCTATCAAGCCCGCTATCACCGTATGGGATAACGACAGAGGTGTACAGCTTGCTATCGGTACCGACTGCACCGTAAGCTACAAGAACAATACCAAGCTTACCGCAGGAAACAACAAGGGTCCTGCACAGATCCTCATCAAGGGCAAGGGCAACTACGCAGGCAAGAAAGCATATGTGACCTTCAATATCGTTGATCTTGATGCAGATATCGACAGGTCCGAGTTTGTCGAGGTTAAGAAGGTGGCTGTTTCCAAGGATAACTTCACCTACACCGGAGAGGCTTTGTATCCTAAGACCATAACCGTTACCTATGGAAATAAGCAGACCATCGTACTTACCAGAGGCGATGATCCTACCGTGGCTGATTACAGCGGCGAAGGCTCCGACAAGGTTGAGCTTGTGTTCCAGAACAATGTGAACAAGGGTACCGCTAACGTGGCAGTGTACGGTTCGGCTGCAAAGCCTAAGGCTGCAAACTATGCTATCAAGGCTGCAAGCATCAGTGGCGTGACCGGAGCTAACGAGCTCGGTGGCATTACCTGGGCTGTAAAGGCAGAGACTCCTGAAGCTAACCTCAGCCTTGGAGATTATGACCTTGTACTTGGCCAGGACTACACCATGAAGGTTACTGCTAAGACTGTAGGAACTGCTACTGTTAAGATCAACGGTAAGGGCAACTTCAGCGGCAAGCTTGACGCAAGCTGCGAAGTGACTGCACTTGAGCTTGGCGAAGAGAACATCATCGTTAACGCATTCAGCGGCAAGAAGGTTAAGGTTACCGTAGTAGACAACGCAGGCAACAAGGTTGCAGGCAAGTTCTACAGCTTCACCTACGCGTGGGAGGGGAACGATCTTACCGTGACCGTAAGCGCTACCGCTAAGGCAAACGGAGCGATCGTATTCACCGATGGTGAGAAGACTGTCAACGTTGGCGCAACCAAGCTGCCTAAGATGAAGAAGAGCAGTGACTACATCTTCAACGGTGAGGCACTTGTCTTCGATTCACAGGAAGATCTTGCAAAGTACGTAGATACCAAGGGCCTTGAGCTGGATAAGGACTTCGTGATCGCTTCTTATCAGAACAACAATAAGAAGGGAACTATGAAGATCACCATCCAGGGTACCGGCACCTACGGCGGAACCCAGGTCGTATCCGTGAAGATCGCTCCCAAGGAGATCAACAACACCAAGGCACAGTGATCTGAACTGAAATTGAATGAACGACCCTGAGGACAGGGGATGCCCCCTGCCCTCACAGCCGCCCCCGGGAGACCGGGGGCGGTTTTATTGTCATTTAAAACCAAATGTGCTATTATATTGACAGAAAGGAGGGAGTGATATGAGCGAACACACAAAACTTGAAGCTATGAAGAAAAAGCTGCCTCTAAATGATCCCGGATATATAGCATTTAAGAAACTCAAGGGAATACTTGGTGTGATAGTACCGGAGAAGGAACGTGAGGAGCGTACAGATGAGATTATTGCTAGATACAAACGTTGTTCTTGATTATCTGGGTATAAATGATGACTTTGGAGAGGATGCTGAAAATATCATAGGCAAAGGAGGAGATAAGAAAAGCAATCAAAAGACACTGGAAAGATTTTGAGGATGCTGTGCAGTATTCGGTAGCAGAGAGCAATGGCGTTGATATAATCATAACACGTAACAAGAATGATTATGAGGAGAAACCGGGGGCGGTTTTGTGTTGTTGAAAGGGGGGACCCATGGGGACGTACCTGGTGGTTCACCTTAAGGGTGTTTTTTGACGGAAAAACCGAATTTACCGAGGCTGGCGCCGAGAGAGAAGTATTCGCCGTGGGAGTAGGTGATGAGGCCGGCGGCGGAAAGATCGAAGCGGCCTTTTTCATCAAGATAGCGGGGATCGATATCGGTGCAGAGGACCTCGCCTATGAACATGTCATGGCTGCCGAGCTCAAGTATCTGCGAGACCCTGCATTCCAGACAGACCGGGCTTTCGGCTATGCCGGGAGCCTTTATCATTTTAGAGGGCTGCTTTGTAAGCTTAAGATCCCCCTTCAGGGCAAACTTGTCGATATCACGGCCGGACTTTACCCCTGCGAAATCTACGGCTTTCACCATGTCTTCAGTGGTCAGGCAGACGGTGAATTCACCGGTCCTTTTGATGATGGCGTGGGAAAAGCGCTCCTTCCTTATGGAAACGGAGAGCATGACGGGATCCGAGCAGACGGTGCCGGCCCAGGCGGCGGTCATGACGTTGGCGCGGCCGTTCTCATCCTCGCAGCATACAAGCACGGCGGGAACGGGGTAGAGCATGTTGGAGGGCTTCCAGGATTCTTTTTCGACAGACATTGGAGACTCCTTTCTTATATCAGCGTTCCCTCTATTTTCGCAGAAGATAGGATGCCGGTCAAGAAGGTAAAGCCCTGACGGCTACGATATGCCCTGTGACAGGCATCCGTGGGCGGAAAAAAATAGTATCATCCTCTGAAAAAGTGTGGTATAATGTACAGCGTGGGGGGTACCCCGGAAAAACTTTTACGAGGAGGGAAAGATTATGCAGTTTTCAATCGAAGGCGAACCCTTACCGGTAGTCATCTGTACGCTTGAAAGCGGAGAGACCATGATCACCGAGAAGGGCGCAATGTCTTGGATGACGCCCAACATGAAGATGGAGACTTCATCCAACGGCGGGGTTGGCAAGATGCTTGGCCGTGCTTTCACCGGCGAGTCCATGTTCCAGAACAAGTATACCGCACAGGGCGGACAGGGAATGATAGCTTTTGCTTCCAGCTTCCCCGGCTCCATCCGTTCCTTTGAGATCGCTCCGGGCCAGGAGATAGTAGCCCAGAAGAGCGCTTTCCTGGCATCCACCGCAGGTGTCACCCTTTCCGTACACTTCCAGAAGAAGGTTGGAAGCGGCTTCTTCGGCGGCGAAGGTTTCCTTATGCAGAAGCTTTCCGGGCAGGGTGTTGCATTCCTTGAGTTTGACGGATATGTTAAGGAGTATGAGCTCCAGGCAGGACAGCAGATGGTGATCGATACAGGTTACCTGGCTGCCATGACCGGAAGCTGCTCCATCGATATCCAGACCGTTCCCGGCCTTATGAATATGCTTTTCGGCGGTGAGGGCATCTTCAATACAGTGCTTACCGGTCCCGGCCATATATGGCTGCAGACCATGCCTGTGCCTCAGCTGGCAGGCGCGCTGTTACCTTATCTGCCTTCTAAGGGGTGAGAAAGAGATCCGAAAAAAAATACACTATAATACCATGGGCAGCGGCAGCTTTGCTGCTGCTCATTTTTAGTGTGAGCGGAAATATGTACCGGGACGCCGACAGCTATGAAGTGGCTGCAGTTATCAACGGGATCCTGGGAGAGAACAACTTCTGCCAGTACCAGCATCCGCTGCTCTGCCTGATCCTTAAGGGAATAAAATCACTGCTCCCCGGAGCCGACTGCTTTACCCTGTTCACTCAACTGATCACAGCAGCTGCCCTGGGATATATGCTTAAGCTGCTGCTCAGCCGCTATAAGGATACAGCCCGGAAAATACTGGTCTGGGCGGCGGCGCTTTATATCTTTCTGGGCGTTGATATATTCGCCATCAACTATACTGTCCGCGCTGCCTTCCTCTGCTTCGCCGGAATGACAGGCCTTTTTGGGAATGAGACATATCCAAAAGGAAGGGTGGCAGTCTCCACGATATTTTTTCTGCTCGGGATGATGCTGAGACATCAGGCGGCCCTGCTGTTCCTGCCCTTTTTCGCTTTGGCGGCTTTTGCAGAAGCGCTGCAGGCCTATGGCAGGGAAAAAGATAAAAAAGCATTGAAGGATAAGCTCGGGGAGCTTTCCTTCCGCTTGCTTCCATGGGCGGCGGGGTGTATAATACTGATGCTTTCTTTCGTGCTGTTCTATTCAGCCGAGCCCTACAGGTCGGGGATCCTTTTCGACAGGGCGAGGGTGACGCTTGGGGATTTTCCTACGGAAGGATGGGAGGAGCTGGAAAAGAAGGCAGAAGGCTTTGACAGGCATCTGTATAAAAGCGCCAGGCTCTGGTTTTATGCGGATACGGATGAGCTGACCCTTGAAAAGCTGCAGACAATGGCAGAGGCCGGACGCAGCAGCATGTTTGAATGGAATGCTGAAGGGATAGCGGAAGCCCTTGCGGGGATGGTATTGGGAGGAGCGAGCCGCTATCTGACGGAATTGATCCCAATGCTGATACTGCTGCTGATAACGGTGCATAAGCTTATCAGCGGAAAGCTGAGCCCGGCAGCTCTTACGGCAGCGGGAGCGTTCCTTGGCTGCTTTGTCATAATACTGTATTTTACAGTGCGGGGAAGAGCCCTTGACAGAGTCTGGATATCGGTGATGCTTGCGGCATCCGGTCATATGGCGTCTATGCCGGGGCAGGATGAGTATACCGGATCGCGGAAAAAGGAAATACTTTGGCTGTCTGCAATTTCGCTCCTGTTTTTCGTCTCGGCTATGATAAGTGTGGCTAAGGGCGGTAAAATCGAGCTGCATCCGCCCGTTACACCCTTTAATGCGGCGGCAGGCGCGGATGAGGGAGAATTTGCGGAGGTGTATGCTTCGGATGTTCACTATCTTGTCTGCGGCTGGGATTCTCCGGGGGAGAGTGCAGGCGGTCATTTCCTCCACGGCTGGAGGGAGATCCAGGATAAATACAGGGATCAGGAGAAGCTTCCGCCGAAGGAGTTTTTTGAGCATTACATAAGCAGCGGCTGGTTCGGCTACGGCCAGGACTATTATCTGACTTTCCTGCGGGAGCAGGGACTTGAAAATCCGGTGAAAGCCCTGTTTGAAAGAGATGATGTATTTCTGCTGGATATGAGCGGGGATACGGTATTCAGGGAATTCTTCTATGTGTATCTTTACGACCGTTACGGTGACATGACCGTTAAAAAGGTCGATGAGATAGACTCCTGCCCGGTATATTCTTTCCGGAAATGAGAATGATGAATGTTATGGATAGCCGGGTGCGAACACATATGTCCGAAACCGGCGTCCGTTGAACATAAAGAAATATAGGGAGGAAGAGCAATGAAGAAAAAAAGCAGAAACTTATTGGCTATGCTGCTGGCATTCATAATGGTATTTTCCGAAATACCCGTGTATGCGGCAGGAGAGACCGCTTCTGAAGAAGAGGCCTTCATCGAGGCTGAATATGAAGCCGGAGATGATGAAGCGAAGACAGAAACTGTCGAAGAAGAGACGGAAGAAGCAGAAGAAGCTGCGGAAGAGGCAGCCGATGTTTCCGAAGAGCAGACTGAAGAACTCACTGCCGATGAAGCTTCAGAGGAGACAGATATTCCCGAAGAGGAGGAGATGTCCCTTAAGGACCTGGCGGAGGAGTATGACGTTAACTTTGACCCTGTGACGGCGTCAGGCTATAAGATCATTTTCGTTAAGGAAAATAAGGTCACTCTTGCAGAGGATGCGGAGGAGAAGATAGCTGCTACCGGAAATGATAAGATTAAGATAGGAACTGATGAAACGGTCACACAGGAGTTTGATGCAAACTCCAAGGATGAGATCGCGCCTCTTGTCTATGAGAATAGCGGTAAGGGCGTGACGAAGGATAAGACCTGGAAGATCACTGTTACTGTAACTAAGTATTATATCGAATATTCTGACCCTGATAGGCAAAAAGAAGAAATAACCAAAGAACAGTATGAAAATATCATTAACAATAATGTGCCAATAGAATGTGGACATACGAGTACGGAAAATTCTTCTGCCACCATCTATTTCCGTGCTGACGAAAAAGTCTCCAAACTGATCCAGTACGCTAACGGCGGCACCATCCGCCTCTACCCCAACTGGCAAAATTCCTCAAAGGTGCAGTTTGATGAGGAAAGCTTCATGGGCCTTGATCCTTCGAAGAAGAGCGTCAACCCCAATGCAGACCTTACCAGCTACATGAAGGGTGATACCATCGTCCTGGAGCCCTGCAGGGAGGCTCCGGACGGCTATACCTTCAAGGGCTTTAAGTACAGCTTCGGCGACGGAGTGCTGAGGGATGCCGCAGCAGGCAGCGCTGAGAAAGAGGGCAAGTTTATCATAGAGACAGGCAGCTACTCAAACACTCTCACGATATATGCCGACTGGGAGCCCTGGCATTATAAGATCACGTATATCGGCATAAAGGTGGATAATGCGGCAGCGGATAAGCTGGGCGACGGTGATATCACCGATGCCGTTCAGGCGGACGGGATAGAGGAAGAGCTTGAGGTCATGGCCGAGGGCGCTCCCGACAGCATCAGTACGGTAAAGCTTCCGGACTACTATACCGCAGTGGAGAACACAAGGCTTCCTTCTGCGGAAGAGGTCAACGCGGGAACCATAGACCCCGCCTTTTCCGAAAAGAACCGTTTCCTCTGCTGGTCAAAGAGCAACAAGTTCCGCAAGGTGGTAAATTCACTGGGTAAGGACGGAGACATCTACTTCGGCGATGTGGTGATCTACGTCATCTACACCGCGAGGGAGCCTGTACCCGAGGTTTCCTCCAATTCAGCGGTACAGGAAAAGGAATTCACAATAAAGCAGGTGACCGTACCCCAGTTCCTGGAGAGAGACTCCTATGCGGTGTTTACCGTTGCGGGAAAGGGCGTCAGCGCAGATGCGAAGAGCGCCGTGATCTCCGGAAATGCAGCGGAATACTTTGAGCTCTGCGAGGTCGACTCTCGCTGGGCCGAGCTTGGCCACGGCTATGCGGCCATAGGCGTCAAGCTTAAGGATAACGTCAGATATGAGGATGCACTGAAGGTCCTGAAGAAGAAGGCTCTCCGCAAGGGAGTTATCAGGATACAGAGCAAAGCTCATGAGACCGATGAAAAGGGCGAGCCTCTCTACACCGAGCTCCCCATTGAGATAAAGGGCAGCCTCAAGCTCCCCAAATATAAGCTCAAGACCTCCAAGGCTGTGCTCTATACCGCTGCCGTCAGCGTCAGCGGGGACAACGCAAAGAAGGCGGTCTTCAGTACCACCGAAAGGACCGGAGGACTATACGGCGAAAGCTTCAGCGGTGAGTGGACGGCGGATTTCGTCGTAAAGGAAGGTAAGGAATATAAGCCGGTCAGCGGCAATGAGGTCAGCGTGGTGATCCTGGGCGACACCTTCGTCATAACGGCTTCCAAAGGCATAAAGGGATATATCCGCCTGCGCAACGAGGGCACCACAAGGCTTGACGGCAAAGACATCCCCACAGGCTGGATCGAGGGCGCGTACGTATACCTTCCCTACAGCATCAAGGAGAAGGATAAGGCTCCCAGACTTGCATTCAGCAAGAAGACGCTTACCCTGAACACTGCAGGGACGGCAGACAGTGATCTGACCGAGGTCTTCTTAAAGGGCGGCATGCTGCCGGATCCCGATAAGCTCAGCGTCAGCGGCAATGCGTTTCCTTCGGGCCTCAGCGTTGAGCAGGAAAACGGCATCATAACCGTTGTAAGGACAGGAGAGGTCAAGGCGGGAAGCTATAAGATACAGGTTTCCTATGAGGGCATGAGCAAGCCTGCAAATCTTAAGGTGAGCGTGGGCAATACTGCCGAGGATAAGGCGCTCAAGCTTAAGGTAAAGGGCAAGCTGGACTATGTTGCCGGAGGCAACCTCTTTGTTACGCCCAAGATCAAAGGCTTTGGCGGAGAGATAACAGACGCAGCGATAGATACCGATGCGCTTCCCGCAGAGGAGCAGTTTGATCCCCAGTACCATGCAAGCTGGAACGGCAGCTGTATAGAGATAGTTACTACCGATGCGTTCAAGGCCGACAGGAGGAAGAGAACGATACCCCTGATCCTGACCCTTACCAGCGGAAAGGTGCTTAAGGGAACCGTCAGTGTGAAGCCCAAAATGGGAAAGGTCTCCCTGGATATATATGATGCGTCTGTCACAGTATCCGGTAATACATTCCTGGTGAGCGGTAATGAGGCGTTTCCCAAGACTTCCGACAGCTTCCCCGGTATTGTGAGCGTCAACGGGGTGAGCGTGGAGCTACCTGTTATCGCAACCTACACCTATACTTATTACTATGATGCCACGACAAAGGTGAATAAGCTGTATACCGTGGACCTTACCACGGAAGAGGGCCGTGCGCTTCTGGATATCCCCGAGACAAAGTTTGAGAAAGCGGGTGAGTACAGCGGCGTTTATAAGGACGGTGTGATAAGCCTGACCTATACCGGCAGCAAACCGGCGAAGGCGAAGAACGTCTCTCTCAGTCTGGAGGGCACATGGAAGCCGTCCGGAAGTAAGTGTAAGGCGGCTTTCACCCTTACGGTGCAGTAAAGAACCGGATATCACAGTTATACCACGCGGCGGCCTCCGGGCCGCCGTTTTTGCGTAATGGGAAATGTTCACGTGAAAGACAAAGCTTTCCCCCCTTGACAAATCTGCGGAAAACTAATATTTTTATTACAACGCAACCGATTGCGCTAAAAGGAACGGAGGAGTATGGAGGAGCGGCTGAAGACAAAGACAATAGAAGATGTTGCCAACGCGCTGGGTATCTCCAAGACTACGGTGAGCCGTTCCATTTCGGGGAAGGGCCGCATAAGTGAGATCACCAGGCAGAAGGTGTTGGATTATATCGCCGCTACGGATTACAGGCCGAACCCCAACGCCAAGGGACTGGCCAACGCAAGGACCTATAATCTGGCATGGGTGATACCGGGAGACAGCGAGCTGGCTTCCCTTTCGTTTTTCCAGAGCTGCCTGCAGGGAGTGTTAGATGCCGCCGCGCAGCAGGATCATGATGTTCTCATAGTCACAGTGAGCCCCGGGAACATCAGCGGCCTTAAGCGTGTGGTGGAGAACCGCAAGGCCGATGGGGTGATACTGGGCCAGAGCCTGGATAAGGATATGGCGGTAGATTACATGAAGAGCTCCGGACTGCCATTTGTTGTTGTGGGCAGCACCTATGATCCGGAGGTGCTGCAGGTGGATAATGACCATATCTCGGCCTGTTCGGAGCTTTCATCCATACTGAAGATGAAGAAACCGCGCTTTGTCACGCTCATAGGCGGCGACCAGGAGATCATAGTCAACACCACAAGGCGCCAGGGTTTTGAAGCCGGGATAAATCCCGTGCGGCACAGCGTTTATATGAACTGCGTGACTGTGGAAGAGATAGAGCGCGCCGTGGAAGGGGCGCTAAGCGACGGCGCCGACTGTCTTGTCTGCGCGGACGACCGTATATGTTATCATGCGCTGAACAGGCTTAAAAGGGACGGGGTGCGGATACCTGAGGATATGAGGGTGGCATCCTTTTACAACAGCAGGCTTACGGAGGATTTCGAACCTTCCATCACTTCACTCCACTACGATCCGGCAGAGTTGGGGGCAAGGGCCTGCAGGCTTCTTATCGACAGGATAGAGGGCAGGGAAGTGCCCGGAAGGACACTGCTGGGTTATGAAGTGCTGCTGAAGGCGTCTACGAGGTAAGAAATAAGAAAAAGATCCCTCGGCTTCGCGGACTACGCTCGGGATGACATAGGAATGGCTGGGGAAAGGAGAGATGAGCATGAAGAACAGGATATTAACTACTCTGATAGTGGCAGTGAGCTGCCTCGGACTGCTGGCGGGCTGCGGCGGTAAGGACGGCCGACTCACCGCAAAGGTGATCGAGGTGGATCTTACAAGCGAGGAGTATGCCTTCGCCGTGAACCGGGACGATCCAGACCTTCTGGTCCGGATAAACGGGTACATCGCTTCCATTAAGGAGGACGGTACTTTTGACAGGATCTGCGACAAGTATTTCGGGAACGGGACTCCCACGCCGGTGACCTCTGCCCCGGAGGATGCCGGGAAGGACCAGCTGCTGGTGGCCACCAATGCCGCCTTTGCTCCTTTCGAATACATGGAGGACGGTAACTACTACGGTGTGGATATGGAGATAGCAGCAGGGCTTGCGGAATACCTGGGCAAAGAACTGGTCATCCGGAACATGGATTTTGATGAGGTGCTCATTTCCGTGAATATGGGCACCTGTGATGTGGCGATGAGCGGACTTACCGTAACCGATGAGCGCAAGGAACTCGTAAGCTTCACAGACAGCTATTACACTGCTTCGCAGCGGATCATAGTGCGTTCGGACAATACCGAGTTTGATGGAAAAGCCGATGCGGCGGCTGTTGAGGCTGTTCTCAGGAGTAAGGATCCCTCCGTAAAGGTGGGGGTACAGGAAGGCACCACCGGACAGCTCTACTGCGAAGGTGATGAAGAATGGGGCTTTGATGGCTTTGCCATGACCACAACAGGCTACGGGAACGGAGCGCTTGCGGTGCAGGATCTGCTGAACGGAAATGTGGATTACGTCATCATCGACGCTGCTCCCGCTGAGTTCATCAGTCAGAACATAAATAAGCTGCAGTGAAAAAAACATTTGACAAGATCGGGCGCAGGTGGTATATTTCCAAAAGAACAACCGATTGCGCAAACCGCGGGCGGTGGTAAAAAACCGGGAAATAAGGTATTACAGCATAAAAAGGAGGAAACAGAATGAAAAAGCGTATTGTGGCAGTAATGATGGCACTCACGATGTGCGCAGGCGCCCTTGCAGGCTGCGGCGACGGAGGGAATGCCGGTAACGGAGGAGAGGCAGCCGGCGGCGACAGCAGCAGTGCAGGATCCGGCGATGCTCTCCAGAGCCTTATCGATTCCACCGAAGGGACCGTGAAGCTTACCGTGTGGGCTTCCGATGTTACCGAGGCACAGGATCTTACCCAGGAGCTCATCGACGGCTTCAAGGCTAAGTACTCGAGCGTTGATTTCGACATCACCCTCGGCGCTGAGAGTGAGTCCACCGCAAAGGATACGGTGCTCACCGATGTTACGGCGGCAGCCGACGTTTACGCCTTCGCAGACGACCAGATCACCGAGCTGGTGAAGGCCGGAGCCCTTCAGGAGGTTTCCATGGGCTATACCTACGATGTTAAGGCAGCCAACGCGAGCGGAGCTGTTGACGCGGCTACCGTGGACGGCAAGCTTTACGCATACCCCATGACCGCTGACAACACCTACTATCTGTTCTATGACAAGTCAGTCTTTTCAGAGGACGATGTCAAGAGCCTTGACAAGATGATCGATGTGGCAGGCGCAGCAGGCAAGAAGATAGGCTTTGAGTTCGGCAACGCATGGTATCTCTACGGATGGTTCGCAGGCGCAGGCCTGGATGCATATCTCGGCTCCGACGGCAATACGAACGTCTGCAACTGGAACAGCGGCGCAGGCCCCGATGTTGCACAGGCAATCATGGATTACTGCGCAGGCGGCGTGCTCGTAAATTCCACCGATGACGGATCTTCCGTTACCGGCGTTAAGGAAGGCACCTATGCCGCAGTTGTGAACGGTATCTGGAATTCACCCCAGTTCCAGGAAGCATGGGGTGATAACTTCGGCGCTGCAAAGCTTCCCGAGTTCACCGCAAACGGAAACACTTATCAGATGAATTCCTACTTCAGCTGCAAGCTCGTGGGCGTTAACCCTCATTCCGAGAACGTGGGCTGGGCTATGGTCCTTGCAGAGTACCTCACCGATGAGAGCGCTCAGGTTAAGCGTTTCGAAAAGGTAGGCTGGGGTCCTTCCAACAGCAAGGCAGCTGCATCCGATGCGGTGCAGGCATCTGCGGATATCGCAGCCATCAGCGCTCAGACCGTATTCGCACAGCCCCAGCGTATCGGCGGCTACTTCTGGAGCCCTGCGGCAACCCTCGGTTCCGCACTTTCTTCCGGCGATCTCGGCGGAAAGGATATCCAGTCCCTGCTTGATGAGGCAGTTACCGGTATAACCGCTCCCGCAGAATAAATAAAGGAAAAGCAATGACAAAAGCCCCATATGTCTGAAGAGGCATGTGGGGCTGTTTTTATAAAATAAGGCCTTAATGCGGCCGGAGGTATGAAGCTTATGGGAAAAACAGGGGTAAAGGAAGCGGCCCGGGTCAAAGAGCCGAAAAAAAGAAAGCTACTCTCTGAGAGTGCGTTTATCAGGTATTTCAGGGATATCGGAACGGCCGTCTCAAAGGGAGACGCTGCCGTAAAACTCTCAATGATAATAATGGGCGCAGGTTATGTGGCGAGGAAGCAGGTGATAAAAGGAATACTCGTTACGCTTGTGGAAGCCCTTTATATATTGCTGTTAGTCGTGTGGGCCATCCCCAATCTCAGCAAATTCTCCACTCTGGGCACGGTACAGCTCCAGATGGTATTCGATCCCGCCACGGGCAAGAACGTGGTGAACGATTATGACAATTCATTTCTCATTCTGATATTCAGCATAGTGGCGCTGGTGCTGCTGGCTGTGTTCGTGCTGTATTACATACACAATCTCAAGGCAGTGTATAAGATACAGCTGCGGGCTGAACAGGGCAGGCATATCAATACCTTCAAAGAGGATCTGAAGAGCATGGTGGGTGATAAATTCCACATCACCCTTCTCACGCTGCCTTCACTGGGTGTGATCCTTATGAACGTGCTGCCCCTCTTTGTGCTGGTGGCCATAGCCTTCACCAATTACGACCAGCAGCATATGCCGCCCAACGCACTGCTGGACTGGGTGGGCTTTGACAATTTCAAGACCCTGTTCTCAAGAGGCGGCCTTACGGTGAGCTTCGGTTATGCTTTCGGAAAGATCGTGAGCTGGACCTTTCTTTGGGCCTTTCTGGCGACCTTTACCTGCTTTATCGGCGGCATACTGCTGGCACAGCTCATTAATTCCCAGGGTGTTAAGTTCAAGAAGATGTGGCGTACGCTATTCATCGTGACTATAGCGGTGCCCCAGTTCGTGACCCTCCTTCTGGTGAGGAATTTCTTCCGCGAGGACGGCATAGTGAACACACTCGCAGCCAACAGCGGGCTTATTGACTTTCTTAAGAACATCGGTCTGGTGAAGTCTTCGATGAACGCGATACCCTTCCTTTCCGGACGTTCGGTGGGCTGGGCCAAGTTCATGATAGTGATGATAAACATCTGGGTGGGCGTGCCCTACCAGATGCTGATAGCGACCGGCGTGCTGATGAACGCTCCCCAGGACCAGGTGGAGAGCGCGAGGATAGACGGCGCCAACAAGTGGCAGATCTTCTGGAAGATCACCATGCCTTACATACTGGTGGTGCAGGGGCCGGCGCTGATCACCGATTTCGTCCGCAACATCAACAACTTTAACGTTATATACCTGCTTACACAGGATCTGTACACCACCCAGGATATGGCCATGGCCAATTCCAACGCGAAGGAGGTTGACCTGCTGGTCACCTGGCTGTTCCGTCTCACCAATGAGTATTACAACTACAAGATGGCCTCCGTTATAGGCATAATAGTCTTCCTCATCTGTGTGGCGTTCACACTCGTTTCCTATGCGCGCATGATGAGAGGCGGCAGAGAGGAGGATTACCAGTTATGAGTGATACAAACGTAAAGGAGACTGCGGAAAAGAAGAGCAGCCCGAAGGATATCAAAGTAAATACCGTGGAGCCGAAGGGCATGGGTGTTAAGAAGAAGCGCATCGTGGGCGCCATAGTAAAGAACACCGTACTCGCGATACTGGCGGTGATATGGCTGATCCCCATACTGTGGCTCTTCGTATCGGCCTTCAATGTGGATCCGGGCATCAACTATGCTCATTTCTTCCCTTCAAAGGGCTGGACCTTCAATAACTTCATCCAGCTCTTCCATGCCAACAGCGCCGTGATGTATGTCAGGTGGTTTCTTAACACCCTGCTGATCGCTTTCTTCAGCTGCATCATCTCCACTGTCTTCGTGCTGATGGTGAGCTACGCTTTCAGCTGCTGCAGGTTTGAAGGACGCAAAGGCCTCATGAGCCTTTCGATGGTCATCAACATGTTCCCCGGCGTGCTCTCCATGATAGCCATCTACTTCATCATGAAGACCATAGGGCTTACCGAGAGCCATGTGGGAATGGTGGTGGTATACTCCGCGGGTTCTGGCCTCGGATACCTTATAGTAAAGGGCTTCATGGATACCATACCGGCTTCCATGAGGGAGGCGGCAAAGATGGAAGGAGCATCGGAGCTTACCGTATTCCTGAAGGTGATACTGCCGCTCTGCAAGCCCATAGTGGTATATCAGATCATATCTTCATTCCTGGTACCCTGGGGCGACTTCGTATTCGCAAAGCTCATGCTTGGCCATGATGTGAAGAACTTCACCATAGCCATAGGGCTTTACGGCATGCTCAGCAAGGAAAACCTCCCCAGATACTTCTCGCAGTTCTGCGCCGGAGGCATACTGATATCCATACCCATCTCCATACTCTTTATCATAATGCAGAAGTATTATGTTGAAGGCGTTACCAGCGGATCCACGAAGGGATGAGGATGATGTTACAAAAATTGAAAAAAAAGGGTGCCATCCCTGCACTCCTCCTTACGCTGCTCACCGCCTGTGGCGGCCCCGCAAAGCAGAGCTATGTGCCGGAGCTACCCTCCGGTAATGAAGAGGCTCCCATATTCGTGGAGGCGGTCCCGGACCTTAAGGAGGATTTCATCCTCGGCATGGACATCTCTTCAGTTATCGCGGAGGAAGAGAGCGGTGTGGTCTATAAGGATATGGACGGGAATGAAAAGGATCTGTTCCGCATACTTGCTGATAACGGCGTGAACTATGTGCGGGTGCGTGTATGGAACCATCCTTACGATAAGGACGGGAACGGCTACGGCGGAGGAAACTGCGACGCCGCAAAGGCCGCAGTCATAGGAAAAAGGGCTGCGGAATGCGGCATGAAGCTGCTGGTGGATTTCCATTACAGTGATTTCTGGGCGGATCCGAAGAAGCAGTATGCTCCTACGGAATGGGCCAGGAAGGATGCTGATGAGAAGAAGGCCCTGATAGCTGCCTATACGGAAGAGAGCCTGAAGACCATACTGGACGGCGGCGCGGACGTGGGCATGGTGCAGATCGGGAATGAGATAAACAACGGCCTCTGCGGTATCTACGATCAGGAGCAGGTCTGTGAACTCCTGAAGAGTGCTTCATCTTCCGTGCGCGGGACCGCAAAGAAATACGGACGTGATATAAAGATAGCCGTGCATTATACGCAGATAGACGATGTGCAGGGCATACTGGAAAAGGCGGAGCTTCTTAAGAACGCGGAAGTGGATTACGACATATTCGGCGTTTCCTACTACCCCTACTGGCACGGCAGCATGGAAAACATGAACAGCGTGCTTAAGAAGATAAGCAGTGACTACGGGAAGGAGACCTGTGTGCTGGAGACGGCCTATCCCTGGACTGCGGAGGACGGAGACTGTTTCGGTAATTCCGTCGCCGGGGACGATGCACTTGACGGTTATCCGGCTACGCCCCAGGGCCAGGCAAAGTGCGTGAGGGATATCGCGGCAGAGGCCTCGGACGCAGGCGCCATCGGAGTGTTTTACTGGGAAGGGGCCTGGGTGCCCGTGGGCAGCAGCTTCGAAAGCAACGAAAAGCTCTGGGAACAGTACGGCTCCGGCTGGGCTTCATCCTATTCGGTGGCTTACGATCCCCAGGATGCCGGGAAGTATCACGGCGGCTGCTCCTGGGATAACCAGGCGATGTTTGACTTTGACGGAAAGGCCCTGCCCTCACTCGGAGTGTTCGGCTGGATGAGGTACGGCGCCACCGCTCCGCTTGAGGTCATGGCTTATAAGGAGATATATATCGAAAGCGGCATCGGGGATGAACTGCAGATGCCGGAGGAAGTGGAGGTTTATTACAACGATCCTTCGGTAAAGGAAGGCCTTAAGGCGGAGTGGGATGCTTCGGCCGTGGATACGGATACCGCCGGCCTCTATGAGGTGGAAGGGACCGTGGAGAACGGCGATAAGGTAACCGCGAGGGTGAAGATAATGAACATCAACTACCTTAAGAACTTCAGCTTCGAGGAGCCGGATGCCGGCATGTGGACCGTGGAGGACAGAGGCGCGGGAAATACCACGGATATCCAGACCAAGGCTTCCGATGCACTGAGCGGCGAGAAGGCATTCCATTTCTATTCGACGGAGGATATAGACTTCAGCGTGAGCCAGCAGGCGGAGGGCTTAAGCGGCGGAACATACAGCGCCGCAGCCAACTTCCAGGGAGGCGATCTGGGAGCCGGAGCAGAGATAGTGCTCTATGCTGAATGTGACGGCACCACGTATGAGTCCGAAAGCGCTGAGGCTAAAGGCTGGCAGCAGTGGCAGAGGCTGGAGATAAAGGACATACAGGTTCCCGACGGCGGGAACGTAACTGTGGGAGTGCGTGTGAAGGGTGCCGCAAAAGGATGGGGGACCCTGGATGATATAGAACTGTACAGCATGAAATAGGAAAGGAGCGCGGATGAGACAGACTATCGCATTTAACGACGGATGGGATTTTAAGGAGGTATTCAGCGAGGATATGCTGAAGACCGGTGAACTTGCGGAAGCGCAGGAGGTGCGCCTTCCCCACACGGTAAAGGAGCTTCCCTACCACTATTTCGATGAATCCCTGTACCAGACGGAGAGCGGCTACCGCAGGATCTTTAAGGCTGATCCCTCCTGGAAGGACAAGCGCGTATTCGTGAAGTTCATGGCGGCGGGACATAAGGCCACGGTCTATCTTAACGGGGAAAAGATCTGTGAGCATGCCACGGGCTATACCGCCTTTGAGGCAGAACTCACTGAGGGCATAAAGGCCGGTGAGGACAATGTGATCACCGTGAAGCTGGACAGCAGGGAGAACTTAAACGTTCCTCCCTTCGGACATGTTATCGACTACATGACCTACGGCGGTCTTTACCGCGAGGCATATCTCATCGTCTGCGACAGGATCCGTATCGCAGATGCTTTCATAGAGGCTTCCGTTCCGGGCAGCATTCCCGGGGATCTTAAGAGCTTCCGCTTCGAGGGCTCCATATATGCAGACCTGACCTATGACGGTGAAGAGGAGCCGGATCCTGAGGCATATAAGCTCCGTATCAGCATCTCTGACCACAGGAGCGGGGAAAAGCTTAAGGAGGAGCTTCTGCCTGCGTCTTCGAGAGCCTCCCTTACCCTTCAGGACGCAAAGCTCTGGGATACCACTTCGCCGAACCTCTACGATATCAGGATAGCACTTGAAAAGGACGGGACGGAGCTTGATTCGGTGGAGGACTGCATCGGCTTCAGGCGTTCCGAGTTCAGGGCTGACGGCTATTATCTCAATGACAGGAAGTTCAGGATAAGGGGTCTTAACCGTCACCAGTCTTATCCCTATGCCGGCTATGCGATGCCTGAGGCGGTGCAGAAGCTGGATGCGGATATAATGCGTTTCGAACTGGGGCTCAACGCTGTGCGTACCTCCCATTATCCCCAGTCGCAGCATTTCATACGGCGCTGCGATGAAGTGGGACTCCTGGTGTTTACGGAGTTCCCCGGCTGGCAGTACGTGGGAGACCAGACCTGGAAGGAACAGGCCTATATCAACCTGGAGGAGATGATCACCCAGTACAGGAACCATCCATCCATAATCCTCTGGGGAGTGCGCATCAACGAATCCGGCGATGACGACGAGTTTTACGAGCAGACCAATGCCATGGCACATGCCCTGGACCCCACAAGGCCCACGGGCGGTGTGCGCTTCATAGAAAAGAGCCATCTGCTGGAGGATGTGTATACCTTCAACGATTTCTCCCATGACGGAAAGACGCCGGGCTGTAAGAAGAAAGCTTCCGTGACGCCGGATATGAGCAAGGGTTATCTTATCAGCGAGTATAACGGCCACATGTTCCCCACCAAGAGCTTTGACGATGAGGAGCACCGCCTTGAGCATGCCCTCAGGCACTGCAGGGTGCTTGATGCGGTGAACGACAACCGCGATATCGCGGGCTCCTTCGGCTGGTGCATGTTCGATTACAATACCCACAAGGATTTCGGCAGCGGCGACCGTATCTGTTACCACGGCGTTATGGACATGTTCCGCAATCCCAAGCTGGCGGCTTATGTATATTCATCCCAGCAGAACAAAAGGCCCGTGCTGGAGATATCCTCCTCCATGGACATCGGCGAACATCCCGCGGGCAACAGGGGCGGGATCTATATCTTCACCAATGCGGACAGCGTCAGGATGTACAGGAACGACGTGCTGATAAAGGAATATACCGAAGGCGATCCGGCATTCTCTCATCTGCGCCACGCCCCCATGCTCATAGACGATTATGTGGGCGACCGCATGAAGGAGGAGGGCTTCTCCGAGAGGCAGGAGGCCATAGTCAAAAAAGCAATAAACTACATCGCCCGTTACGGCATGACGGATATACCTCTGGACATCAAGCTCAAGCTGGCAGAGGCCATGACCGTGTACCATATGGATTTCGACACCGCCTATAATCTGTACGGCAAGTACGTGGGCAACTGGGGCGGCGAAGCCACGGCCTTCCGTTATGACGCCATAAAGGACGGCAAGGTGGTGAAGAGCGTGGTGAAGTCCACCTCCTCGGCTCTTAAGCTCGATATAAGGGTGGACCACACTGAGCTGGAAGAAAAGGACAGCTATGACGTCGCCACCGTGCGTGTGCGTGTCTGCGATCAGAACGGAAATGTGCAGCCCTTCTTCAATATGCCGCTCACGGTTGAGACAGAGGGCCCCATAAGCCTTATAGGTCCGAAGCGGGTGCATATCGCCGGCGGTATGGGCGGCACATACGTGAAGACTACCGGAGAGAGCGGAAAGGCGAAGCTCACCATATCCCTGCCGGAGGAGTACAGCTTCATGGAGGGCTGGAAGGAAGAAACGGAATTCATCATAAAATGATACGGATTTGTTGGACATTTGTTGGACAGTGTATGCTAACATTACCCTCGGGCACTTTCTGCCCGGGGGTATTTTATTACCTTTAACTCATAGTATTGTTTTGGAGGTCATGTATGAAGAATTACAGACTCATCAGACTTGAAGATGAAGGAGACGGCGTAAAGCGTTTTGTGGCCGTCGGCAGGGAGCGGAAGGCCCTGGGTGAGATCGATGTGGAATTTCACGATGCCATTGTGGATATAAGCTTTCTCTATGTTCCCGAAGAGCATCGCAGGGAGGGCGTTGGCAGCTTTATGCTGCAGTCTGTCATCGACATCCTGGATGACGGGGACTATTTCACGCCTGTGGAGCTGCGCTTTCCCCTGGATGAGGAAAACGGGTCTTTGATGGCTTTTATGCACGCCCAGAAGAATTTTTACCTGGAAGAAGCCGGCACCTGTTTTACCATATCCGCGGCGGACAGGAAGAATTCAAAAAACTGGAAACGGATGAGGGAGATAGATACGGATGCTGTGGAGTATGTAAAGGTAGACGAAAAGATAAGAAGGAAGTTTGCGGAGACTCTTGATGAGGAAGGCTATGCGGATTTCCTGAATGATGAGACTGCCTATGACCGGCGGCTGTGCTTTGCAAGGGTGAATCATGATAGGGTGACTGCAGCCTCTTTCCTTCGTCTGACGGATGAGGGAAAGGTCGAGGTCTCCTTTTTATATGCACAGGAGGAGCATCAGAAGTCGCTGCAGAATGTGATATGCGCATCCATGTATGCGGTGGATGAGCTTTTTCCCAGGGCGGATCTCGTATTCACCACGGTAACGCCGGAGGGCTACGCCATGGGAGCAAAGATATTCGGTGAAGAGGGAAAACGCGTACCTCTGTTCTGCGCCCGCTGGGACGGGATCTCCGGCGCGGGACTGAGAGAGGCCTGTGAGATGATAGGGATGGAAGCATAAAGGAGGAGTCATAAAATGGACGGTAAGGGAATATTCATTGCACCGCAGAAGAAAAAGAAGCTGGATTCCGTCGCAAAGATGGAACGTTTTGAGCAGATCCTGGATAACGAGCTCAGCTTTCATACTAAAAAGTCGGAGGTGTTTAATGGGAACGGAAGAAGGGACGTGGACAGGCTCCGCACCTTCAACATACTCCGCGAACAGGATTTCGAGAAGAAGACCTGGGGCTTTTCCGACCTGCTCAGCGAGCAGAAATACCTCAGGAAGAAGGACAGCTCCGACAGCTACGAAAAAAAGAAGGAAAAGATCGAGAAAAGGAAACTGGAAGAGCACAGGGAGCAGCTCACGGAGGAGGAACAGAATGAGCTCGCAAATAAGGAGAGTGAAGCCGGCGCGGTAAAATTCCGTGGCGGTACCCACGATGAGCTGAACAGGATGGCTTATCTTGCACAGAGATATACTGACATAAGCGAGAAGGACAGGAAAAAGGCCCTCAAGAAGTATTTTGACATAGTAAATGAAGATGTGGTCGCCCTTGAACGCGAGTATAAGCTGAAAGAGCCCGAGCT
The DNA here is from genome assembly GCA_017518185.1 of Lachnospiraceae bacterium. Classification (GTDB taxonomy): domain Bacteria; phylum Bacillota; class Clostridia; order Lachnospirales; family Lachnospiraceae; genus NK4A136. Next base: position 29,019 of record JAFWWB010000092.1, read on the forward strand.
CACCGAAAAGGAGAAGCTGAATTACGAAAAGAAGCTCATAGAGCTGAACGAAACTGCCAGGAACAAGTATATCGAGGCCATGAGCGAAGGCCGGGCGGATAAGGAGCTCAAGCAGAAAAAGAACAAGATCAGAAAGTACTATCGTATGATACGTATGTACTTTATGCATGCACGCAATCCCGAGATCAGCGAAAAGCAGCGCAGGAGTTATAAGTCGGAATTAAAGAAATACAAGGAGAAGCTGCGCCGGCTTACTGCCCAGGTTTGGGGGCAGGCTATCGACGATGAGGACTTTGACTGGACAGCGACCATAGGCGCCTACGGCATGGAGGATGCCCAGGACTATGCGGCAAGGCAGAAGAGAAAGAAGGAATACGAGGACGGACAGGAAGTAGAGGACCGTAAGGATTATCAGAAGGAAGTGGAGCGTGAGGTGGAATTCCTCACCGCAAACAATGATATCAACATGCTTTTGTATGATCCTAAGGATAAGGAGCAGAAAACCATGCTCTCGACTTTCCATGCAGGTCTCAAGCAGAGACGTTTCGCAAAGCTCACTGCACCTGCCAGACTCCATTTCCTGCGCACGGGAATATGGGATCCGAACGCGAAGGCTCTCAGTCCCGAGGAAGAGGCCCGTGCCCCCAAAAAAGAGGAGATGGTGGAGAACTGGTATGTAGGAGAATCCTATGATGTGGCAAAGCGCTGGCTGGAGCGTGCCGAGAACCTGGAGATCTCCGATGAAGTCTTTGTGGGCCTTGTAAAGAAGATGAACGAGAGCTTCATAAAGAACAAGGAGGAGTTTACGGCATCGGTCAAAAAGAACGGCGGATTCGCCAGGCGCTTTTTCAACGACCTGGATGATCATATAGAGTACTGCTATGAAAGAAAGAAGGGCGAGACTAAGGAAGAGACCCAAAAGAGACATGAGTACAAAAAAAATGCGAAGGATCTGAGGGAACGGGTCAAGCATCTTCAGGACCTTCATTATCCCGAGGTGGATGCGCTGTGCGAGGAGATCTACTCCGAGATGTTCAAGAGGGACGGCATGAATTTCGGCATAGGAATTTCCTCGTATTTTTCCCTGCAGAGCTACAGGTATCTTGCCCAGGAAAATGTTCTCCCGAAGCTGCAGAAGCTTACCTCGATGGGCGACAGATATACCTTCCTCAGGGATAACCTGCAGCTGAACCGCAGGGGCCAGGGGATCTGGCAGAGCCCCGCGGTAAGGAAGCTGATACTCTCCGAAGAGATCCATGACGAGACCACCAGAAAGGCCCTGGTATCACATGCCAACGGTATGGATAAGCTCATCCACAACATGGTGGAAAAGCGCTATGGAGTGCTTGCCGGCAGGGAGGTTTACGACGAGGTCATCGCATTTCTCGGTGACAAGGCTCTGTTCTCCGATTTCAGACAGGTCAGGGATCTTACCGACCGCTTTATGAGCGCCCTGTCCCTTACATCCCTCAAGGCGGCAAGGATAGACGCGGACTTCAGGATGGCCTACGAAGACATCTTCGGAAATGATTACGATCCGCTGTTCAGGGATGAGCTTGAGAGATATATCGCGGCCTGCAATACAGAGGATAAGGAAGGTACGGACCGCGTCAGGCTTTATAAGAAGTTCATGAAGCCCATGAAGACGCTGCTGGATATGTACATCAAAAAGATGGGCACCATTGAGCTTACGAAAGAAGGCTGGGATGAAGCGGTAAAAGGCATGAAGAACGTGCTGAAGTACTGCGCAAGGTATACCAAGGATCCCTATCCCGTAGAGAAGGAGCGGGACGGAAAGTACATAGACGAGTACCTGGATTCCGTACAGAAGAAGAACGGGAAGAAAAAGGGCGAAAAGCTCAGTTACAGGACTTTCAGGGATCTGGACAAAGGAGCGGAGCAGAAAGGGAATATACGGGAGATCGCCGAATACAGCTACAAGGATATGCTGCTTGGGGCTGAACTCCTGGAATCCCCGGATATACAGGAACTGTTCCCCGATAAGAAGATGAGGGAGTTCCTGGGAGAGCATCTCCATGAGGTGATAATAGAAAATCCCGAGATCAAAGAGCGCTATCCTTTCCTTAAGGACATGAAGAGTCTCGACCAGCTGGATGAACTCCATTACAGCCAGTTCGAGCAGCTCAGGAACTATCTCAGGGATAATCTCCTCAATGAGGAGATGAAGGCGTACTTAAGCGGCGTCTTTGAGGGAGAGACCGGAGAAGACGAGCAGATCTTCAACATGAAGAAGAACATGCTGCTCTCCGTATTCGGCAGACGCTGCGACGTTTCGGAGGTCAGCGCCATCTACAAAAAGCAGATCGATGCGCTGCAGGATAAGGAACGCCTCCAGAGGACACGTCTGTATTATAAGATCGGACAGAAGGGTGCCATCAGGGACGGAAAGATCAGGATACGCTTCGAGGATATGCCCGACCGTGATAAGAGCATACTCCAGAGTGTCTTCGGAAAGAATTCAAAGGATTATGGCAAGCGCATGGACAGGTTCGGCTTTGCCGCGGATACCTGGCGCCGTCTTGAAGAGGCAGGGCCTGCAGCCGTAAAGCAGATGAAGAAGTGGATAGAATACTGCTTCAGGGAAACGGATGATTCCAAGATCGAGGACAAACTTAAGAGGCTGGCCTCCATGCTCAAGGGCGAAAACATGAACAGGCTGGGCTACGGCATAGATGATGATATCCTGGCGGAAGCCGGCAAAAATGTATCAAAGGATGCCTTCCTTGAGCAGATCCGTGAGGCTGTCACCTGCAAAGTGAAATACGGCGCCGTAAAGAACGGAAAGAAAGTCGCGAAGAACGAGGAGATAAGACTTAGGGAAGCCGGCGATGTATCGAAGTTCATACGTGAGCTTTCCTTTATGGATTCCCAGGATGTGCTCTTCAGCCACGGAGGCACCCTCCAGGGCGGTATCTTCAATTTCTACGGAGACCAGAAGCATTACAACCAGTGGCTCATCAGGGAGGCGAAGAAGGCCAGGAAGCGTACCGGCGAGCTGGATAAGCATCTTGAGAAATTTGCGGACAGGCCCAAGCTTCAGCAGGATCTCCGCGGAAAACTCATGCCCGCTTATTTCGAAACGGATGTGGAGGTGCATGAGAGCATTGTAGAGCTGGAGAAGAAGCTCAAGACCGCACAGATAGAGTACAATACCCTTGAGAAGAACTATCTCGAGATAAAACCCGAGCTGGAAAAGCTCAGGAAAGACGTAGAGGACACGAAGGAAAAGAAAAAACATGACGGGCATCTCATAGAGCTTTACGAGCTTTACCGGGAAAAGCTGTCGGAAAGGGAAAAAGAGCTTGATGCCGCAATGGGCAAGCAGATGAAG
>JAFWWB010000006.1 GCA_017518185.1 Lachnospiraceae bacterium
AACTGTACTGACTGCCATTTCCGGTGCACTTGTCCCAAGCGCAACGATCGTTAATCCGATGATCAACCCGGGAACATTAAAATTCCTGGCGAGCGCTGAGCTTCCACTTACGAATATGTCAGCACCCTTAACAAGACATACAAAACCTACTGCCAGAAGCAGTATTTGAAGCAGAATATGCATAGAAAGATCCCTCCTCTACTTTATCGTTTCCAGGCGTATCGTGTTGGTACTGCCTGATTGTTTGCCCGCCTGTCCACCGGTAAGTAATACCAAACAACAGATCGGATTTATCAGCTTCACTGAGGAAATCACCTTTGAACACACGCCCCGGAAAATTTTAAAATCCCCGATCCTGTACTCCGGTCCCTTGGTATCAAGCATGATCGGCAAAGGATATCCCAGCTTCTCTCTGACCTTCTTTATCATCCTGATCTGTTCCAAATGTTCCTCATGTGTTCCATGAGAAAAGTTCAGCCTTGCCACATTCATTCCGGATCGACACATCCTGGTCAGTATCTCTTCGCCGGCACTTGCCGGTCCGATTGTACATATGATCTTAGTTTTTCTCATCTTCCGCTATCCCTTCTGTCTCATTATCTTCGGCTTCTGATTTGTCTTCCTCTTTTTTACTATTATGATAAGATCCTCCATTTTCCCACCACCAGCCAAAAATACCTGCCGCTATAACTATCACACACATTATTCCTACTATTATGTTTGATACCATTTCTCTTGCCTCCGGAATCTCAGTCTGTGATCTTATAACCGTATTTGATCTTTCGACATATTTTCCATATGATCACCGCAGGTAACGAAATTACTATAAACAACGAAGAGCCGCCGCCCATAATAGCCATAATTCCAAAAATTATATAAGAAAATATCTGATTCATGATAACCTCCATCTCTTTTTTTCCACAGCAAAACAAGGCAAACGTATCCTACGCTCACCCGACAACATGTTACGTATTTAATTGAGATTAGGGTTTCATTCCATCCAGATCATGGATATAAGTAATGATAAAATGATGACTTGTTGTTAACTCTCTAAAGAAATACAGCAGAAAGAATACACATATACCGACAAGTATAAACAGACCACCTATTACAGCATATGTCAGTTGCTCCCTGGGACCGATGGTTTTTCCAGCAACAAGTTTCTTTGAAACAATACTTTTAATTACCTGACAACCTGTTATCTCGTCAGAAACAATATCATAAAACTCATTCTCCGGCGATCTGATCGAGCTGGCATTATTTGAATCCGAATATGAAAGCTTCTCAAACTCCGGTCTCTCATTGACAGCACATACAACCAGAATACATACGATAATAAAACATAATAAGGAGCTGCTATAACGTCTATTTCTGATATGTTGCACATTGAACATTATAAGCGTCTCCTTTCTGTGTTTTACTATTTTTTGAAAAATAACACCTGTACAGCATACATTAAAAGCAGCGGATTTTCAACCTATTTTATTACGATCAAGTAAAAAAAGGATCCGGAGAACCTTTAATTCTCCGGATCCTACGCAACATATAAATCACTCGTATTCTACCGTTGCAGGCGGCTTGGGTGTATAATCAAAAAGTACGCGATTGATGCCGTGAACTTCCGAGGTGATACGCTTAACAAGATGATCGATAAGCTCATTGGAAAGATGCTCTACGGTCACTTCCATAACATCCGTCGTATTTATCGCACGGATGATGCAGGGCCATTCGAATGTTCTCTTTCCATCTTTTATTCCGGTGGACTTGAAATCGGGCACAACAGTAAAATACTGCCACACCTTGCCCTCAAGGCCGTTCTTTGCAAATTCCTCGCGGAGAATGGCATCCGCCTCACGAACAGCTTCAAGCCTGTCCCTTGTGATGGCACCGGGGCAGCGCACGCCAAGTCCGGGTCCGGGGAAGGGCTGACGGTAAACCATGTTTGCCGGAAGGCCGAGACGCTCGCCAACAATACGCACTTCGTCCTTGAAGAGTATCTTCACCGGCTCCACCAGTTCAAACTTCATATCCTCAGGAAGACCGCCCGCATTGTGATGGGCCTTTATGCCGTTCTCACTCTCAAGAATGTCCGGCCAGATGGTACCCTGGGCCAGGAACTCGATCCCGTCCAGCTTCCTTGCCTCTTCAGCGAATACTTCTATGAACTCGCCGCCTATTATCTTTCTCTTCTGCTCGGGATCGGTAACACCCGCCAGCTTGTCCAGGAAACGGTCAGTGGCATCCACATACACGAGGTTAGCCTTCATCTGGTTGCGGAACACCTCGATGACCTGCTCCGGCTCTCCCTTGCGGAGCAGCCCGTGGTTTACATGCACACATACAAGCTGATCGTCCACCGCCTTTATGAGCATAGCTGCCACTACTGAGGAATCCACTCCTCCGGAAAGGGCCAGCAGCACCTTTTTGTCACCGATCTGCTGCTTTAATGCAGTGAGCTGCTCCTCGATAAAAGCATCCGCAAGCTCCGCAGTGGTGATACGCTCCATGTTCTCCGGTCTTCTGTCAGTTGCCATTTTTATCCCTCCTTGAAATTTGTTTTATCCTTCCGCTTTGGAAGGCTTATCCCTCTGTAACAGGATACCCGTCCCCAGCACAGCTGCTCCGATAAGGACTGACACGATATAGAATACCACACCGGGATCCTCTTTTCCAAGCACGGGCAGAGCCGTGACTATCTCTTCGGAATACTGCTGCATCAGTACCGAAGTCAGATTATTGAGGAAATGCATGACCACCGAAAGGAATATGCTCCGGTGCTTCAGTACAAAATAGGAAGAAAGTATCCCCAGCGGTGTTATCAGTATCAGCTGCAGAAAGTTTAGGTGGTAAGCCGCAAATATGACGCCCGTCAGGACTATTGCCGGTATAAACTTAAGCTTATCCGAAAGTGCTGATAAAAGGAAGCCCCTGAAGGCGCATTCCTCGCAGATGGCAGGCATCAGCGCTATGGTGAATATGAGTATCCACAGGGGCTGTCCTTCCCAGAGCTCTACAAGCAGCTCGCTGCTCTCCGTATTCAGGCCTGGAAAGACCTTGAGCAGCAGATCAGCGAAGATCTGCACTATTATGAAAGCTCCAAGCCAGCACAGTACCGCCGAAAGTATATGCAGAGCCTTTGGCCGCCTGAGTGAAAACAACTCTACCGCATCAGCTTTTATATACCAGGCATATGCAGCTGTCAGGATCAGTATCATGGACTGCTGTATGATAAGGCCGTAGAGCTTTAAATGGAGCACCGCGGGCCCCCCGGCAAACATGAGAACTATCATCACGGTGGAGAGCAGCAGGACACAGTCCCCTATGCCAGGTATCTGGCCCTTTTTCATATCACGCCTCCGGTCAAGGAGCCTTAGGTTGGCCGAGGCTTCTCCGAAGAGTATGTTCTCCGAGGAGAAGAGCCTGGTCATCAATACAACAGCTATGGCCGTATAGGCCAGATTTGACAAAAGCACCGCGGCTATGAGTTCAAGCCTGAAGTTAAAGCTGAAGATATCCGCGATGAGCAGGGCTATGTTCACGACCGGGATCAATGCAGTTGTACTGTTCAGCCCCACCTGCGGTATCATCCCTGCCATACCTCCGACCATAAACAGCAGCATCACAGGAGTCGTATAATTCTGGGCCTCCTTAAAGCTCCTTGCAAAGATGCAGGAGGAAAGGCATACCGCGGAAGCGAACATCGCAAAGACCAGGATACAGAGCAGCGTGACCAGTGCCGCAGGCAGGAAGGACAGAAGGTCTATATTGCTGCCGTTCGCAATGCTTATGCTGTCTGACATATACAGCGCCATGAAAGACATTGAGATGACGTTCAGAAAGGCCGCCGCCACTGCCACCGTCGACGTGGCCAGGAACTTCGCTGTTATAAGCTCCATATTTCTCACAGGCAGGGTGAGCAGGGTCTCCAGCGTCCCTCTCTCCTTTTCACCCGCAGTGGTATCGATAGCGGGATACATGGCTCCCATCAATATGCTCGTTATCAGCAGGAAGGGTATTATCATCCCCATGAAAAAACCGGCATTTTCTTCATCCGAAGACATATCCTGAAGAGCGAAGCGCATGGGCTCCATCACCTCATCGGCATTCAGGCCGGCTTCTTCGATGAGACTGCGGGTGGTCTTATCGCTGTAATCCCGTATCACATCCCTTATCATGCCGGCTGCGGTCTGGGAATCCGTTCTGGAAGCCATATAGACTATGCTGAAATATGGCCGGTTTTCGGAAACCGCCCCGCTCACATAAGCATCCAGTGCCTCATTCCGAAGGGCCTCCTCATAGCTTTCCGGCGGGGAAACAAAGACAAAGCTGTATTCATGCTCCTTTCCGTCATGCTCGAAAAAGGACCTCATGGCCTCTTCATCCTCCACTCCTTCAAAGCCTATACTGTAACTCTTGCTGGTGGAGGCGTTCATCATGGAGGATGCCAGCAGCATGGAGCCTGCAAAGATCAGGGGATAAAGTATCAGCGGGATCACGATCATCATAAGGATGGTCTTTTTATCCCTGAGAATATCCAGCATCTCTTTTTTATACAGGGAAAAAACCGTCTTCTTACGCATCATGCTCACCGTCCCTCCCGGCGATCAGAGCCCTGAAGCTCTCCCTGAGATTGTCAGTGCCGGTATCAGCCATAAGCCTGTCCGTAGGTGCATCCGCTATCACGCGGCCCTGATAGATCATGACAACCCTGTCACAGAGATACTGGGCCTCTTCCATGTAATGCGTAGAGTAGAGCACGCTGGCTCCCCGGTCGCGCTCGCTCTTCATAAAGCTCACTATGGCCTCACTGCTGATTATATCAAGCCCGAGTGTGGGCTCGTCAAAGATATAGATCCCGGGAGAATGAATAAGACATCTGGCTATATTGGCACGCTGTGTCTGCCCGGTGGAGAGTCTCTCAATACGGTTATCGATAAAGTCACCCATTCCGAGCACTCCGGAAATACGTTCCACACGCTCCTCCTCTTCCTCACGGGATATGCCGTGTATCTCCGCGATGGTATGAAGAAGCTCCCTTGTTGAAAAGCGTCCGTAAAGCCTGGTGTTTTCCGACAGATAGCCTATCATGCTCTTGATCTTTATCGGATCCTCGATGCTCTTTCCTTCATCATCAAAAAGCCTGACCGTCCCTTCGCTGGGGGACATCAGCTTCCCGAGCATGCGGAGCAGAGTGGTCTTTCCGGCTCCGTTCGGTCCGAGTACACCCACGATCTCCCCTTCCGCCGTATCCAGATCGACATGATCCACTGCAAGGAATTCCTCCCTGCGGCCGCTCTTTTTATCAGAGCTGTTCTTTATGCGCGTAAAACGCTTGCAAAGTCCTCTTGCTTCTATCTTCATTATTACTTCATTATTTCCCCGTCTGATCCGCCAGAAGGTCGGGCCGCCTCTCGGCGGTACGCTTCAGTGACTGTTCCCTTCGCCATTCCAGGACCTTTGCATGATGACCGGAAAGGAGCACGTCAGGCACCCTCTTTCCCATCCATTCATCCGGTCTGGTATACTGGGGATATTCAAGCACACCCTCATTAAAACTCTCGTCCTCGGCGGATTCATCATTATTCAGGACTCCGGGTATGAGCCTTGATATGGAATCCATCATCACAAGGGCAGGCAGTTCTCCGCCGGTAAGTACATAATCCCCTATGGAAACATTATCCGTGACGATCTCCTCGAGTATGCGCTCATCCACACCTTCATAATGCCCGCAGAGAAAGATGAGCTCCTGCTCCTTCGAAAGCTCCTCGGCAAAGGCCTGGTCAAAGACCCGTCCCTGGGGAGTCAGATATATGAGCCGCTTTCTTCCGGGTGAACGTCCTTCTGCCGCGGCCCTCTCCCGTATGCGCTCCTGAACCGCAAGATATGTATCCCATATGGGCTGGCAGGCCATGAGCATGCCTGCGCCGCCGCCGTAGGTATAATCATCAACTCGCTTGTGCTTATTTTTTGTATATCCCCGTATGTGAAAACAGTCCAGTGATATGAGCCCCTGTTCCATGGCCCTCCACAGTACTCCGGTATTCATTCCCTTTGTGATGAGCTCGGGAAAGAGCGTCATTACATAATATCTCACAGCCCCTCCATTACCGAGACATCCATACGGCCTCCGGCTACATCCACCTTCAGTATGCACTGGCGTATCGCGGGCAGCAGAAGCTCACTGCCATCGGTGCGCGCTATCACATAGACATCATTGGCCCCGGTCTCCATCACATCCCTTACAGTGCCGATCTGTTCGTCATTTTCGTAAACCGCAAGGCCGATAAGGTCGCTGATATAATACTCATCCTCCTCAAGGGGGATCGCATCCTCCCTGTCCACGTAGAGCTCGGCTTTCCTCAGTTTCTCGGCTTCATTTCTGTCCGTGATCTCCTTAAAGCCCATTATAAGCCTGTCGTTCTGCTGTCTTACCGTGCAGGGATGAAGAGCTTTCATCTCCTCCCCTGATTTCAAAAAGAGCACCTTAATGCCCTTAAGGTGCTCAGGGTCGCCGGTGGTGGGAAAGACCTTGACCTCCCCGCGCACACCGTGCGGCTCCGTTATCACTCCGATCCTGAAATATTCAGTATCCATCATTCCTCATCTTCCGCAGGGGGGAACTTCTCCCTGAGCACATACCACAGTGCGCCGGTCACACATACGGAGGAATAGGTACCGCAGACTATACCTATTATCAGCGGCAGCGCAAATTCACGTATGGAAGAGACACCCAGTATGAAAAGCATTATTACCATTATGACCGTGGTCAGTGAGGTAAATATCGAACGTGAAAGAGTCTGGGTAATACTCCTGTTCACCACCATATCAAGAGTATCCTTATTTCTCTTTCTGCTCTCGTTCTCATTATTGTTTTCCCTCACACGGTCGAATATGACTATGGTCGCATTTATGGAGTAACCGACTATGGTCAGCATACAGGCGATGAAGGTGGAGGATACGCTGTAGCGTACCAGCGAATAGAAGGTGAGTACCACCAGCACGTCATGGATCAGGGCGCACACAGCGCTGGCGCCGAAGCGTATGTCGCTGAACCTGAACCAGATATAGATCAGCATGCAGAGCGTAGCCACCGCAATAGCCATAAGGGATTCCTTCTTCATCTCGCCTGAGATGGTGGAACCTATGGTCTCGGAGGTTATCTTATCCTCGGTCACGCCGAACTTCGAGAGCATCACATCATTGAGAGCCTGTCTCTCATCCACATTCAGAACCCTGGTCTTGAAGATGACCTCGTTGGAATCGTTAACGGTCTGGCTCTGTACGTTTGCATCTCCCGTGATCTTTTCAAGCTCGGGATAGACCTGGGATTCTATCTCGGGAAGGGTCATCTGCCTGTCGAAGGCTACTGTGGTTGCTGTACCGCCCTTGAACTCAAGGCTGTAGTTGAGGGCATCCCCGGTCGTTATCCTGAAGATTATCATGCTGATGATGCCGATGACTATGATACCTATCGATATACCGAAGAAGAGCTTCTTGTTCTTAAGGAAGTCGATCAGCTTGTCCTTCTTCTCAGTATCGATACTCTTCTCGCTTACGCCCCAGAGGCCCTTTGCCTTAAAGCCTACTGCATAGAAGGCGTTTACGATGAGCCTGGTCACAGCCAGTGCAGTGAACATGGAGAGCACGATACCTACAGCAAGTGTGTAAGCAAAGCCCTTGACCGTACCGCTGCCCATGAGCATGAGCACCACAGCCGCGATAAGGGTTGTGATATTACCGTCGATGATAGCGGAAAGAGCCTTCTCGAAACCAGCCTTGATGGCCTCGGCAACAGTGGCTCCCGCCTTAAGCTCTTCCTTGATACGGGCAAATATAATGACATTGGCATCCACTGCCATACCGACCGAAAGTATGATACCTGCGATACCGGGCAGGGTCAGCGTCATCTCAAAGAGGTTCATCACCAGGATGACCAGCATACAGTAGAGCACAAGGGCTATGGAGCTTGCGAAGCCCGGCAGTCTGTATACGGTGCACATAAGGAGTATCACAAGTATGAGACCGATGAGACCTGCTATGAGCGAGGTCTTTATCGCATCGCTTCCCAGCTGTGCACCTACCACGTTGGATCTCAGCTCCTGAAGCTCAAGCTTAAGTCCGCCGATACGTATGTTCTGCGCAAGGTTCTCAGCTTCGTTATGATCGCGCATGCCGGTGATCTGAGCCTGGCCTCCTGCAATACGCTCATGCACATTGGGCACGCTTAAAAGCTCATTATCATAATATATGGCGATCGTGCCGCGAAGCCCCGGCAGTCCTGCCGCCTCACCGGTCGCATCCGCAAACCTGACGGAGCCGTCGGTGGAAAGCTGGAGGCTTACTATGTGCTGGGTGGTATTGTACTCATCCGTATAAGCCTTCGCCTCGGAGCTGACCACATCGGTACCGGAGAGCACCACGCTGCCCTCTGCCACGATATCCTCGATGGGCTTGCTAAGCTCGAACTCGGGCTTCATGTTCTCGTCATAGACCTGCTGTCCGCTCTCATCCAGCTTATAGTTATAGTTGAGATTTCCGTTGGGATCCGTAGCCTTGATGAAATACAGGCTTCCGGGGCTTCCCAGATCCTTGAGTATCGCATTGGCATCCGTAACACCGGGGATCTCTATGCTTATACGCTTCTTACCCTCGGGATAGACATTTGCCTCCGTGGAATACTGGTCGATACGCTTTCTCAGCTTGAATACCGTATCGTCAAGATCGGCTGCTGAAGGCTCCTCGTCTCCCACAACCTCGTAGGTGATGGAAACGCCGCCTGCAAGATCAAGACCCAGCTTGGTCTTCTTTGCGCTTCCGACTCCCGTCTCGTCCACTCCGTACATCACAAGATATCCGAAGCCTGCCAGTGCTCCTATCACCAGCAATAGTACCAAAAAACCCTGCCACTTTTTCATTATTATTCTCCCTCCTGCTCGGCCGCTGCGGCTTTGAGCATTATTGCACATTCTATCCTTTTCCTCTGAAGCTCGCAGCCCGTCTTGTAGGCTCCGTATATGCTCCCGGTAAAATGCTGTGAATTGGCCATACAACCGCCGCTGCAGTAATATTTTGCAAAGCAGTCGCGGCATTCCGGCTTTGAATAAACATTGCAGTCATGGAACTTTTTTCTGAGTCCGGTATTGACTATGCCCTCGGACAGGCTTCCCAGCCTGTACTCAGGCTGGCCGACGAACTGGTGGCAGGGATAGATATCCCCCCAGGGCGTTACCGAGATATACTCACAGCCCGCGCCGCAGCCCGAAAGCCTCTTATACACACAGGGACCGCATTCAAGATCGATATTGAAATGGAAGAAATTAAAGCCCCGTCCCTCTTTCCTTCGTTTGAGCATCTCATCCGCCAGGATATCATACTGCTTTATGAGTTCGGGAATATCCTCTTCCCTGAGTGCATATTCCTCCTCCGGCGAGGCTACCACCGGCTCCACCGAGATCTGCTCAAAGCCAAGATCCGCGAGATGCAGCACGTCCTGAGAAAAGTCCGTATTGAGGTGGGTGTAGGTCCCGCGGACATAATAGTTCATCTGGTTCCTGGACTCAGCGGCGTGTATATACTTCGGTATTATCTCATCGTAGCTGCCCCTTCCGTCCCTGTAGGGCCGCATACGGTCATGTACTTCCTTCCTTCCGTCGATGGAGAGGACCAGATTGCTCATCTCCCTGTTGGCGAATTCCAGTATCTCTTCATTTAAGAGCGTACCGTTCGTGGTCAGCGTGAAACGGAAATTCTTGTTCTTTTCCTTTTCTATGCTGCGTCCGTATTCCACCAGGCGCTTTACCACATCCCAGTTCAGCAGGGGTTCGCCGCCGAAGAAATCCACCTCAAGGTTCCTTCTGCTCCCGGAATGCTCCACCAGATAGTCCAGAGCCTGCTTGCCGGTCTCATAGCTCATAAGACCGCAGGGGCCGTAATACTCACCGTCCCCGGCAAAGCAGTACCTGCAGGAAAGATTGCAGGCATGGGCGATATGGAGGCACATGGCCTTGACCACACTTTCCCTTTCCGTAAAGGCCTGTACACTCTCTTCGTGTTCATCCTTTGAAAAAAGCCTGCCGCTGTTCTTGAGCTCCAGTATCTCGGAAAGAGCCTCCTTCCTGTCCACATCCGTAAGGCCGCCTCCAAGGCGGGATACTATCTCGGTATCGGAAAGGCCCTCCGAAAGAGCGCACTCCACCTCACCGATGAGGTCATAGACCAGATCATCGACCACATGCACGCTGCCGCTTTCCACGTCCAGCACTATGTTATATCCATGATTTTTGTAACAATGTACCATCTTGACACACAAATGGAGCAGGGAAGGCTTCCCCTCCCTACTCTTTTCATTTAATTAACCGTTTACGTTCAGTTCTTCTTAGCCTTGCTCACCTGCTCGCAGCTCTGGTTTCCTACTGTGCAGCTGGTCTTGCAGGCTGACTGGCAGGATGTCTGGCACTCGCCGCAGCCGCCGTTCTTAAGGCTCTCCTTGAAATCCCTGGTATTGAGTGTTCTGATATGCTTCATTTTTTCTACCTCCGTGTTGATATAGCTTTGATACTATAACATACTTCTTAATCATATGCAAGCATGTTGAAAAACCTTTATCATTGTGATAAAATTCACCATTATGGAAACACATCAGATCATAGAGTCCTGCATATTATTTATGCTCCTTCTGCTTTCCGCCTTCTTTTCCTCTGCGGAAACTGCTTTTACCACGGTAAAAAAGATGAGGCTGCGCACACTTGCTGAGGAAAAGCCCGGCGGACGTGCCGCGCTTGCACTCAAGGTGCTGGAAAATCCCAGCAAGGCACTCTCGGCCATACTGATCGGGAACAACGTGGTAAACATCTCCGCTTCCGCCCTCTCAGCTGTGCTTGCGGCAGAGCTCTTCGGCAGCTTTGCGGTAGGTATCGCCACGGGCATACTTACGGTGCTGGTGCTTCTCTTCGGGGAGATCATCCCCAAGACCCTCGCCCTCCGCAAAAATGAAAAGTACGCCATGAGCTATGCTCCCATGATCCATGCCCTTTGCTTCATCCTTACTCCCCTTATCTTCCTGGTGGACAAGATCTCAAACCTTATACTCAGGATGATGGGTGTGGATCCAGGCAGCAAGGTCATAAGCATCACCGAAGCAGAGCTTCTGGGCTATGTTGATGTCAGCCATGAGGAAGGGATAATCGAAAGCGGTGAGCGGGAAATGATACATAATATGTTTGATTTTTCCGATGCCGTGGCCCGGGACATCATGATACCCAGGGTCTCAATGGTGACGGCGGATGTCCACTCCGGCTATGATGAGGTCATGGCTCTCTTCAGGGAGCATATGTATACCCGCATCCCGGTTTACGAGGAAAGCACCGACAACATCATCGGCGTTCTCAACATAAAAGACATGATATTCATAGAGGATCCCGGACGTTTCCATCTGAGAAAACTAATGCGTGAAGTCTACTATACTTATGAGTACAAAAAGATCCCGGATCTGCTCCAGGAAATGCGCAGGAAGAGCATGCCCATATCCATAGTGCTGAATGAATACGGAAGCTGTGAGGGCATGATAAGCATGGAGGATCTGGTGGAGGAGATAATCGGCCAGATACGTGACGAATACGATGCCGATGAAGCAGAGTTCATAAAGCCCGCCGGTGAGGGAGAATACCTGGTGGACGGTACCGTAAAGCTGGACGATGTCAACGAATTCCTGGGCACCGACTATGACAGCGAGGACTATGATTCCATCAGCGGAATAATAATAGAAAAGCTCGGTGACCGCATCCCCGGAGAAGGGGAATCCGTCTCTCTGGAAGACGGCACTGTGCTAAAGGTTGAAAAACTCGGAAATAACAGGATAGACACCGTAAGGCTCACACTCCCGAAAAAAGAAGATCCTCCCGAGGGGGAGGATAAAGCTTAAGCGAAATCTCTCTGTCTGACGGCTTCGTAGGCCAGCACTGCCGCCGCCACCGAAGCATTCAGGGAATCCAGCTCACCCTTCATGGGTATGGAACATTTCAGATCGCATTTTTCCCTTACCAGTCTGCTGACCCCGTCTCCCTCAGATCCTACAATAAGAGCAAGCGGTCCCGTCAGATCACACTTATACATCAATTCCCCGTCCATATCGGCGCAGGCTGTCCATATGCCCTTCTCCTTCAGTTCGTCCACCGTACGGCCGATATTGGTTACTCTGGCCACAGGCACATGATTAAGAGCTCCCGCTGAGGTACGCTCTACGGTGGCCGTAAGTCCGGCAGCCCTGTTCTTGGGTATTATGACACCATGGGCACCGGCCTGATGGGCCGTACGGATAATGGCTCCCAGATTATGGGGATCCTCTATGCCGTCCAGCACGAAGATAAAGGGCGGCTCATTCTTCGCTTCCGCCGCCGCCAGTATATCAGATACCTCCGCATACTCCATGACAGAAGTCACCGCAATGACCCCCTGGTGCCTGCCGGTCTGTGACATCTGGTCCAGCCTGTCCTTATCCACGTACCTTATCATGGTATCGTGCTTCTTTGCTTCCCTTTTGATACTCATGACCGGGCCGTCATGGCAGCCGTCCAGCACATAGAGCTTATCCACGGTCCTGCCTGAACGATAGGCCTCCATCACGGCATTTCTGCCTTCTATCTGTGATTCATTTACCGCCATTTTTCTTACCTGCCTCAAGTATACGGACAGCCTTTTCCATCAGTTCCTCTGCCCGTTCTGTCTTGCCGTTGATATACAGCCAGCCTATGACAGCTTCAAAGCCCGTAGCCCTGTGATAGTCAGCGGGACTGCCGTTCTTAGGCATCGTATGGGGCTTTGAATTACGCCCCCGTTTATAGATATCCTGTTCTTCTTCACTAAGCTCCTCCATCAGCGCCGTTACCGCCTTCGACTGTGCGCCGGCGCTTACCAGGCCGATGGACTGCTTATGGTATCTCTCCACAGGGACATTGCCCATGCTGCTCACAAGATGGAGCCTTACATACTGCTCATACACCGCATCTCCCAGGTAGGCGTAGCCCAATGGGGATAGGTTCAGGCTTTCTCCCATTTCACGCCTTCCCTCGTATCCTTTATGACTATGCCCTTTGCGGCAAGTTCATCCCTGATGGCGTCTGCCCTGACAAAATCCTTTGCCGCCTTAGCCTGCCGCCTCTCCTCGATCTTTGCCTCCACAAAGGCTTTAAGATCGTCGTCCACACTCTCTTCTTCAGCCTCTTCCAGGAGCTTGAGAGCCAGGACTTCATCGAAGCTCTCCACCAGCTTACGCTTGGTAGCATCGTTGAGTTCCGATTTCAGCACATCATAGAGCACCGTAAAGGCCATGGAGGTGTTGATGTCATCACCTATGGCTTCCGCAAATTTCTTCCTCTGCTCAGCGAAGGCGGTCTCATCCACCTCACCGTCAGCCTTGAGCTCCAGGCAGCGTTTTTTAAGCTTTGTATAGGCATTGCTCATCTGCTCCAGCACATCCCAGGAGAACTCCAGGGGCTTACGGTAATGGGACTGGAGGCAGAAGTACCTGTATGCCAGTGGATCGTAGCCCTTCTCCACCAGGGAAGATACGGTAAGAAAACCGCCGGCGGACTTGCTCATCTTTCCGCCCTTATCCACAAGGTGATGGACATGGAACCAGTAACGGCACCAGGGATGACCGAGATAGGCCTCGCTCTGGGCGATCTCATTGGTATGGTGGGGAAAGATATTGTCCACTCCGCCGCAGTGTATATCCATATACTCCCCGAGATGCTTTATGCCTATGCAGGAGCACTCTATGTGCCAGCCCGGATAACCCAGTCCCCAGGGGCTCTCCCATTTAAGCTCCTGATCCTCAAACTTTGACTTTGTGAACCAGAGCACGAAGTCGCTCTTATTGCGCTTGTTGGTATCCTCATCCACATCGTCACGTACGCCCACCATCAGTTCCTCTTCATTCTGCTTTGAGAGGGTATAATAGCTTTCGGGCTTTGAAGTATCAAAGTAAACGTTATCACCGGCCTTATAGGCATAGCCCTTCTCCAGCAGCACCTCTATCATATGTATAAAATCGTCGATGCAGTGGGTGGCAGGCTCCACCACCTCGGGCATGCGCATGTTCAGCGCGTTGAAATCCGTGAAAAAGGCCCTGGTATAGAAATCAGCGATCTCCATGACTGTCTTATGCTCACGTTTCGCGCCCTTGAGCATCTTGTCCTCTCCGGTATCCGCATCGGAAGACAAGTGTCCCACATCGGTGATGTTCATGACGCGCTTCACGTCATAACCTTCATAAGCCAGTCCCCGGACCAGGATATCCTCACATATGTATGTCCTGAGGTTACCTATGTGGGCAAAATGATATACGGTAGGGCCACAGGTATAAACCTTCGCCTTTCCCTCCTCGTGAGGTACGAATTCCTCGACTTTTCTTGTTTTGGTGTTATAGATCCTCATGTTTCCTCCCTGTTTACTGCAAACGCTTCACGGCCGGGACAGCCTGCACATCCTGCACATCCCCCGGTCACATCTGCCGAAGCCCTCTCCCTTATATCTGCCAGCAGGCATACAGCCTGGGCTGCAATGCCCTCCTGCCGTCCGGTAAAGCCCAGATGCTCCTCCGTGGTAGCCTTTATATTTATACAGTTTATGTCGATATCCAGAGTCTCCGAATAGCGCTTCCGAATATCCTCTATATAAGGCCTGAGCTTCGGCGCCTGCGCAATGACCGTGGCATCGATATTCTCTATGAAGTAACCCTGTTCCTCTATAAGCTCCTTTGTCCGTTCCAGCAGCTTAAAGCTGTCCACTCCCTTTAGACCGGGATCCGTATCCGGGAAATGAAGTCCTATGTCTCCCAGAGCCGCCGCTCCCAGCAGCGCATCCATAATGGCGTGGGTCAGCACATCCGCATCCGAATGTCCGATGAGGCCCTTATCCCAGGGGATCTTTATCCCGCCTATGATAAGGTCGCAGCCTTCTCCCAGGCGGTGCACGTCATACCCGTTTCCTATACGCATATACCCTGCCTCTCTTTTCCTGCTGCTTTACTATCCTGCCCTTCTTATCATAGGAAGTATAGATGGATGTATTCCGGGCAGGCTTTTTTGTATTCCCTTCCGTAAGAAGATCCATCATGCCGTCGGTATCCTTTGCGGCTATACGTTCCCGTATCAGTTCATCCCGGGACTTCCCTTCATTACTGCCGGCCGGAGCCTCTGCTTCTTCCTTCCTGCCGGAAGTATCTTTTTCCGCCTCCGGCTCTTCCTTATCGTACCATACCAGCCTTAAAAAACCGGAAAAGAACGCTTTTATGCGTTCTCCCAGTTTCCGGAGGAATCCGGGTTCATGGGGAACTTCCCTATCCTGAACCTTTTCTTCCTCAGGGAGCTTCTCAACCCTCGCTGCTTTCTGCTTTTTCTCCGGTTTTCCTCTGTCCCAGACTACTCCCTGCTCCTCGTTTCCGAGGAGAAAGGACGGCGCCTCGGTATCCGGATTCCTGGGTCTGCTCCCCCGTCTCTCATATATGCCTCCGGTATCAGTACCGGAACCTATCCTGTTTATCAACCGGCTCCTCCTGCAGGACCTCCCGGATTACCTCCCGGCGTAAAGGCAGGCATTCCGCCTCCCGGTACAAATGCCGGTGCACCGGGGCCCGGTGCAAATGCAGGGCTTCCTGCTCCGGGGGCAAATGCGGGTGCTCCGCCGCCTCCGGGTGCAAATGCAGGCATAACATTCTGAGGACCGCCGTAAAGCGGACTGTTCATCTGAGGCGCCGCCTGCTGTGCACGCTGGGGTGCTGCATAAGGTGCCTGTCCGTTATTCGGAGTGTTTCCGGCAGCAACGTAAGCAGCCTGCCTGAGCTGCTCGGCAGTAACCCTTCCGTAGGAACCTCTTTCAGGTGCCGCATAATTGGTAAAGGATATATCGCTGTGCAATGCGCCTCCGGCCTGGACCAGTCCCGCATTCAGATCCTTTTCGTGCTTTCTTAAGCTTGCGGATTCAAATATGGATTCTTCAGCCTTCTTCCTCTCTTCCTCTGCCCTGAGCCTTTCCATAATGGTAGGACGGTTGGAAACACCGGAAAGTGCTCCGCCTCCCTTTGCCACTCTTCCGAGAGACTCAGACTCAAACAGCGGCTGTCCGTCAGGCCCCAGCTCCACAGGGCCGCGCTGCTCCATCGCACTCTGCTTGGCCTGCTGAGCTTCTGCCGAATAAGGAGCCATAGGCGAGGTTTCCCTTGCGGGAGTCGTGCCGCTGTAGCCTCCTATGGAGGTTATGCTGCCGCCGTTCATACTCTGCTGGTTCTGATTGTTTGCAAAAGGATTCTGCGAAGGTATCGCAGGCTGGGGGCCGCCGTAAAGTCCTGCTGCGCCGCCTCCGGGTGCAACGGCCTGTGTACCCGCAGGAGGCCCGTATATCTGCGCCTCTGGCGGGATAGCCGGCTGAGTCCCTGCAGGAGGTCCGTACATCTGCGCCTCGGGCGGGATAGCGGGCTGTGTCCCTGCGGGAGGCCCATACATCTGCGCCTCGGGCGGGATAGCGGGCTGTGTCCCTGCAGGAGGTCCGTACATCTGCGCCTCGGGCGGGATAGCGGGCTGGGCCGCAGAACCGCCATAAAGAGGCGATGCAGAGGGTGCCGGCTGTGCAGGTGCTCCGTATATCTGTGCTTCAGGCGGGATAGTCGGCTGGGCCGCAGGACCGCCATATAAAGGTGATGCCGCAGGTGACGCCTGTGCAGGCGCTCCGTATATCTGTGCTTCGGGCGGGATAGTCGGCTGGGCCGTAGGGCCGCCATATAAAGGTGATGCCGCAGGTGACGCCTGTGCAGGTGTTCCGTACATCTGTGCTTCAGGCGGGATAGCAGGCTGGGCTGTCGCGGGCTCTGCATATACCTGTGTTCCGGGGACTTCAGGCTGTACGGCAGCTGTCCCAAAAAGATCAGAAGGAGTCACGGAAGATGTTCCTGCTTCCGGTGCCGAAGGACCATATGCCGGCACGGCTGCTGAGGGCTCATACACTGGTGCCGCTTCAGGCGCGGCTGCCTGTACAGGCTCTGCCACGGGTTCCGGTTCTGCCGGTGCAGACTTAAGAAAATCCAGCGCAGGTGCAGCTGTCCTGGTTTTCGAATTTGAATAAACGCTCCCCAGGGAGATGCTGGTGCTCAGGCTCCCCCCGCCTTTTTTAAGTTCCTTTACATATTTTCTGATATTGAATTTACATCCCGGACAGAACTTTACGCTCTCATCCACAAATCTCTTGCAATCAGGGCAGGTAATACTGGCCATTGAAATGTTCCTCCGATCAAAGTCTCGTCAGCTTCCGCGCAAACACGCATGAAAATATTATACACCAGAGCAAGTCAAAAGTAAAAGTTTTTTGTTAAAAATACCTAATCTTTTTTCACCGGTCCAAGATATCTGAAAGCCAGCATGGTTATATCGTCAAACTGGCGTGCGCCACCCGTAAAACCATCTATGGCAGACCTCAGGGATCTGATAAGCTCCTCTGCACTCCTTAAAGGATCCCTGTTGAGCTCCTCTATCACTCTTTCCGTTCCGAAAAGCTCCCTGTCCGCATTATTAGCCTCTGCCACGCCGTCGGTATAGACCAGAAGGCTGTCACCTGCCTTAAGTTCAAACTCATGTTCCTCAAAATCAAGTCCGGGCCTCATACCTATAGCCGCCGAATGGGGATAGCACTCCAGTTCGTATGCGCCGCCGTTCCTGCTGATCAGTGGATGCTCATGTCCCGCATTGCTGGCTATGCCTTTGCCGCTGTTCAGATCGAGTATGCCTATCCACACCGTAGCGAACATATCCGCATCATTTCCTTCGCAGATCTGCTCGTTGACCACCGACAGGATCTTTGAGGTATGATATCCGCTCTCCCCGCTCTGGGCCTGTTTTTTTATCAGGGTACGGCAGATCACCATAAAAAGGGCCGCCGGGATGCCTTTATCGGAAACATCCGACATGACCAGAGCAAGATGGCTGTCATCCACAAAGAAAAAATCATAGAAATCACCGCCCACTTCCCTTGCCGGCTGCATAAGGGCGTAGATATCAAACTCGCTCCGATCCGGATATGCAGGGAAGGTCTTGGGAAGCATATCCGACTGTATCTGGGCCGCAACCGACAGTTCCGCGCCGATACGCTCCTTTTCGGCCGTGATACGCCTTATGTTCTCAATGTTCTGAAGCGTATCAAGCTCCATCTTTTCGAGCGATGAAGCCAGCAGCTCTATCTCACTTATCGAGCTGATATCCTTAAGCACACCCTCCTCGGGCTCTGTGCTCTCTTCCGCAAACCTGCTGGCCTCACTGCTCAGCGTCTGCAGCGGTTCCACGAACTCTCTTTTCATAAAAGAGACTGAAATGAACAGTGCAACAACGGAGGTGAATATCATCGCCACGGCAACATATTCAAGATATAGCCTGTGCCCCTTCGCGAGCTCCTCCATCGGACGCTGCACGCAGAGTATGGCCCGGACACTGCCGTCCGACAGTTTTACGGGCATGAGTGAGGTGATATGCGGATCCCTGCCGTTAAGGTTTTTGGTACGGACCACTGTCCCGCGTTCAAGGCCGTTCTCATATATATTCCTGTAGATATCCCTGTATTCCTCATTGGTGGTATCCCGTTCATAACCT
Source organism: Lachnospiraceae bacterium (assembly GCA_017518185.1). GTDB lineage: Bacteria > Bacillota > Clostridia > Lachnospirales > Lachnospiraceae > NK4A136. The sequence goes on from JAFWWB010000006.1 coordinate 18,630, forward strand.
ATGGGCCAGGGTTCATAGCCTGTATCTTCTCCGACAGAATTGAAGACAGATACAAAACGGCCGTAATCCGAGGTATCCACGTCGATAAGGTAGATAAGGGTCACTCCCTGCTTTACGCAGAGTATATCCAACACCCGGGCTGCTTCCTTATAATCCTCATCTGCGCCTCCGCTCGCCAGCCAGTCATCGATACGTCCCGCATCTATGACAGCCCTTGCCGTCTCCGCCGCACGGAAAGCGGCATCATTATACTCGGCAGTGACAGATTCGGTAAAACGCAGATAACCTATGATGCCGAGCAGCCAGCCGAAAAGGATTATAAGGAGAAGATTCCCTCCGGCTATCCTGAAGATCATGCTGCTGCGCAGCTTCCCTTTTTTCTGCAAAGCGCTGCCTCCGGCTTACTTCTGTATTTCCACTATGGAGCCGAAGCCCGTCAGTTCGAAAAGGTCGGAGACAAATTCATTGGCACCCTTTATCACCAGCCTTCCCCCTCTCTTATGCATCTCCTTGTCAGCCCTGTTAAAGGATCTTATCCCGGCGGAAGAAACGTATTCGACTCCGGAAAGATCGATCACAAGGTCCTTCACATCCCCGGGTATGGCCATTATCTCATCCGTAAGGCCGGGAGCCGAATAGGTGTCTATCCTGCCCTCAAGTGTCATGGTCATACTGCTTTCTTCCTGTACCTTGTTTATCTCAAGTTCCATGGTATTTCCTCCTTTTGACAGTAATGAAAAACCCGCAGTCTGTTCAGACCGCGGGCCCATCAGATAGCGAGGGGGGGACTCGAACCCTCGACACCGCGGGTATGAACCGCGTGCTCTAGCCAGCTGAGCTACCTCGCCATATCTGTGCCGAAGCACGAAGAGTATTATATTATCTTTCCGCAGATTTGTCAAACAGTTTTTTTCTCCGGCGGATCAGAATTCCTTTGAAATGATTATCTTTACTTCAGTCCCCCGGATATACACCTTGACATCATCTGCAATGGAGGCGACTATCGACCTTTCCAGACGTTCCCAGGCATCCTGCGCTTCAGGTTCCCGGCTGGCCTTTACGCCGTTGACATAGTTCACCATTGACCAGGTATATGTATTATCGGCACCGTAGCCCGTCGGACTTCCGAGTGATGCAAGTCCAAGTGAGAGCATGTTGGGTCCCGTTTCGCTCGGAAGCAGCACGGTTCCGATGATATCCCTTATCATGCCCATAAAGCCTTTACCGGCTTCATTTTCACCGTTCGAGGCCGCCGATATGAATCTCTGTTTCATCTCCAGAGTAAGCTCCACCTTCGATACCAGGTTTATCCTGAAGGCCTTCCCTTCCTGCTCCACAAGATAATCGGCCGCAACATCACCTGCTATGCTCCGCATGGTACCGAAAAGCTCCTCGGCAAGCAGCCTTAAATGGAACAGCTCCTTATCCGTAAGCTCCGCTTCCCTGCCGAGCTTTTCAGTCTCCTCAAGAGCCTCTTCCATTCCCTCGCCCCTGCTGGTTACCTTTATACTTGATGTTCTCATGTTAATACCTCCCTTTTCTCATACTCAGTTTACATATGAAGCATAGATCTTTTCATGATCGTAGATCGCCTTCCAGGAACCCGGTGCGCCGGAGGTGACCAGGATATATCTGTTCCCGTCGTTGGATTCCTCATACGAAACAGCACAGTTTCTGGACTGGATGACGTAACCGGTCTTGGCCGCCAGGACCTCGCCGTGAGTGTCCAGATCCTCTATACGCCTCAGGAACAGGTTTGAAATGTCTATCCCGTCGGGATGAAATTCGTTTGAAGCAGTATTATAACGTTTGGTGCACATGACCTCCCTGCATATATCATTCTCCATCGCCGCTTTCATTATCATTGCCATAGCCACCGGAGTACAGTAGTTATCATCCTCATAATGGCCCACGGGATTGGAGAAATGGGCAACCTCATCAAAGCCCAGCTCCTTAAGCTTATCATTCATCATGGCAACAAAAGCATCCTCACTTCCGCCTATATGCTCCGCAAGTGCCAGTGCCGCGTCGCCGCCCGACCGGAGTATGGTGCCGTAGAAGAGCTCCATGACGCTGACCTGCTCTCCCACTTCATAGCCCACTGCCGAAAGGTCGTTAAGGAACACAAAATCCGTGATCTCCCTTGTCATGGTCACCATGGCATCGGGATCCTCCATATGCTCCGCCGCCACCAGCACGGTCATGACCTTAGTCATGGAGGCCGGATATATCTTATCCATGGGATTACGCTGGGCCACGATGTGGCCGTCCTTCAGATCCACCAGCACCGCGTAGGAGCTCAGTATCTCTTCGCTTGTTATCTCCTCCGTATTCTCATCGGCAAAGACTGTATAGCCCTCATAGAACATATCCGGATGAGATATGACGGGTGTGGGTTCGGGCGTAGGAGTAGCCGTAGCCTCCGGAGTAGGTGTCACCACCGCCACATTTTCCTCGGGAGGAGTATCAGCCTCAAGCACGGGAGTATCAGCAGCTGCCGGAACTTCATTCTTTTCGGCCACACCGGCCGACGCGGGCTTATCCGGGCCTTTTTTCATAAAGATCAGCACCAGGGCCACTGTAAGCACCACAGCAAAGGCAAATATGCTCAGAGCCATGATAAGCCTCCTGCGGATCTGTTTCTGTCTCTCATAGTGCCATGAGGAATAATTCTGCACATTCCCCCAGCTGTCGATATACTGATCCTTATTTAACCTTTTTGCCATTCAGTCTTTCAAACTCCCTCAGGAAATCCGCCCTGACCTCTGATATATCCCTGTAGCAGCAGCGGATATCCGCTTTAATGTTCTTATATCCTTCCCCCGGTGCGGCAGCCATGTTCTGTTTAAACTCCAGGCTCAGTATGTCATCATCCACACCGAATATCAGTCTCTGTTCTTCCTCATCCGGAACCGTTCCCATAAAGCGTTCCCAGATCATGTCCTGAAGCCTCTCCTCTGCCCTGAGATATTCGGTGAGCAGTCCCTTTATGGGCCTGGTGACATCCGAAATGTAGGCCTCACTGGCATCATGGAGAAGGCAGCCCATCACCACTCTGTCCGTATAGCCCCGGGTCCTTGCCTCCTCAGCGCACTCAAGACAATGCTGGGCTACGGAGTGGAATTCCTTTACATGTCCGTTTCCCCGGCAGATATGTGCCAGGGAATGCGCGATGTCCTCTATCCTTATCAGCGCCGGATCCGGATCCATCGGATCAAAGTTTATGCCTGAAATAGTAGTAATATAGCTCATGTTTCTTTAACCAGATACCCCCTCCGCACAGCAGCTTTCTCTATGGCCATGGTGCGGAGGGGGATATTATTCATTGTGATCCGTCGTTCACCGGATCCTTTTACGAAAGGCTCAAAGCCTGAAATAGCTGATGGTATCCGAAAGTTCGGAGGACAGGGTCTGCAGGCTGCTTGCTGCTTCGCTAATAACAGTGAAGGTAGCATTCAGTTCCTCCATGGAAGCGTTGGTCTCCTCCGTGGAAGCCGCATTCTCCTCGGAGATGGCGGAAAGGTCTGATATTATCTCCATAAGACCGTTCTTCGCATCATTGAGGGAGGAAACCCTGCCGGAAATACTTGCGGAGGTGTTCTTTACATTGGCCACGTTTCCGTTCATGGTCTCCATATTTGCCTTGGTCTGATCCAGCTGCTCTGCCTGGACGCCGAAGCTCTCATTAAGCTTTTCAAGCACTGCAACGGAACTTGCGGAATCTGCCAGCAGCTTCTCAACAATGGACTTGATCTTGTCAGCGCTCTCGCTGGACTGGTCTGCCAGCTGGCGGATCTCGTCTGCCACCACGGCAAAGCCGCGGCCCGCATCGCCTGCACGCGCTGCCTCAATTGAAGCATTCAGCGACAGCAGATTGGTCTGTGTAGCTATATCCGTGATAGCCTGGGTAAACTCGCTTATGGTCTTGGCCGACTCGTTGGTGGAGTTGATGGTATCGCCGATCTCCCTGACGGATACGGTAACGTCCGCACTCTGTTTGATGAGCTTCTCGAGTGCATCCATAGCCTTGTCGCAGGCATTCTTCATATCTTCGGCATAGCTGTCCATCTCACTGACGTTGCCGGTGATATTCTCGATATTCTTTCCTATATCATCGGTATCGCCCACAGCACCTTCAACACTCTCGGCCTGGGCAACCGCGCCCTTTGATATCTCGGTGATGGCATCGGTGACCTGATCGGATGCCTGGGATGCCTGGGATGCGGAATCCGCAAGCTCCGTGCTCTCGGTATCCAGATTCTTTGAAGCCGCGATGGTCTTGCTGATGACATCCTTCAGCTTCTCATCCAGGTTGTAGACGCCCTCTCCGATGATACCCAGCTCGTCCCTGCGGTCTGCCAGTTCCCTGTTTATCTGTACGGAAAGGTCGCCGCTCGCAAGCTTTTCCACGCTTTCGGCAATGTTCTTCATCATCTTGGAATACTTGTTGCTGAGCATGAGTCCCACGATCACGAAAGCGACGGTAACTATGACCGCCAGGATCACCAGTGTCAGGATAGCGGAGCTGATCTTTGAGTCGATATCCTCGGACATACGTCCGGCAAAGAAAGCACCCACGTACTTGCCGCCCTGATTCTCGGGTGTATAGTAAACATAATAATTCTCACCATTGATGTCAGTCTTAAAATCCGAGAAGGTGTTGCCGCTCCTGAGTGCATTGTAAGCAGCATCTCCTATGGGCTTTCCCTTCATGCCGTTTATGGTGGTCAGGGCACGGTTCTTGTCCAGTATCAGTGTATATTCAAGTCCGGTCTCCCTCTTCATGTCCTCCAGAACACTCTGGAATTCCTCTTCTATATTGGCATCGCCCTTGTAAAGCACACCGTCCACATCAGTCCATTCTCCCTCGTACATATCGTCAAGGGTTCTCTGAAGCTGCTTGCAGGCGACCATCAGCATATCTCTACCCATCTCGTGATAGCCGTTGGTGATCTCCGAAGAGGCGATGATGCACAGCAGCACAGACAGTGCAGCGATACCGGCCACCGCAATGTATACTACCCTTGCTATCAGCTTTCCGTTTCTCTGTTTTCCATTGTTCATAACTTTCCCCCTCCTAAAGAATATTTTTGAGATATGATAGAGAAATAATATAGCAAAAGAGGCAATCTGTCAAGAAAAACCACAAAATGCGCAGGATGTATTATCAAAAATGCACAAAAAGTATGGTTACTATGCACCGACAAGTCGGGCAATCATAAATATTTCGGAGAGAAAAAACTGTATCTTCTTTATAAAATATGCTATGATTATGTTATGATCAAAGCTCCGGATAAGTCCGTCTCTGATCCTATGCCAAACACTGAGGTAAAGATAATCATGAAACATCCTGCGACCACTTCCTGCCTTATCCTGCGGGCTTTGCTCCCGCTCTTTATCATCATTACCCTCATCCTCCCCCTGTCAGCACCCATAAATGCCGGTGCTGCCGGAGATCGGAGGGACCTTCTCGGCAAGGGCAGCGATTATACCGCTATCCTCTACGATTCCTCAGGCGGTCTCCCCACCTCGGAAGCCAATACCATACTGCAGAGCAGTGACGGTTTCATATGGATAGGCAGCTACAGCGGTCTGATACGCTATGACGGCACCTCATTTGAACGCTTCGATTCCAGTACGGGTATCTCCAGCGTCTACTCCCTCTTTGAAGACTCTTCCGGCCGTATCTGGATCGGTACCAACGAAAACGGTATTGCCTGTTACGACCACGGGTGCTTTCGCTTCTACGGCCAGGAAAGCGCCCTCCGCTCCTATTCCATCAGGGCCATAGCCCAGGACAGGCTGGGAAACATCATCATCGCCACTACCCAGGGACTGGCCTGTGTGGGTACTGACAACGAGCTCCGGCTCATAGACGATGAACGTATCAATATGGAATATATCAGCAGCATAACCGCAGACAGCTCGGGCCTCATCTACGGCATCACCAGTAACGGTGAGGTTTTCACTCTCGACAGGCTGCACGTGGTCCGTTTCTGCGATAGATACCATTTCGGGGACTATACGGTCACTTCCGTCTATCCCTCACCGGAAAACGAAAAGATCATTTACATGGGCACAACCTCCACCCTGATACTGGTGGTGAATGCGGAAGACCTCACCGTAAAGCAGGAGCTTGGGACAGGCTCCCATGCAAACATCAACTCCCTGCTCTCTTCCGGAGGTCTTCTATGGACAGCCGCCACCAACGGCGTAGGCTACTTTGACGAGAGCATGAACTATGCGGAGCTTGACGACCTTCCGATGGATAATTCGGTAGGCCATATCATGAAGGATCATGAAGGCAACCTCTGGTTCACCTCCACCCGACAGGGTGTCATGAAACTTGTCCCAGACCGTTTTTCCGATATTTCCTCCCTTGCGGGCCTTGAGCCCATGGTGATCAACTCCACACTGGTAAAGGACGGTCTTCTCTATCTCGGAGGCGACACCGGCACGGGGCTTACCATAATAGACCTGAGAGACTACAGTACTGTTGAGAATGATATCACACGATTCCTTCAGGGCGTCAGGATCCGCTGCCTTTTTGCGGATGCGGCAGGAGATATCTGGATATGCACGAAAGGAGATACCGGCCTCGTGCACTGCCGTTCAAACGGAGAGATAGAATGCCTGAACAGCGCTGCAGGACTGGACTGCGGCCAGGTCCGTGACGTGATACAGCGCAGGGACAAAAGCCTTGCGGTAGCCACCGACAACGGCCTCTACATAGTTGAAAACGATGCTGTCACAAAGCATTACGGCCAGGATGACGGAATTAATAACCTGGCCATACTCAGCGTTGAAGAAGGTCCCGACGGTGTTCTCTATCTCGGCAGCGACGGTGACGGCATATATACGATAAAAAACAGCCGCATAAGAAGGCTCCACTATGATGCGGGCCTTACCAGCGGAGTGGTCATGCGCATAAAATATGATGCCCAAAGGGATCTTTTCTGGCTCATAACCTCCAATTCCATACAGTATCTGAAGGAAGGAAAGATCACTGCCGTGAGCTCCTTCCCCTATTCCAACAATTATGACATCTTCTTCGACGATAACGGAGGAGCCTGGGTCCTTGCCTCCAACGGTATCTATATAACCAGAGCCGATTCCCTTATAAAGAACGAAAACATAGAGTACAGCTTTTATAATCTCAAAAGCGGTCTTCCCTATATAACAACCGGCAATTCCAGAAGCTTTCTGGATGAGGAGGGTAAACTCTATATCGCCGGGACCACCGGTGTCTGCCTTGTAAACATCAACGGAAATGAAAAACGCAACACAAGGGTACGTCTCTCCGTTCCGGCTGTCGAGATCGATGACCGCATCGTCAACGTTCCGGATGACGGCCTGATCGAAATGCCCGCCGGTGCAAGACGGCTTGTCATCAGGCCCTACGCTCTCACCTACGGCCTGGCAAATCCGCGTATCAGTTACAGACTGGAGGGCTTCGACCGTGAGGCTGCCATCACTACAAAACAGGATCTTGCTCCCGTCATCTATACCAATCTTGACGGAGGCAGATATACCTTCTGTTTAAGCGTCATAAATGATGAAACAGGAGAGGCTGAGGACAGCCTGAAGCTTGTGATCACCAAGGAGAGCTCCGTATACGAGAGCCCTCTTTTCTGGCTGCTGCTGATGACTCTCGTCATAGGCTCCGTTGCTTTAATGATATGGAACCATTTCCGCAGGAAAAACGAGGCCCTTATAAAAAAGCAGGCGGAAGACACCGCCTTCATTGACCAGATACTCCATACGATCGCCAAATGCGTGGACCTGAGGGATACGCTTAACGTGGGGCATTCCTTCAGGGTCGCCTACTATTCCAGGCTCATCGCCCAGCGGATGGCCCCGGCATATGGCTACGCCCAGGAGATGGTGGATCAGTGCTACTACACCGCCCTGCTCCACGATATCGGAAAGATAGGCATCCCCGATGCCATACTGAACAAACCCAAAGGCCTTTCCGATGATGAATATGCCATAATGAAATCCCACGCCGAAAAGGGTGCGGAACTCCTGAAGGACGTGGATATAGTGAAGGATCTTGCCATAGGCGCCGGCTGTCATCACGAGCGCATGGACGGAAAGGGCTATCCCAGAGGGCTGAAGGGTGAAGAGATCCCCCGTATCGCCCGGATCATCGCCGTAGCAGATACTTTTGATGCAATGTACTCCACCCGTCCCTACAGAAAGCAGATGCCTCTTGAGGAGGTGCTCGCGGAAATAAAAAGGATCAGCGGAAACCAGCTCGATCCTGCCGTGGTCGATACCCTTCTGGAGCTGGCGGCAGACAATATGCTGGATAAGGACGTTGTGGATGAATATGTAAAAAACATAAAATCCCCGAAAAAGAAGAGGGAGCCTGACGAAGGCACAAAGACCTCATCAAAAGAGACAGAGGCCGAAGACGACGGCAGCGAGGCTTTCATGAACAGCCTCGGTTTTACAAAAAAGGAAGGAGAGAAGAAATGAGCGAAATAAGAGAAAAAAGGCCACTGCACCCCATGCTGCTGATGCTCATAGTACTGGTACTCTGCGTGCTGGTAAGCTACATAATCCCCGCGGGCCAGTATATGCGGATAACGGATGAGACCACAGGCCGGCTTCTGGTGGTACCCGGCAGTTTTGTCTTCATGCAGCGGACTCCCGCCACCATCTTTTCTCTCCTCACTTCCATAACCCGCGGACTTCAGGAGGGTGCCGATGTCATCTTTTTCCTTTTCATCATAGGCGGAATGTTCTCCATACTTAACGGAACAGGGGCTATAAACGTTGGTCTGGCCAGTCTCCTTAAGCTTGTAAAAGGAAAGGAATGGCTGCTCATCCCCGTGTTCATGATACTCTTCGGCTGCGGCTCCGCCTTCTGCGGCAATTTCGAGGAATACCTTGTGTTCGTGCCCCTGATGCTGGGGATCTGTATCACTGCAGGCTTTGACTCCCTGACAGCGGTGGGCATCATCTTCATAGCTGCCACCGCCGGATACGGCGGCAGCATCACCAACAGTTTTACGGTCGGCACGGCACAGGAGATAGCCGGGCTCCCTCTCTTCTCCGGCATGGGCATGCGTGTCACTCTCTTCTGCGTGCTCGAGCTCATCTCCATCACATATGTGCTCTGGTACGCGCGCTTCATAAAGAAGAACCCGAAGCTCGGAGGCGCCTATATCTACGATATGGCTTATAACCAGAACAAGCTCATAAAGCTTGAACGCATCCCTTCCATTACCCCCCGGCAGACCCTGGTCCTGACAGTCTTCGGACTCGGCATGGTCATAGCCGTTATCGGTGTAGTACGATGGGGCTTCTATGTGGATGAACTCTCGGGAGTATTCCTTGCTATTGGGATGATCGGAGGCGCCGTTGGCGGACTGTCCCCCACAAAGATGTGCGAACGCTTTCTGGAAGGCATCAGGGATATGCTCCTTCCCGCAATGATGCTGGGGCTGGCTCATTCGGCAGTGATGCTCCTTAAGGAGGCCAACGTCATGGATACAATACTGCACTCCATGGCAGAAACCCTTTCAGCCCTGCCCTCCGGGCTCATGGCCTGCGGTATGTTCATATTCCACGAGCTTTTTAACGTCATCGTGCCCTCCGGCTCGGCCCAGGCAGGCATAACAATGCCGCTCATGGTGCCCCTTTCGGATATGAACGGCGTATCAAGGCAGACCGCTGTACTGGCCTATCAGCTGGGTGATGCCTTTACCAATATCGTGGCACCCACCGGCGGTGAGATACTGGCGGCACTGGCGATCTGCAGGGTCCCCTTCGGAAAATGGCTGCGCTTCCTGCTCCCCCTCTTCGCCATATGGTGCATGACGGCCCTGGTATTCCTGGCCTATGCAGGGCAGGCCGGATACTGAAAGCTTAAGGGGCGGCTCCGGACAGCCATGTCCGAAACCGAAGTATCCCCGGGCAGACGCTGAACGTTTTTCTTACTGTTCGTAAGCGGAAAGCCTGCGCTCCCCGGATTCCCATATGACCAGATCCGGCTTGTATTTATCCAGAAGGGTATGGTCGTAGGCCTTCTCGCCCACGTAATAGACTTCGCGGTAGTAAGGACCCGCGATGGCCGAAAAGTAATCCATAAAGGAATCCCCGATTATCATCAGGCACTGGTCATGATACTGTGACGGATCAGCCGAGCTTATATCAAAGGTATATCGTCTGTCCTGCGCATACTCATTCTCAACTCCGGCTATCGTTGCCAGATCCCCGGCATAGTCCTCCTGTGGCAGCAGAAAACGAACGCTGTCCACGCTCCTCGGCTCATCACCGTAGGCCATGGCAAAGAACTGCTGCAGCCCTATAAAAGCTCCCCTGTGGTTCCAGTGGGTGTCGGTCGAATAGTATACCTCTCCGCCTCGTGCGAGCTCTGCCTGCAGCGCCTCCCTGGGATACATCATCGGGACCGTTGTATTGTCATTGATATAAGCCGTGAGCTGCTCTCCTCTTGAAGGCGTATAGAGCCTTACGATATTGTCCGGCATATACCCTTCGCAGACTATCTCCTTATCCGGCACGCAGATCGCATAAAGAGGGATGCCGCGTTCTGCCAGTATCCCCTGCAGCTTTTCAAAATTACCCTTAAGCTGCAAAAGCTTATCCGCATCATACAGATTCGTTCCCATGTAATCCTCTATCGACTGACCGTCAGTCTTTGACTTGAAGAAGAGCCAGTGATCCTTTCCCGCCAGCACCTGGGTGGAGGCAAGGTAGGTTCCTCCGGAGGAAAGCTTCACCACTCCGCGGTTTAACATGATGAGTTCCTTCTTCATAAAATGATGAGCATTGAACTCATCAGCCGAAGCCTTCAGCTTCTGTATGGAGGTGACGGCCACGGCAGTGCTCTCCGCGGCAAAAAGTCCGTCATTCTCCCCGGGCATGAGCTTTCCTGCCAGGGTCATGACAGGTGTCAGAAAAACTCCAAGCAAGAAGACTATAGCTATGAAATACTCACGATATCCCGCCTTTTTATCCATCGCTTACCTCAGAAATGAAAATATATGAAAGGGTTGTATGCGTTATTAGCTATAAAGCTCAGGCACAGTATGAAGACTGCCGCCACTCCGAATCCGTAAAGACCGTTCCAGAGCTTCTTCCCTGAAAACTTCTTTTCCAGGGCCGGTATAAGGGGAAGGGAAAGCACCGCAGCAAGCAGGAGCCACACTCCCTGCTGCTGCAGGAACGCAAATGCCACTCCGTCCGCGATCCCGGTGCTCCCTATCCCGAACATAGCCAGTATGAACCGGAGAGCAGCCTTAAGCCCCGTGGATCTGAAGACAACGACAGTGAACATAAAGTACATCACAGTGACGATATGTCCCCACCAGTACTTCTTTTTGCTGAGCCCCGTGAAGTTTTCAAACAGAAGAGCCGCAAACTGGGCCAGGCCCCAGGCCACATAGGTCCAGTTTGCGCCGTGCCAGATGCCGGTGAGAAGCCACACCACGAACACATTGAGTATCCAGCGTGACTTTTTCACCCGGCTGCCGCCCATGGGTATATATACATAATCACGGAACCAGGTCTGCAGTGAGATATGCCATCTCCGCCAGAATTCCGTCATATTTGCTGCCGCAAAGGGATATATAAAGTTCTCTCCGAACCTGAAACCGAACATGGAACCAAGTCCTATGGCCATATCCGAATAACCTGCAAAATCAAAGAAGATCTGGAGCATATAGGCGAAGGCGCCAAGCCAGGCCGTTGCCACGGTGCCTTTAAATCCTTCCGGCGTTACCAGGGCAAATACGCCGTCGGCGATGAGCGCCATCTGGTTTGCCAGCAGGACTTTCTTGCCGAGGCCTATGCAGAAGCGCTTTGCCCCGTAAGAAAAGTCAGACAGATTTTCATGCCTTTTTGTGATCCGTTCCCTTATGTCCTCAAATCTTACTATGGGACCGGCGATGAGCTGGGGGAAGAAGGCCACATAGAGCACCACATGCACCGGATTCTTCTCCGCCGCATATTTTCCCCTGTACACATCTATAACATATGACATTGCCTGGAAAGTAAAGAAAGAAATGCCTATGGGAAGGATCACCAGGGGGATCCTTATCCCCGCATTGAAAAAGCGGTTCAGTTCAACAATGGTGAACACCGCATATTTATACCAGATCAGGGCCGCAAGATTTCCGGCCACAGACAGTAAGAAGAGGGCTTTTCGAAGGCCCCCTTCTTTCATCTTCTCAAGTATCAGTGCCAGTCCCCAGTCCGCCAGCGCCATACCCAGAAGCAGGAGCACGTTCTTCTCCTCTCCCCATGCGTAGAAGAAAAGACTCGCAAGGGTAAGGATCACGTTCCTGGCTTCTGTGAAGCGCTTCGGGATGATAAAGTAAAGCGCCAGCGTCAGGGGAAGAAATATGTAAAGAAACTCTTCGCTGGGAAAAAGCATTTACTTGACCAGCAGGAGCACCCAGCAGCCTCCGCGTTCACCGGCATCAAATGCATAGCCCACACCTATCTTGCGGAAGTTCTCATTGATGAGCTTTTCCCTTGCAACATTGGCATGGAGGAAATAGCTTGCTGCTTCCTCAGCGGTACCGATGCCGCATACATAGTACTCATATGACTCGTCAACATTCAGATTTATACCCTTCTCAAGGAACACGGTCTTGAATTCCGTGCCGTTGGGCCTTGTATCTGAAGGCTTATCGGTAACCTCGTTCGCACGAACGAAAGCAGCATTAACAACGGCATAGCTTATCTCGATCTTCACCTTACCGTGGTCCACACGGGTCTGATTGATGATATCCACTGCCTTCTCTGCCTGCCGGAGAGGACTGGTTTTTTCCAGCTCCCTGGCTGCAGCTTCCTTTGCCGCCCGGTCAGCCTTCGCCTTTTCAATGGCTGCCGCCTCCTGGGCTGCATTTGCAAAGCGTCCCTCAGCCTTTCCCGCAGTCAGATAATGCTGCTCCAGCAGCGCGGAATCATGTCCCAGCACTGCCACCACATCGGGATATCTCTCAGCATAATACATAGGGTTGAATGCATCAAGATTACTGATCTGCATATTATCAGCAGAGGCACCTGCAAAGGGAAGCCTTCCCTCTTTTGCGCCGAATGCAACAAAGTGTGAATAGAGTGCCATCTTGTTGTCACCAACAAGAGCCACAACATCGGGATAGGTAGCTGCGTAGAACTCCGCGTCAAAGGTCATTCCGTCCGGCATCACCTCCGGAGCCGCCTTTGCGCTGAGGGGCATGAGCATAACCGCAAATGCGGATACTGCAACTGCTGCTGCGATCTTTAAAGCTTTCATCCTGTATACCTCCTTATGTCTTAATGCCAATACCTGTTGCCTGTTTATGCCTTCTTCGCTGCTATCGCTGCCTGTGCTGCAGCAAGACGTGCGATAGGTACACGGTAAGGGGAGCAGGACACATAGTCAAGCCCTATCTTGTTGCAGAATTCAATGGAAGAAGGATCGCCGCCGTGCTCACCGCAGATGCCGCAATGGAGCTCGGGACGCACACTCTTGCCCTTCTTTATAGCCATATCCATGAGCTCGCCCACGCCATCCTGATCCAGACGTGCGAAGGGATCGTTCTCGAAGATCTTTCTCTCATAATATGCCTGAAGGAACTTACCGGCATCATCACGTGAGAAGCCGTAGGTCATCTGTGTAAGGTCATTGGTACCGAAGCAGAAGAATTCAGCTTCCTTTGCGATGGTATCCGCCGTAAGTGCCGCACGGGGGATCTCTATCATGGTACCCACCTCATACTTCAGGTCGCTCTTCTGTGCCTTAAGCTCCTCATCGGCAGCCTTCACCACTATATCCTTAACAAACTTAAGCTCCTTCGCATCACCTACCAGAGGGATCATGATCTCGGGTACCACGTTCCAGTCAGGATGCTTTTTCTTTGTATTGATCGCGGCGCGGATAACGGCGATGGTCTGCATCTTTGCGATCTCGGGATAAGTGACGTCCAGACGAATGCCTCTGTGGCCCATCATGGGGTTGAACTCCACGAGACCCTCGATACGCGCCTTGATCTCTCCTACGGTCTTTCCCTTTGCCTTTGCAAGCTTTGCTATATCCTCCTCGGTCTTGGGCACGAATTCGTGCAGAGGGGGATCCAGGAAACGGATGGTAACGGGATTGCCTTCCATAGCCTCGAAGAGCTGCTCGAAGTCGCCCTGCTGAAGAGGCTCGATCTTCTCCAGGGCCTTCTCTCTTTCTTCAACAGTATCGGAAACGATCATCTCACGGAATGCCTCGATCCTGTCCTCATCAAAGAACATGTGCTCCGTACGGCAGAGGCCTATGCCCTCGGCACCCAGCTCGCGGGCCTTCCTTGCATCGTGAGGGGTATCTGCATTTGTACGTACCTTAAGGGTACGGTACTTGTCAGCCCATGCCATGATGCGGCCGAACTCGCCTGCGATCTGGGCATCAACGGTAGGTACCGCTCCGTCATATATATTACCCGTAGTACCGTCAAAGGAGATGACATCGCCTTCGTGGTATTCCTTGCCTGCAAGGGTGAACTTCTTGTTCTCCTCATCCATTATGATATCGCCGCAGCCGGAAACACAGCATGCGCCCATACCGCGGGCAACGACTGCAGCATGGCTGGTCATACCGCCGCGGACAGTAAGTATACCCTGTGAAACCTTCATGCCGGTGATATCCTCGGGAGAAGTCTCAAGACGTACGAGGACAACCTTCTCGCCTCTTGCTGCCCACTCCTCCGCATCGGCGGCGGTGAATACTATCTTACCGCATGCCGCGCCGGGAGCTGCGCCCAGAGCCTTGCCTATGAGACGTGCACGCACTATCGCGCTCTGGTCAAAGGTAGGATGAAGAAGGGTGTCAAGGTTACGGGGCTCGATCATTGCCACAGCCTCTTCCTCGGTCCTCATGCCCTCATCCACAAGGTCGCAGGCGATCTTGAGAGCCGCCTGTGCGGTACGCTTTCCGTTACGGGTCTGGAGCATGTAGAGCTTGCCGTGCTCAACGGTAAACTCCATGTCCTGCATATCCCTGTAGTGATCCTCAAGCCTCTTGCAGACATCCTTGAACTGCTCGAAAGCCTCGGGGAACTTCTCTTCCATTTCGGCTATCTTCATGGGAGTACGAACGCCTGCCACAACGTCCTCGCCCTGAGCGTTGGTAAGGAACTCACCGAAGAGGCCCTTCTCGCCGTTGGCGGGGTTACGGGTGAAGGCAACGCCGGTACCGCAGTCATCGCCCATGTTACCGAAAGCCATGGACTGTACATTGACTGCCGTTCCCCAGGAATAGGGGATATCGTTGTCTCTTCTATACACGTTCGCGCGGGGATTGTCCCAGCTGCGGAACACTGCCTTTATGGCGCCTACCAGCTGTACCTGGGGATCCGTAGGGAAATCCTCTCCCAGCTTGCTCTTATATTCTGCCTTGAACTGGTTAGCCAGCTCCTTCAGGTCATTGGCATCCAGCTCCACATCCTGCTTGACGCCCTTGCGGCTCTTCATCTTATCGATGAGCTGCTCGAAATACTTCTTTCCTACTTCCATGACCACGTCGGAATACATCTGTATGAAACGTCTGTAGCAGTCCCAGGCCCAGCGGGGATTCTGTGACTTCTCGGCCAGCACGTTCACCACATCCTCGTTAAGTCCCAGGTTAAGTATGGTATCCATCATGCCGGGCATGGAAGCGCGTGCGCCGGAACGTACGGAAACCAGAAGAGGGTTCTTCTCGTCGCCGAACTTCTTGCCGGTGATCTCTTCCATCTTTACGATGTACTCGTTGATCTCAGCCATGATCTCGGGATTGATCTCGCGGCCGTCCTCATAATACTGTGTGCAGGCTTCGGTGGTGATGGTAAAGCCCTGCGGAACCGGAAGACCGATGTTGGTCATCTCTGCAAGGTTTGCACCCTTGCCGCCAAGCAGTTCACGCATGTCAGCCTTGCCTTCTGTGAACAGATAACAATACTTTTTGCCCATTCTTTTCCTCCTTTGTAATCCCCTGTGTAATGGGTTTTTGACTTGTATCAGGCGGATCCGTCTCCGGGATCAAGGGATTCCCCTTCGGGAACAAATCCGTCAAAAATAAAGACATCGAAGTGGTGTCTGTATTTTTCCATTTCTTCTTCGCTCCTGACCACCCAGGCAGCGCTTTTTCTCCGAAACAGAGACCGGCAAAGCCTCCGGGAGAGATTGGCCCGGTACTCTGCATTATAGGAAATAAAATCCGGTCTGGAAAGGAAGTTCAGAAGCAGGAACTGCATGGCCAGCAGGAAGGGCCTGTGGACCCATACCCGGTACTCCGGCGTATGGACAAAGCCATCCGAGAGCTGCCCCCTCATGATCCCACTTCTGTGGATCCGGTACCATAAGAGCACCAGGGGGTTGAAGGACTCGATGCAGTAGACGCCGGGATAGGAAGAGAGCAGCTCGTCTGTCTTCCTGCACACCTCCATGCCGGGGGTGTTGGACTTGATCTCCACCAGAAGGGGGACCTGTCCGTCCACCATGGCAAGAAATTCATCCAGCCTGGGGATCCTCTCCTGTGAGGAGAAGAGCCTGAGCCCCTTCAGCTCCTCCCATGAATAACTGCCAAGAAGCCCGTGTTTTCCGCAGGCTCTTGTCAGTGTGAAATCATGAAATATGACGGGCACTCCGTCTCTGGTCAGCTGAACGTCCAGTTCGATGCCGAACCCTTCCTTCACGGCCCTCCGGAAGGCGGGCATGGAGTTTTCGGGAGCCTCCGTATGATTGTTAAACAGTCCTCTGTGCGCGAACATCCTGGTCTGAAAGGCCCTGTCATCCGGTCTTCCGAACATCCTGGGCATGATCATCAGCAGGTAGATGCCTGCCAGTGCCAGGAGGGCCAGTGCCGCGGTCAGCACTTTTATCATTTCCTGCGCTCTTATCCTTTCTTCTGAAACCTAGTTTACCACCTGTCATGTAAAATTACTATCACATTATTGAAACCTGTATATTTTTTTATAGTAATTTTAGGAATGTTACACAAAAAAGGGGCTCCGGAAGACCGGAGCCCCTTCAGCATAAGGAAAGTCCGCATAAACCTTTCCTTAGGATACTCTTATTTTTTCTTCATATACCGGACCGTATTCCAGGCCCTTTCCGCATCGGAGGAGGAGGTAATGAAGGAATCCTTCAGAGCCGAGGTGAAAAGCTCCAGCTCTTTCTGCCTTCCGTACTTTTCGGGTACGGTGACGGCCATGCTGTAGAGATCCCTGGCGGTCCTTGCAAGCTTCTCCTCGTCGCTGGAAGCCATCATGCCGAAGAGCTTCTTGGCATAGCCCGGCCCTGTGCAGGTGGAAAGATAGCGGTCCGCGGCGTTTCTGTATTCCCAGTAGGCGGCCCGGCGCTTTGCTTCGTCCCAGTCCCCGGCTCCCGAAAGGCCCAGGTCCCGGATAATGCCTCTGATCTCCCGCTCTCCCACGGCCTTAATGAAATAGATGGGTCTGAGGAACCCCGGCAGGATCACCATCTGCCAGAGAAAGTTGTCCACCCTGTGCTTGGGGTCCCTGGGGTCCGTATAGCGCAGATCAATAAGTTCTCCCCGCAGGGCGTTTGCCCCGTCGTCCTCCAGATTTTTCAGGTTCACCTCATAGATGGCCTTTCTCCTGTCGGGATCCA
>JAFWWB010000007.1 GCA_017518185.1 Lachnospiraceae bacterium
ATGGTATCCATCATGCCGGGCATGGAAGCGCGTGCGCCGGAACGTACGGAAACCAGCAGCGGATTATCCTTATCGCCGAACTTCTTGCCGGTGATCTCCTGCAGCTTCGCAACATATTCATTGATCTGCGTCATGATCTCATCATTGATCTGACGTCCGTCCTCGTAATACTGTGTGCAGGCTTCCGTCGTGATCGTAAAGCCCTGCGGTACAGGCAGTCCCAGATTCGTCATCTCTGCGAGATTGGCCCCCTTACCCCCGAGGAGCTCGCGCATGTCTGCCTTGCCTTCACTGAAAAGATACACCCATTTCTTTGCCATAAGTCTTCTCCTTCTCTCACTTGTATTGATGAAACGTCCGAAAACGCTCATAACATTTTACCACAGATGCAGCTTAATTGCACCTGCAAATATCTAAAAATTCCAAAATTTTACACGCATCTAAGGCAGCAGGGATATCATCCTTGCCGGACTCCTGTAGTACATGCTGGAGATCTTGATACCCGTAGTGGGGCTTGACGCATGCAGCACCTGCCCGTTTCCTATATAAATCCCAACATGGTTGATGGCTCCGCCCTTTGAATAGAATATAAGGTCTCCGGGCCTTATGGTGGCAGCCGTCACCTTGGTTCCGTAATTGGCCTGGGAAGCCGCATGATGGGGAAGGCTGATTCCGTATTTTGAATAGATCTTCATGGTAAAGTCGGAGCAGTCCACTCCGTTCTTCAGCGAGGTTCCGCCCCATACATAACGGTTGCCCACGAACTGCTTCGCATATTCCACAAGTGATACCCTGGTATCGGAAACGCCGCCGCCGTAGAGCAGCTCGGACATGGTCACCGCCACCTCCAGCTTGTCCTCTACCTTTACGAATTCCCTGGATACGTAGGCATCCTCGCCGTCAAGATCTATCTTTACCCAGCCGTCATCCGTAGTGCCGGTCACCAGCAGCTCCTCCCCCTGGGGGACCAGGGTGATCACGGGACAGTCCGTGTTGGGCTGTTCGCGCACCTTAAGGGATACGGCGTTCACCGTAGCCACGGGCTCGATGATCTGCTTTGCCAGCATGAGAGCTTTGGGGCCCGTCAGCAGGTACTCCGTGCTGACGTATCCCTCCACCTTGCCAGACTTGATATGTGCCCAGCCGTCTTCGATATCGATGACCTCACAGGCCGCATGTCTGGGGAGCTTTCCCACCAGCTTGCCGTCCACGGGTTCCTTGCGGATGTTTAAGTGATTATCCACATTGGCGATACCCAGCTTGTCGTAGCCGAAATAGGTAATGGGTTCCTCAGGTACGTCCACATCCTTGAGAGCCTGCTCGAAATCGAACTCGGCACCGGCATTTGCCAGCACCGTATCAGCCCTGAATTCCAGGACCTCCGTTTCCGCGCTTCCGTCGGAAAGTCCCGGCATTCCGGTAAGCTCAACCACCTCCACGGGCCTGTTTTCGGAAACGGCAGTACCGTCATCCGATACCGCCTCATTCTCCGAAGCTCTGGCCTGCAGGGCATTTATCACGATACAAAGGGACAGAAAGCCCCCTAAAAGCTGCTTAATAGTTCTGTTTTTCAAACCAATGCATCCCTCTTGGTTATATACGACGCGATGTTAAGCGCATGATCCGCTACTCTCTCCAGCGCAGCACAGACATCCGAGAATATCATCCCGGCCTCGGGCGTACACTCGCCTTTTGTCAGTCTGTCGATATGGTTCTGCTGGAGCTGTCTTTCCTTCTCGTCCACCTCATTCTCCATCTGATAGAGCTCTTTCATGACCTCCAGATTGCCGCTCCCCAGTATGACCTTAAGGGAACGTTCCAGCATACGGTTGACCATTTCCAGCATCTCCGCCAGCTCCTTCTGCGCCTGGGGAGAGAAGTCTGCCCCGCTCTCCTTGCGGCGTACCGCCAGATCTGCGATGTTCTCCGCATGATCACCGATACGCTCTATGTCGTTGGCAACATGGAAAAGGTCACCCAGACCCTGCAGGTCTTCGATAGGCAGGGTGGACTGGTTGATCTTTATGAGATATGAGGTGATGGAGTGATTAAGGAAATCGATATTCTTCTCCATCTCATAAACTTCTTTTATATCTTCTTCATCCAGGGTTATGAGCACGTTCATGGCCCTGTTGAGATTATCGTTTGCAAGGGAAGCCATACGCTCCAGCTCCTTGAGGCCGTCCACCACTGCGGTGGAAGGATTGAAGAGCACCTTTTCTCCGATGTACTTGAGCTGGAAGGTATCCCTGTAGCCTACCTTCTGATCCTTTCCGGGGATCACCAGGTAGGTAAGCTTTACTATGTAGTTCGAGAAGGGCAGGAGCACTATGACCTGCATGATCTTAATTATCGTGTGGGCGTTTGCAACGAAACGTCCGTCATCGCCCGAAATGGAATGGAGCCAGGCGGATACGGGATCCATGGCCACCATAAAGAGTATGAACATCAGCACCGTTCCTATCACATTGAAGAGCAGGTGGATCATTGCCGCGCGCTTTGCATCCTTCTTTCCTGCAAGACTGGCCAGCAGTGCCGTAGTACAGGCACCGATGTTGCAGCCCAGTATTATGAAGAGGCAGATATTGACGTCCCTGAAAAGCCCCTGCTGCGCCATGAGCAGGGTGAGTGATACGGTGACCGAAGAGCTCTGCACCACAGCCGTGATGATCAGTCCCATAAATACCGCGAAGAACGGATTTGTAAGGCCTGCCAGAGTGTTCACCACTGCCTCGGATTCCCGAAGTGAGCTCATGCCCGAAGACATGGTGGAGATACCAAGGAAGAGCACACCGAAGCCCGCCACAACGTCCGCCACCTTCTCAACGGTCTGGTTCTTGCTGACCATGGCGGCGATAACGCCACCCAGCAGTATGAGGGGCGCATATTCCGACAGATTAAAGGATACCAGCTGGCTGGTGATGGTGGTACCGATATTGGCACCGAAGATGACTCCTGCCGCCTGATAAAGATTCATCAGGCCGGAGTTGACGAAACTGACGACCAGGGTGGTACAGGCCGAGGAGGACTGCATCACCGCTGTGAAGAGTATACCCACCAGCATGCCCTTGACGCGGTTGGTGGTGAACATTTCAAGTATTCCCCTGAGCTTTGCGCCGGCTGCTTTTTCAATGCCTTCGCTCATCAATGTCATACCCAGCAGGAAAAGGCCCAGACCTCCCGCCAGGGAAAGAATCTCTTTTAATCCCATGATCGACCTCGCATTGGAGTCGTATTTTCTGTTACCATTATTTCACGCATCACTATATATTGTATCAAAAGAACTCTCATAACGCAAGTACAAGGTTTACCCATATCATCACGGTGCTGAAAAAGAAGGCAGCCAGGGCCCTGAGCCACAGGAGCATATTTATGCTCTTATCCGTGCCGTGTGTCCAGAAAGCGTTATCTTCCTGAACGGGAGCCGCTGCCCTCTCCGCTCCCGGCCGGTTTCTGTACATGGAATATACAAGCCATACTGCGAAGGCCGCAAAGGACAGGGTCCAGAAGTAAAAATACTTCTCATCGCTTATCCATGCCGTAAAAAGCCCGGGATCCACGAACTCCTTCTTTATCAGCATATCCGGAAGCATGCCTTCCATGCAGTCAAAGGGTCCCCATAAGACTATGAAATAGGTCACCATCACGGAAAAGGTCCCTGCCATCTCCATCACTATCCTTATGAAGAGCCTGTCCCCGTCCATGAGCATGAGCAGCAGATAAAACGGAGTGATATACACTGCCCAGTAAGGCGCAGTCCTGGTAAAGAGCAGCACCGCCGTCATTGATAAGAGTTCCATGAAAAAGATGTCACGGACACTCTCCTTCTCTTTCAACCTGAAATAAGCCCAGAAGACTATAGCTCCAAGGGCTATGAAGAGCAGCGGCACCTCGAAGCCCTCCCCGAGGGTGATGCGGCTCCTTGTGAGAAAGTCCATCTGTATCCAGGTCCTGGGCCTCCTGCTGGCCACGCCCACAGGGTCGGCAAGCTTAAATGGAAGGCTCACGATGAAGTTCAGCACAAAGGGTGAGACCAGCATGGCCCCGCTCTTAACAAGGTTTTTCTCCTTTGCCAGAATGACCGGCAGGAAGATGAGCCAGGCGAATTCCTTGAACTGCACCGCGAGTATAAAGAAAACGATGAACTTCCCCCATTCCTCCTTCAATATGAACAGAGTCGCCAGAAGTATAAGGTTAAGGCCGATTATATCCACCTGGGAAGCATTAAGCGCCACGCAGATGGTGAATATGGAGGAAAGGAACATGAACTTAAGCTGCCTGTTTTTCTCCTCATCAAGCCCGGCGATACTTCCGATCTTAGAAAGTATCCCGGCTGCCGTATACATTGCGATAAAGTGTATGGACTTGCCGTAGAGCCTGGCCGCAAAGTGATCCAGTATATTGCCGCCCGTGATCTTTTCTATGATGAAGAGAGGCAGCTGCCAGATGCCGTAAGCGATGTTCAGCAACATATCGTAATTTGCCACATGTATCATCTGCCCCGCATCCCGGGACTCCACGTTAAGGCCGTAATACTCAAAGAAGCGGCCCTGGATAAGAGCCTCCCACACGTTCATTCCCTGACGTATATTGGAATTAAGATCCGAATAATAGAAGGATAAAAAAGGTATAAGCAGGAGCAGAAAGAGTATCACATCCTCCTTCCGCGGCCTGAAGCCGGATAGCTTTACTGCATTGTCGGATCTTTGCCTGTCCATCGCGCATCCTTTTTTTCAGAATAGGGATATGATAACGCAGTTTGAACTTTTTAGCAACCTGCTTTCCTTGAATTGCCCGCTTTTTTATGTTAACATAGCCCTTATGAATGAGCGTAAGGATAATCTGAACGGCCTCCGCATACTTGCGATGCTGCTGATATATATCTACCACGTCTACAGCTGGCGCTATGGCAGCAACCACGTACTCAACTATATGAAGATCTACGGCGGATACATGGGAAACTCCGTATTCTTCTGTCTGAGCGGATACCTGATCTCCTCCTCCTGCAGGACGATGATCGCAGACAGGAGCCTCTCTTTCCGTTCCTATATAGTAAGACGTTTCCTCAGGCTTTATCCCATGTTCCTGATAACTAACCTTATAAACCTCTGCGGCACGCTTGCCCTCCACGGTACGGAAGCCTTCGACCTTAAGCGCACCGTTTTCAGCATCCTTATGCTTAACGGCGGCGTCATAGACGCGGGAGCTCCATGGAGCGTATCCGGCTGGTTTGCCTGTGTGCTTTTTTTCTGCTACGTGGTTTATTTTCTCCTGGCCCGCCTGGCTAAAAACGAAAAGCTCTTCATCGCCCTCTGCGGTATCATATTTATTGAAGGACTGGATATAATGCTTCTGGATACGGGCCTCCCCCTCCTCCACGAGGGTCTTTACGAAGGAGTGGCTCCTTTCTTTGCCGGCTGTTTCATAGCCTCTGCCGAAGGGAAGAAAAAGCTCTGCGCCATTACAGCCCTGATCCTTGGCACAGCTGCCGTTCTGCTTACCTTCCTCTTCTTCAGGTCCAACAGGGAATGGATATATATGCAGCTTATGAATGTGGGCTGCGCAGGACCGCTGATACTTATGGCTGCACTTTGGATAAAGCCCCTGTCGGCCTTTTTATCCCTGCCTCCGCTGGCCGGTGCCGGGACCTTATCCGGCATGCTCTTCTTCTGGCAGGGCATTTATTTCGGCTTTTGGAACGAACTCGTGCTGAAGCGCATGGACCTTAAGAACAGGGGGATCATATTTATCCTGTTCTTTGCACTCTGCCTTGGCGCTGCCGCAGTTACCGGCTTCCTCTGGAAAAAGTTCACGGCTCCTATGGCCGCCCGCCTGAAGAAAGGTAATGATAAATGAAGCTCCTCCCGCTTTTGAAAAACGATGAAAAAGGATATCTGACCTACACCCTTGCAGGCCTTTTATCCTTCATATGTTTTCTCGCCATATACGGCGCAAAGATCCTGAACCCGGCCTATACCGACTGGCTGCAGTATGATGCGGAAAGCGTGGATACGCTGCTGCGCACTTCGGGCGACCTCACCCAGCATTACCAGGGCTTCGTGGCCTACAGAGCCGGCAGCTGGCAGTTCCCCATAGGTCTTACGGACATGCTGGCCAATCCAGGCAGGAGCTCCGTCATCTTTACGGATTCCATCCCCCTCCTCGCGGTGATCTTCAAGCTGCTATCTCCCGTGCTGCCGGAAACCTTCCAGTACATGGGGCTCTGGGGCGCCTTCTGCTTCATCATGCACGGCATGATCAGCGCCCTCATTTTCCGCAGGCATTCAAAAGATGTTATAAGCGTATGCTCCGCTTCGCTCCTTATGCTCATATCCCCGGTGCTCCTCTTCCGCCTATACGGCCACGAGGCACTGGGCGCACAGTGGATACTTCTGTATTTTCTGGAGATACTGTATTCCCACGATAAATATGAAGAGGGAAAACGCCTCTACGGCCGTATTGCCGTCGGCGCTGTTCTTGCTTCATCCGTTCATATGTATTTTCTGCTGATGGCCGGTATGATAGTCTGCGGCATATCGCTGGATACCCTTCTCCGCTCAAAAAAGCTGAAGCGGGCGATACTGCTCCCCGCGGAGTATATCGCTGTATCCGTGACGGTGCTGCTCCTTCTCGGCGCCTTTTCAGGAAGTGGCAGCCATTACAGCTTCACTGGTCTTGGCTACCACAGCCTTAATCTGAACGGCCTCTTCAATTCCCAGGGCTGGTCCCTTATACTGCCCCCGCTTT
This sequence comes from Lachnospiraceae bacterium, assembly GCA_017518185.1. Classification (GTDB taxonomy): domain Bacteria; phylum Bacillota; class Clostridia; order Lachnospirales; family Lachnospiraceae; genus NK4A136. Next base: position 6,748 of record JAFWWB010000007.1, read on the forward strand.
CCTTTGCCCGGGACGGACAGTACGAGGGCTTCGGCTATATGGGCCTGGGAGCCGGTCTGTGTTTCCTGTATGCATTTGCTGTCTTCATCTTCACAAAGATCCGCGATAAGGAGAAAAAGCTCCCGGGGCTTTTCTTCCCCCTGCTCTTTGTCTTTGCCGTAAGCTTTTTCTTTGCCCTCTCTCCCCTGGTCACACTTGGGGACAGAGTGCTCTTCGAGCTTAAGCTTCCGGGCATAGTCTTTTCCGCCTGGAGCGTCTTCCGCTCCACAGGCCGTATAGTGATGCTCTCGGTCTACGTGCTGGAACTCTCGGCCCTGATCTTTATGCTTAAGACTGCAAAACGCCCCGTCCTTAACATTATGCTCCCGGTCTGTGTGGTGCTCCAGTTTACCGACATAAGCGGGATCTTAAGGGAAAAGCACGAAATATATACAGCAGAGACGATATACCGCAATCCTCTGGATGATGACATCTGGAAAGAGATCGGTGAAGACGTGAGGATAAAGCACGTGGTCTTCGGCTTCAATCCCGACCACGATGCCTATCATTTCGCGCAGTGGGCTCTCAGCTATGATATGAGCTTAAGCGACTATTCCCTGGCCCACCATTCAGGCATGGATTATGAAGAAAGGCTGAAAAAATCCCTGTCCGGAGACAGGGGGGAAAATGTATATATCATCGAAAACGGACAGTCCTCATTATTTGATCCCGCGTTCTACAGCATAGAAGAGGCAGACGGCTTCATCATCGCTCTGCCGCTATATCCCGGGCAAGCTGCGCCTTAAGCTCTTCCACGCTCCCGAAGCGCTTCTCGGGACGTCTGAAGGCAGTAAGCCCTATCAGGGCTTCCTCCCCGTATACATCCTCATCAAAATCAAAGATAAAGGTTTCCGCCGACACAGTGTCCGAACCGGATACCGTGGGCTTGGTACCGATATTGGTAAGCCCTTTATAGCTTTTACCCCTGATGCAGACTATGCTCCTGTACACCCCGTTGGGCGGCAGGAGTTTATCCTCCTCGGGCATAAGATTTATGGTAGGAAAGCCGATGCTGCGTCCCAGTGCCGCGCCTTTCACCACTGTTCCTCTTATCGTATAGGGGTGCCCGAGAAGCAGGGCCGCCTCCTCCATCCGTCCGCCTGAGACCCCGTCCCTTATGCGGCTGGAGCTTACTGCCGTGCCCCCTATCACCAGCTTATCCACGAACACTGTCTCATAGCCGAGAGTCCTCTTCATGGAATTCAGGAGTGCCATGTCCCCCTTACCGCCGGCGCCGTAAGAGATATCGGGGCCTGCCGCGATGAGGGCCGCCTTTAGCCTGCCGCAGAGGTATTCTTCGATAAAAACCGCAGGATCCACTGACGCGCTCTGCGCATCCAGCGGATACTCCACTAAAAGCTCCACACCCAGAGCCTCCAGCTCCCTCCTTCTCTCCTCCCTTGTGGAAAGCTGCTTTGTCTCGTTTTTGAAAAGCCGCTCCGGCGAGGGTTCGAAAGTAAATACACAACTTAAGAGCCCGTCCTCACGGGCCCCTGTTATAACCTTAAGAAGCTTCTTATGTCCCAGATGCACACCGTCGAACTTGCCTATGGCCAGCGCGGTGGACGAACTGCTCTTTATATCTTCAAGTCTGCTCTGTACTTCCATACATTGTCACCGGCATGAAATGTCCCTTACCTGCATCCCATGCATATACCGCCCTGAAGGCGCCGTTTTCATCGTATATCCTGCATTCCCCTGAAGTCTCAGGCTCTTCTTCAAACGCAAACGTCCCCAGGGGATTCCCGTTATCCAACAACTTCCCGTATCCGGCTCTTACGGTATAGGCCGGCAGTTCCTCATAAAAATGCTCTATCCCGATAATGGCTGAGTCGGCCTCACCCTTTCCTGCCAGCTCCTCCACTTCGGAAAGTCTTCTCGCTGTATCAAGGGTAAACTCACCGCTCTTAGAGCGCAGCAGCTTTTCCATGGCTGCACCGCAGCCCAGCTTTTCCCCTATATCCCTGCAAAGTGAGCGTATGTAGGTCCCGCGGCTGCAGGATACCGAAAATACAGCCAGCGGAAGCGTGACCGAGCTTATGTCCACCGAAAATATCTCAACCCTTCTTGGGGGACGTTCCACGCTGACGCCTTCTCTTGCCAGCTCGTAGAGACGCTTTCCTCCCTGTTTGAGAGCAGAATACATGGGCGGTACCTGCAAATATTCACCGACAAAGCTCTCTATGGCAGCACGTACTTCCTCTTCGCTCACATCCACCGGGCTTTCCCTGAGTACCTGCCCCGTCATGTCCTCGGTATCCGTCTCAACGCCGAGGCGCATTGTGCAGACATACTCCTTGCGCTTGTCCGTAAGACGCTCCACCAGCTTTGTTGCATTACCCAAACATACCGGAAGCACTCCCTCCGCCTCGGGATCCAGTGTTCCGGTATGACCGATCTTCTTCTGATGAAGGATACCCCTGAGCTTTGCGACCACATCAGCCGAGGTATATCCTCTTTCCTTATATATGTTTATTACTCCGTTATACATTACCTTCTATCTGTTTTCCTGCTTCCTCCACAAGAAGCCTCTCGAAATCCTCCAGGCTTCCCCTGTATTCACATCCTGCCGCCCTGTTATGGCCGCCGCCGCCAAAGACTTCTCCAACCTTTGCAACGTTCACGAGGTCGGAGGATGCGCGCATGCTGGCCTTCCATTCTCCCGGCTTCTTCTCATACACGAACATGGCGCACTGCACGCCTTCGGTGATCCTCAGCCTCTCGACAGTTCCACCGGTATCATCCCTGGTGGCTCCCGCAGTCTTAAGCTGTTTCCTGTCGGCAGATCCGAAGATAAGCTTTCCGTCATAATATAGCCTGCATTCGCTGAGTACCCTTCCCAGCATCCTGTTATGCGGCAGGGTCTTTGAAAAGAAAGTCTCGTCCAGCATGGTAGAGAAGTCAAAGCCGTAAGTTATGAGCTCCGCGCATATCCTGAGAGTCTCGGGCCTGGTGTTGGAAAAATGGAATACTCCCGTATCATGGGCTATGCCCATATAGAGCAGCTCCGCTATATCCTTATCCAGATATTCTCCGGGGATGAGCTTATATATGATCTCGGCACAGGCAGGAGCCTCCGGCTCCACCAGGCAGACATCCCCGGTACCCTGAGGGCTGCTCTCATGATGATCTATGTTCAGCCTTTTCTTTGCGGCATCAAAGTATTTTTTTGCTTCACCGGTACGCTCATAATTCGTGTCGCAGATCACGAACACATCCAGGGGCTCCCTTTCGGGAAAGTCGGAATTGATGAGTTCCCTGTAAGGTATATGGTCGAATGCCCGCTCGGGCTTTTCCAGAAAAAGCTCTGCCTTTATCTCCGGAAAACGCTTCTGTATATAACGCAGCAAAGCCAGACAGGAACCGATACAGTCTCCGTCCGGCTTTATATGTCCGGTAATGCCCACGCTCTTTGCATCCTTTAATTCGGTAAAGATATCAAGACTCATCCTCATCTCCTCGTTGTCTGCGGGACTCGTTGTCAGCCTCGCTGACCCGGTCTATGAGAACGCTCATCCTGTTGCCGTAGGCTATGGAATTATCCGGAAGAAAGATAAGCTCGGGAGTGTTCCTTAAGTTCATCTCCCTTGCCAGCTCTCTCCGCAGAAACCCTTCGGCGCTGCGAAGTCCCTCCAGTCCTGCCTCAATGGCGCTCTCGTCACCAAGCATGCTGACCCACACCCTGCAGCTCTTAAGGTCCGGGGCAACCTGGGCTTCCGTCACTGAAGTAAACTCAGGCACCCTGGGATCCTTTATCTCGCTGCGTATGAGCTCGGCCAGAGTCCTGGCCACCTCTGAATTTATCCTTGTATTCTTAATGCTTCCCTTGCGCATATTACGCTCTCGGAACCTCCACCATAATGTATGCCTCTACAAGATCCAGCTCCTGCATCTGGTCGAAGCCGTCGAAGACCAGACCGCATTCGTAGCCGGCCTTGACCTCCTTCACATCGTCCTTGAAACGCTTCAGGGATGAAAGCGAGCCTTCGTAGATCTGCTCTCCTTCCCTGCTTATGCGGATCTTGCAATCCCTCTTGAACTCGCCGTCCAGCACGAAGGCACCGGCGATATTTCCCACTGCGGAAGCCTTGAATATCTGGCGCACCTCCGCATGTCCGATGATCTTCTCCTCGAACACGGGATCCAGCATGCCCTTCATGGCTGCCTCTATATCCTCTATAGCCTGATATATGACCTTGTAGAGATGGACATCCACGCCCTCTCTCTCGGCAGTCTGCTTTGCGACCGCATCAGGCCGTACATTGAAGCCTATGATGATAGCGTTTGAAGCACTGGCCAGGACCACGTCGGATTCGTTGATGGCACCGACGCCGCCGTGGATAACCTTTACCACGACTTCCTCGTTGGAGAGCTTTAAGAGCGACTGCTTCACGGCCTCCACACTGCCCTGTACGTCTGCCTTGATGATCAGGTTCAGTTCCTTCAGGTTGCCCTCCTGGATCTTGCTGAACACATCCTCCAGGCTCATCTTCACCTTGGTATCTTCCAGGAGCTTCTCCTTGTTCTGTGCGATGAAGGTATCGGCGTAGCTCTTTGCCTCCTTCTCGTTCGGATGGCAGATGAAGATCTCGCCTGCATTGGGCACGTCGTCCAGACCCAGTATCTCAACGGGAGTGGAAGGTCCTGCTTCCTTGACTCTTCTGCCCTTGTCATCCACCATGGCACGTACCTTGCCGTGGGATGCCCCTGCGGAAACAAAATCTCCCACATGGAGGGTACCCTTCTGTACCAGTACGGTGGCTACGGGGCCGCGTCCCTTGTCCAGCTCTGCCTCTATGACGAGACCTCTTGCCTGGCGCTTGGGATTGGCCTTAAGCTCCAGCACATCTGCGGTGAGCAGTATCATCTCAAGGAGCTCGTCGATGCCCTGTCCGGTCTTGGCGGAAACAGGTGCGAATATGGTGGAACCGCCCCAGTCCTCAGCTACCAGATCGAACTCGGTAAGCTCCTGCTTCACCCTGTCCACATTTGCGCCGGGCTTGTCTATCTTGTTCACGGCAACGATTATCTCGATGCCGGCTGCCTTGGCATGGTTTATTGCCTCTATAGTCTGGGGCATAACGCCGTCGTCCGCAGCCACCACCAGTATGGCGATATCCGTGGAATTGGCACCACGCATACGCATGGAGGTGAATGCCTCATGACCCGGTGTATCCAGGAAGGTGATGGAACGTCCGTCGATGGCAACGGTGTAAGCACCTATATGCTGGGTTATGCCGCCGGCTTCCTTGTCGGTGACATGGGTCTTCCTGATGGCATCCAGGAGTGAGGTCTTACCGTGGTCAACATGACCCATGACGCAGATGACGGGAGGTCTGGGAACCAGCCTGCTCTCATCTTCTTCCTCCTCCTTGAGGAGCTCGGCGATAACGTCCACCTTCTCTTCTCTCTCGCACATGATCTCATAATCAAGAGCGATCTCTTCAGCCTTCTCGAAGCTGATCTCCTGGTTTAAGGTGACCATCTCTCCCTGAAGGAAGAGCTTCTTGATTATCTCAGAGGGATTGACCTTCATCTTATCCGCGAAATCCTTAACGGTAAGGGAATCGGGAATGGTGATGAGCTTGATATCGTCCTCAGCGGCCTCTTCCTGCTTCTTGGCCACAGGCTTCTGGAAGGCGCCGGCCTTGTTGTTGCGGCCCTTTCCTATCTTATCGTCGTAGATTGAGGAATTACGCTTGTTCTCCCTCTCCTTATCCTTATCGTTATGACGTCCTCTTCTGTTGTCATTCTGGGGTGCGGGCATAGCCGCTCCGCCTCTGCCGGGACCTGCCGAAGGTCTTCCGCCCTGTGCTCCGGGACGTCCCTGGCCACCCTGTCCGGGTCTCTGGCCGTAACCGCCCTGCCCCTGTCCGGGTCTCTGTCCGTAGCCACCCTGGCCGACCTGGCCGGGTCTCTGGCCATAGCCCCCCTGACCCTGGGGCCTCTGGCCATAGCCTCCCTGACCCTGGGGTCTCTGGCCGTAGCTGCCCTGACCCTGGGGTCTCTGCCCCTGCTGGGCGGGACGGCTGCCCTGTGTATAGCCGCCTCTCTGCTCGGGTCTTGCAGGCCTCTGCTCCTGGGGCGCGGGTCTGCTTACTGTCTCGGGTCTTCTTTCCTCGACGGGCTTTGTATCGGCTGCAGGCGCAGGAGCCTCGGCCTTTGCAGCCTCATTCCTTAAGCGCTCTTCTTCGGCAGCCCTTGCAGCAGCCTCCTGTCTTTCCTTAGCTGCGATCTGCTCTTCCCTTGCCCTTTCCTCGGCCTCTCTCCTGCTGGAGATAGCTCCGGCACGGTCCAGCATATTCTCTCTGGGACGGATGGGTCCTCTGGGTGCCTGGGATGAGTGGCCCATACGGCCTGTACCGCCCTGACTCTGTCCGGGTCTCTGTCCTCCGCCGCCGGCACCTATGATAATTATGTTCTTTTTCTTATGAGGCTGTCCCACCCCCTGCTGGGGAGGTCTCTGTCCTCCTGCCTGCGCGGGCTTCTGTCCTCCCTGGGGAGCCTGTCCCTGGGGACGGCCGGCATTCGCTGCCTTATGCTGCTCTGCTTTAGGCTGCTCTGTCCTGGGAGCTGCCGGTGCCGCGGGCTTTACTGCCTCTGTCTTTGCTGCAGCGGGCTGTTCCTGCTTTGCCTCTTCTTTCTTTTCTTCCTTCACGGGCTCTTTAGCCTTTTCTTCCTTAGCTTCGGAAGAAGCTGCTCCGCCTCTTGTGTACCCCATATTTTTCAGGTCAGAAACAATGGCCGCCTCCAGCTCTGCGGGAAATGTGGATGAAGCCGTCTTTCCGGCGGCACCGTGCTTTTCCAGCAGCTCGATGATCAGGGTATTCTTGGGTGAAGAACCGTCCGCCCCCGTAAATTCCTTTGAAAAATTACTGATCCTTGCCATTGTTACCTCCCTTGTTTCTCTTTATTACTTCATAAGTTCCAAAAGCTTCCCGGCGAAGCCCTCGTCTTCCACCGAGAGCACGCTTCTCATCTCCGAACCCGTGAAATGACCAAGCGCCTCCTTGTCGGAGTATTCCGCCACCGGTATCCCCCGGTAGGAGCACATATCGTTATAGTGCTTCTTTGAAGCATCCGATGTATCCCTGCTGATGATCACGAGCCTGGATCTGCCGCATTTTATGCTCTGCTCCGCGGCATAGCCTCCGGACGCGAGCTTTCCTGCTCTCTTAGCCAGTCCCAGCAGCGAAAGTACTTTATCCTGCATTTTCCACTATCTCCGAGAGCTTCTCCAGAAACTCAGGCGTCATCTGCGCCTTCAGGCTCTTTGAAAGACTCCCCTTCTTCAACGCTTTCCCGATGCAGTTCTTATCCCTGCAGAGATAGGCGCTTCGGCCGTTATGGCCTGACGCTGCAAAAACCACACAGCCGGCTTCAACCGTAAAACAGAAGAGTTCTTCCTTTATCCTGCGCTTTCCGCAGGCCGTACACATCCTGTGGGGGATGCGCGCCTCTTCCATACTCAGGCGTTCTCCCCTTCTCCGCTGCCTTCGGGATGCTCTTCGTAGCCTTCTCCGGCGTAGCCCTCTTCATAGCCCTCGCCTTCATAGCCCTCAGCGTACTCTCCGTCGTACTCCTCATCGAATTCCTCGCCCATGTAGTCCTCGATACGGAAACCGACCGCATCCACTGCCTGGGACTCGGACTTGATGTCTATCTTGAAGTTGGTGAGCTTTGCCGCAAGCCTTGCATTCTGGCCGGACTTTCCCATAGCCAGGGAGAGCTGGCTGTCAGGCACCACCACGTTTGCTGTGCGCGCCTCGGGATCCGCAAAGACATTGACTATCTTTGCAGGTGAAAGGGCATTCTGGATAAGCTCGCCCGGGTTATCGCTCCAGTTGATTATATCTATCTTCTCGCCGTAAAGCTCGTTGACTATTGCATTGACACGGGAACCGTTTACACCTACGCAGGCACCCACGGGATCCACGTTGGGATTGTGGCTCATGACCGCCATCTTGGTCCTGCTTCCGGCCTCTCTTGCGATGTTCATTATCTCAACGGTGCCGTCCTTGATCTCGGTGACTTCCTCCTCAAAGAGGCGCTTCACCAGCTCCGGATGGGATCTGGACACGGTGATCCTTGCTCCCTTTGGAGTTGAGATGACATCCAGCACGAAGACCTTGATCCTTCCGCCCTGCTTAAGCCTCTCACCGGGCACACACTCAGTATCGGGAAGCAGCGCATCGGTCTTGCCCAGATTTATGGAATAGCCCTTGCTCACACGTCTCTGGACTATACCGGTGATGATATCCCTTTTCTTCTCAAAGAACTGGTTGAAGATAACATTTCTCTCTTCTTCCCTGATCTTCTGGGTGATAACGTTCTTTGCGTTCTGGGTGGCGATGCGCCCGAACTCGCGGGAGTTTATCTCGACCTCCACAAAACCGCCCACCTGCGCCTCGGGATCCACCTTTCTTGCATCTTCAAGGCTGATCTCGATGGCGGGATCCATAACGTCCTCCTCCAGCTCGATGACCTCCTTGGTAGCGATCACATGATACTCACAGGTGTTCTTGTCGATGTCGATACGGATATTGTCTGCAGACTTAAAGTGATTCCGGCATGCAGTGATAAGCGAGTTGCTGATGGCCTCAAAAAGGGCCTCCTTGCTGATCTCCTTCTCACGCTCCAGGGTCTCCAAAGCATCCATCAATTCCGAATTCATTTCAACCTCCTCATTTTGCGGGTCTTAACCCGAAGTTAAAAATTTACGCTAAGGCGTATCACCGCCACTTTTGCTCTCTCAAATACCTTTTCGGTTCCGTCTGTTTCTATGGTAAGACTGTCCTTGTCGTAAGCCTTCAGCACTCCGCTGAATTCCTTTTCACCGTCCACGGCTTCAAAGAGCTTAAGTTCCACCTCTTCTCCCAGGGAATTCTCAAAATGCCTGTCCTTTTTGAGCTGCCTCCCCAGTCCCGGGCTGGAGACCTCCAGTATATAGGCCTCGGATATGAAATCCTCCCTGTCCAGCTCATCGGAAAACCTGCGGCTTACGGCCTCACAGTCCTCAATGGTCACTCCGCCGTCCTTATCTATATATGCCCGGAGGTACTTATCGCTTCCCTCCTTGACATACTCCAGATCATAGATGCGGACTCCCAGTTCTTCCGTTATGGGCTTAAGCAGAGCCTCGGAACGGTCCTCTATCTCTTTCTTACCAGCCATAACTACTCCTGCCAAACGTACAAAGGAGCAGGCCAAAACCTGCTCTTACCATAAAACACTACTGAAGTTTACCACCATTATGCGAGGATTGCAAGCTTTTTATCAGCATTTCCTTCTCATCTTTGGTAAAACGGTGCTTGATCTCCCATTCCCTGGCCTGGGCCAGCCTTTTGGCTTCCCTGCCGTCTTCACTCTCAAAGCACTCGGTATAGACCAGGCTCACGGGCTGCCGGGAGCGTGTATACTTCGCTCCCCGCCCCTTTGTATTATGCTCCGAAAGCCTGCGCTCCGGATCCGTGGTATAGCCTGTATAGAGACTGCCGTCGGCGCAGCGCACTATATAGACGTAGGCCTTCAAAGCCTCTCCTCGGCGTCCTTAAGGCTCTTATAGCCCAGGAGCAGGGCCGTGTTGTTCATGGTCTCCTCCGCCAGGTTCCTTCCGGCCCGGGCCAGGGAGGCGATGAAACGGCCATATAATATGAGGGTCGAGGGTGAATAGGTACCGATCTCTCCCCTGAGGTAGGTCTCATAGGAGGTATCCCATTCGGTATCCTCATAAGTATGTATCTTTCTGGCGTTCCCGGCCATCTTGGGATACTCCTCCGCCAGCTCCTCCATCCATTTTGTCTGGATGGCCACTATCTCTTCCTGTATCTGCTTTCTCTCCTCATCAGGCTCCGTGAAATATTTCTTTATCTCCGCATAGCGCTCCGGCGCCGTGGATTCCATCATACGGCCGTACTTTTCGCTTATGAGGTTCCTGCCCTGCTCCTTAGCCTCTGTGAGATCCGTATAGAAGGACACCAGAAGCTCCTCAGGCCAGGTGAGGTACTGGCTCTTTCTCATAATGGAGAAGGTCTGCCAGTTATCCTGACAGTCGGCCCTGCCGCCTTCGTTTATGGTCCTGTCAAACTGCTCCCATTCCAGGGCGATGATGGCGTCTATAAGCTTTGCCCTGCTGTCGCCATCCTGAGCAGGCTCCTCCTGTTCCTCAAGGCCGGCGATCACTGCCGCATAGCGGTCCGCAAAAGGTCTGGTCTTTTCATAGCTCTTTACCAGTCCCTGCTCCCTGCAGCACTCAAGGAGCAGAAGCGCCACAACGTCAAAGCTCAGCGACTTATTGTCCACGCCGTTCTCCAGCTTTACCTCCCTGCCCGAAGGCATGTCAGCTATGGCCTCGGCTATATCTCCCAGCTCTGGCAGACGTTCCAGCTCCGCTGCCCCTCTCCTCAGCAGCTTTATATAAGGAGGATATTTCCTGTTCAGATAGAAGGCAGCCTGAAGCATTGCCTGCACTGCTCTCGCCTCGTAGAGCAGGGCCGTCACGTAATCCCCGCGCTTTATCGATCGGAGGTAATTATACTGCCCGGCCTGGGAGAAGAGGTGTATCAGCGTTCCAAGCTTTCTCCTTCTGAAATCCTCGGGCATGTCTTCTATGAAATACTTTCTCAGCCGGGTCATGCTGCCCTCTCCGTCGCAGAAGAGCTCACCGTTCACAGCCGCAGCTATGCCCGCCAGCTGTTCGTCATCCATGCGGTAGAGCTGGGCATCCAGATCCTTTGCAAAATAGCGCATCGTTATCTTACTGATGCCTGTGAGGCGTTCGAAATAATCATCTATCTCCAGAACCCCCTGCCGCTTTGCCTTAAGGTCCGGCTCCGCGCCGAAAGCATTTATGTATGCTTCGTTATAGAGTGCCCTGAGCTTTTCCCCGTATACGCCGGTGTGCACCTCGCCTATCCAGATGCAGCAGCCCCTGGCATAGTCATGATCCCTGGAATACTCGTCGTCGAAGCCGAAGTGCTCGCTGCCCTCTCCAGAAAAGCCTGCGGCTATCACCTTCATGGCGTCCGGTATCCTTTCCTCAATGAGGGGCCTGAGCACCTCCTCAAAAAAGCGCCGGCTCTCCTCAAGGGCGCTGATCTCATCGGGTGCTTTCTCTTTCGACTCCCCGGCACAGCTCATGGCCAGCTCATAGTTTTCCTTAAGCCGCATATAGCCTTCCGAGGCTCCGGTACCGGCATAGAGCAGGTCCATTGCCTTCTTGAAGAGGGCCGCCGAACCGTAATAATCCTTCCTGTTGAAATACAGTGTCCCGAGGGCGGCAAGTGCCGCAGTATAATGGAAATCCTTTCCGCCGTCCTTTTCGAATATGTCTATGGCCTCCTGGAGTCTGGCTTCCGCCTCTCCGAGAAAGTCCGGCCCTGCTTCCATAAGCGCCGCTGCCAGGTTTGCGCGGCTGGTGGCCTGCTCTATCTCATGCTCCGGATATCTGTCCGCTATCGCTATGGCGGTCCTGAAATCCTCCGCTGCATCCTCCCAGCGCTTCATCTCCTGGAAGAGGAGCCCGCGGTTGTTATAAAGTCCCGCGAAGAGGAAATCCCCCTCCGGGAGCATCTTTTCATACATCTCGGAGCACACGCTGTAGTGCTTCTCCGATTCCTCAAACATCCCAAAGCCCCTGTAGGCATTAGCGATGTTCAGCATGGTGGTGGCGTATTCTATGCGCCCCGAGAAATCCAGCTCATTCATCAGCTGCTCAAGAGCCCTGCAGCAGCGCACCCCCTCCTCCTTAAATCCCGCATCCCGGCAGAAGCCTATTATCTCGTTCAGCAGTATTATCTCGGAGGCCACATCCTTCTCTTCCTTCGCCCGGTCCAGGTTCTGTCCCAGAAAGAACAGTATCTCACGGGGCTCCCTGGCTCCGAACATGGCGTCATATTCCGCTATTATCTTATTGATATCCATAGGCTTCCTCCTTTTATTATTTACATCTGCCTTCAGTTATAATTTGGCGTATACTTCCCGGCCTTAGTGATCAGCCGCTGTTCATAAAACTTCAGGGTGAAAGCTTCCTATAGGTCATCTGTACGCCGCCAGCCTGTTCAGTATCTCGTCATAACCGACACACTCATTTTCCAGACTTCTGGCCGTGCCCAGAGAGGACACAAAACTGTTATATTCAGCCTTTGTGATCTCCGTTTCGCCGCGGTTCCATCTGTCATATTCTATCCATGCCAAACTGTCTGCTGTCATGTTTTCATAATCCCAATATTTGTAATGTCCTCCCTTGTAAACCGGAGCATCTGTTCTGAATATGGGATAATAAGAATCTATATCCGATTCATCAGTAGGTCCTTCACTGGCATAGGAAAAACGGATATAATCCTTCTTTTCATAATATGCTTCGGCATAAGTGGAGCCATAGAATGAATCGGACGTAACCCTGACAGCTTTTCCGTCCCTGTATGTGTATACGATGCATGATCTGCTGCACAGCTGATTCATATTTTCTATATACACGGCGAGTTCCGGAATATCATCATCATTAAGATATATCAGACCATAGTCTATCGAGATGATAGAATCATTACGCAGGCCGTCCGGATCCTTCTTTATCACATCGGTATAAGCCTGCACAAATCCTTTTTCGCTGCTATTGCTGACGTTTGCCGCAGCAGGGGTCAGATATGCCATCAACTCATCATAGCTGTATCCCTTCTCCTGTTCGAAAGAATGAATATCCCCGCTGAAGACCTCTGAAAGCTTCCTGTTAAACTCTGCTTCAGAGACCGGATCATCGTTCCATCTGTATTCATAAGTATCGCCGCTGAAGGAATGGTCCGTTCCGTCATACCAGCCCGGCTGATCAAAGTAACCGGCGCCGATCTCACCTCCATCCGGAAAATAACTGAAATAGATCTGTCCCATAGGCATATGCATCCCATGGTCTATCCTCACTTTTCCGCTGTAAGGGATATAGGACATATGATCACACCAGCTCATACCGTATTCAGAAACCTTTCCGTCCTTTATATAAAGCACGCAGGCCCCGGTTCCCATAGCTCCCCAGGCATATGGACCTATAAATATCTCGGGAATGCTGTCATTATCAATATAGCCGATATTAAAAGACGATCCCCCGTAATACTCGGATTCACTTACTGCGATATCCAATCCCGAAACGTATCCGCCATTCCAGTACTCCCTCATCTTCTCCTCTACCGCAGCCTTCATAAGCGGTTTCCAGGACTCATCCCCCGACTGCCCGTCCTCAGCTGAAGCTCCCGCCACCGCGTCCTTCTCCTCAAAGCTTATCCAGGCGTAGGCCTCGGAGGTAGTGTCATAGATATAATCGTTCTGATCGTAGACCTTCCCTGCGTAGCAGTAGCAGGGGCACCAGAGAGGCGCTGATTCTCCTGCTCCGGCACGGCTGTAATAGATCAGGCCGCTTTTGTCGTATACAGCTACAGTCACCCCCTCTGATTCCATAAGGGAGCTTTCTCCCTTTCTGGCTTTCTTCACATCGGTAACATAGATGGTCCTTGTGACCTCGGCGCTGAGGTTATGGATATAGATGGTCTCAAAGGGAAGATCCGCTCCGTGATCCGCATAGAGGAACACGTTTCCCTCGCTGTCCATGGGATGTCCTATGTTCACATACTCCTTCATAGCCGTATTAAAGGCACAGAGATCCAGATCCCTGTCTCCTTCCCAGCAGAGCAGCACCACCGCATCATCTCCGTTAACCTGCGGTGCCAGAGCCACCACCCTGTTTACCTCCGGGCCTGACACTTCCACATCCAGCTCACGGCTGTTAAAGCCTCCCGCATTTACACTAAGCCTGTAGGTCCCATCCGCAAGCCCCTCGAAGACCACCTTCCCGGAGCCGTCGCTTACAGCGGTAAGCTCCTCAGCATCCCCGGAAAGCCTTACCTCAGCACCTGCAATGGCTTCCGTCTCACCGGCTCCCGCTATCGACAGAGTGAGGCGGCTTCCCGCCGGCGTTACCGCTTCGGCAGGCTCTTTCTTCTCAGCTGTTTTCTTCTCCGTCTCCGGCTTGGATATTTTCCCCTCCATCTTTGCCTGCATTTCCGAAGCTGCGCCGGAATCCGATCTTTTGCTGAGTTTCTGATAGTATTCCGCCGCTTCACCGTATATCATATCTGCCGAAGCCGGATCAGCATCAGCCCAGAGCTCATAAGCCTCATTTAATGCTTCCAGAGCGTCTTCATTGTTTGGATCGATCTCCAGTATGGTCTGATAGGCCGCTATGGCCCGCTCGTAATCCAGCTCATCCAGATAGTGCTCTGCCAGATCCATCTGCCGCCTTATCTCCCGCCTGTCACCGGCCTCCTTCGAGAATACTGTGAAATACAGGATAAGACATGTCGCAAGAAGCAGCATGATCATTACGGGTGCGGTTATGAACAGCGGGTTCCGCTTTCTGCCCACAGCTTTCTTAGACTCAGGGCTTCCTTTTGCCGGAGCATTGCCTGCATTCTTAGCTTCCGTATATACTTTTTCGCCGCAGCTCCAGCAGAATACCTCTCCGTCTTCAAGCTCGGCCCCGCACTTTTCGCAAAAAAACATAATACCTTTCCTCCTGCCTTGATCTATAAAACTTAAGTCCCTGTCCCTCTATCTTTCCTCAGGCAGCATCGGAAAGCTCATATTCTTCGATGATATCGTCAAAGGCATCGAGGGCCTTTTCAAAACGCTCCAGCACCTCATCAGCGTCATAGGTCCCGTATTCATCAGCCGTAAGGCCCTTAAGCCTGAGACTGTACACGGCAGGAGGGTTTGTTACATCAAGAAGGTCCAGCCCCTTAAGCTGTTCCGTAGTCTGGTATACCAGGTCCAGACTGATCCTCTCATCTCCATCAGGCCCTGTCCATCTGCATATCACCAGCTTACAGCCGATGGGGGTCTTTTTCTCGATAGCATAAGGAAGGCTGTAATCCTCTGCCTCAAGCGCCGCCAGCACGCTGCCCACATTGGAATCGTGCCCGCAGAGGAAGCAGAAGAGCCTGTCCTCATCCCAGAGCTCGTCACGCATCTCTTCAAGAAGGGGATGCGCCACATTGACGGCGATCAGCGGCGAGGTGAACAGCACATCGCCGTATAAGTCCTTTATCTCCGCGATGGACTCCCAGTCTTTTTCGGAAAGCTCGTGTCCGAAGGCTGCCTCCTTCGCATCCGGATTTTCATAATACTGGAGCACCAGTGCATCACTGACCTGGCAGGCAGTCTTGAGGGAGCCGCTCACACCGGGCTCCTTCCCCTCCTCATGAGTGAAGACGGAATCATCGGTAAAAAATCCCGTGACATCCCCGTTCTTAAAGCTTTCAGAATCCTTAAGGTCTATAACCTCTGCCAGCAGTTCATAATTATCAGCCATCTCCTTTAAGGAAGAGTCAAAAAGCTCGTGCTGCTCAGCATCTGCATCTGCTGCGTAACTCTCGCTCGCATAAGTAAGCTGGGGCGTGAACACCGGATCCATCTCGTCAAATTCCTCGTGGTACTCGATCTCCACATCCCCAACCGGTAAAAGACCAGAGGCAAAGTACCTGGCAGTTGCTATGGTCCTCTGCTTGGAATTGGCATAGATGCGGATCTCATCCCCGTCAGGCCTGAAGTTTTCTTCAAACAGACCTTCAGCCTCCAGCCATCTCCTAAAATATCCGCCCATCTCGGCTTCCAGGGCTCCGCCCCTCAGTGAAAGCTCACTAGGCCCCGAAGTCCAGTCAAACCACTCGTGGGGAGTGATGGTGGCAAGGGGCGATCCCGGCGCCTTAAGTGGCGACCTGATATTATGCCTGCTTAGACATACCACCTGTTCAAGGGTATAGCCATCCCTTGAAAGGGACGCACCAGCTGCGCCCGAAGCGTTCGCCGCAGCCCCTAAGCTTTCCTTCACTCCGCCGGCACCGTTCTTTGCCTTCCGGCTGAGCTCTATGCCGTAAAGTACGCTCACTATCAGCAGAAGACAAATGGCCGCGATGGCCGTCACTTTCCATATCAGATCCTTTTTTTCTTTCATATATCCACCTTATCTTAATTTCGCCACTGCTTCTTCATAGGTCAGTGCTTCTCCAGACTCAACAAACCACAACAGTTCTTCAGGATCCACGTATCCATCGTACTTCACAAAGCCGTTAGCTGTGATCATATGGCTCTCGTCTACAAATACATTATGTGCCCCGGGAGAACACTCCGAAAACACTCCAGCCTTAGGAAGATACATCAGGTATACCCCTCCGGAAAAACCGATACTCGTATCATAAACCATTCCGTTCTGATAGCTAACGACAATATGTTCATCATGGCCTCCACCCGGAACACCTTCCGGGGATGCAGCCTTCTGTGCCTCATCAACCCAGGGCTCAACGTACATATCCGGAATGCCGTCATCATCAAGCATGATAAAATATACGTCCAGATGAGCATCATATATTCCAAAAGCAGACCAGGTCTTCCTGTACTCCTCCAGCTTTTCGATATAAGCCTGTCTCCAGCCGTCATCTCCCGCAGTTGATGATATACCGGCAGAAAGTTCCGCGATCATATCATCCCTGTACTTTCCGATCATCACGTTCCCGCTGCTCACATTGGCCTGCGGATCCACTACATGGACCGCAGGCACCTGCCATGATGCCGCATTTCTCAACGTATTGAACTCATCCGGGGTAAGGTCTTTCAATCCATCCAATCTGCCTTCGTATGAATTCCCGGCCACTCTCAGATAATCCCACTCAAGATCCCGGTGTCCGCCGGCGATGTAAGTGGAGCTTCCGTTCTCCAAACGGTATACACTGAAAAAGACCAGGATATCCATTCCGTCGGAGGGCATCCAATCGATTATCAGCCCTTTACCTGTACAGTAATCCATCGAGTAATCGCCGCTGATCACCGGTACTGCTTTGCCTCCGACATAGGTATAGAGTTCTTCCCTGTCCTCATAATTGACTGACAGTTCCGGTATATCGTCTGCGTCCACATAAACCAGTCCGTAAAAGTCTGCTTCCCTTCCGGATGTGATAAGATCAATATATGCCTGTTGCCATGAAGCGGCACTGTCACTGTCAGATGTTTCCCCGTCTTCATCCACAGCCGTATCATCATCTTCCTTTCCGGCATCCGTCTGTGAGATCTTTCCTTCCATCCTTTCCAGCATATCCGAAGCAGTATCGGAATCCGATCTTCTATCCAGCTTACGGTAATACTCTGCCGCTTCCGCATATATCTTATCAGCATATGAAGGATCAGCTTCAGCCCACAGCTCATATGCTTCATCCAGGGCTTCCAATGCTTCCTCATTGTTCGGATCCAGATCCAGTATGGCCTGATAAGCCGCGACGGCCCGGTCATAGTCCAGCTTGTCCATATAATGCTCTGCCCGATCCATCTGCCGCCTTATCTCCCGACGGTTTCCGGCTTTTTCGGAAAACACGAGCAGATACAGGATAAGCCCCGCTGCCAGTAACAGCACTATCATAACGGGAACGATAACAAACAGAGGATTCGTCTTTTTTCTCACCGCGTTCCCGCGATCCCCGCTCCCGTCAGGCACTCTGTTTCCTGTATCAGTTTCTCCAGTGTTTACCTTCCCGCCGCAGCTCCAGCAGAATTTTGCTCCCGCTTCAAGCTCAGCCCCGCATTTCTCACAAAAGGCCATGGTACGTTACTCCTTCTGTCCTCAGCCGTATCCCTTTGCATTTATCCATTATCTTAGCAGCGGTATCTTCCTGGGTATAAAACGGTTTCAGTTTTTCCTTTTTATAGCTCTTAAAGCGGCTTTCCTTCGTGATCTCTGTCAGCAATTTAGTAAAATATTGCTCCCAGCTCTCATATTTTGTACTGTCTGCATAGTTTTCCGGCATAAGAAGCCTCTCGTCATCTTCTCTTAAATCTGCCACCCCTGATGAAAGGATCAGCCATTCAAATGATTCCGGAAGAAATATCCCCAGCTTACGCGGTCTGAGCCTCTGCTTCTTAACTATCTCACTGATCTCAGCACCGAAGGCTGCCCCATCCGCGATTACCAGTACATTTTCCTTTTCATATTCCTTTAAGAAATCATAGATCCGGGATTTACCACCTGCAGAAACACAATTAATACCTTCCGTTTGTGACACTGTCCGGAAAAAATGATATCCTGATCTTTCATCTTCAGTAATGATCACATCCGGTCTGAACGGGATATATTTTTCCTGAGGCCGGTCATACATCTTTTCTATATCATGAAAGATCCTGACAAAATGTTTATTCTTTCTTCCTTCGACAGAATAGATCTCATCAACACTGTACGGCAGCTGTGGAAGGTATTCCCGTGTTATAAGGAGAAAATAATTTTCGCCTTTCTTAACGTATCCTGCAAAATCCTTTGAGTGAATGAACCTGCTGTCCTCATCAACCACAATGATCGATGAACTGATCCGTGAGAGTTTTTCTTCCCAATCAGCCCCATCAAGTGCGATCAATGGTCTGTCGCAGGATACGGACACGCCGCTGCTCATTCCGAAACGTCCATATTCAGCTATCATCTCATAAAGAGTAGTTTTTCCTTTGCCGCTATCACCACACAGGATCGTTATATTCCTGTTTATCATAAACGAATATGAGTTACGGCTGTTTTTGACGGATACCCGGTAACTTCCGACCATTTACACACCTGCCGCCTTTCTCAGATACTTAACCCCTGCATCAAGAAATCCCTGCATATCATGGACAATAAGAGAACGCGAGTTCATTATCCTTATATCGAAGATCCCATCTCCGAAATCCATAACATGTAAGAGATTTATCGTATAATCCCTTTCTTCTCCCAGCTTCAGGATCCATTTGGCGCAGTTATCTCCGCATCTCGATGCGTTAAAGATCTTCCCAGGGCAGTTTTTCATAAGTATAAGTGCTTTTACACCCCCCGAGAGCTGAAGCGGCGTGATATTGCCAAGCACAGGGCTGGCTATGGTATTGGCATCCAACACTTCCGAACCATCTACGTCTTTGATAACTTCCCTGGCAAAATCATCCGTGATCCATCGGTCCAGATATCTGTTTTTAAAATACACGGATGTGTTATATATTGAATTGTTTCTTTCGCCAAAATACACCCTCAGCATAAAAAACTCATCCTCCATGTAAGTACAGGTTGCTTGAAGGCTCCGTTCACGTTCACGTCGCCGTTCAATACCACATTGGAGGACAGGCTTTCCACTGTCCCTCTGTTCTTTCTCATTTTCCCTTCACTCCTATAATATTTTAACAACTGCTTCTTCATAGTTCAGTGGATCAATATCCTTTACCGGGATCACAGCTTCTCAAACAGATCATCCAGGCATACTTCTTTTCCCACGTAATTACTGTACATGTTCTTTTTGACCCCGTATGTTGTGATCATGGTTATCAGCAGCGTCTTTGTCGTTTTTGTCGACTCACGGAAGACCTCAAGTTTTCTCTTAAGCGCGGCATCATAATCCTTATCTATCTCATACTGTCCTGTCGAAAACTTTATCTCACATAAATTGATCACCCGGTCACGGCGGTCTATGAGCATATCGATCTGGGCGCCTGCCTCATCTTTATCCCCCTTTTTATCCCAGGAATAAATTTCCGTCATCACACCGGATATTCCAAGCTTCTTTTTTATCTGCTCCGAGTGATCCTTACAAACCTGCTCATAAGTCAATCCGGCCCAGACCCTTCTTGCCGGATCATCAACGGTATCCTCCCAGTACCTGCTGTCCTTTCCGTAATGATCCTTTATGAATCTGAAATAGAATATAGTAAAATAATCGGATAGCTGATATGTCTTTTCTCTTTTTTTATATCCAAACATATCGTTTATCCTGATAAACCCTGACTTCTCCAGGTCGGAGAGCATTTTGGTCAGTACACCGTTGGCCGGCAGTCCGGTCTCTTTTATTATCTCCTCACGTTTCAGGCCTTTTCTTTTTTTGCTCAACGCCTCTACTATAGCGATGTACTTATCACTGTTTGAAAACAGTGTCCTGTATAAATGTTGGAATTCATTCCACAATTCGGCCCCTTTTCTGAAAAAGATATTGTCTATGTTTTGATTAAGGGTAAGTTCACCGTCAAGAAGGCGCAGATAGAACGGGATACCTCCCATGATCATATAGCACTGGACGTAATCATATCTGGACCAGAATATATTCCTGGATCTCAGATAGGTCTCCGTTGTTCTCAGATCGAATGGAGCTATATACAGGCGGCAGGTCTGCCGGTTAAAAAGGCCACCCTTGTTCTCATCCAGCTTTTCCACCATCCAGGAGGTTGCGGAACCGCAAACTATGAACACCAGATTCTTTTTTGCGGCTCCCCAGGAATTCCAGAACCATTCAAATGCAGCCATAAAGCCTGAGTTCTGCTTATCCATCCACGGCAGCTCATCAAAGAATACCACCTGCTTCTTGTCCGGATCCCCTGTCTCAAGGTATGCCCGCAGCCCAAAGAAAGCTTCTGTCCAGTCCCTGAAGGGAGGGTATTCCGATGACGCCGCCAGCCCCAGTTCAATTTCAAAATTTTTCAATTGCTCACGGTTGGACTGGTTCTCGGATCCGGTAAACCTGAATGCAAATGAACCCCCGAAATACTCATTTATCAGGAATGTCTTACCGACTCTGCGCCTGCCATACACGATTATCAACTGAGACTCTTTCTCAGCCATAGCACGATCCAGTCGTTTTATTTCGTTTTCTCGGCCTATCAGCTTATTCATCAAGGTATCCTTTAAGCGTTTTTATCTTTAAGCGATATAATACACGAGTTAAAGATAAAAATCAACTTTGTTTTTATCTTTAACTCCATTTCATTCCCACTTAAAGATAAAACCAGAATCTTTGTTTTGCCTTCCCCCTTAGGGGGGCGGATGAGGGGGGCTTAGAAAGTCTTCACCCCTTTATAGTCATACTTTCCGGGCTTTACGCTTCCCTTCTGGGGATTGCCTTTCTTATCCACCTTCTTAAGCACAAGATCATCAAATACCGTATTGCCTGTAAGCTTTACGTCGCCGGTGAAGATCATGCTGTGGCCGTTTCCTTCGATAGTGAGGCTTCCGTAGCCCTTTGAAGGAAGCTTGAAGGCTCCGTTCACGTTCACGTCGCCGTTCAATACCACATTGAAGGACAGGCTTTCCACAGCGGCCTTGCCGCCTTTGCTCTTCGCAGTCTTTATATCCGCATTCATCGCGTCGACGGCATCCTTCCAGACGCCGTAGTCTTTTCCGTTATAGCTTATCTTCTCCCCGAAGATACAGGCCTTACCGCCTGAGACATAATACAGATGGGTATCAACGCCGTTTTCGGTGATGGCGTCCACATCAAAGGTTGACAAGAGCGTATTAGCATCGATCTTCTTTGCGGAAGCTTTGAGCAGCTGTGTTCCATCCGCCTGCACATCACCGGTAAAGTGTACTGTGCCGCTGACAGTACCGTTTAAGTATATGGGTTTGAAGCCGCTGAACAGCTCTATCTCGCCGCCCTCGCCCTTCAGAGCTTTCTTCACGGTGATCTTGTTAGCGGCAGATGCCACGAGCACAGCCCCATCTTCGAGCACAAGCTCCGAGCAGTTCAGCACATTGGCGGAAATGGTGTCATCGGCCTTCAAGGTCTCTGCCTTAAGAGTATACTTCTTAGCGCTGACTTCGGTACCGCCCGTTATGGTAAGCTCCTTCTTTGCGTTTATTGTGAAGTTTGCAGGGACGTTCTTCTTTGTCACTGCCTTAAAATGCACGTCATCGAGAGTCAAGGACGCATTGGCCGTAAGCTTCGTACCCACGACCTCCACCGTATGGCCGTTACCGATGATCGTCACGCTCTTTGCCTTCTTCGGTATGGTAAGGTTCTTTTCGCCCTTTACATCACGGCCCAGCACGATCTTATAATCCTTGGTGGCGTCAGTCATCTGCTTAAAGGCAGCTGTCAGTGAATCAACCTCCTTACCGTCCAGAAGGATCTTCCCGTTCTCGGCCTCATTGCCGCTGGTGCTGCCGTTTTCGCTGGTGCTTCCGCCTTCCTTATCACCGCTTATGTTCACAACACCGTCGCCGTCCTTATCATCGATCACTACAGTTTCGGTCTTCTCATCAATGATGTCCTCTGCCGTAACAGTGATGCCGCTTATATCATCTCCGGAGACCGTGATACCGCCGTCCTCTTTGAGTGACACGCTGAAATCACCCTTGTTATTGCCTGAGACAGTATAGGTGCAGAAGCAGTCTTTAGGCTGGGTATTTGATGTAAGGCTTATCACAAAAGCCCCATCGTTATCCGATACAGTATAGGAACCGTCCTCGGCAACGGTCATACCGCCTGCCTTTTCTGCCGCCACATTCAGATAGTAGTCGCCTACCAGAAGCTGCATAAACATCTCTGACGAATCGCCCTCAGCAGGCGTAATGGTAGTCTCGCGTGACGGAACATCCGGGAGATAGACATTCAAAGGAAGGGTGTTTTCGACACCTTCACAGTAAGCATCATCGTAGTAAGATATGCCGCGGCCGTCAGAGCTCGTCATTCCCTTCCGGCTGATCACTGCACTCCAATCACCATATGAAATACTCAGGTTATTATTGTTCCCTACAGTCAGGATATCAGGCATGACCGCAGCTTTATATTCATCTGAATCTGTCGCTTTGTCTACACCGGTTCCGTCCGGGCTGACATCATTTCCGTAATGAATCGGATATAGTACATTCGGATCAGTAGTCACGCATTTCAGGTAAGCATTAGAAAGCTTTGTATCTACTGAAGAACTTATCAACCAATATTGGGGAATTGTCCATTCATTCGTAGTTCTGTTTATAAACATATTGCAACTAACACCGTCGTATTCACCGGTCTCGCTCATTGCGTTACTATCATATATTTCAATGACATAATCATAGGTATGGTCGGGAAAGAACCAACCACTCGTCAATTCATCAAGAGTAATCCCCCTTGCCCCCGTGATAACAACAGCATGGCCGCCCCAATTGTCCTGTCCATAAGATAATAATGCAGGTCCGTTCACACTTACATTCTTGGCGGCATCAATAACTGCTTCGATCTGTTCCCGCTCCTTTGCCTTAGTCTCCTCGGATTTATTCTTTGCATTTCTCTCTACATCAGGGATCATAAAATTCTTTCTGCAATTCTGGTATGCCTCAGCCCATTGCATAAGCATAAAACAGGAAATCGTAGATTCTCCATCAAATGCTTTCTTTTTCCCGTGAAGATCTTCAGCTATGAATTTGTAGTCCTTACTCCCCTCATTTGCCATTTTATTGGATATAGCTGAAGCAGCAAATCCCCAACAATAACCATTACATCTGGCAGGGTCAGTGATCTTTCTCTCTTTCCAAAACAAATCACCTACGAAGTATTCTTCACCGTTGCCGTCATACTCATCCCAGATTGCTTTATACTCGTTATATCCAGCGGCTCCGCTTTCCGTGTCTTCCCCATCAACACGCTTCTCATATCTTTTTTCCAAGGCTGTAAAAAATTCTCTATCCCTATCGTTTATAGGCATAGGTGGAACATAATCCGGATTATATATGTTAGATTCATCCCTCTCTTCTGACCAATTACCAAATCCCCACGCATCCTTCTCCATATCCCACACAATCCCGGAATCCGGCTCGGGAGCCACTTCTCCCCTGGTCAGGGTAATGCTCTTTTTGCTGGCATCACCGGTGGGGATGGTAAGGTAAGAATTCCCGTTGCTATCATAGAACACCGCCTGCCCCGGTTCATATATATTTCTCGTTTCGCCATTGATCTCAACAGAATCTATGTATATGATGGGCTCCTTAGGTACATTGACCGGGGTTTTGATAAGCTTTAAGTTTTCGCAATCATTGAATATACCCGAATTATCAATCAGGGACAGATTTGACATATCAAAGCTGCTAAGATCAATTTCCCTTAAATCGGTGCTGTGGGCAAAAAGACTCCCCATCTTCGTCACATTGCTTGTATTGAATTGTCCAAAGTTGATCTTCTCAAGTCCGGTATATCTGAACATACCTGAAATATTAGTTAGTGAATCGGTTCTCATACTACTCACATCAATGTCCTTCAGTGCGGTACAATGAGCAAACATATCCTGCATGGTGGTCACATTCCTCGTATCGATCTTGCTCAGATCTATACTCTCGAGCTTATCACACCAGTTGAACATAAGATACATATCTGTCACATTCTCCGTAGTAAACAAACCGCCAAGTTCAATACTCTTCAGATTTCGGCAAAGGCTAAACAGCATAGATGCCGAGGTCATTTCCTTTGTATCAAATCCGGTGAGATCCACTTCTTCCAAATTGGGGAAATCCATAAACGAAGTGCCTATTCCCTTTGACAACACACCCGTACCGACGACATCCGGATAGTATTTCAATACCGCATCAAAACTGATCTTTTTTGCCTTTTTATATGCTTCAGTAGTTGCCTGCTCTTCTAAAGTATCTGATGAGTTAATGTGTTCTATTATACCTTCACCGGTAAATATCATAAGCCCATTGCTATCCAGTATCCAATCCAGATAACCGTCTTTATGAACACTTTGTGCAACTATCTCAGCTTCCCCGTCAGCGTGAATATACCCGATGCTATCATCTTCAACCAAGTCGTCTTCTGTACCACCAACAGCCGGCTCTTTTACGGAACCTTCTGCCTCCTCTGCCGTCTCATCTTCTGCCTCTTCAGCTTCCTCTATAGCAAACTCTTCAGCTTCAGCCGCTTCTATCTCATCTTCCGATTCCACCGCTTCCTCTTCCGTCTCCTCCGAGACAAGCTCGTACTCCGGCTCCTCAGCGTGCGCCATCATCGGCATAGCCAGCGGCTGCAGCTCTGCCGTCAGCATCGCCAGCGTCATGATGAATGTAAGCGCTCCTCTGTTCTTTCTCATTTTTTCTTCACTCCTTAAATATTTTTGAATTTCGCCACTGCCTCTTGAAAGCTCAGTGCTTCTCCGGACTCAACAAACCACAACAATTCCGTCCCTATACTACTGCCTCAACGATGGTCTTTCCGTTCATATCAATAGTATGTACACCTATCGTCTTGTTCTTATTGAAATTAAAGCTCAGCATATAGCCTTTATCGCAATGGTAGAAGTCCAGATAATCAGATAACTGCTCTTCGCCCCGTTCATTGTAGGCATTGCCGTGCCAGATCTTCATCTCTATGATGTATTGCTTCCCGAGGTAATCTATTATCATATCCGTCCGGGTCCTGTCCCTGGTCTCGGACTCTATATAGTAATTACCGGTGCCGTTGATGATGGGCTTTATATAGAGCATGAAATGCTTCCTGCCCTCTTCTTCGTGGAAGGCCTCATCACGGTCCCCGTAGATGTCAGTGTAATGCACCACAAAGCGTTCAAGTATGAGGTCCATGTCAAGAGCTCCATCCTTAATGAACCGCAGCTTTTCAGTGGAAGAAACTGCGAATAGTCGGTCATTGGTTTCTTCTTCGCTCAGAAAAGCATTATATAGACGCATCTCCATAATACGGTTGCTTATCACTACTTTCCTGTCTTTTTCGCAGATATACCCAAACATATAAGCCAGTTCCATAACCTTGTTATCCGTATTCCAGGTAAACTCGCTGCCATTATACAGTATCGCCTTAAGCATAGCCCGGAGATCAGAAAAATCATCCAATTTCTTAGCCATATCGTCAAAGAGCGTGTTCCGCTCGTTCAGCAGTTCCTTCACCGCCGAAAGCACGCCCTCACGGTTCCAACCAAGAGGAGTTTCATCTATGGTCTTGCACAGCTTTGAGACAAGGAACGGATAGCCCGAGGTGTAATCACTTATAAGCTGCGCCACAGCCGCAACATCCATGCCGCTTGCATGATCAGCCTCGTAATCCGAAAGCATCCCTTCTATATCTTTTGCAGAAAAAGCCATATCATCCGTAAATGGAAGCGCTATATTCCAGGGACTGTTATACTGATGCTCCTCCTCGGGACGTATCTTAAGCTTCAGGTTCTTTATGTCGTAGACTCCTGCGAGTATAACTGAGCGGAATGTAGGGATATTTCTTCTTTTCAGATACTTATCCCTGAGCATAGCAAGAAAACGGATAAAAGAATTATGATTTCCTGCCTGGTCAACCTCGTCTATCAGGACAACCACTCTATTGTTCAGAAGAGTACAAAGCTTCGCTATATCTCTTCCCAGCGTAATATTGTCAGGCAGTTCTTCCCTGTACAATAACATAGAATTCCTTATGTGATCGTATGCCTCCTGACTTACATTCTGGGCAAGTCCGTATTCTGCTGCTTCATCAAGTAGAGACCAGAAAGCCGCAAAAAGCTTGGGGGCGCTCTCATACTGTTCGTCGGTCAGGGATTCAAAGCTTATTGAAAAAACAGGATACCCTTTTTCGCCCAGATAATCCTTAAGCAGAGACAGCGTGGTAGTCTTTCCATACTGCCTGCCGCGGTTGATCGTGATATACTCCCCGTCATCCACCATCTTTGATATACGCTCAAGTCTTGCGCTTATATCTACCATATAATGTTCATCGGGATAACATGTCCCTGTGATGTTGAATCGCCGCATACTCCGTCCTCCTCTAAGGCAATCATAGTTTAATATACAACAAAAGCGGCGCCCTTTCAAGCCGCCGCCATTGTTGGTCAGATCCCCTTTTGCCTCCCCCCGGGGGGCGCGCTTAAAACTCCTTCGCCCCTGTATAGTCATACTTTCCGGGCTTTACGCTTCCTTTCTGGGGATTGCCTTTCTTATCTACCTTCTTCAGCACAAGATCATCAAATACAGTGTTGCCGGTAAGCTTTACATCGCCGGTGAAGGTCATGCTGTGGCCGTTTCCTTCGATGGTGAGGCTGCCGTAGCCCTTGGAAGGCAGCTTGAAGGCTCCGTTCACGTTCACGTCGCCGTTCAATACCACATTGAAGGACAGGCTTTCCACAGCGGCCTTGCCGCCTTTGCTCTTCGCAGTCTTTATATCCGCATTCATTGCGTCGACGGCTTCCTTCCAGACGCCGTAGTCTTTGCCGTTGTAGCTTATCTTCTCACCAAAGATGCAGGCCTTGCCGCCGGAGACATAATACAGATGGGTATCAACGCCGTTTTCGGTGATGGCGTCCACATCAAAGGCCGTTGAAAGTGTCTTGGCGTCAATCTTCTTTGCGGAAGCTTTGAGCAGCTGCGTTCCGTCTGCCTGCACATCACCGGTAAAGCGTACGGTGCCGCTGACAGTGCCGTTTAAGTAAATGGGCTTGAAGCCGGTGAACAGCTCTATCACACCGCCCTCACCCTTCAGTGCTTTCTTTACGGTGATCTTGTTAGCGGCAGCTGCCACAAGCACAGCCCCGTCTTCGAGCACAAGCTCCGAGCAGTTCAGCACATTTGCGGATATGCTGTCATCTGCCTTCAGGGTCAAAGCCTTCAGAGTATACTTCTTTGCGCTGACTTCGGTTCCACCCGTTATGGTAAGCTCCTTCTTCGCATTTATGGTGAAGTTTGCAGGGACATTCTTCCTTGTCACTGCCTTGAAATGCACGTTATCAAGGGTCAGCGGCGCGTTGGCCGTAAGCTTCGTACCCACGACCTCCACCGTGTGGCCGTTACCGATGATCGTCACGCTCTTTGCCTTCTTCGGTATGGTCAGGTTCTTCTCGCCCTTAACATCACAGCCCAGTTCGATCTTATAATCCTTATTGCCGTCAGTCATCTGCTTGAATGCAGCTGTCAGAGAAGCGACCTCCTTACCGTCCAGAAGGATCTTCCCGTTCTCGGCCTCATTGCCGCTGGTGCTGCCGTTCTCGCTTGCAGAGTTGTTTCCGCTGGTGGAACCGTTCTCACTTGTGCTACCGTTTTCGCTAGTCGAGCCATTCTCGCTTGTGCTGCCGTTCTCGCTTGTCGAGCTGTTACCGCTGGTGCTGCCATTTTCGCTGGTGCTGCCGCCTTCCTTCTCGCCGCTGACAACAAAGCTTCCGTCACTATCTTTATCATTTACCACCACGATATCGGAGTTTCCTTCCAGATCCTCGGCAATGACCGTGATGCCGTCAATGTTATCGCCGCTTATAGTCACTCCGCCATCCTTATTCAGGGACACAGAGATGTCGCCGCTGTTATCGCCGGAGACAACGTAGGTCGGAAAATACCCCTCGGGCTGTGTATCGGAAGTAAGGCTGAGCTCGAAGCTTCCTTCATTGCCTTTAAGCGCCAAAGTACCATCTTCACTTATCTCAGTCCCTCCTGCTCTGTCCGCTTCGATACTGTAAAAACTTGAGACTCCATGGTGCGAAAAATCGAGACAGCCTTTCCCATTCACGGCCTTTATGCTGATAATATCGCCTGTCCCCTCAGGGATACATACAGTGACCGGCGAAAGTGCTCCCGCATCCCCAAATGCATCAAAGGAATAGCTGAGCGGCCCGGTCACTGTTTGGACCCTTCCCCTGCTGAAGGTACCCTCGGCCAAGCCGCAGGTGACTGTCAGATCGTCACGACCACATATGCATAGATAAACATTTTTCCTGTTTGCAAAATCAACGATCTCTTTACCATTTGGTATAAGAAGGGCCGGATTCGAGCTGACCATGGTTATCCGACCAAAATTATTATCAACATTACAGGATGAGTTATCAGATACTATTTTACAGTATCCCGTTCCAAATCTGCTGTCATCAGATGAATCGGGGCGGCCGACTCCCCATTCCCAGCTTTCAGTATTGATGAAAATATCGGCCGATCTGCTTCCGCCATAGAATCCGTCTGCATCTATCAGTGTCTTATACTGCTCCTCGTTGAAACTGTTCCCTCCCTTTCCGCAATTACTGTCATATACCAGTATCCTTGTATCATAGCCGGGTTACGGCTGCTGTTCTCCTCGATTCCTACTATGGCAACAACATGTTGAAATCCATTTTCTTTTCCGTCCCAATATCTGAGATATCCTATCCTTCCGTAGTCTCCCGCTTCCTTAGCCGCTTCTATAACCTTTTCCAGCATTACCTTATTAGCCCGGTTGTAGCTGGCGGTATATGCCGGATCTATAACGTTATAATACTCATCTAACATCGATCTGTTGTTTTGCATAGCCTGTCCGATAATCAATTCTGACAGAATATGCTCGTCAAAGGTGTAATCATGCAGATCTTTATTCAGCTTTATCCATCCGTTATGTGCTGCAACCACAGACAGCGTAAAACCGGAGCACAGACCGTTATTTCCGTTCTTTTTCAGGTCTTTCAGTTTATTTTTTACTGCATTTACGTCGGCGTCCAGGCCAAGATAACGCTGGATATTATCTCCCGAATGCCAATCCTTTGATGGATGCATATAGTCCAATGCAAGTTTCCAGTCCTCGTCTCTATATACCGCGCCGTTACTGACCGATCCCATTCCGTAAAAATCCTTGCTTTCGCCAACCACTATCCCGTTGCTGAAAGCCCATATCTCTTTTCTGAAATCTATGGCACATCTTATATTTGTTCTTACCAGTAAAATGCTCTCTTTGCTGTCCTCTCCCTTGGGAAGATGCGTATATACTTTTCCGGTGTTTGTCCTGAATTCCGGTGCTTTATTATTGATACTTGTATCTTCTATGCTTATACCGCACCAGTACGGTACGTTCTTCGGGGTCCTGATACGTTCTATGTATGTAGCTGAAAAGAAACCACTCCTGACCATACTTGTACTCACACTTGAAAGATCAAAGCCACTCATATCTATCTCTTTCAGTGCTTTACAATCCCGGAAGACATACCCCATAAAAGCCACCTTTGATGTGTCAAAATAATCTCCAAATTCTATAGACTCCAGACTTTCATCACCGCTGAACATAGATGGCATCTCGGTCAGGGAATCTGTGTGAAAACTACTAAGATCCAGGGATTTAAGGGATTTGCAATCAGCGAACATACTCCCCATATTCTCAACCTCAGCGGTCTTAAAAGAACTAAGATCTATTGTTTCCAGAGCCTTGCAGCCCTTGAACATAGCCGACATATTGGTAACGTTTTCGGTAGAAAACTTTCCGCCAAATACGATTTCATTTAATGATGCACAACCGTTGAACATAGAACTTGCATCGGTAATGGCAGACGAATCAAATTCGCTGAGATCGATGCTTTTCAGATTCTTGCATGAACGTATAAAAGTCGGCTTAGTCATAGCGTTCACGCTGGGATCCCAAACTCCGTTTATTTTGATTTTTGTTACTTCTGATTTATAATCACTTAACTTGTTGCCGTCTATTACTCCGCTTCCGGTGAATTCGAGAAATCCGTCATCATAAAACACCCAATCCATATAACCATCTACATGATCACTCTCTGCTACTACCTCATGATTTCCATCAGACGCAACTTCTTCTTCATTCTCATCTTCCGGCTCATCGGAGTCGACCGTGTCCTCTGAAAGATCTTCTGGTTCTTCGTCAGCGGCTTCGAAGGCTTCTTCGGGTTCGTCCTCATCCGGTTCTTCAGGTTCTTCATATGATTCGTCGGAAGATTCCTCGACTTCGCTACGCGACCCTCGGAATGACAAAGAAGAGGCTTCGTCCTCGTCGGATGACAAAGAAGGAGCTTCGTCCTCGTCGGATGACAAAGAGGATACCTCCTCCTCGCCGAAAGACAAAGAAGTCTCTTCTTCCCCGTCGACCGGTATGGAAGAGTCTTCTTCCTCTTCACTGACGACCGCATACTCCGGCTCCTCGGCGCGGGCCTCTATCGGCATGGCAAGCGGCTGCAGCTCTGCCGTCAGCATCGCCAGCGTTGCAATAAATGTAAGCGCTCCCCTGTTCTTTTTCATCTCGTTTCTCCTTTTTTACTTACAAAAAGGACATGCTCTGCGTCACGCCCTTCCTTTTTCATGGTCTGAAAATTTCCATCTTCAATTCTTTGATTACCCTATAATGTTTGTCATTGGCTGTCACAAGTGTCTCTTTTCTTTCAACACAGCTGCTCGCTATCAACGCATCCGCCAACTCCATTGAATTACTTAACGCGTATTTTTCAACGTAATCCGATGCTCTGAAAGAAATCCCTTCATTCAGCGGAATGACATTAACATCCATCGCTCTGAATGCTTTTTTCATTAACGCCAATTCCTTTTTATCCCGCATTCCCTGGACAAGCTCCATGTATGTTACGATTGAAATTGAAAAAGGCATGGCATCCATAACAAGTTTAACCGCATTATGGTTTCCTCTCAGGAACCAGATCAGTACGTCAGTATCAAGAATCAAAGCGCCGCCCCTTTCTTAAATTCCGCACCTGTTCCTCTACGGACATGCCATTTTCGTGGTTCTTCCACAATCCTGACAGTTTCAATGCTGCTGATTTTCTAGCCTCTTCGCGTCTTATATCGTCTTGAACAGATTCATTGCTCCATACCGTATTCAAAACCGTTACCACAACGGTTCTTCCCTGCAGATCAGCAATATCCTCATCAACCACGATCCTGTTATCATTTATATACCCCGTAAAAGCAGTAAGCATAAGCAGCTCCCTTCTTCTTTCAAATCTTCAAGCTTATTATAATTTTGCCATAAATCCTATCATTCACAGTATAACAAAACGTGCTATTCATTTCAACGAAAGCAACGTTCCTTACCTGAAAAACTTTGTTATATCGTTGAACAGTACCACCACCATAAAGATCATCAGCAGCACGAAGCCGATGAGGTGGATTATTCCTTCCTTATCCGGTGGCACCTTTTTGCCGCTGACGGCTTCAAAGAAAAGGAAGAGAAGCCTTCCACCGTCCAGCGCCGGGATCGGGAGCAGGTTCAGCACTCCCAGGTTCACGGAGAGCAGCACTGCGATGTTCAGCATGTTCACCAGCACTATCAGCGCTCCGTGGGGTTTTGTCTCCTCTATGGTGTCGTCTATGATGTTTGCGACTCCTACGGGGCCCGAGATATCGTCCAGCTTTGCATGGCCCGTCACCATATAGATCAGGCTGTCCCAGGTGCCCACCAGCCAGTATCTCACCTCGTAGGCGCTGTATTTGAACACCTTCAGGTTGTTACAGGCCAGATACTCCGCGCCGCCGGTAAAGCCTATGTAATACCTGGCGTCCTCTTCCGAATACATGGGGATAAGGGTGGTGCTCTTTTTCTCACCGCCCCTCTCATAGACTATCTCCATGGGCTTGCCGCTGCTCATCATGGACTTCACCATGACATCACGCCAGAGCTTTGTGGAGTGGCCGTCTATCTTCACTATGGTATCTCCGGCCTGTATCCCTGCCGCCTCCGCGGGATAACCCTCCATAACGCTGTGCACCACCGGCAGGTCTGCTCCGCAGAACCAAACGATGATCAGCGCCATCAGATAGGCCAGTATGATATTAAAAAGGGGACCTGCAAACACTGCAGCGATGCGGGCCCAGACAGGTGCGTCATTAAAGCTCTTCTGGGAGAGGTCATCAGCTTTATCCTCTCCTTCCGAGTATTTTCCGTCCTCTCCTTCGAAGATACAGGCTCCGCCGAAGGGCAGCAGACGTATTACGAAATCCGTGACCTTTCCCTTTTTTTTGAAAATGGCCGGTCCAAAGCCTATGGAAAACTCATTGACCTTTATGCCGTTGATCCTGGCTATAAGGTAGTGGCCGAATTCGTGGCTCACCACCACCAGGGTTATTATCAGAAGGAAAAAAACGATAGTAAGTATGGGTGAATTCAAAGCTTATCCCTCACAAATCCTCTTGTTTTCTTTTCACAGTCAAGTATCGAATCCAAATCCGGGGAGAAGATCCCTCGACTGCGTTCGCTACGCTCACTCCGCTCGGGATGACAGTATAAAGCATCCGCTTCGCTCTCAGACTCTCCTGCAACGTTATTGCACAACGCTGCTTCCATGGCTTCTTCGATAAGCTCGGTTATGCGAGTGAAGCCTATCTCTCCTTTAAGGAAATGCGCCACTGCCTCCTCATTTGCTGCATTGAACACCGTGGGCATAAGGCCTCCTGCCTTTCCCGCCTTCACCGCCAGGTCTATGGCAGGGAAGTTCGACCTATCCGGCTTTTCAAAGGTAAGGGATGCGTATTCCGCCAGGTCAAGACGCTTTCTGGGCAGGCGCAGTGCCTCCCTTTCCGGATAGAACAGGGCATACTGTATGGGCAGCCGCATATCCGGCACGCCGAGCTGGGCTATCACCGCCCCGTCCTTATATTCGACCAGAGAATGCACCACCGACTGGGGATGCACCAGAACCTTTATATTCTCATAGGGCATGTCAAAGAGCCATCTGGCTTCCATGATCTCAAGCCCCTTGTTCACCATGGTCGCGGAATCGATGGTGATCTTGCTGCCCATGTTCCAGTTGGGATGCTTTAAGGCATCCGCCGGAGTCATATCCTTAAGCTCTTCCTTCTTCCGTCCCCTGAAGGGGCCGCCGGAACAGGTGAGATAAATGTTTTCCACGCTGCCGTGGTCTTCCCCGTTCATGGACTGGAACACCGCGGAATGCTCGGAATCCACAGGAAGTATCTTTACCCCGTGTTCCTTCGCCAGGGGCATGATGATATGCCCGGCGCATACCAGGGTCTCTTTATTAGCCAGGGCTATGGTCTTCCCGGCCTTTATCGCCGCTATGGTGGGACGTATGCCTATCATGCCCACCATGGCCGCCAGCAGTATGTCGTAATCTTCACGCTCAGCCGCCGCTATTAGCCCCTCCATGCCGGAGAGGACCGTGACGTCCGTATCCTTTACAGCCTCTTTCAGCTTCTCTGCCGCCTCTTCATCTCCCATGACGGCGGCTTTCGGCTTAAACTCCCTTATCTGCTGCTCCATAAGGGAGACATTTGTCCCTGCCGCAAGCACGCTCACAGACAAAAGCTCCGGGAATTCCCGGACTATATCAAGGGTCTGCGTGCCTATGGAGCCTGTGCTCCCCAGTACCGCAAGTCTTTTCATCACTGGCCTCCGAGTACCGTCACGGTGAGAAGGTAGATCAGAGGGCCGGTAAATATCACGCTGTCAAAACGATCCATTATCCCGCCGTGTCCGGGTATTATCTTTCCGTAATCCTTTATGCCGAATTCCCGCTTTATGCCCGAGGCCGCAAGATCGCCTATCTGGCCGGCGATGCTTCCGGCGGCTCCCAGCACGCCGTAGGCCCAGACACGTTCATTTACGATATAGCCGGTCTTCATGAGCACGAAGCCGTAGATCAGGCCGAAGATCGTAGCTCCGGCCACTCCTCCCAGACAGCCTTCCACGGACTTCTTGGGGGAGAGCTTCGGGGTTATCTTATGCTTTCCGAAGAGCACGCCCACGAAATAAGCGCAGGTGTCCGAGCCCCAGGCAGAGATGAATATCATCCACACCGCATAGAAGCCCACGTTGTATATGGCGTCATCCCTCTGGGCCGAGAGCATCCTGGTGAGAAGGGCAAAGCTTATCATCACCGGAGCATATACGAAGCTGAAATAGCTGCGCATGACCTCGCTGGCCCGGTAGGTGGGATAGGTGAACACGAATATGAGCATGAGAAGCGTCATATAGAGCACCACGCACAGCATCAGATAGGTGGCAGGTGCTCCGAAAAAGATGAGACCGTAATAAAAGATGATCACCAGTGTGCCGATCACCTCAAAGATACAGGGCTTATGCCCCTCGTGCTTTCTTACCCCCGTAGCGCTCAGCACCTCGGAATAGGCTATGCAGCTGACTACACAGAGCCCCACAGTGGTAACGATGCCGCCGAACCACACTATGGCCATCATTATGAGTGCAACGCTCACACCGCTTATTATGCGCACCCACATATTCCGGCTGAACGCGGTCTTCTCGTCCTTACTCATATCTTACCGTATCTGCGCTCCCGGCCCGCATAGGCTTCGAGCGCAGCATCAAGCTCCTTTTCATCAAAATCGGGCCAGGGCGTATCGGTGAAATAGAACTCCGAATACGCACACTGCCACAGAAGGTAATTCGAAATACGCTGCTCCCCGCTGGTGCGGATGAGCAGATCAGGATCGGGATATCCCGCAGTATCAAGCTCTGCGGCTATATCCTCCTCACCAATCTCTCCGGGCTTAAGCTCACCGGCAGCCACTTTTTCCGCCACCCGGTTCACCGCCCGTCTTATCTCGTCACGGCTGCCGTAGTTAATGGCTATGGTAAAGCAGAGCCCGGTATTTCCTGAGGTATTCTCCTCAAGCTCAGCTATGCTCTTCCTTATATCTTCGTCAAGAGCACTCCGGTCGCCGATGACACGCACCCGCATGTTGTTATCATTAGCTCTTTTTGCGGCATTCTTCATGTAATCCCTGAGAAGCTTCATCAGAGCCTTCACTTCATCCGCGGGCCTGGACCAGTTCTCGGTGGAAAAGGCATAGACCGTCAGATAATCGATGCCTCTTTTTCCCGCGGCCTCACAGATCTTCTCCACGGTCTTTGCGCCCTGTATATGGCCCGCAGTCCTGGGAAGACCTCTCTTTTTGGCCCATCTGCCGTTTCCGTCCAGTATGATGGCGATATGCCTGGGCAGAGCCTCACTCATACCTTCATGATCTCCTGGGACTTCTCCTCAACAGCCTTATCAACTTCCTTCATGAACTTATCCGTAAGCTTCTGGAGCTCATCTTCAAGATCCTTGATCTCGTCCTCGGAGACTTCGGTCTTTGCCAGCTTCTTGAAGGCGTCATTTCCATCCCTGCGGATATTCCTGACAGCAACCTTGGCTTCCTCGCCCTTTTTCTTCACTTCCTTGGAGAGATCCTTTCTGCGCTCCTCCGTAAGCTCGGGGAACACAAGACGGATAACGCTGCCGTCGTTGGAAGGAGTGATGCCTACGTCCGAAGCCATTATGGCCTTCTCGATCTCCTTGATCATGTTCTTCTCCCAGGGAGCTATCTGGAGCACTCTGGGTTCGGGAACGGTAACATTACCCACCTGCTGGATGGGTGAAGGGGTGCCGTAATAGTCTACCCTTATACGGTCAAGTACGTGGGGATTTGCCCTGCCGGCCCTTATGGCAGAAAGCTCGGAAAGCAGGAAATCATATGCCTTCTGCATTTTTTCATCATACGTTTTGATCCTCTCGTCCATATTATTATCCTCCTCTTATACCGTCACTTTTGTTCCGGAAAACTCTCCGGACATAGCCTTTATGATACTGTTCTCTTCCGTCAGGTCAAAGACCCACATGGGCATCTTGTTGTCCCTGGCCATTATCGAAGCCGTCATATCTACCACCTGGAGGTTCTTTGCGATCACCTCATCGATGGACACCTCGTCGTACTTCTTTGCGAAGGGATCCTTGTTGGGATCCGCGTCATAGACACCGTCTATGGATTTGGCCAGATAGATGCCGTCGGCCTCCACCTCTATGGCTCTCAGCACCACTCCGGTATCAGTGGAAAAATAGGGATGTCCCGTACCTCCCGCAAAGAATACAGCCTCCCTGTTCTCCAGGGCAGCTACGGCCGCATCCCTGCTGTAGAGCTCCGTAAATGCAGAGCACACAAAGGGGGTGAATATCCTGGTCTTTATGCCCACAGTGCGGAACACCTCGGAGACATAGATGCAGTTCATCACCGTAGCCAGCATGCCTATCTGGTCCGCCTTTGAGCGGTTTATGCCCACGCTGGAGCGTCCCCTCCAGTAGTTGCCGCCGCCTATGACTATGCCTGTCTCCACGCCTTTTTCAAGGATGGCGGAAACCTGCTTCGCGATACCGCTTATAACGGCATCATCATAGTGGCGTTCTTTATCTGAAAGAGCCTCTCCGCTTAACTTTAAGAGTATCCTGCTCATACTTCCTCCACCGTGACTGCTTTAGCTGCGCCTCTGGAATTCTTCTTGAAATCTTCAAAGAAGGAAGAAGGATTGACAGCGGCGTAAACCTGCGAGCACATACCCTCTACCACGGCTCCGTTGCTTATCTGCACGGACATGGACTTGATATTGCCCATGACTATTG
This sequence comes from Lachnospiraceae bacterium, assembly GCA_017518185.1. GTDB lineage: Bacteria > Bacillota > Clostridia > Lachnospirales > Lachnospiraceae > NK4A136. The sequence continues at coordinate 43,666 of JAFWWB010000007.1, forward strand.
CAGCGGAATCCAGGATAACGGGGCCGCGTACATCGATATCGCCCTTGATGGCGCCTGCGATGACCGCGCTGGTAGCGGTGACATTACCGATGATAACGGTGCTCTGTCCCACCTTTACGCTGCCTGCGCTGGTGATGTCGCCGTTGATCTCGGCTCCGTCAGCATAGACCTCGCTGGCGGTGGAATTACCGGTGATCACACCGGAAACGTTGAGCTTGCCGGCGATCTCGATGTTGCCCTCGATGGTGTCGCAGACGTCCATGTTCACGTCTGCCTCTATATCGCCCTTGATGACCATGCCCTGGGTGATGACTGCTGTTTCATCTGCTCTTTGCTGTTCCATGATCTTCCTCTCTTTTCTTTTTTCTCTTATGATCTTAACGCGTTCGGAAGTACTCATCCTGCCGTACTCGTCCGCGCCTATTATGGACTCTGCTTCCCTGAAGGCTGCCTCTGCCATGGCCTCGGCTATCACGGGAGTTGCATCCGGCGTCGGCATGACCTCTATGGCAGGGGGAGCAGGTTCATACTCCTCTTCACTTTCCCCTGCGGCAGTCTGTACTGCGTCAGCCTCACCGGCAGGCAGTTCTGCTGATACGCTCTCCGCCTCAACCATTACAGCTTCTGCACTTTCAGCAGCTGTGGTTTCTCCGGCTGCAGCTTCCGCTGCGACAAGCTCCGCCATATCCACGGGACCGGCCGGAGCATCTTCCTCCGGAGCTGCTGTGATCTCAGGAATATCGGTGTTCTCCGGCACATCAGTGATTTCATGCATATCAGCAGCTGCTGTATCCTCTCCTGGAATATCACTTATCTCAGGGATATCGGTCATTTCAGGGATATCGGCGCCTGATGTATCCGCTACGGACTCATCAGCTCCGGCTTCCTCCACAGGGATATCCGTGTTCGCAGATATAAAGGCATCCCCGTCGCCTGCTGCTTCCGTCAGGCCGGCCACGGCATCCGCAGTTTCAAAGCTGAGGGTGCTCTCTTCCGGAAACTCAGCTGCTACGGGATCGGGAAGCTTCTCTTCCTCCGTAACCGGAACGGGACTGCTCACGGTAAGCTGCTCCTCTGTTTCAGCCTCACTGCTCTCAGGCATGTCGGGGAAAAGCTCATCCGCATCCTCAAGCTGGTTCAGGAGATCCTCGATGGAAACCTGGTTCGGGATATCCGGGATATCCCCCGCATCACGCAGGCTCTTCCTGGTCCTGGGTTCCCCCCTGACAGCAAATTCTTTTTTCCCTTCTTCAGCCTCAGGTTCTTCCTTTACGGTCTCCCCTGCCACTGATGACGCATGATCGCCCTCTATGGATGCCAGCATCGCGTCAAGATCGATCTCACCGATCTCTTCTTCACCCGTGCCGGTATCTTCCCGGACATCCTCGTCGCCGAAGAGTTTTCCGTCCTCTTCGGAGAAGTCCTCTTCATCCTCTCCGATAAGGCCGTTCACAGCCTCGGACAGATCTTCTTTCAGACTCTGAAAAAATCCCATGCCTCCCCTCCTTACTCTCCGTACAATTCCATATGTACCTCCCGCGCATTTACATGCTGCACGGGTTCGGTGCTCTCCGTTATCGGCAGTATCTCAACGCCGTCCATTGCCTTAAGTCGTTCTATCATCGCAGGCAGCGCTTCCACGGTAGTCTCCTTAGCTGCCGTATCGTGAAGCAGCACCACTGCTTCGCTGCAATCCAGCGCCATTACCTGGCTCACCACATTGTTCACTATCTGCTCGGCAGATGCCTTATAGCCCAGGGCATCCCCTCCGGAAACATTCCAGTCGAAATAGACTATATCCTTGACCTCAAGGTAATCGATGCACTCCTTCATGTCCATGGCATGCACCGTATTGCTGCTGCCTCCCGGGAAGCGGTAAAACCGGCTCTCCACTCCCGTATGCTCCTCAAGGAAGCTCTGTATCTGGTAAAGATCCTCTGCAAAGCCGTCAAGGCTGGCATATATCTTTTTGTATTCGTGGCTGTAGGAATGCATGCCCAATGTATGCCCTTCCCTTACGATCCTGAGCAGCTGGGCATCATAGCCGTTATGGCCGTTGACAAAAAAAGTGGCCTTTACGTCATATTCCGCAAGTATATCCAGTATCCTGTCGGTATATACCGAAGGTCCGTCGTCAAAGGTGAGATAGACCTTTTTGATACCGGTCTTTGTATCTCCTTCGGAAATATCCCCGTCTGTCCTTTCCGTAAGCTCATCTTCAGTCAGCGCTTCCTCTCCGGCAGGCAGTGAAGTCTCCGGAAGCTCCTGGGCTACATACGCCCGCTCCCCGGTCTCTCCCGGCGCCGCAGCAAGATCCTTCGTATCCATCGAGGTGGGCTGGGGCGCCTCCACCACCGTCTGCACCAGCAGGCTCTCCAGCTGTGTAAGCCGCCGGTCCAGCTTTGACAGCCGGTCCAGCATAAGCAGTGAAAAAACAGCCGGCAACACGCAGGCCAGAACTACCAGAGCCACTATGAGCTTCTTTATCCGCCCGACCCTCTGCGCACGCTTTGATCTGTCTGTATTTTCTGCCTTATCTTCTTTTTCCGCCCTGTCTTCCAAGGGAAGCTCCGTCCTTTCGGTCTATTCTGCACTGTCCGTCACGTTGTAGACGGTATAAGCCTCGTCCGTCATCTCGTAAAGAGGCCTGAATTCCTTTATCGTATCACCACTCTCCAGGCTGTAATGTGACTGCAGCCAGGGGTAGGTCTCGTAACTGTGCTCACATCTGCGCTTAAGCTCCGTAAGGAAGCCTTTCCTGAACCTTACGCCTTCTCCGGGGGCTGCCAGCACCACCGGCCCCTCCATAAGGGCCGCCAGGTTATCGGATCCCGCAAGCGGTTCTGTATAAGGCTCTGCCGTGAAGCTTATGCCAACCCTGCTCTCGGACCATTCCCTGTCTATCTTGAGGTAGCCGTCAGCGATGACATCGGAGGTGATGAAACGTCTCTCTCCGTCCACGGTCACGACGGGCATTCCCTTAAGCCAGGAAGGGATGCGCAGCATAAGCATGAAACGCTGGGGTTTTCCTGTCTTTATGCTGATATTGAAGGCCCAGCGTGAATCTTCCGCCACATCGCTCTCCGAGAAAAAGGTATCAGCCGCCGCATATTTCATTGCGGAACTGAGCTCTATGACCACGGGAGTCCCGGAAACCTTGAACTCTGCCCGGCTGGGTATATACTGGTTTATTATCACCTTCGACTCGTCTTTGTAGTATATCAGAGACGAGACAAGGGTATGTGCCTGTATCATGGTCCCGTGGCAGCACCAGAAATCCTTGGTGGGAGTGCCCCACTTCTTTCTGCTGCCCGCAGCCAGTGGAAGAAAATAGGCAGGCATGCCGGTCCGGGGATCCTGCTGGGCAAGGAAACCGTTATACAGAGCCCGCTCTATGTAATCGCAATAGCTCTTTTCTCCGGTAAAACGGTAGAGATAATCCGCCAGCCTCACCATGTTGTATACGGTACAGAATTCCTGCGTGCGTTCTCCCATCTGCTCGGCCAGCTTCCCGGGAGGTACGAAGAATTCGCCGGAATTGGCACCGCTTGTCGCGTAATAAGACCTGTCCTTGACCGCGCATTCCCAGAAGGCCTTAACAAGCTTAAGCCACTTTTCATTCCTGCTTATCTCATATATCCTGGCTGCCCCGTGTGCCCAGGGTATGGCCGCATTGGCGTGATTTCCGCTTAAGGTATCCTTTCCGTTCGCAAGGCCGTTCAGTATATCGGGGCTATCGTATTTTTTCAGCAGCCTGCTGTACTTCTCTTCGCCGGTGAGACGCCAGAGCCTCGCCCAGATCTCCGTCATACCGCAGGATTCGCCCCCGTACTGGGCACGGGGATCAACACTCTCTATGCTTTCAAGCCACTCCGTGTACCAGTCGCTCAGATGCGAGAGAATGGTCATGGCCGGAGCATAGGAGGTATATTCATAGGTATCCAGAAGCCCCATAAAGAGCTTGTGCATGGTATACTGGGGAGACCAGATATACCTGCCGGTAGTCATTATCCTGAAATACTTTTCTGGAATGGGTCCCACCCATTTCCCGCCGTTCTTAAGCTGGTATTCCCTCAGCTTATCGACTATATCAAAGAGCTTTGCCTTTAATACACGGTTCTTTTCGCTGTATACGGTAAGTGCTGCGGCACTCATCCAGTGCCCCAGAAAATGGCCTCTCAGCTGGCAGGTAGGGGCCTCCCAGCCCCAGTGAAGCACCGTGGACTCAGGATCGGAGATCACCTGGCAGCCCTTTATGATATCCCCGGCTTCAAGGGTATAGTTCTGCAGGAGCGCAGTGCTGTCCAGAGACAGCAGGTACTTTGTGTTAAGCTCCTGTCTCTCTCTGAAAAGCCCTTCCTTCAGCCTTACATGACTGCCGTCTATGCGTTCCATGCCTTACCCCAGCGCTATGAGCATAACGGTGATATAGCCGTTGGTGCAGAAGGATTCTATTGCCATGGGCCTGTCCAGCACATTGGCAAAACGGAGATCCAGCGCCAGGCCTGATATGGTGGCATCCCTGCCGGGCCCTATATAGCTTACCGGAAGGGAATGTGCATGACGTTCCAGCACAGGGAGCCCCGCATCCAGCAGCGATGCATAGAGGGTGGATGATACCTGGCAGATGCCGCCGCCCACTCCGGTGACATATTCCTTATTTACGATCTGGGGTGCTTCCACATAACCGTTTTCCCTGGTCCTGGGAAGTATGGTCCGGCTGTAGGAGAACTCCTGGCCGGGCTGGAGTATCTGATTATTGATGCGTGAAGAGGCCGTCTGAACGTTGATGGCCCTGTTTATTTTCGTCTTGTAGGGTGTGGAGACATCGGAAAGATAGGTGAAAGCCACAGGAGCTTCCTGCTCTACCTTCTGCTCTCCCGTCACCAGGTTCACATAGGTGCGGGTGATGACACCGTTTGCGTTCACCACCTCGGTGCAGCCCATGGTGCCGTCCTCGGATACCACCTGGGCCCTTACATAAGGTGCATGATAAACCCTGCCCTCACGGCGGCCGTACTTGATGTAATGCTTGTAGAGCTCAAGTCTTGTGGTTCCCAGGGCAATGGCCACGTCCTGGTTATAAGTGGCATAGAATACCGGATCGAAGATGGTATTGTCCGGCAGATAAAGAGGCTCTGTATCCGCTCCCTGGGGCAGGACAAGCTCTCCTTCGGCTCTCACCGTAAAGCCCGTCGGCATCGAAAGTGCCAACACAAGCGCCAGTACTATGCACAGTATGCTCCTTTTGATATTTTTCATAGTATTCCTCCCTTTAAGATCCGTCGGCTCCGGTCGGGATCTTTTTGAAATGAAATCCCACAATCTCCGATATTATATCACTTAGAATGATTTTCAACAAGTAAAAAATGCCCGAAAGCCCGTAAAACAGGGCTTTCCGTTGACATAAGTTAATTATGTCACCCCCCTGCCCGATCGTCGGTTTGTCCATCAAATGTTTACCATGCAGGCATGGTACCTGATCACGGCATTATCGCTCAAAAAAAGGACCGTCCTTCCGGACGGTCCTCTGAATTCATCAGCTGATCAATTACTTCATCTGCTTTGCTACTTCCTCAGCGAAGTTCTCCTCACGCTTCTCGATACCCTCGCCGGTCTCGAAACGGATAACACTCTTCACAGTGAAGCCGCCGTTTGCCTTTGCAACCTGGTCCACATACTGTGCAACGGTCTGCTTTCCGTCCTCAGCCTTAACGTAAACCTGGTCGAAGAGGCTGATCTCCTTGACCTGCTTGGAAATACGGCCGTCTACAAGGCCGCTGAACACCTTGTCTGCAAGGTAATCAGCCTTGTTGCCCATTGCAAGCTGTGCAAGGGTTGCTGCTGCTTCCTTGGAAAGGAAGTTGAAGAGATACTTGTTGGTCTTGTTCTCCTCATAAGCCTTGATGTCTTCCTCACTCCAGAGCTTATCTGCAACAGCCTTGTCAAGGAGCTTCTGAAGGATGGGCTTGGGAAGAGTTGCGGGATCGTTAAGGGAAGAATCGATAACGATCTCCTTCATCTTTGCCATCTCGTCAGCGGAGATATCCTCTCTCTTGATGTACTGGGGAGCCATAGCTGCGGTCTGCATTGCTATGTTCTTCATAGCCTCGCGGATCTCTGCCTTGTCCTCGCCCTCTGCCTCAACGATTACAGCGATCTTTCCGCCGCCGTGGATGTAGCTCTCCACAAGGCCGCTTGCGCTGTCAACCTTCTTGAAACGTCTGATATCAAGCTTCTCGCCGATGGTAAGGATCATATCGTTAAGAGCTTCCTTAACGGTCTTGCTGCCATCGTCGATCCAGCTTTCAGCCATAAAGCCGTCCATGTCAGCTGCTCCGCTCTGAAGAGCCTGGGCTGCAACACGGCCAACAAATGCCTTGAACTTATCGTTCTTTGCAACGAAGTCAGTCTCGGAGTTAACCTCCACGACAGCTGCCTTCCTGCCGCTCTCATCAGCTGCCACTGCACAGAGGCCCTCAGCTGCGATACGGTCTGCCTTCTTTGCAGCCTTCATAGCGCCGGACTTCTTCAGCACCTCGATAGCCGCATCCAGATTACCGTCTGTCTCGGTGAGTGCCTTCTTGCACTCCATCATACCTGCGCCCGAGATCTCGCGCAGCTCTTTTACCATTGCCGCTGTTATAGCTGCCATATCACACCGTCCCTTCTGCTGCCTGCTCCTCTTCGGCTGCAGCACTCTCTGCAGCGATGTCGGAAGCATCTACGTTCTCCTCACCCTGTCTTCCCTCGATGATGGCATCTGCCATACGGGAAACGATGAGCTTAACTGCCCTGATAGCGTCGTCGTTACCGGGGATCACATAATCCAGTTCCTCAGGATCGCAGTTGGTATCGCAGATACCGAAGAGTGTTATTCCCAGTGCATGAGCCTCCTGGATGCAGATGTGCTCCTTCTTGGGATCAACAACAAAGATGGCATCGGGGATGCGGGTCATCTCCTTGATACCGCCAAGGTTCTTCTCCAGACGCTCCCACTCTTTGCGGAGATTGATGACTTCCTTCTTGGGAAGCACGTCAAAGGTCCCGTCCTGGGACATACGCTCGATGTCCTTGAGTCTCTTGATACGGGACTGGATGGTCTTGAAGTTGGTGAGCATACCGCCCAGCCATCTCTCATTTACATAGAACATACCGCAGCGCTCAGCCTCGCTTCTGATAGCTTCCTGAGCCTGCTTCTTGGTACCTACGAAGAGTACCGTACCGCCCTGTGCAGCGATGTCGGAAATTGCGTTGTACGCACTGTCCACCATGCCCACGGACTTCTGCAGGTCGATGATGTAGATCCCGTTGCGCTCCGTAAAGATGTAGGGAGCCATCTTAGGATTCCATCTCCTGGTCTGGTGGCCGAAATGTACGCCGGCCTCCAACAGCTGCTTCATTGAAATTACGCCCATTTTACACCTCCGTTATTGGGTTGTTCCTCCGCGCGCCAAAGCGGATATCCGCCACCGAAACGGCTCTGCGCGCGTGTTAAATTTCGCCCCGGCACTCACCGGGACAGACACAGTTGTGTATTTTAGCACAAGGGTGTCTGTTTGGCAAGAAAAAAATAAAAACTCCCCGACAGTCATGTGTTCCGCGGCGCATCTCTATGGTTGGAACCGGACACAGACAACCGGAAGCCCGGCCCTTGCGAAGGATCGGGGAGTTTGGTGTACCCGTTCCTAATTAACCGGGCCAAATGTTTGCATGGATTTCCGTCTGCTTCGTTGTCGTCAATCGCCGTACCGCCCGGTACGACTCATTCCTCCGCCTCGCAGAACGAAAACCCATTCTGCGCATTTGATCCAGTTATCAGGAAACGGGCACACCAAAACATGATACAACAAAAGGGACGGTCTTTCAACCGTCCCCTTCAAAAGTGTATTTTTTTAATTTACTGCACTGTTACGTAATCCCCGTAGCCGTCATCCACGCCCTGCAGGGTGACCTGTATCGAGTAGTCAGAAGGTGCATAAATTGTGATGCCGTAGCAGCCGTACTTATCCAGATCCGACAAGACCTCGATCCAGTCTTCCTTTCCCATGATCTCCAGGGCTGCTTCCAGGATAACGTTACTGTCGTAAGAGACCGCATCGCTGACAAAGACATAGTTCTGCAGCTGACTAAGGGAATCAAAATAACCGGGATCGTTTACCACCTCGGGATCCATCATGGCGGTGAGCACGGCTGTATGTATCGTATCGCAGTATTGTGTTGCTGCAGAGGTCTTTGACTTATTTATATACTTTCCCATGCCTCCGAAGCCGCTCACCATGTTCATAAGGCCCCTTATGGTGTCCGCATCGGGATCGTCCAGAGCATCCTCAAGGCCCTCTACGATCTCATCCGGGAAACCGGCCTTTTCAAAGTTAGCTATGAACTTGTCGGCATCGATATCCTCTGCATAGTCGTCCAGATCGTCATCATCCTCGATCTCCATGCACTTCTTCTCTGCGGGCTTTGCCACGTCTGCCTTGCCGTTCTTCATGGTAAGCTGCGCTGTGAGCACATCCTTCTTTCCGTCCAGTACGTTGATATCGAATTCTGCGCTCTTTGTGGTTGTCTCGACGGTCAGCTCCAGTGTATAATCCTCAAAGCTGCCGAGCCTGGATCTTCCCGTGGATTTACTGAGCTGCTCCATCTCGATGATCACGGTACCCTTGATATTGCCCTTCTTCCAGGACTCCATATCGAAATCCTTCAGCTCGAGCTCCATCACTTCAGTGCCGCCCTGTTCAAAGGTGAGGGGGCCGCTGTACTTTCCACCGGAGATCTTTCCCTTTCCTCCGATCTTCATGTAATCATTGCCGTTACGCTCCATGGTCATGGTCATGCCGCGTTCCCCACCGCTCTCAGCATAACCGAAGAGCAGGCGCTGGTCATCGGTCTCGAGCTCCACAGCCTGGGCGATGCCTCCCTTGCCCACGTAAAGGCGCAGAGTACCGGCTGAACCCTTCTTTCCGAAATCAAGGTTATCGGCGTTCTTCTTGTATCTTTCAAGAGAAGCTTCGATGTCATCCCAGGCATCATCGCCGTCCTGATCCATGGATTCCGCGATAGCTTCCACCATCTTCTGAAGATCCTTATCGTCAAGCATCTCATCGCAGAAGCCGTTCATGCATTCGGAGAGCATATCCTCGTCAAGCTCCATCTCCAGCGTAAGGAGATCCTGCTTCACGCCTTCAATCTTAAGAGTTTCCTTACTCTTGTCCACATCGGTGATGCCCTTAGCGCCTGCAGTCAGATACTTCATCCACATCTTGTTGAGCTTGTTGCCGTCGGGAAGGGCCTTGCCCAGTTCAGCCATCTTTTCCAGGCTTTCCTGCATCTGCTCCAGGGTATCCTTTCCGCCCAGTATCTCAGCGTCCTGCATCATAAAGGTCTCGTTGAGTTCCGGTATCCTCGAATAGATATAGCCTTCATCCGAATCGATAACATTCTCTAAAGTGGCCAGCTTTGTCTTGCCGGAGCTTAAGGTCACCGTAACACCGGACAGATCCCCTTTGTGATCCATCTTCATCGAGAAGCTGAGATCCTTGAGAGCATCCAGGTCGTCCACTCCGGTCTGGTCCGCTATCTCATCGATCATATCATCGGAGAGCTTTACGCTGCCTTCCATGGTAAAGCCTGCGTTATCGATATTATTGATATTGTCATAGACCATGTCGTTATAAACGCCGGCCAGATCGTTGGCGTTAAGCGTATTCTTTATGACGGTCTGGGCGTATTTGGGCGGTGACTGGAAGGTTCTTGCAATGAGATCCCCCCACAGTCCCCTGGTAAGGAAGAGCACAACGGCAATGGCCGCAATGATGCCGAGCACGATAAAGATCCCTGCTCCGCCTTTTTTCTTCTTTTTCTGTTCCGCAGTCTGCTGGTAAACATTTCCGCTGCCGCCGTTGGGATCCATACGTCTCGGATTAAAATAGTTGGGATCCTGGCCGGGCCTGGAGATATTCTGCTCCGGTGCCGCTGCTCCCTGAGCGCCGTTATAAGCCCCCTGGTTGATGGCCGGCTGGGGTGTGACCGGTTCGGTGCCCAGCATGGGATTTGCCGTCTCAACATAGCTGCTGGGGCCTCCCACTGTCTCCTGTGTTCCGCCGTTCTCCTGTCCTGCCGGTGCCGGATTCGCAGGAGCCTCATTAGCCGGGCTGTCCTGTCCTGCAGCCGCGACCGGTTCTCCCGCAGCTGCCGCTGCCAGCGGATTTCCGCAGGTCTGGCAGAACTTGTCGCCGTCGTCATTGTTTGCGCCGCATTTTGCACAGATCATGATTCATCCCTCCCTTTTGATGACAAAAAACATTATCACTATAATACCATATACTTAATATATATACAACATCGGTTCAGCCTGCCAGCAGGTCGATACCGTTCAGGAGCAGTATATCCCTTACTACGAACCATACAAGGATAATGGCGATCAACAGATAAAAATGCCATGCCCTCGGCCTTATCCTGTAAAGCCTGCCTCTGCCAAGCCGCTGAAATACCGGCGAAAAGACATAGGCAAATAAAAGAAAAGCAAAATAATAAACCGAGGGATTGTCCTTAAGACATTCCGCAGGCCTGCCGCTTATAAGTGCCAGTACCGCCCTTGTTCCCCCGCAGCCCGGACAGTACAGTCCCGTGGTCTGCCTCAGGATGCATCCTCCGGGAAACTGCAGCAGATAAGCCGGGATACGGCCAAAAGGTATCAGTGCCGCCGGATACCGCCACAGATATACCAGCACGGTGAACAGCAACAAATAAAGGGCGGCCGATAACAGCCGCCCCTTAAGTTCTTTTTTTCTTTCAGCCGTCAAAGGCTCTCGAAGAAATCCACCCATTGAGATATTCCCCAGCTGCTGACAGCCACGCCAACCTGGTGCTTAGCCCATACAAACAGCAGATACATGCCGCAGAATATTAGCATTCCCACACTGCCGCAGACTATACCGGCAATAGCGACTCCCTTGCCCTTAGGCTGTCTCAATCCGAATATACCGGTGATCACGGCAGCGATCCCCAGCACTATCGAGGTCCAACCACAGCAAAAGAGTACTATACTCAATATGCCCAGTACCAGGGATACTATCCCCAGTACATTGGTATCATCTTTCTGCTCCTTCTGCAGAGGAGGCGCGAACCCCCCGTTAGGACCATAGGGATTATAGCCTCCCTGATAATTGCTTGCCTGGGGTCTGGGAAGATTCTGTCCCTGCCCGTATGCATTGTAAGCTCCCTGGGGCGTATAACCCTGTCCGGCTGTTCCGTAAGCATTCCCGTTCACGGGAGGGACGTACCCTCCCGCGGGGATATTGTTCTGTTCATTTCCGTTTCCGCCCTGAGGCGTCATCTGTGAATTATCCACTTATATCCGCCTCACATATCAGGTGTAAGGATTGTATACATTGCCCTGGCTTGCGATAAAGGAATGACGATAGGTCCACTTGTTGATCTTGCAGATACCCCATGCGCCATAGATACCGCAGGTGATCGATATAAGAAGACCGATGACCGCATTCTCGCCCCAGTACTGTGATCCCGTACCGTCGAAGCCGATCCTGTCACCGCAGACAACACTGTGCTCAAAGTCAAACTTCATAAGCTTCACCATCATCCAGGGTGATGCTATACCACAGGAAAGACCTATAAGGAGACGTGCAACAAGGCAGACACCAAAGTACTCGCCTGCAGTACCGTCGTAGAAGGAATTCATAAAGGTCTGGCCGTCAACCGGATTCATATCCGCATAACCGGTGTGGCTCAACTCCCATTCCTTCATCTTAACATGTACAAAGATGGAATAGATGCCGCAGGTAACGATAGAAAGCAGCCACCAGATGATGTAATTCTTAAAGAGCTCTCCGCTCGTGCCGGTAAAGCAGAGACGTCTGCCGTTGATAACGGTATGTGATTTTCTCCACTTGAGATTTCTGACGATTACCCAGGGAAGCGCGATACCGCAGGTGACCATTGTCACCAGCAGGTTTACAAGGTACATGACAAGATACTCTCCGCCCTCACCGTCAAAGTAGCTCAATCCGTTGTTCGTCTGAGGCCCTCCGAACCCGCCCTGGGGTGCTCCGTAACCCATCTGAGGCTGTCCATAGCCCATCTGAGGCTGTCCGTAGCCGCCCTGAGGCTGTCCGTAGCCGCCCTGAGGCGCTCCGTAATTCGGCTGAGCTGCTCCCTGAGGAGCTCCCAGCGGTGTGCCGCAGTTAGCGCATACCTGCGAACCGTCGGCATTGTTTGTTCCGCAATTAGGACAAAACATCTTTTTACTCCCTCCATCTTGTTATTAGTTATGTATGAACGGCAAAAGCCGCTGATACCTAGAGTATTCCCAGAGCCTTTCCCCAGCTTGCAAGCAGCGGCAGGTTTCTGTAAACTGCGAAGATAAGAGTTACCGGCAGCATGACAGCAAGTGCAGCTGTCTCCACCTTATTGAAATATCTTTTTCCTTTTTTTATATATCTGATCTCCCTGACCAGAAGTATGAGGGCAAGCAGAGGCACAACGGTCAGTGACAGCGGATTATATTCAAAAGCGGACTTAAAGTCCAGCCGCAGTATGGACACACAGGCTCTGGTTATGCCGCAGCCGGGACACTGAAGGTGGGTCAGGAGCCTGAACACACAGGGAATGCCGATGTTCGTTATCCTGAACCACAGGGCATAGATAAGCCCTGCGCAAAGAAATTTAGCGGCAAGCTTCAGCTCCGCAGTTAACCTTTTCTTTACTTCACTGTCCATACTAACGTTCCGATTATACCAATACGGGGGGGATAACGTCAAGAAAAATAAAGCTCATATTGCCAAATCGGGTAACATAATGTTATAATTCTCCGTGGGCATGAAAAGCCTGTTTTTTCAATCTTGATCCGGAGGAAATAAAATGGATAATAACAATATGAACAACGATCCTTTTGCGTCCGATCCCTTCGGGCCGGCGCCTTCAGCCCCCACTCCCCCTTCCTACCAGGATATGAGCGCCTACCAGCAGAGCGCTTATTCACAGGGGCAGCAGCCTGCTTACCAGCAGCAGGCATACCAACAGCAGGGATATCAGCAGTATCCGAACTACTCCCAGCAGAATTATGGAAATAATAACTATTTTTCCAATACCGAACTCGAACAGCCCCTGTCACTGGGAGACTGGCTGCTGACCATATTCCTTACCTGCATCCCCTGCGTGAACATCGTCATGCTCTTCATCTGGGCTTTCGGCAATGAGAATAAGTCAAAGTCCAACTGGGCCAAGGCCAACCTTATCATAATCGGTATAGGCGTGGCCCTTTATGTACTGATGTGGGTGATCTTCGGCGCAGCCATAATCGCCGCCATTCATTAGAAACTGTAAAACAGGGATCCTTAAATCTCCAGCCCGTCCAGCGTATCAGTGCTGCCGGCGGCTTTAATAAAAAGAGAACGCATGAGTGAAAGATGATCCGGGATCTTCTTAAGCATCCCGGCCGCCTCCTCACCGCTTACACAGGCTGTATCCAGATACAGCCTGATCTTTTTTTCTTCATCCGGATAGCGCTCCGTAAGCAGCAGGAACGCATCCTTCTTTCCCCTTCCCCTCAGGAAGCTTTCTATCCCCCGGCCGGTCCCGGGTAAGAGATGCGCCGGGTGCATCAGCCTCAGGAAACAGCGGTCCGCCTTTTCCCTGCGCCGGCCGCTCTCATAGGCGCCCACATCCGAGCTTCCGTAATCCTCTTCGCCGCAGGGCACCTGTCCCGAATAGCCGTCGCTGTCACTCTGTTCCAGGAAGCGCATAAGCCAGGAATCCCACAGGCCGTACCATTCCTCATCCTCCGGTCCGGCAGGCTTCATAAGATAGTTAACATCTTCAGCTGCTGCACATGCCAGCAGGGCAGCCATATCACCGCCGCAGTCCGAAAGCGTCAGTTCCCTAAGCTTCGGGCAGCCTTTGAACACTCCCGTTCCGTGATCACAGGCAGGAATGCATACCCGCTCCAGCTCCCTGCAATGTGCAAAGGCCCAGTCACCCACGGACTTAAGCTTATCCGGCAGGATCACCTCCTTAAGCACCGGTGCTCCCAGAGCTGCCTTAGGCGCTATCACCAGGCTTTCCGCTCCCCCCGGCAGTTCATCCGGAAGCACAAGTTCCCTTACGCGCCCGTTAAGTGAAAGCAGCACTGCTTCGCCGTCTTTTATCTCAAAGCAGGCGGATCCGCCTGCCTGTTCCAGCTCACATCTCAAGGCTGCCTATCTCCTCCCTTAGAGCTTCCCGCTTTCTCTCCGTCAGAAGCTTTGACGAAGTACGGTTATAATCCTCATTTGAAAAACTTGCCAGAAAGCGTGATGCGGTCTCGCTGACGGTAAGCCTTGTAAGCATGATCGTAAGCTCGTTTCCCTCTCCGAAGGCGCTCTCGCCGAAATGTATGTAAGAGCTGAGTCTCTCTCCCGTTACAGTCGAACCTGTTTTAAGCTTCCCAAGCTCTTCGCGGTACAGAGCTTTCGCTCCCTCCGGCCCGTCCGCTACCGAGGCTGCTTTAAGCTTCTCCATAAAGGCCTTCTGTCTCCGGTAAAGCCTTCTCTCCCTTTCATCGGCATTCCCTGCGGCTTCCCGCCGCTTACTCTGTTCATTCAGGGCTTCGATCCCCCTTTCCAGGATCTCGGGAGTCCCCTCCGCTGCCACTAGGGGCTTGGCGCGCTTAAGTATATCCATAGCCGACAGGACTTCATCCATATCCTTTTCCAAACGGTCTCCCAGCATGGAAATAAGGGATATACGCTCGTCAAAGCGTGCTCCCGCGGCACGGCTTACGGTATCCTCTGCCCACTTTCCTTCCAGGATATCGGCTATGCGGTAATCCCTTTTATACTTGTTGAACAGCTCATAATAGGCTGCGAATTCCTTGGCAGCCTTCTCGCTCCTTAAGTACTGTCCCATCAGGGCTTCGTCTGCTTCCAGCCCTTCTTTTTCATACATGCGGAGCACATAGGAAAGATCCTCCCAGCCTCTGGCTGTCACGTAGCTCTTCCCCGCCGCAGTCTGCTCATAGATAAAGAAGTGCTCAGGCCTTACCTCAAGATAGGCGCTTATGGCAGGATGCACACCTGCCTCCCCGGCATATCTGAGCCAGGCCTTAAGATCTGGCTCCACCTCTATCACCTTAAGCCTGTCCATGGTCACCACATCGAATTCCCTGACCATGCGGTTATACTCCGGAGGGTTGCCTGCGGTTACGATCACCCAGCCCTCCGGCACCTTATGCCTGCCGAAGACCTTATACTGGAGGAACTGGAGCATGGAAGGATACAGTGTCTCGGAGACACAGTTGATCTCGTCCAGAAAGAGTATGCCCTCGCTGATGCCGCTCTGCTCCATGGTGTCATGGATACTGCCTATGATCTCACTCATGGTATATTCGGAAACGGAATATTCCCTTCCCCCGTACTCCTTCTTCACTATAAAGGGAAGGCCCAGGGCCGACTGACGGCTGTGATGGGTCATGGAATAGCTGACCAGTGCCAGACCCAGTTCTGCCGCTACCTGCTCCATGATAGCGGTCTTTCCGATCCCCGGAGCGCCTATGAGAAATATGGGTCGCTGCTTATGCACCGGTATCTCATAGGTTCCCCATTCATCCTTCTTAAGATACAGGCTCACCGTCTTTTTAACGGTATCCTTGGCTCTGCTTATGTTCATAATTCCTCCGTTTCCAATACCGCTTTTATACTCCACGCGGGAACAGGCGGTGCATTGTCATCATCCCTCAGAAATGCAAACACTACCTCATAGGGCGGCCTCTGCCGGGGATAGATCCCGTAGCCGTCCGTAAAGTATATGAGTCCTTTAAGGTTCTCAAACTCCCCCTCCGCTATGAGGCCTGAAACGTATTCAAATACAGGATTGAAGTCCGTGCCTCCCATGCCCTTCAGCGTGAAACCCTCCAGAAAGGCGTCCAGCTCGTCTGCGGAATTTATCACATCATCGCTGCGCACACCGCTGTCACACTGCAGTATATGCACCTTCATGCTCTCTGCGAAATGCTCCCGGCTCCCGAGTATCTCAAAGCTTCTCCTTACAAAGTTCTTCACCTTTTCCCCGCTGCAGGAGGCCGAGGTATCAAGGGCTATCACAAACTCCCTGATAAGCTTATCCTCCCTGTACTCCAGCGGTTCTATCAGAGGCAGATTGCCGTACAGCTCCATGCCTCTGGTGTAGAGTGCAAGATCGAATTCGTCGTCACTGAGCCCCCTGTTCTCGGAGTTTATCATGAAGCGTTCCAGTATGGCCCTGTAATCATACTTTTCCTTAAGACCGGCATCCAGATTATCCTTAAGGGTATCTCCGAAACCCTTAAGCTCCGAAAATGCCTTTATCTCGGTACGTATCCTTCTGGAGATACGCTCCCACTCCTCTGAGCTTATCTCTCTTAGGCCCGTTTTACGCCAGAGTGCGTGACTGTCCCTGTAAAAGAGCTCCTTCCAGGCCATGAAGCTTTTTTCGGAAACATCCCCTCGCTTAAGATAACGGTAAAGTCTGTCCGCGGTAAGGCCCCCTGCTTCTTTCTTCAGATACTTAAGTGCCGGGGACATATCCCTTGAAGTCTCAAAGGCCCTGATATCCAGTTCTTCTATCACGGCCTCGGCCGCAATATCGCAGGACATATCCCAGAGCTCCGTATCCATGCCCTCTGCCATCACCCCGTGTGCAAAGATGCAGTGCATAAGGCTGTGCAGACAGGCTCTTGCCGCTTCTTTAGGCTCATCTTTATATAGCGTGAGCAGATACGCCGGGTCGTAATACCAGCCGTCCATGTCCGTGGCAAAACAGCCCGTCCGGGGTCTGGCCTCACTTTTAAGGGCCAGCACCGCCGTATCCAGGAAACGGAGGTTCACAAGTATCTCGTTGCGGATAAGCCCGGCGCATTCTGCCGCAAGCTTAGTTATATCATCCATGCTTTAAAAGAAACAGCCCCTCCCGCCGGCACTGCCGGCAGGAAGAGCCGCATAAGAAAAATTCACGTATTAAATCCTATCTGATGTGATCAGGCTTCTGCCGGAGTCTCTTCAGCTTCATGAGCTTCTGCTGTTGTCTCTGCAGCGGCGGGAGCTTCCGCAGGTGCTTCGGCTGCAGGCTCTGCTCCTGCGGGTGTTGCTTCAGGAACCGGTGCGGTTTCAGCCTGGGCTGCCTTGGCGGCAGCTGCTTCCGCATCCTTCTCGGCTGAACGCTTAAGCTCCTTCTCCATGCGATCCACTTCCGCAGTAAGACCGCTTATCTGCTCCTCGTTCTCTGCGATCCAGCCCTCGATCTGGGCCTTCTTCTCCTCGTTCATGGTGGTAGCCAGACGCTCCTTCAGCTTATCCACGTTCTGGCTGATATTTGCGATCCTTGCCCTGCGGCGTTCCACGGCTTCGGTGGTGCTCTTTATCCACTGCTCGTGACGGCCTGCATCTCCGGAGCGTTTGTTCTGCCAGAAGCTGTCCATAGCCTCACGGAGAGACTTCCACAGCACCTCCTCATCCCTGCGGCCCGCGGAGCCTATCTTCTTCCATTCTTCGTTGATGGCCTTCATGCGGTCTGCAGCCGCACGCCCGTAATCACCGGCCTTTGCGAAGGACTGTGCTTCCTTGATGAGTTCCTTCTTGGCTTCCCTTCTGGCCTTATACTCTACATCTCTTTCCTTTCTGGCCTCGGAACGCTTGGCATAAAATGCGTTGCGGACCTCCTGGAAGGCTGTCCAGAGCTTCTCATCCTCCTGCCTTCCGGCGGAACCCACCTTCTTCCACTTTGCGAGCAGCTCTTCAAGCTTAGCATGGACGGTCTCGAAATCGGCCTCTGCCGCCACCGCGGTCTTTGCCTCTTCTATGATGGTATTCTTCTCGGATGCCCTTTCGGTAAACATCTTTTCCATATAGGCATGCTTATCATCATAATAAGCCTTCTGAATACCGTTGAACTCCTCCCAGAGGGCATCATTCTCTTCGCCGGCATTGCCCAGCTTCTTCCACTCCTCCATAAGGGCCTTCATACCGTCAGCGGGCTTATCAAATTCAGCAGCTTCCTTAACGCTCTTTGCCTTTTCGATAAGTGCCTTCTTCTTATCGGCATTCTCGGCAGTGGATCTGGAACGCTCCTCTGTCTTCTTTATCTTATCCCTGAGTCCGTAAAGCTGTGTGCTGAGCTCCTTCTCCCTGGGCGTTCCCATATCAGGTCCCTCGGGGAATTTCGCCAGTATATCCTCCACAGCCTTAGCATCAAATTCACCGGCTCCCATGGCCTCTCTGGCCTCCTCCAGCACGGCGCTCTTCTGCCGCAGTGAGCTTTCAAGCTCCTGAAGGGTATGCTCTCCCTGCTCAAGCTTTCCGCCTTCTGCGGTGGAATGCTGCCAGAGCAGCAGACGGTACTCGCCGTCTATCTCGAGGGCCGTAAAACTGCCGTGTCCGTCATCCGCATCGCTGCCCGGTGCCACGCTGTTGCCCTCGCTGTCCTTTGCTCCGTAGAGCACCTCGATCACCCTTGCTCCCGAAGGGTAGTGGACACGTTCTCTCTTCTTTGCCAGTGGATCGTTGAATTCAGGTAATTCCATGTACGCGCTCATCTCAGTTTCCTTTCAGTTTGTTGTGTAATGTGTTGGTTTATGTTTGTCCGGTCCATGTCCCCGTCCGGGTACACGCACCGGATTGATTATACATCTATTCCGCGATTTCTTCAATAGACCTTGCCATGCTTTTCGCGGGATTATTACGGGTTACAGGTCTTGCAGGGAGTGTAACCTGCTCTGATCACGGAATCACGGCTTACATCATGGACATCCTGCCTGTTGTATGAGCGGATCTCATTTACATGTCTGCAATCGGGGCGGTGAAACTTCATTGTATTTGTATTCAGTACATAGTTTCCGCCTGTCTGCGTATGGTTTTCCGTTATCTCTGTCTGCTGAGTCTGCCTGGTCTGCTGTGTATCCTGGGTCTGCTGTGTCTGCTGTGTAGCAACGGTGCTGCCGGCCGAAGCTTTTCTTCCCTCTGCCCG
>JAFWWB010000008.1 GCA_017518185.1 Lachnospiraceae bacterium
CATCCTGAGCCAGGATCAAACTCTCTAAAAAAGTTTGTATTCCCAGCCAGTTTAAACTGGCTAAAAATCCATTGATTTACTTCGTTCCGAATTATTCTCTTTTAGAATTTCTTCGGGGTTGGATAGATGTTCAGTTATCAAGGTTCTCCGCCGCAGTCCGTGCTGTTTTTTTCTTGCCTTCTTGCGTGCGACTTATGCATATTAGCACTTTCAATTATTCTTGTCAACAACTTTTTTCATCTTTTTTTCAACAAATTTATGACCATTTTTTATGTAAACAGTTTCTTCTATATATAGTACGTTCTATTGCACTATACAACGATTACTTGTATCATAGCCTTATGAAAAAATACTTTGATTCACATACACATATCCCTTCGGAGGACTCCCTGCTGGTTTCTTTTGATATGGAAAGTTCCCGGAAAGCATGCGGAAAGCTTTATTCCGTCGGCATCCATCCGCAGCACATAAACGGCGCGGACTGGGAGGAGCTTGAAAAACTTGCCTCACGCCCGGGAGCCGCTGCGATAGGTGAATGCGGCCTGGATTACAGAAAGACCGACGGATCCGCTCCCGACAGGGCCCTGCAGCAGGAAGCTTTTATCAGACAGCTGGAGCTCGCTTCTTCATTAAAGAAGCCCGTGATAGTGCATTCCGTAAAGGCGGCTGCCGACACTCTTTCCATATTAAGAAGATTTCCTGACGTCACCGCCGTGCTCCACGGTTTTCCCTACAGCCCCGAAACAGCGCGCGAAGCCCTGCAGCTCGGATGTTTTTTCGGCATAGGGGCAATAATCCTTAAGCCCGGTGCGTTGAAGATAAAGGAAGTGCTTAAGATACTCCCCGATGACCGCATACTTGCGGAGACAGATACGCCATTCTCCAACGCTTCCATAGAGGAAGTTACTGAAGCCATCTGCGCGCTGCGTGGCGGAGACAGGCTGAAAACAATGGCATCCCTGCGCGCAAATGCGCTCAGGCTGTTGACAGGAAAGGATGATTGATTGTAGAATTATCCCAACTGTTCAACAGAGATCGAGGGGGTAACTGCATATGAAGGTTCCGATACTCTACCGAAAACGGCTTATCCCGCAGGAATGCGTGCTCCTTAAGGACGACGAAGTCCTTAAGTGCAACGAGAACATCATCGTTACACGCTGGAACGCGCTGAAGCCCAAGAAAGATCTGCATCACGGCCTGTCCTGTTATTTCCTTAAGGAAGGGATCAAGGTCAGCAAGTTCTACACTGCGGATAATACCCTGCTCTACTGGTACTGCGACATAGTGGACTATGACGAGACCGGCGAGAACGAGCTTACGGTAACGGATCTTCTGGCAGACGTGATCGTTTATCCCGACGGCTATGTAAAGGTCGTGGATCTGGAGGAACTGGTCACCTGCCTGGATAACGGGCTGATCAGTCTTGAGCAGCTTAAGCACTCACTTAACCAGCTGGACAAGCTGCTTAAGATCATCTACGCAGACAAATTTGATACACTCACCATCTATATTGAAGAGGAGGAAAGAGAAGACCAATGCTGAAACCGAAGAAGAACGGACTTAAGAATGCCGTAAAAGCCGTTGCAGCAGTATTGTCCGCAGCGCTTGTGCTGGGCGCTGCAGCCGCCGCAAAACCCGCGGATGCCGCTGAACCCCAGCCCGGCTATTACACCAGCGAGCTCACCGGACTGCCCATCAGCGCCACGCTGAAGAGCCAGCGCCCTATTGCCGTAATGGTGGATAACGAAAAAGCATCCCTGCCCCACATGGGCCTTACGGAAGCAGACATCGTTTATGAGATGATGAACAGCACCGCAAACGGCCGCATCACAAGGCTTATGGCCATAGTCAAGGACTGGGGCAAGATCAGCCAGTTCGGAAGCATAAGGAGCGCACGTCCCACCAACTTCATGCTGGCTGCGGAGTACAACGCCATCCTTGTCCATGACGGCGGTCCCTTCTACATCAACGCTTATGCGGCACAGCCTTACAGCAACAACCTTTCCGGCGGCTTCGCGCGTTTCTCCAACGGAAAGCGCACCGAGTACACCGAGTACGTTACTCTCAACAGCTACACCAATCCCCAAAAGGGCCAGACTTATGCAGGCCTTCTTGGCCGCATAGCTCTCAAGGGCTACAGCACCAATTACAATGAGTATTACCAGCCCTCCAATCTGCTCTTTGCACCCAGCGAGTATACGCTGGATTCAAGACCCGATTCCAAGGGCGTTACCTCTGTTGCGCTGCCCGTCCCTCATAACAGCTCGATGCTGACCTACAATGCAGCCACGAGCACCTATGACTATTCCGAATACGGCAAGGCTCACGTGGATCCCATCCACAACAACGCCCGCCTTACCTTCGAGAACGTGCTCATCCTGAAGTGCAGCTGGGCACAGCTCGACAAGAACGGCTACATGGTCTACAACATCCTCAGCCCCTGGACCGACGGTATCTACCTTACCAACGGCCGCGGAATTCCCATCAAGTGGCAGAAGACTTCCGAGACCGCGCACACCGTATACATGGATGTGGACACCGGGACCCAGCTGGCGCTCAACCCCGGCAAGACCTACATAGCAATAGTTCCCGACGATGTCTGGGATCAGCTGGTACTGAAGTAAAGAACAAAGCGGATAAAAAAAGAACAGGGTCCAACACCCTGTTCTTTTTTTATCGTAAACGAATTAAATAAATTCGTTTACGATAAACGCTCCGCGAGGATGCGCACGGATTTTGTAAGGAAACATACCGCTTTCAGCGGTCAAAATCCGGCGCAGGAAACGCTCAAAACGCAAGCGTTTTGTTCGTTTCCTATATATTGTATGTCAGATACGGCATCAGATATCAGTAGAATATATGTCCTCCGATCCTGAGACCTTCCAGCCCCGGTATGGGCGTACGGAAGAACACCCTTGTGCCAACATTTGTAGTACCGCTCATAGCCTCGTCCGCCGCTCTGTAGCAGGCATCCGTAGCCTTGTCCATTGCAAGGGCGCTGGCCAGCCGCCCGTTCATCGTGGGCGAAAACTGCTTGCGCTGGTATATTACTCCTGTCACCGTATCCGGAAAGACGGAACTGAGCACGCGGTTTATCACCACGGCGCCAACAGCCACCTTTCCTTCATAGGGCTCCGCTCCGGCCTCACAGTATATGAGATTGGCCAGAAGATACCTGTCCCCTTCCTCAAACTGCACCTGGGAGATATCCCTCCATACGGACTGTGCCGCCAGCTGCGATTTTCTCAGTTCCTCTTCGTACTGCGCCTTTATGGCCTTGTACTCCGCATCGGCAGCCGCCACCTCTGCCTCTCTCTGGGCGATCTCTTCTTCATAAGCATCCGCCATATCATTCACGGCTTCAATGGAATCCGCGGTCATGGCTATATTTCTCGCAGTCTTGTCGATCAGCTCATTCACCTGCTGCTGCTGTGCCACCGCATCGGCCTCAAGCACCTGCAGATCCGCCATCTCTGCTTCCAGCTCCACCTTTTCCTCCGCTATGCGTTCGCCCGTGGCGATATATTCCTCCAGCATATGCCTGTCATATGCCGAAAGCTCCTCGATATAGTCCGCATAGTTAAGGAATTCCGCGAAGTCCTCCGCGGAAAGAAGTATCTCCAGATAAGCTTTGCTGCCGCCGGTCTCATACATGAAGCATATGCGCTGCTTCATGGCCTCGTACTGTTCGTCCCTGAGGGCCTCCGTTTCGATGAGCTCGGCCGTGGTCTCGTCTATCTCCAGCTGTTTTATATCTATCTTGGTCTCTATAACGGCAAGGCTGTCGGCCACTTCCTGCAGTTCTTCGTTCAGTACTGCCATCTCGCCCTGATAGCCCTGTTTCACACGCTGCAGGCCCTGCAGGTTTTCCTGTGTCCTGGCCAGATCATCCTGCGCGCCCTTTAATTCCTCTTCCTTTTCTTCCTTGCGCTTCTTGGCCTCCTCCATCTTCTCCTTCGTGTCGGAGGTGGCATTCGCCGGTACTTCGATGGCGGTCAGCGCCAGAAAGATCATAAGGACCGAGTGCCATATGAACTTTTTCCATAAAGCACGCTTTTCCTTCATACTTTATACCTTGAGTTCCACCGTCTTTCCCGTAGGCTGGTAGCGGTAATACCTGACACCCGCAGCGTTA
Organism: Lachnospiraceae bacterium; assembly: GCA_017518185.1. Taxonomy (GTDB): domain Bacteria; phylum Bacillota; class Clostridia; order Lachnospirales; family Lachnospiraceae; genus NK4A136. Next base: position 4,136 of record JAFWWB010000008.1, read on the forward strand.
AAAAGCCGCTTTGCCGCTTTATTGGAAGGAGTGCCGTCGTATTTGTCATCCGCATAGACCACGGTCTTTATCCCAGCCTGTATGATGGCTTTGGCGCATTCATTGCAAGGGAAAAGACTGACGTAGAGCTTTGTTCCCTCCAGTGATCCGCCCCGGTAATTGAGTATGGCATTGAGCTCGCCGTGCGTCACGTAAGGGTACTTTGTCTCAAGCTCATCCCCTTCCCTGTCCCAGGGAAACTCATCATCGGAAACCCCGCAGGGAAAACCGTTATAACCCATGGAAAGTATCTTGTTGTCGTGGCTGACTATGCAGGCTCCCACCTGGGTATTGGGATCCTTGGACCTCAGGGCCGAAAGAGCCGAAACTCCCATAAAATACTCATCCCAGCTGATATAATCCTTTCTCTTTCCCGTCATATCAGGCCTCCTCCAGCTGTGAAACGCGGCGCGCGTGCTTTTCCTCTCCCGAAAAAGGCGTATCCAGGAAGATATCCGTTATGCGCTTGGCCAGCACGGGCGTGAGCTCCGCCGCTCCGAGAGCCAGTACGTTTGCGTTATTGTGAAGCTTGGTCATCTGTGCGGTATGCTCGTTATGGCAGAGGGCGCAGCGTATGCCGTGCACCTTGTTGGCCGCGATGCTTACTCCTATTCCCGTGGTGCAGACCACTATGCCCAGGTCAGCCTCGCCCGAGACCACATCCGCCGCCACTGCTTTCGCAAACTGCGGATAATCACAGGGATCAGTGGAATAGCATCCCACATCCTTAACCTCCCTGCCTTCTTCTCTGAGATAGTTCACCAGCTCTGTCTTAAGCGCAAAGCCGCCGTGATCGCTTCCGATCGAGATCTTCATGTGGTAATCCTCCCTGAATATATCCTTTAAACTATGCTTCTATTACTTTATATCCTGCTGCCTTCATCATCCGGTTCATAAGTGCTTCTCCGATACCCGTATCGGGAAAGCTCTCCGAATATATCAGCGAAACGCCTTCACTGTCAAGCTCCCGGAGCACCCGGTAGAGCTTAAGAGCTGCTTCTTCCGGCCGCTGCAGGCTTCCGAGACTCTTTATCACAGCCTTTTCCGCGGGATACCTGTCCCTGCTCTCATCGCAGCACAGCACTGCCGCCTTTCCGCTGCATTCTCCGAGCTTTTGGCAGATATAATCCGCCGCGCCCTCTCCCCGGACGATCATCATATCGCCTTTCGGCGCATAATGCCTGTACATCATGCCCGGAGCCTTTGGCCTCACACCTGCTGCCGGAGGGCCTGCTATGGCAGGATCCAGCTCCACATGGCCCACGACCCTCTCCAGCATCTGCGCCGTCACATAGCCCGGCCGCAGTATCTGGATCTTCTCACCGGTAAGATCCACGATAGTGGACTCCACTCCTATGCCCACTTCTCCGCCGTCCAGGATGACCTCGATCCTGCCTCCCAGATCCTCCAGAACGTGGGACGCAAGGGTGGGACTGGGTCTTCCCGAAGCATTGGCGCTGGGAGCCGCTATGTAGCCGCCCGCTTCCCTGATAAGCTCCAGAGCCGCAGGATGATCCGGCATACGTATGGCCACGGTATCCAGGCCGCCTGTAGTGCGGTCGGGAACCTCCGGCCTCTTTTTGACTATCATCGTAAGGGGCCCCGGCCAGAAGCTGTCCGCAAGAGCATAAAGCTGCTCCGGTATCTCTGACGAAAGCCTCTCAAGGGACTCCATATCCGCGATGTGCACTATCAGCGGATTGTCCGAAGGCCGTCCTTTTGCCGCATATATCTTTGCCGATGCTTCCGGATCAAAGGCATCACCGCCGAGGCCGTATACGGTTTCCGTCGGAAATGCAACAAGGCCGCCCTCCCGGATGACCCTGCCTGCCATCCGCATCCCCTCGGGATCCGGAAGCTTTATAAATTTTGTATCCATATCCTTTTACTGTCCTGCTGCCGGTATCGTGCGGTCTATCATATCCCAGATGCCTTCGCTCTCCAATCCCAGCTTCCAGGCTCCGACCGAATTCACGCCTTTGCCCGTCGCTATGGAGACCTTCGCATTGATCGAATCCCTGTCCTCCAGCCACAGCTGGTAGGTCACATTATCCTTTTTGTATTCCGTGAAGTTCTGGCAGAGCTCATCGTCCCATTCGGGGGTAAGAGACCTGGTCTCCGCCCACTCTGCCGCCACATCCATGCCTACAGCCTCTGAATTCACGCTGTTGCCTTCGGTACGCCATATGCGGGTGTAGAAAGGCACGGCAAGTATTATCTTTTCCGCTGGAACTCCAAGGGAGATCATATCATCAAGCCCCTTCTCCACGAAACCTATGGAAGCCACGCTTCCCGCAGGAGAACCGGGATAATGCTCGTCATACCCCATGAGTATCACATAATCGCAGACGTAGCCCTGTTCCTTCAGGTCAAAGGCCCTGTTGCTCTCCGTGGGTACGGGGACATCCGTGGAAAGCGCCAGTCCCGCCGCTCTCGTGCGTATGGAGAGCTCCCTCAGGAACTGTATATAATGGGGACCTGTCTTTGCAAGCTCGGAATCCGTGAGCTCTATATCCATGTTTATGCCGTCGAAGCCGTATTCCTCGGCTTCCGCCATAAGTGTATCTATGAGCGCCGCTCTTCTTTCGGAAGAAGAGAAAAGCGCGTATTCGTCTATCTCATATTCAAGGTTCTCAACCAGCGCCCAGACCTTAAGCCCTTTCTCATGAGCCTTATCCACATAAGCCTTGCTGGCCTGGCTGTCAAAATGTCCTTCGTCATCGTTAAGGAAATACCAGGTAGGGGATACGGTATTCATCCCCGTGGCATTTTTCGAAAGCTCCACAAGCTCAGTCCCGTTATCGCCGTTGAAGAACTGATGGAAGCCGAGAAGCACCCGCTGTTCGGGAGGCAGCAGCGAAAAATCGGCATCCGGATCATAAGCTCCGGTTATGGGCAGCGTTGCAACGCTCTTATAATCTCCCAGCCTCACGTTCTCGATATATCCGATAAAGCAGTCATTGGTCTTGACTTTGCTCCAGTTGTCCATTACCTCGAGGACCTTCACGCTCTCGCCCTTGGCGACCTTACGCAGTATGCTGCTCTTGATGCCGCCGCGGTAGCGGATACTGGTATCCTCCAGGACTTCGCTCATATGCTCCTCTCCGCCTCCGAAGCTGAGCTGCACCCTGTTGGGTGAAGGGAAGAAGGAATAGCTGAAGTTCGAATAAAGCTTTATATAATCCGCCGCTATATAGAGTGTGCCGTCTGTATAATACCTGGCTGCGGCGTAATCCAGGGGCACCACCTTGTCCCCCTTCTTGTATCTCCTGCTGTCGGCCCCGGTGAGCACCTCGGTCACTTCGGTCGAGGTGGTATAAAGAAGCTTGCCCTCTTCTTCATTCACGTAAAAGCGTTTGGTAAACAGATCACGCACCGTATCTATACTGAAATACAGTGTGTCATCAAGATATTTCCCGTGGGCCGCTATCTGCTCGTCTCCCAGTATGACGGCCACGTCGTCATCGGCATTCAGGCGGAAATATTCAACCAGATCCGTCGTTTCTTCGGAATAGGAATACTTCTCAGGATAGAGCAAGGACAGTATCCACTGGGTACCGGTGGCCCCCGCCATACTCTGCTTTATCTTTCCTCCGAAAGCGACTACGGCTATGATGGTTATGAGTATCAGCACCACCACCACCACCAGGAGCCTCTGTCCGAAACGCCTTAATACGTCACGGTTCGCCTTGAGCCCCTTTCTGCGTCGTCTTCGCTGAATCTTTTTCCTGGTACGGCGTACGGGAGGCTTCTTTTCCTCCTCACTGCTGTCCAGGTCAAAATCAAGATCTTCATCATTCATGTGCTACATTATACCAGACGGAAAGGATATAGTCACCTGAAAATTTTCGGCAGGTTTTTCGGCATTTTTTATCTGAGAAGGTCTTTTGCCTTAATAGTATGAACAGGTCCTGCCTTAAATTTTGCTGCTTACCCCCAAAAAGGAAGCAAATATCCGTGAAATATCCTTAAACTGTAAGCCGGCTCGTATATCCCTCCTTCCGGTAATAATGACCGCATACTGTGCGGCTTAGGTGCCGGGATGTACCTCGAGCGGGTCGCCTGCTTTCTGCCGTACAGGCGTCCCGAAAAGCATAGTAAGATCATCGCATAAAAAATTTTAATTCTCTCAGGAGATCCGTCAGCGTATCTGACATAAGATCATCTGACAGCCCTTTTCAGGGCCATGTAAGACAATGCCACCCGTCGGTGACCGCCGCTCCCGCGGCAAAGATAAGTTCTTGAAGGGTCTGTCTGCAGAAATCTCTTCCCTCCCTTCCGGTACGGGACTATCCGCGACATCTGTCGGCATTATAACCCCGTCTTCCGGAAAATGCAAGAGGGAATTTTAGCAGCATCATTGCTGCAGATACGCTATCATATCATCCAGGGGTATGGTCTTGTTCCCGTTATATGGATCATAGGCATTCTGCTTCAGTTCACCGGCGCTTACCAGCTGTCCGTCTATAGTATAATAGGCAATGCCCCGGTTCATTTCGTATGGAACCGTCTGTAAGGCATTATATCCGTAACTGACCCCATCCCATTTATAGACCATGGAACCGTTATTGACAGGATCGTCCACGCCAAAATCAGCAAACACCACTCCGGTCCGCTCAACGACGTATGCTCCACAATACCCTTCTATCAAAGGCTGTGCCTTTCCGTTTATGCATGCATACAGGGCAACATCCCCCATGAACATCGGATGTGAAGGTATACACAGCTCCGGAATGTCATCATTATTCAGATATACGAGACACACCGTTGTATCATCCGGCGCAGGAGTTTCCTCCACGCTTACCTTCGATCCGCATTGGGGGCAGAATAATTCCCCCTCCTCCAGTTCATTTCCGCATTTTTCGCAAAACATCTTGATGCTCCTTTGATACTCAGGTTTTCAATTTTCCCGTATCCTCTACAAAGACCGGACCGTCAGCGGGCGGCAGGGCTCCTCCGCAGTGGGGACAGGATATGTGGATGCCGTGGATGAACATGCCTCCGCAGTACATGCAGGTATCTTCCTTATACTTCTTCTGCGCCTCCGGAAGCTCAAAAGCTATCATATCCATTTTTGTCTGGTGGGCCATCAAACCGATGGGTATGTACATAAGGCCGGCATGAAGACAGACACCCGCCACCGTCGCTATGAGAACGACCGGTGAGAGATGCCGTTCAAACATCTGACCGTTCAGATCCGAAAACGCCTCTGTCAGCGCCTCCGCAAGTGACATTTTTCTGTTCAGCGCATACTTCTGGAAAGACTTTCTGAATATGTCATTATTCTCCGTGGTCAGGCATACATCGGTGTCATCACCCTGCATGCCCTCCCAGTACCAGTCTTCCCAGACTTCGTCACAGTCCGTGGAATATACTATGAGCCAGTGCATTTCATCATTAAACTCATTGACATAATAATCATAGGCATAATCTTCAAGCGAGCTGTAGTTGTCTTTCCATTCGCCATTATCGATCACCAGTATATAGGGAGTGACCCCGGACTGATCCTGGAAATCATCCAGAACCTCTTCCAGTTCATCCAGCTCATCCTCATCCGTAAGCAGGCCCAAAGTATCCTCTATGACTATCTTCCTGTCATGATAAGAAGTTGTCGCCTTCCTTGCCCGTTGGTTGACCATTGAAATGATGATCCCAAGGATAGTAAGGACATAGAAGGCAGCCCAAATGCCTCTGGCGAGCTTTACCCCGTTTTTGGATCTTTCGATCCCATCAGGCGTTATCGCTTCCTTGTTGTAGAAATGATGCACCTTTCCTTTAGAATAATAGGCGTAATGCCGGGCACCGGCAAAATACTTTGTCGCATGACTTGTCGATCCCGATCCGCCGGACCCTTAGTGTCCTCCATGAGAACCCCCGCCGTGTGATCCGCCGCCTGATGAATGTGGCATTCCTCTGTTCCTCCGTTTACTTTAAGAACCCTGCCGCTTGACGCTCTTTTTGTTTCTGTACATCTTATCATCGGCCCGCTTCATGCACTTTGCGAAAGCATCGGGCTCGTTCCTGTCAAGCTCATCAACACCTATCCCTATGGATATGCGGTAGGGCTTTTTTTCACTGTCACAGCGCCCATAGATCTCTGCGCGTATATCGCTGAGCAGCCCTTCCGGGGACCTGCTCCTCGGCCATGACATAACACAGCCAGCTGTAGGTAATGGCCGTCATTAAAAGGGTCTGAACCCTATTGAAGACGCGCTCTTCTTCTGCACTCCTCCCATGGCGCTCTCTATAACATCATGGGTCTTCAGCGCAGTCTCTCCCACATGATTGGAGACCAGCTTGCTCCTGTCCACTTCTATGACCTTGTTCTCCATTATAACACCAAGATCATATAGTTTCTTCGCCACGATCCTGGCAACGGTAGTCTTGCCCGTTCCGGGATTTCCGGAAAAGATCATGTGAAGTGACACGGCAGGGATCGTTTTGTCATCGCATACTTCCCAAAGAGTTCAGGTATTCCTCAACATTCAGATACTGTATATCTCCATCTGTAGTCCTAAACCCTATTCTGTCAAGTCAGGACAAACAAAAAGCTTCTCAAAAAAAGAGGGGGGTAATATATTTCACAGTAATCCGGTCATGTATACCGGTAGATAAATTATTCCATCTTTTTCTTCCAAGTCCTTTACATGCAGAACATATGCGATATCCAACTGCTCCTGATATTTTTTTCGAAATTTATTGAGCGACGACAACGTATAGTTTTTCCCCGATTTAACCTCTATGGGCGAAATGTTATGTCTACTGGTTATTTTTGATTTTGCTAAAAGAAAATCTATTTCCATCCTGCTGTCCTTATCATCTCTCGAAGCATTCGAATAAAAGTACAGATTTTTACCGTTAGCAGCAAGCATCTGGGCCACAATATTTTCGAATATCATCCCTTCATAAACTTCAAGTTTACCGAATAACAGTTTCTTATAGATTTCTTCAGATACGATTCCGTTTTCGTCAAACGCATGGCTTATCAACAGCCCGGTATCTCCCATATACATCTTGAAAGAAGAATTATCGCGATTCATTTTCAGTCCGACATTGGGCTCTGTTGAATTAAAACACAGATTGGTGATCATCGAATCCTGCAGCCACAAAAAAGCACTTTCATAGTCTCTGTATCTGGAGCCTTTGCCTAAAGAAGCTAAAGTAAATCTTTTTTCGTGCTTCGAAAGCTGTGCCGGGATCTCATCAAAAATGCTTTCAACCTTCATTTCATAACCTGAAGCATGCTTTCTTATATCCTGCCTGTATAGTTCCAGAATATCCCGCTTAATAAGATCAACAGCCTCAAAATCAGAACTCTCTATATATTCACTTACCGCCTGAGGCATTCCGCCAATTATGACATATTCTCTAAAGAGTGTCATTATTCTTCTGTGAAGTCCCTGCCCCAGTGGTTTTTTCTTCTCAAATGAGTCCCTGATCACAGGCATTATCATTTCCTCTCCTTTAGCCCAAAGGAACTCCTCAAAATCCATCGGATACATCTTAATATGGCGTTCTTCCGACGGGATAACTATGTCCTTCACATTTTTTTTTATGGACATTAAAGATCCTGTCTCCATATAGTCATATCGTCCATCCGCAACAAGAAACTTGATAGCCGCCCTTGCCCTCGGATACATCTGTACCTCATCAAGAATAATAAGCGAGTCATGCTCATACAATTTTTTATTATATGCCGCAGAAAGATACATGAAAAAGCTGTTAAGATCGTTAAGATTCTTGTCAAACAATTCTTTTATATCATTGCCCGCCTTATTAAAATCTATCAGAATATAGGATTTATAATTATTGCGGGCAAATTCTTCTGCAATGTAGCTTTTCCCGACACGCCGTGCTCCATCCACCAACAGCGCTGTTTTACCTTTGCTCTTCTCTTTCCATGCGATCAGCTTGTTCTCTACTTTTCTTTTCATAATAGTCTTTTGCACCAAATCAAGTTTTTTATTCTGCTCTTTCCACACCTTATCGTGTGTTTTGTATTATACCACAGTCCTTTGCACCAAATCAAGCTTTTATCCAGCATAAATCAACACCAAATCGCTATTTTTATCGATTATCCTGTCATGAACAATTCACGCTGATCACACTATCCTCAGTGCTGTCAACTTAGGACAAACAAAAGAGGCTGCATTCACGGAATAAGATGTCCGAGGATAATGGAAAAGACAAGAAGGATAGGGGTAATCCAAATTAATCATTATTGGGAAAGATCTTCCAAGACAAACGGCAGCATATATATCGGTTTATATGTAAGCTGCTCCATATGCCCGACATCCTTCTGCGAAAAAAGATATTGCCTGTACACCTTCTTAGAAAACTTTTTACAAAAGGCAGATATGGATTTATGCGTATTTACATTAGATGATTTTATCTCCATAGGGACGATCTTGGCATTAGATGCTATAAGAAAATCGACCTCATAAAAATGTACATTATCATCCTTTTTCCATGTATGGTAAAAAAGTCTGTTCCCGCTAGTGGCAATCATCTGAGCGGCAGCATTCTCGTAAAGATATCCAAGATTTGCATCCAGCTTATCGGAAAGAAGCTTGCTATATATCTTTGCATGTATTTTATCCACGGAATTAAAAAGCAGCGTAGTAAACAATCCCGTATCCGACAGATAAAGCTTATATGACTCTTCATCGGCAGTAGCCCCAAGCGATATATCCGGATCCGTAACATTATAGGATATCAACACCGTCTTTGAATCCAAAAGTTCCGAGAAGATCTCCTTATCCTTATTCGTCGTTCTCTTTCCTGTGGCGTTGGATATGACATATCTCTTTTTATTCGCTGCAAGCTGGTTGGGAATCGAATTATACATCTTCGATAAGCGTCCGCTCGGATCTATCTTGTAAAAATCCTCTTCGTAGAGCTTCAGTATCGTTCGCTTTACCTTGTCGATCTCTTCAAAATTCCTGCCATTAACATAAGCCTCTACAGCCTGAGGCATTCCACCCACAGCCATATATATCCGGAAATCCCGCATGAGCTTTCTGTTAAGACTGTCTCCGACAGGCTTGTTCGTCTGATACAACTGCCGCAGCACATTGTAAGTATCGTTACCCGTTGCCCATAAAAACTCTTCATAGTCCATCGGATATACCCGGATAAAATGCTCTTCTGAAGGTATCACGATATCTTTTACATTCTTTTTAATGCTTATCAAAGAACCGGTCTCAATGTAACTGTAACGCCCATCTGCTACAAGATATTTGATTGCCTGTCTCACACGCGGTGCTTTCTGAATCTCGTCAAATATGATGACTGATTCCCCCCGATACAGCGTTACCCCTGTTGCAGTCTGAAGCCGTAAAAAAAACATATCCAAAGATGCTATATCATCAAAGGCTTCCAGAATCTCCTTTTCGACATTGGCAAAATCTACCTTTATGTAAGACCGGAAATTGTTTTTGGCAAATTCCTCGGCAACCGTCGATTTACCGACACGCCGTGCACCTTCCAGCATGGCCGCATAATTTCCGGAATATTTCTCCTTCCACTCTGTCAAAGCGTCATATACCTTTCTTTTGAACATAAAAAACTGCTCCTTTCGCATCTATGATAGCATCGCGAGCAGTTTTTTACAATACATTTTTTATCTTTGGAGCAGTTTTTTACAACACCCAGGATCTTGTGTGGAGCAGTTTTTCCACCGGTGTGATACGCTTCCATCTTAACTTCCTCTACTTTTTAACCCTCAATCGCCTTTTTCGCGTTTTCGGCAGCTCCTCTGTGACCTCACCGTCACGGATGAACGCTACGATTTCATCAGCCGTCTTACCTCCGGTATGATAGGCTTCTAATACTTTCTTATCATCCAGTTCTTTACGTTTTGTGACAAGCCTCTCCAGCTCATCAAGCGCTGCATCATATTTTTCTTTTGCTGCTATAACCGCTGCTTCAGCTTTTTCAATCTTTTCATCGAGCGTTATCATTCTTCTCGCCATCCTATCTGCCTCCTTTTTCACTGACTGCTTTCGTCTCTATCGCTTCGAGCCGGATCCTTGCCAGATCCGATGCGATCCCCAAAG
>JAFWWB010000009.1 GCA_017518185.1 Lachnospiraceae bacterium
CGCGTTCCCTTCCATATACAGTTTCGGGACTACAGCGCCGAAGAGCTTGCGGGGATAGCCGAGCTTGAAGCGGAAAAACACGGCTTTGCCATCGATGAAAAGGCTGCCGGTACATTGCTTGAGCTATGCAGCAAGCCCGCCCGAGATCCCGATGGGGGGAACGGCCGCTTCAGCCGCAACCTTGTGGAAGCAGCGATCCTCTCCTATGCCGGACGACTCTACGGAACGGAAAAGGCACCCTCCGACAAAAACCGTGTGATAACCGCAGCGGATCTCTTATCGGCGGATATAGCCGTAAAAGAGACAAAAAAAGCGCGGCAGATCGGCTTTCACTCCGATCTTACCGCAGCATGACGTGCCCTGAAGACAAAAACATGATCCTCCTGGTCAGCTCAGAACCTTAAGCAGATCGATCAGTTCATCCGCAGATACCCCGCTCATCCGGGCCTTATCCAGCGCTTCCTGCAGAAGCGCCTCGATCTGCTTCAGGTTTTCCTCCCGCATCATTTCCGGATTCTGCTCTTTTACAAAGCTTCCCTTTCCCGTATAGGATTCGATGAAACCGTCCCGCTCCAGTTCTTCATAAGCCCGTTTTGTAGTTATGAGACTGATCCTCATCTGCATAGCCATATTACGCATGGAAGGGAGCGGATCGCCGGCTTTCAGCTCTCCGCTCATGATCATGCCCTTGATCTGTTTCACGATCTGAAGATAGATCGGATCGTTGGATGTATTTGAGATTATTATGTCCATTGTCTATACCACCTCATCAGAGACCTTCCCCTCAAGGGGAAGGCTTTTATCCATGTATCGCTTATTCAGCATCACCCAGCAGGGTATCCCCACGATCAGCGCCGATACCGTAGTGCAGATACCGATGATGAACTTTTTACCTCCGGCCATATCTGTGATCATCTCCTCCGCAAGGAACATGGTCGCCAGTGAATTACATACGGAATCGACCAGCGCATGTGCTATTATCGGGGCGATGACCGAATCGCTCATCTTCCTGACGAGCTGCATGACTGCTCCGAAGCCGGTACACATCACACACATGAGCGCAATACCCAAATAGGGATATCCTGGATAGTCCATACCAAAGTTCAATCCCATATGCATGATGGGCGGGATATGCCACAGCCCCCATATGATGCCGCCGATCACCACAGAAGCATTCAGCCCGAAACATTTTTCCAGCTTATCGCAGAGAAATGCTCTCCAGCCCAGCTCCTCACCTATGATGACTATCATCACATAATATGAGTATACGCTCATGAGCATATTGTTTCCGAGTGCCGTATATATTCCGCCATCCAGTTTAAAGCTGAAGCCCGCTCCCGTACTTACGGTGATGAGTATGCAGTTTATGATCCCATAGGCAAGGGGTAAAACAACAGATAAAAGGTATGCTTTAGGATTCCCGGTAAACTTCGGATACAGCAATCCTTTAAATCCTTCACGGAACAGGGCTCTCGTCACAAGGCAGGCAATACAGGGACTGAAGGCCGCAAGGACAAAGACGATCTGGTATGCACCGAAATCCACATCCCCGTCCGTCACATATACAAGCGGTCCGAATGCAAACATAAGTGCGTAGCTGATACATATATATACCGCTATACTGAGAAGATCACGTTTTTTATTTTTCATAATTCTCAGTCCCCCTTGTATATGCCCCACAGGACAGGCGATAGGAAATATAATAAAGCGCCACGATGCAGTGCGGGATCAGACATATCAGCGAGACGGCTCCTCCTGCGATCTTCGCCATATATTCCTTTACCCCCGCATCATCCATATGTTCCAGAAGATAGCGCATACTGTCTCTTGCGCCGCCTTCCCTCATGACCCAGTCCACATCACCGAACAGCGCGTATACCGATCCCAGAACGATCACTCCCACAAATAAAGCGATCCTTATGTTCGTTCCGTATCTGGCGCCAAAGCGAATCCCGAAGAACAACTGGAAAGCCATAAGAAAACTGACAGAAAATACAAGACCCAAATAGAATACGGAAAGCTGCAGCGTCCGGTCAAATATCAGTGACAGTATGATGTCATTCAGTCTGCAGATCAGATAGCACAAAAAAGAGAGGATAAAACAGAGCGTGTATTTTGCTCCGACCACAGCTTTCACTCCCGCTTCACTGGCTGCGGAATAAGCATTCCACTTCCTTCGTTCATCAGTAAAAAGTATATCGCACTCAACAGAATAGAATATGATAAAGAAAAAAGCTGCGGCCGTGACCGCTGCCGCTACCGGCAGAACATTCACATCTTCTGCCGGTATCTCCTTCCTGATCAACGCGGCAATGATGTCCAGAAGTATCATCATCGCCAGGCAAAAGACGGTGTTGAGAACAAGACGTTTACGTATTATGTAAAGATCCTTCAGTATAAAACCGCTCATCCTTCCACCTCCACGAAATGCACGGAAAGCCTGAAGCTTACATACAAAAGCGCAGCGAGTATTCCGGATGCGATACATGCTGCAGGCATGAAACCGCCGTTTGAATATTTCCCGATCAGTGCTTCGTACATATCCTCAGTTACAGCAGCTGCTCCGGTAACGGTTCTTACAGTGATGACGATGACCGGAAGCACAGCGATCACAAGTATGGGCAGGGTACTCCAGAATAACGCTTTTTCCCTGGACTTTGCCCATATGAACAGGGGCAGATTATAATCCGTAAAGAACAGCACTGCATCCAGTACGATGATCAGTCCTGTCAGATTTATCTTTCCGGAGCCGCTCAAAAGAAAGAGCACCGGACAGACTATGGTCATTAACAGCGTAGCCGCTGCAAACAAAAGCAGTATCGACGCGTATTTTGCCCCTACATAATCCCTCGCCTTCACTCCGCTGCTCCTGATGAATTTATGCCATCCGCAGAGATGATCGGCGAAGATCTGGTTCGGTATCGCATCTACTCCCGCTACCAGCGCTATACTGTAGAGCATGACCGGCAGATAGGCAGCTACAGCATTCCTGATCTCCATGATTTCTTCCGGCTCACCATACTTTGCCATATTTCCGAAGCTGCAGGAAAGCAGCACCATCACGATAAAAATATAAACCATGCCCGCGATCCCCAGGGTCTGCAGTATACTTTTTTTCGAAAGATATAATTCCCTGTATATCAGCTGTTTCAATGTCATTTTGTATTCTCCCTGCTTCGGCATGAGGTAGCTCCGCAGGAGCCGGAGCCCTGATGCCATTCTCTGTTTTCATAATTCACTTTACACTATCTTTCGGTGCTTCAAAGGTCCTGCTCCTGTTCACATAGAAGAGCATGATCTCTTCCAGTGTGGTCTTCTCTATCAGCGCACCGGAGTATTTCTTTGCTGCTTCCGCTCTGTCCGCAACCATAAGATCCGCCCCGAAATCCGTGACCCTTGCACTGATGTAATCCCCGCGGTCTATATCTTCAAGCTCCTTCTTTCCTATCTTCATAATGCCGTGAGCATCAAGTATGTCATCCTTCACGCCGCATAAAAGAAGCTTCCCCTTATCAATAAAGCTTACACGGTCTGCAACCTTTTCAAGATCCGAGGTGATGTGCGAAGACATGAGTATGGCGTTCTCCTCATCCTGTAAGAATTCCAGAAAGATGTCCAGGATCTCGTTACGGATCACGGGATCAAGTCCTGTAGTCGCCTCATCCATGATCAGCACTCTTGCGTGATGGGAAAGTGCCGCAGCGATCTGCAGCTTCATCTTCATGCCTTTTGAGAAATCTTTAAACTTCTTTTTTGAAGGCAGCTGCAGACGTTCCAGATATTCCGAAAAGACCGCATGATCCCACTCACTGAACACTCCCGATAATATCCGGTCAAGTACATTTGCATTCAGCTCCTCATTAAAGGGAAGCTCGTCAAATACGGCAGAGACATATTTCTTGATCTCGTATTCTTTCTCCGGCATATCCATACCAAGGAGCTTTATCTCTCCCCCGTCTTTTTTGATCAGATTCAGGAGGCAGTTGATGGTTGTAGTCTTGCCCGCACCGTTCTGTCCGATAAAACCCATGATGCTTCCCCTGGGAACAGTGAAGCTCACATTATCCAAAGTGAAACCGTCGTATCTTTTTACCAGATCCTTTATCTCTATAGCGTTTTCGTATTCCATCTCAGTCCCCCAAATAAAAAGGTGTTATGATTGTATATATTTGTTATACACAATCATAACATCCATCATTATACATGTCAATCCATTTCCGGCGAAAAACCAGACCGGCTGCCTGAAGCGCGGTGTGTTACAGCTTAAGCCTCTCCTCCTCCGTAAGCTCCCTGTATTCCCCTTCCCCAAGGGTCTCATCCAGCACAAGGCTTCCCATGGAAAGACGCTTAAGATAAAGCACTTTCTTTCCGCAGGCAGCCGTCATCCTTTTCACCTGATGATACTTCCCTTCGCTGATCGTAACGCGCGCGCATAAAGGATCCTCTTTATCCAGCTCAAGCTTTGCGCTCTTTAGTTCTGTCCCGTCCTTAAGCACAAGCCCCTCCGAAAAACGCTTCACATCCTCCACTGTCAGGGGCTCATCCGTTCTTATAAGATAGGTCTTATCCACATGCTTCGACGGAGACAAAAGCCTGTGTGCCAGCTCCCCGTCATCCGTGATCAACAGCAGTCCCACGCTGTCCTTATCAAGCCGTCCCACCGGCGAAAGATCCTTTCTCAGCCTCTCCGGGAAGAGATCCAGCACCGTTTTGTCCTTCTCATCCCTGGTAGCGCTGACAAAACCTGCAGGCTTATTCAGCATATAGTAATAATGCTCCCTGAAGGCAACCTTCCGTCCCCGTACCGCAACGTCATCGCCTTCCTTCAGTTTCATCCCGGGATCCCTGGCAACTGCCCCGTTCACCGTTATGAAGCCCTTCGATATGAGGCTCTTAACCTCACTGCGGCTACCCTCTTTCGCCTCCGCCAGATATTTATCAAGCCTCATAAGTTCCTCCGTAAAAGATCTCATCAAAGACAGGATAACACATGCCCCATTCCCGCGCAATGGATATCTGTCTGACACTCTCTTTCCTTAAGGCCTGTATCAGCCGTTCCTTAAGGATCACTCCTTTAAAGGCAGGATGATCTCGATCTCCACCAGATAGATATCCCCCTCCTCCGTACAGCTGATATGATACTCACCGCCATATTTTTTTACTGCCCGCTTTATGTTCAGTATTCCGAAGCCATGATCCGGCGAATTCTTTGATGAAACGATCCGTCCGGGCTTAAGCCCTGTGATGCTCTTATTCCTTTCAAGGATAAGGATAAAATTCCGGTTCTTTTTAAACTCCAGCCATATCCTTTTATCTTCTTCCGGGCGCTCCCTGCCGTATAAACGGTTCACTGCCTCAATGGCATTGTCCAGAAGATTCGAAAGGATAGTCACCAGATCCGCAGTCTCGATATCAAGTCCCGCCAGATTTCCGGAGATACACAGTTCCAGCCCACGTTTTTGCGCTTTGGCATTTTTATCCGCAATGATGACGTCCGCTATATCATTTCCGCTCCGGTAAGGCGGTGCAGCTGCTTCGATCTGCTCTGTTATGGAATCGATATAAGCGATCAGTTCCTCCTTACGCGACTGCATCGCCAGCTCCTTCATGGCTATGAGATGGTTCTTCATATCATGTCTGCTGCGGCGTGTTTCCAAACTGCTTTTCCTGACAGCCTCGTAATGGGCATTACGCGCCTCCGTCAGCATGCCGTCGATCTTTTTCAGCTCCGCCTGATAGCGGTCCCTGGACAGAAGAGGTGTATAATGTATGATCAGAATGGAAAGCAGCGCTGCTGCCAGAAAGCATAACGCGGAATACGGCGTATCCTGCTCTCTGATCACACAAAGACATAACAGACCGACCAGAAAAACCGCAGTCAGGGCTGTCAGTTCAGCAGAAATACCGGGTATCAACGCTTCATTCCTGATGGCAGTCACACAGAACGGGATCAGCAGAAATACAGCTGCCATAGCGCTTACCGGGTAAAAAAGCCTGTGCAGCAGCGCCGCATCCCCGAAACCTTCCAGATATGCCATAGCCTTATGTATATCAAAAAAGATGAGCAGGCTCATAAGGAAACAGGGCAGGGCTGATCCGATATACCCTGCTTTCTGGAGCAGGGTCTCCCGACCTTCTTTCTGAACCGCCCTTCTCCCGAAGATAAAAAACCACATCAGAAATGTGGCTGTAAAGATCAGTATGAGGGTTAATGCCTGATACGGTAAATACTTCATCTCACGGTCTTCTTCACATGTTCATACAGTGAAGCTTTAAAGGAGTTAAAACAGGAGCGGCTGACAGCGATCACGCTGCCGTCGTCAAGAACAGCTTCCCGGTCCCGCAGTCGCGCCACATGATCCAGATTTACCGCACTGCAGCGATGCACCTTCCGTATGGTATCATTGATGCGGTTAAAGAGCTCTATCGCTTCACTCAGCTTTGATCTGGTAGTATATGAACCTGCTGTAGTTATTATGCGTACATTGTTATTATCCGATTCCAGGAAAAGGATCTCCGAAGGGATGACAACGATCTCTTCCCCTCCGGTCTTTATCAGGACTCCCTTCTGACTTGCCTTCATAAGGCGGAGATCCTTAAGTGTCTGTTTCAGTTTTTCCTCTTCAACCGGCTTCTTTAAGAAACGGAAGGCGTTAACTTCATAACCCTCGATAGCCATCTCCGTATGACTGGTCAGGAATACTATCGGTATCCCGTTATCCGTCTCCCGGATCTTCTTTGCCGCGCTCATCCCGTCCATCCCGTCCATTTCTATATCCAGAAAGACCAGATCAAAATCCATTGCCGAAGACAGCAGCGTCTCCGCATTCCGGAACGGGAATACTTCGCAATCCAGTCTGGATAAGATCCCGTAGATCTTCTCCGTGAGACTGTTCAGAAAAATCTCTTCATCATCGCAAACGGCTATTCTCATACTGAACTCCTGACGGTTCCTATCATATCAGATAAGCTTTCCGTTGTCGAGATTAACCACGCGGCTGCCGTACAGGCTGTTCTTTTCGGAATGGGTAACCTGCAGTATCGTCATTCCCTTCTCTTCATTGATCCTTTTGAACAGTTCCATGATGGTTTCCCCGGATTCCTTATCCAGATTACCGGTCGGTTCATCCGCGAGTATTATCTCCGGCTCTCCCATCAGCGCGCGCGCTATGGCTACACGCTGCTGCTGCCCTCCGGAGAGCCTGGCCGGCATCGCTTTACGCTTATCGGCTATACCCGTGATATCCAGTATCCCGGCAAGCCTCTTTTCCGCTTCGGCATCATACCTCTTCGACACCTTAAGCGGCAGCATGATGTTATCCTCCACGGAAAGATTCTGTACCAGGTTATAAAACTGGAATATGAACCCGATACGTGAAAGCCTGAGCTTCGACAGTTTCTTTTCCTTAAGCTTTGCGATATTTTCACCGCACACCACTATATCCCCGGTATAATTCCTGTCCAGTCCGCCGATCAGATACAGAAGTGTTGATTTACCGGAGCCGGAGGGACCCATCAGGGAGACAAATTCTCCCCTCTGCACCGTCAGGTCCGCTCCCTGAAGGACCTTTACCTCCAGCTCATCCTTTCCGAAGGATTTGTATACATTATCTACCGTGATTATCGTATCCATTTTTTTCTCCTTTTTATTCGTACTTAAGCTCTTCCGCTATGTTCATCTTTCTCAGGTATCCGACAGGTATCAGCGTAGTCATAAGATATACCGCCAATATGACTCCCAGATAAGCCAGGCTGCCCGCCGGGCCGGCATTTGCCTCTCCCAGTATATCGATCTCTCCGTCAGCTATCACATCAAGCAGATGTCCAAGGACCCCGTAAAGGAAGGGCGCCGTTACGACTGCAACAGCTGCAGAGATCCCCATGGAAAACAGGCTTTCCAGAAAGAGCATTTTCTTTATCCCGCCCGCCGGAAGAGCCACCGAGTACAGCAGGGCGTTCTCCCGCTTCCTTGTCAGGAATCCTATGGATTGATTACCTGCGATACCGATCAGTGTAAGTCCCGCACTTCCCGCCACCACAAGGCGTATCACCAGGAGCAGGCCACGGGAAGATTCTCTGGAATCCTCATTGTATTCCCTGATCGTCCGAACCGACAGCGCATCGGATTCACTGGCCTTTTCTATCCTCTCCTTCACCGTATCCGGGTCGGCGCATCTTACCAGTACGATCCCGAGTCTTCCGGAGAACAGATGGTCGTATACATCCTTATTGACTATCACCGACCAGATGCCAAGGCTCCTTACCCTTTCCAGATTCATGGTATCTTTAACGACCATCTTTTTTTCGATGGGAAAATCCGTATCCGGATCTATGACCAGCATGACCTCATCCCCTATGCCTATACCCTGGCGCTGGGCGGCCGCATCGGAAATGATGATCTCATTCTCCTTAAGCCCTGATCCGTTTTCGGGGAGCTCCGTATACATGCTGTGAGCTGTATCGGCAAGGACAGAATAGCTTCTCTGTTTATCCTCCCCCAGTTTTATCACAGCCGCCGACCGGTAGATGTTATCCGTATCCTCCACGCCTTCTATACTGCCGATATAACGGTAATCGTGGTAGTCATCATTAACCTGAATGTCAACATATACATCACAGTCATAGGCAGACTCCTCCAGATCCCCGGCCAGCGCCTCCCCCAGACTGCCGATGAGGAGGGAAAGAGTGAGTGATGTTACGCACAGCACTGCCGTCCCCATTATGATACGGTTCCTGGAGATATTCTCGGCAGCCAGCTGAGCCACCGGGAAGGAGAGCTTTTTGCATATCAGCGTGATAAGCTTTGAAAGAATATGTATCAGGAAAGGTATCAGTACAGCCAGAGCCGTGATGCCGCATACCAGGGATACCGCAAGCGTAACGAAGTTTTTCACGAGCAGTCCTGTGACCAGCGAAGCCGCCGCCAGTACGATGCCGGTATACAGCCTGCCCCACCGGTATTGAAATGCCGTATCCCTGTTATCAAAGATGATATCCCGGATCGGAGTCTTTACCGCCTTTCGCAGCTCATAAAGCGGATATGCACATTCGGTTAGTATGGCTCCTGCAAGAACGATCAGGTATACCCACAGAGGTGTGGGGCCGATATACTGCGAGGGATCCCTCCCCTCCACGCTCAGGTTGACCATGGAGCCCAGCATTGCCGGCTTAACATATGAATACAGGAGGATCCCGATCCCGGTCCCGATGACGGCATACAGGATGTTTTCGATCAGAAGTATCCCGGCTGTCATTGCCTGTGTCAGTCCGAGACTCCTCAGCGTACCGATCACCGACATTCTTTCGTTTACTATCTTTTCCGCCATTGAAACCGTCACAAAGATCACCAGCAGGAATGAGATCAGGAACAGCAGATAGAAGAGATTATACATCTGCTCGATATCGGGATCGTCCATCATCTCATCCAGCACCTCCAGCTCAGCCGAGGGATCCGCTTTACGCATGGCATCCGCCACTTCAGACAGCTTCGCATTATCTTCCACATCTATCATCCAGAAATCATGATCGATATCCCTGAGACATTTTATACGTTTTACGGTCTCTTCCGATACAAATGCCGCCTCTGCCGAAACAAGAGCATTGCTCACATCGATGATCCCCGTAACCTTCAGTCCGATATCCTCCTCATCCCTGGTCTGAAAATGTATGGTATCGCCTATCTTCGTTCCGAAGGTATCCGCATAATCCTGATTTATCACCGCAGAAGCATCATCCGGTTCGACCGCTTCGGGCAGGAATTTCATCTCATATGCCGTCTTATAATCTGAAAGCGTAATGACTTCGATCGTTGTCTCATAGGTATACTCATAACCTGAAGGGTCCGTATCATATTCATACTGTATCGCGGAACCCATCCCCGTTTTTTTGAGTGCGGCGATCTCTTCAAGACCTTCCACAGTTTCGGAAGAGGAGTTATATGCCAGTATATCCATGCTGCCGAGCATATCCATCTTGTAACCGTTCATCAGGGACGTGATGTTGTTCCGCATATCCACAGCAAGCAGCGCGGTAAAAGATGCGAAGATGATGCAGATCACCAGAAGCAAAAGCCGCAGCGGCTTTGCAGATATACTTTTTAAAGAAAGCTTGATCATTAATCCCATAGTCTTACCACCTTGCAACCCTTTCCTCGGGAGATACATACATTGCGTCCCCCTCCTTCACATCATAGATCTCATAAAAGGGATCGAACAGCGCCACCACTGCATTCACACGGATGATCGACGGGCTGTGTACATCCATATAAAGCTGTCCCAGCGCGCTGTCCTTCCCGGTGATGCACGCCCATACCCTGGCATAGTTTTCCAGCAGTTCCCTTTGTTCTTCCTCCGTGGAGGTAAGGCGCAGGATGCAGTCCACGCCGCTGATATCAGCCAGATTCTCACCAAGCGTCAGTTCACCGTCTACCGGATGGACCTTCAGTATCATCTGCCGGGAATAGTATTCCTCTACAGCTGCCGCCATTCTGTCAAACGCCTCCCTGTCTTCCCGGGGCATCCAGTCGGGCTCATAGTTCCCGTTCATATCATACAGCATTCCCTGATCGTCAAAGGCGTGTGATATCTCGTGGCCTATCACCGCCCCTATACCGCCGAGATTCTCTGCATAGCTCTGCTCCGGGCTGTAAAAGGGCGCGTTCATGATCGCAGGCGTGATACTGATCGTATTCATATCCGGTGAATAGCAGGCATTAACCGTCTGTGGCGCCATATTTTTATACCCGTCTCGCTCGATACCGCTTTTAAGCAGCTCCATCTGCTTTTCATAATCCCTGACATTGATCCTGTGCTGTGTGTCATATGCCGAATGTCCGACCATTCCCGCATCCTCCGGATCCACGGTATGCGGCTTTTCCGCGCCTATGAAATAGAGCATATTATCCAGCTTTGCCCGGATCGCTCCTTTCCCCTCATCACTCAGCCAGTCGCATTCCGCGATCATCAGCTTGTATTCCTCAGTGATCTGTCCGGCGATCCGGTTCACCTCCTCCACCGCCTGCTGATCGTAATACCGCTCCACATATTCTTCACCGAGCTCCCTTGCAAGGACATACTTTACGGTATCCAGGGCATATTTATCGTTCGAATAAAGGACAGGCTGTCCGCCGTATTCCCCGGGAAGCATATCCCCTATACTGCTCCGGTAGCACATAAATGCGATATCCTGCCATTCCCTGAGATGCTCCTGAGTAAGCAGCGAATCCAGCTTGGAAAGCTGCCCTTCGTCCCAAAGGTATATGCCCTCTGCCGCATCTTCAGGCAGTCCCATCGTCTTCAGTATCCCCTTCAGCCCGACATTCGGACACAGGGCATCGACCTCGGAAGCTGTTTTATAACATGCAGTCTGCATTGCCACACTCCAGTCTCTTTTTACCTGCTCCAGAAGCTCCAGATCCGTTTCCTGGGCGATATCGATCATCATCCTGGCAGTTGCAACACTCCGCTCTTTTGCCTCCCCTGCATCCATTCCTCCGTCTATAAGAGCGATACGGTAATTCATGGCTGCCACCTGTCCCATGCGTCCGCCCACGCTCAGATTTTTCAGCTCCTGCCCGCCCGGATCGGAAAACGGCTGCAGCCAGATGCTTCCGGCAGAGGCATTATGCATATCGCTGTCTATGGACAGTCCGAAGATGGGATCAACATTCCATTCCCTGTACAGTTCCCCGCAAAGCCCAAGATACTCTTCTATAGTCCCGGTGTTCTGTATCTCTGCGATCGTTGCCTGCATATCGGCGATATCCTCATCATTCATGAATACACCGCCGGTGGATGCATCGAGGGTCTGATAATAGACATCATAGATCAGCTGCTCGTTACTGCCGGGGGCATAGCTGTCCCTGTCGCCCCCTGCGATCTCCTCTATTATCCCGTCGAGCCGTTCATTCACCATATCCTGCACGGCTTCAAATGAACCATAACTGCCTTTATGCCCTTCAAGATCCACATTCATCAGGTATTCCGCATTCACATAACCGTTAAAATCATCCTGCGGCCGGATGGATGCCGGATCCGGTGCGCTTTCCTCTTCCGTATCCGCCCCTTCATCCTGAGGCATTTCCTGTACTGCGGCACCGCAGCCCGCCATCAGCAGAGCAGACATCAAAAGTGCCGCCACTATTCTTCTCTTCATGTTCGCTTCCCCTTGTCCGGTCATCAGCCTGCCCGGCAGGAGCCGGAGTACTGATGCCGCTTATCAGTTTTCATGCTTTTGTCAGCACGTTTATTTCATTCTCGATTATACACAGGGTTATATTTTTATGCAGGAAATGTTGTGAAATGATCCTTTCATGTGGTGAACGGCAGAAGATCATACCGCATGTCATAGAATAAAAACCTGCCCCATTTGACACATAAGCTGAAAGCTCATAATCACTTTCTTCAAGGCCGATCTGGAAAAAACATATATGATTATTTCTTAACCTTCCAAACGGTGTTTTGCTTTGCGCCTTCGCGCTCAATATATCCTTTATCTCTCAAGGAATTCAAGGTTCTCTGAACGGTTCTTACCGTTTTTGATGCTTTTTGGGCAAGTTCTTCTCTTGACACATCAGGTTTTGCCTTTAAGATTGCCA
>JAFWWB010000010.1 GCA_017518185.1 Lachnospiraceae bacterium
ACAATCCCACGGAGGGGACCACCACCTTCCATGACGAGATATACGGTGATATAAGCGTGGACAATTCCGAGCTGGACGATATGATACTCATAAAGTCTGACGGCTATCCCACCTATAACTTCGCCAACGTGGTGGACGACCATCTCATGGGGATAACCCATGTGGTGAGGGGAAACGAGTACCTTTCCTCTTCGCCCAAGTACAACAGGCTCTACGATGCCTTCGGCTGGGAGATACCCAAGTACATACACTGCCCGCTGATCACCGATGAGGAGCACAGGAAGCTTTCCAAGCGCAGCGGCCATTCCTCCTATGAGGATCTTATAGAGCAGGGCTTTATCTCGGAAGCGGTGGTGAACTTTGTGGCGCTGCTTGGCTGGTCGCCGGAGGGCGAGCGGGAGATATTCTCTCTGAAGGAGCTGGTGGAGGTCTTTGATTACCACAGGATAAACAAGTCGCCTTCGGTATTCGACTTCACAAAGCTCAAGTGGATGAATGGGGAGTACCTGAAGGCTATGGATGAGGAACGCTTCTTTGAGATGGCAGAGCCTTATCTTGAGAAGTATCTGAAGCCAGGCCTGGACAGAAAGAAGATCTCCGCAATGGTGAAGACCCGTATAGAGATCTTCCCGGATATCGAGGCACTGGTGGATTTCTTCAACGAGCTGCCTGAGTATGACACGGAGATGTATGTCCATAAGAAGATGAAGACCACGAAGGAGAGCTCCCTTGAGGTACTGAAGGAGCTGCTGCCCCTGCTGGAGGCCCATGAGGACTATACCAACGACGCCCTCTATGCAATGCTGCAGGAATTCGCGTTTTCACATGAGTACAAGAACGGCTATGTGCTCTGGCCCGTGCGTACCGCTGTCTCCGGAAAGCAGATGACACCTGCCGGAGCCACGGAGATAATGGAGATAATCGGAAAAGAGGAAAGCCTTGCCCGTATCCGCAAGGGCATAGAGCTTCTGGGAGCATAGGAGGGAACCATGAGAGAAGAATTCAGATCCACCGGGGAATATGTGGCAAGTGAGGCCCTTATGGGCAGCGTGAACGTGGCGATAGCCCTTCAGAAACCTCTTCTGATAAAGGGGGAGCCCGGCACCGGCAAGACCATGCTGGCGGAGGCCGTGGCAAAGTCGCTGGGAAAGAAGCTGCTCATCTGGAACATCAAATCCACCACCAAGGCCCAGGACGGCCTGTATATGTACGATACCATACAGCGTCTCTACGACGGACAGTTCGGCGAAGAGGGAGTTGACGATATCGCTAGGTATATCAAGCTCGGCAAGCTGGGGGAGGCCTTCGAGAGCGAGGAGCAGGTGGTGCTGCTCATAGACGAGATCGACAAGGCGGATCTGGAGTTCCCCAATGACCTGCTGTGGGAGCTGGATCAGATGGAATTCTATATCCATGAGACCAAGCGCACCGTCAAGGCAAAGCACAGGCCCATAGTGATCATAACCTCCAATGCGGAGAAGGAGCTGCCGGATGCGTTCCTGCGCCGCTGCATCTTCCACTACATCGAGTTCCCCGATGCGGCGCTCATGGAGGAGATAGTGAAGGTGCATTTCCCGGATATAGAGGAGAACCTGCTGAAGAATGCGATGGAGGTGTTCTACTGGATAAGGGGAATAAGGGATGTTAGAAAGAAGCCCAGCACCTCCGAGCTCATAGACTGGGTCAACGCTCTCCAGATGGGGGGCATACCCACAGATACGCTGAAGGAGAAGCTTCCCTTCCTGGGAGTCATAGTCAAGAAGGATGAAGATCTGGAGACGGTTAAACATTACGTCTAACGGAGAGGCACATGTTCCAGAATTTTTTCAATGCGCTGAAAAACAGAGGGGTGAACGTTTCCCTGAGTGAGTGGCTGACCCTGCAGCAGGCCCTGGATGAGGGACTGTGCGAGTCGTCGCTGACCCGTTTTTATCATGTGGCCAGATCAATACTGGTGCACAGCGAGGCGGACTTCGACAAGTATGACCTTGCCTTCGAGGACTGCTTCAAATCCCTTAAGATGGAGACGGAGGTAAGCGCTCAGATGCTCAGGTGGCTGGACAAGCCGGATGAGAATGCCATGCTCCACGAGAAGGACAAGGAGTATCTCAATTCCGTGGAGAGCTTTGAGATAGACAAGGACGATGTGGAGAAGCAGTTCAAGCAGCGTCTGAAGGACCAGGACAGCGAGCACAACGGCGGCGCCTACTGGATAGGCACCATGGGAAAAACCTCCTTCGGAAACACCGGCGGCAACATAGGAGGCATAAGAGTGGGAGGAGCCACGGGCTACCAGAGCGCCTTCCAGGTCATAGGAGCCAGACGTTACCGGGATTTCAGGGATGACAGGGTGCTGACGGGACGTCAGTTCATGACGGCCCTGCGGAGGCTTCGGCAGTTTTCCACGAAGCTGGACATACCCAAGACCGAGCTCGATATAAACAGTACCGTGGACCGGACCTGCAATAACGGGGGCTGTCTTGAGATAGTCATGGACAGGCCCAGGAAGAATTCCGTGAAGCTTCTGCTGCTCATGGATTCCGGCGGCACCATGATACCTTACTGCCAGCTGCTTAACGAGCTGTTCCAGTCGGTGCATAAATCGAACCATTACAGGGAAGTAAAGACCTATTACTTCCACAACTGCATATATTCGCATGTCTACAACACCCCGGCCTGCGAGAACGGGGACTGGACGGAGACCGAGTGGATGTTCAGGAACCTGGACAAGGATTTCAAGGTCATAATCGTAGGGGACGCGGCCATGGCGCCGGAGGAGCTCTACGCAAGGGACGGCAATTACAGGGGACCGAACGGAGGCTATTCCGGGCAGGAGTGGCTGCTGAGGCTCAGGCGGAAATACAGGCGGGTGGTATGGATGAACCCCAAGATGTCACCGACTCCCGCACCCTGGCGTGAGGCCGAGACCGCCATCAAGGAGATCTTCCCCATGCTCCCCCTGACAGTGGCGGGGCTTAACGCGGGGATGGAGATACTGATGCAGAGGCAGTAGACAGATACTTGAAAAAGAAAATCCGGTGTAGTATAATCAAGCTTTAGTAATTTGCGACAGGCGCAAAGGGGAAGCAAGCGACGCGAAGCGGCATTTGCTTCCACTGCGCCGGCACCTCGAAAAGAGTTCTGCGTAAGCAGAACAGTAAGCTGCGAAGCAGCGGCTTTTCGAGGTTAAGCGGGGATTGTGAGAACTGCGATAAGGAGAAATAAGACATGGCACAGCTGTGGGGAGGAAGATTTACAAAAGAGACGGATAAGAACGTGTATCTCTTCAATGCCTCCGTGGGCTTTGACAAGAGGCTGTACCGGCAGGATATAGAGGGCAGCATAGCCCATGCCATCATGCTGGAGAAGCAGGGTATCATAAGCCTTCAGGAGAAAGATGCGATAGTCAAGGGACTTACGGAGATCAGGGAGAAGCTGGAGTCCGGAAGCCTTGAGATAAGCGAGGATTACGAGGATATACACAGTTTTGTGGAGGCGAAGCTCACGGAGATGGTGGGTGACGCCGGAAAGAAGCTGCATACCGGACGGAGCCGCAACGACCAGGTCGCACTGGACATGAAGCTCTATGTCAGGTCCGAGATCATAGAGATAGACGAAGAGCTGAAGGCTTTCCAGGAGATACTGCTCCGGATAATGGAGGAGAACCTTGAGACCGTGATGCCGGGCTTCACCCATCTCCAGAAGGCTCAGCCCGTGACCCTGGCCCATCACCTGGGGGCATACTTTGAGATGTTCCTGCGTGACCGTTCAAGGCTCACGGACATATATAAGAGGATGAACTTCTGCCCTCTGGGCGCAGGGGCCCTGGCAGGCACCACCTATCCTCTGGACAGAGGCTACACTGCCTCGATGCTGGGTTTTGAGGGGCCTACCCTTAATTCCATGGACAGCGTGTCCGACAGGGATTACGTGATAGAGCTGCTTTCGGCGCTTTCAACCATAATGATGCACCTTTCCCGTTTCAGCGAGGAGGTCATCATCTGGAATTCCAATGAATACGGCTTTGTGGAGATAGACGATGCCTTTTCGACCGGCTCCTCCATAATGCCCCAGAAGAAGAATCCGGATATAGCCGAGCTGGTGAGGGGAAAGACCGGCAGGGTCTACGGACACCTTATGGGAATGCTCACCACCATGAAGGCGATACCTCTTGCCTACAACAAGGATATGCAGGAGGATAAGGAAGGCACCTTTGATGCCATAGATACGGTAAAGGAATGCCTGCTCATGTTCATGCAGATGATGGACAGCATGAAGTTCAATAAGGATGTGATGAAGAGAAGCGCCGCCAGGGGCTTTACCAACGCCACGGATGCGGCCGATTACCTGGTGGGAAGGGGAGTGCCCTTCAGGGATGCCCACGGTATCATCGGCGAGCTGGTGCTCAAGTGCATCGAAAAGAACAAGTCTATCGAGGAGATGAGCATAGGGGAGCTTAAGGAGATATCGGAGGTCTTTGAAGAGGACATCTACGATGCCGTATCCCTGAAGAGCTGCGTGGAGCGCAGGATGACCACCGGAGCTCCCGGACCCGAAGCCATGAAGGCAGTCATTGCCGACTACAGGAAGTATATGGAGAAGGATTATTTAGAAAAGGGAGGAAAAAAGAAATGAGTGAGAGATTAAAGTGTGCCGTACTCGGCGCAACCGGAATGGTAGGACAGAGATTTATATCCATACTGGAGAACCACCCCTGGTTCGAGGTGACCTGCGTTGCAGCCAGCCCCAGGAGCGCGGGCAAGAGCTATGAAGAGGCAGTGGGAGACCGCTGGAAGATGGATACCCCCATGCCCGAGAGAGTTAAGAGCCTGACCGTTGCCAATGTCAACGAGGTTGAGAAGATCGCAGCCCAGGTGGATTTCTGCTTCTCGGCCGTAGATATGACCAAGGACGAGATAAGGGCCATTGAGGAGGCTTATGCAAAGACCGAGACTCCCGTGGTCTCCAACAACAGCGCTCACCGCTGGACCCCCGACGTGCCCATGGTAGTGCCCGAACTGAATCCGGAGCACATGCACGTCATCGAGTTCCAGAGAAAGAGACTGGGCACCAGCCGCGGTTTCATCGCCGTAAAGCCCAACTGCTCCATACAGAGCTATGCTCCCGTGCTTACCGCATGGATGGAGTATGAGCCCTACGAGGTAGTGGCTACCACCTACCAGGCTATCTCCGGCGCAGGCAAGACCTTTAAGGACTGGCCCGAGATGGTAGGGAACATCATCCCCTACATCGGCGGCGAGGAAGAGAAGAGCGAGAAGGAGCCTCTCCGTATCTGGGGTAAGATCGAGAACGGCGTCATCGTGCCCGCAGAGAGCCCGGTTATCACCTGCCAGTGCATAAGAGTGCCCGTGCTCAACGGACATACCGCTGCGGTATTCGTGAAGTTCCGCAAGAAGGCTTCCAAGGAGGAGCTCATCGAAAAACTCCGTAATTTCTCCGGCGAGCCCCAGAGGCTTAAGCTGCCTTCAGCGCCCGCGCAGTTCATCCAGTATCTGGAGGAGGATAACAGGCCCCAGGTAGCCCTGGATGTGGACTATGAGAGAGGAATGGGCATCTCCGTGGGCAGGCTCCGCGAGGATACCGTATATGACTGGAAGTTCGTGGGCCTTTCCCACAATACCCTGAGAGGCGCCGCAGGCGGAGCCGTGCTCTGCGCAGAGCTTCTGAAGGCACAGGGTTATATCGAGGCGAAGAATTAAGATATGTTTACAGGCAGAAAAAAAGAACTTGGTTTTCTGGAAGAGCATTACGGGAAGGGGGGAAGTCAGCTCCTGGTGGTCTACGGCCACAAGGGAGTGGGCAAGACCTCCCTTGCCCTTCGTTTCGCCAGGAATAAGTCCCTGCGCTACTATATAGCCAGGGCCTGTTCCGAGGAGGAGCAGCGTCTCTGCTGGCAGAGGGAGGTGGAAAAGCTTCCCGAGGTTCCGGGCAGGGAGACCCTGAGCCGTGCCGCAAGGGAGAAGGAGGGCTTCGAGTCAATCCTCTGCCGTATCGCGGCTTCCTCTGAGGATAAGCCCGTCATCGTCATAGACGAGTTCCAGAATATCATCAAGTATTCCACCGGCTTTATGCCGGCGCTTTCGGAGTTCCTGAAGAAGAGCGACGTGCCCTGCCTGGTGCTGCTGCTTTCTTCCTCCATCAGCTTTGTGGAGACGGATTTCGTCCCCAGGATAGGCGCGCTTGCCCTTGGGATAACGGCGTTTTATAAGCTGCCGGAGCTGGGCTTCATGGACTGCGTGAATTTCTTCAAGGATTACACCACACGCCAGTGCATGGAGGTATACAGCCTTCTGGGCGGCATCCCGGCCTACTGGAACTGCTTCCGCGGGGATATTTCCGTGGAGGAGAACATAAAGAAGAACATACTTGCCCCCGGCTGCCTCTTAAGGGAGGAAGCAGAGAGGGTGGTTGCGGCTGATCTCAGGGAGCTGAACGTATACTGCACCCTGCTCGGAGGCCTTTCGGACGGTAAGAACAAGCTTAACGACCTGCACCTCCACACGGGCTTTTCACGCGCCAAGATCAGCGTATATCTGAAGAACCTTATGGAACGGGAGCTGGTCGAAAAGGTATTTCCCTTTGACAATGCCTCCAGCATCAATGCCAAGAAGGGCATATACAGGATGGAACTGAGGCTCCTGGAATTCTATTTCCGTTTCATGTTCAAGAACCTGAGCGCCCTTGAGATAACGGATACGGAGGAGTTTTACGCAAAGTACGTGGCTCCCGGCCTGGATTCCTTCCATCAGGGGAATTTCCGCAAGGTATGCGGTGAGTACCTGGATATACTCAACCAGAACAAGATGCTTCCTTTCGTTGCCACCAGGAACGGTGAATGGGTGGGCAAGGAAGGCAGTATAGACATAGTAATGCAGGATGATGACTGGGAAAGCCTCCTGGCCTTCTGCAACTGGGAGCTTCCGGAGGTCGGTGAGGACCAGCTTAAGAAGGCTCTTAAGGTTGCGGAAGCGGCAAGGCTCCATCCGGATCATCTTTATATGTTCGCAGCGGGACATTTCAGTCAGGAGCTCAAGGCTTTTGCGGAAGCAAATGCCTACGTCACGCTCATAGATATAGACACCCTCTGAGATGCAGAATAAAAAGTCCCTTTATATAGCAGAAAAACCGTCCGTAGCCAGGGAGTTCGCAAAAGCGCTGAAGCTGAACGCCGCGGGCAGGGACGGGTACATGGAAGCTGATGATGCCCTTATCACCTGGTGTGTGGGGCATCTTGTTACCATGAGCTATCCGGAGGTTTATTCTGCGGAGCTTAAGCGCTGGAGCTTCAATACACTTCCCTTTATCCCCGAAGAATATCGCTATGAGATCATAGAGGCTTCAAAGAAGCAGTTTGGCATCGTCAGCTCGCTGATGAAGCGGGATGACGTGGAGACTATCTATGTCTGCACCGACTCCGGGCGTGAAGGAGAATACATCTACAGGCTGGTGGAACAGATGAGCGGCGTCAGCGGCAAGACCCGCCGCCGTGTCTGGATAGACTCCCAGACAGAGGAGGAGATACTACGCGGCATCAGGGAGGCGAAGGATCTTTCGGAATATGACGACCTTTCAGCGGCAGCCTATCTCAGGGCCCAGGAGGACTATCTCATGGGCATCAATTTTTCAAGAGTACTGACCCTGAAATACGGAAACAGCATACAGGATTACCTGAAGGTGCAGAAGCGGCCTGTGGTGGCCGTGGGCAGGGTCATGACCTGCGTGCTGGGCATAGTGGTACTCCGGGAACGGGAGATAAGGGCCTTCAACAAGACACCGTATTTCAAGGTCTATGGAAGCTTCAGCGCCGGAGAGGACAGCTTTAAGGCACAGTGGAAGGCGGTGGAGGGCTCGAAGTATTTTGGCTCCCCCGTGCTCTATAAGGATAACGGTTTTAAGAAAAGAGAGGACGCTGAAGCCCTCATAAACCTGGTGAAGGACGAGCCTGAAGCCGAGGTCGTAAAGTGCGAGAAAAAGACGGAGAAGAAGAACGCTCCCCTCTTATATAACCTGGCGGAGCTTCAGAACGTATGCTCAAAGTTCTTCAAGATAAGCCCGGACGAGACCTTAAAGATCGCCCAGGAGCTTTATGAAAAGAAGCTTACCACCTATCCCAGGACCGATGCCAGGGTGCTATCAACGGCGGTGTCAAAGGAGATAGACAAAAACCTGCGGGGGCTTACGAAGTACCCTCTCTGCGCGGACTTTGCAAAGGAAGTCCTGGATAAAGAGCTGTACAAGGGGCTTGCAAAGAGCAGATACGTAAACGATAAGCAGATAACTGACCACTACGCCATAATCCCCACGGGACAGGGCTTCGAGGCCTTAAGGGGACTGTCTCCCCTTTCCGCAAAGGTCTACGAGCTGATAGTCAGGCGTTTCCTGGCCGTGTTCTTCCCGCCCAGGGAGTTCCTCAAGCTTTCGCTTGCAGTGAAGGTGGCGGGAGAGAGCTTTTTCGCAGCCTTCCGTACGGTAAAGGAAGAGGGCTGGAATAAGGTGATGCAGTACTCCTTCTTCGGAGAAAGAAGGAAGAGGCCGAGGAACAGAAGGATGATGATAAGGATGAGGAGACCGACGTAGGGGATCCCGGCATCATCGACAGACTGAAGAAGCTGAAGGCCGGCGATAAGATAAAATGCGGGGAGTACGGCATAAAAGAGGGCGAGACCAAGCCCCCCGGAAGGTATAATTCCGGAAGCCTTATCCTTGCAATGGAGAACGCGGGGCAGTTTGTTGAAGATGAGGAGATGCGGGCCATGATAAAGGGCAGCGGCATCGGCACCTCGGCCACCAGGGCAGGGATACTGGAAAAGCTGGTGCGGAACCAGTACCTGGCGCTGAATAAGAAGACCCAGATCATAACCCCCACACTGCTGGGAGAGATGATATTCGATGTGGTGAGATACTCCATAGGTTCACTTCTTAATCCGAAGCTCACGGCCAGCTGGGAGATGGGGCTGGCGGAGGTTGCGGAAGGCAGGGTGAGCCGGGAGGAATACACCGGAAAGCTGAACAGCTTTGTGACCAAGCATACACAGAACGTAAAGACACTGCAGAATGCGCCGCAGCTTAAGAAATGCTTTGACTATGCGGCATCATACTACAAACCCGCCGGGGGAAAGAAGAAGGAGAAAGCCTGAAGATGAAGAGTGCGAGATGTGAGGAACTGTTTGACTTAAGCCACAGTATTGCGGCTGAGTACATTAAGAAAGCGGAATATCCCTGGGAACTGCTCTCCGGGATAGCCGGCTATATCAGGGAGCTGGGGCCCACCCTGGATCCGGAGCTCTTTGAAAAGAAGGGGGAGGATATCTGGATCGCAAAGAGCGCAAAGGTGGCGCCCACGGCCTGCCTTAACGGTCCCCTCATCATAGACGAGGAGGCGGAGATAAGGCACTGCGCCTTCGTAAGAGGCAGCGCCATAGTCGGAAAGGGCTGCGTGGTAGGCAACTCCACGGAGCTTAAGAACGTGATACTCTTCGATAAGGTGCAGGTACCGCACTACAATTATGTGGGCGATTCCATACTTGGCTTCAAGGCCCACATGGGGGCTGGCTCCATCACCTCCAACGTAAAATCCGACAAGACCCTTGTGGTGGTAAAGGACGGTGAGGAGAAGATAGAGACCGGGCTTAAGAAGTTTGGCGCTATGCTCGGCGATAACGTGGAAGTTGGCTGCAACAGCGTGCTGAACCCCGGCACCGTGGTAGGCAGGGGGAGCAGCATCTATCCCACATCCTGTGTCAGGGGCGTTATACCTGCCGGGAGCATCTATAAGAAGCAGGGCGAGATAGCCTTAAGGGAGAAGGCAGATTGACCGCTGAGGAGAGAAATGAGACAAAAGTCTGTCTCTGGAGGGCACAGAGCGCACTTTCGGCACTTGTATTAAAGCTTGAGGCAGACAGGCATATAGCCACCGCTCATGCGGGGGACGCCGCGGGAA
This sequence comes from Lachnospiraceae bacterium, assembly GCA_017518185.1. Lineage (GTDB taxonomy): Bacteria > Bacillota > Clostridia > Lachnospirales > Lachnospiraceae > NK4A136. The sequence continues at coordinate 9,962 of JAFWWB010000010.1, forward strand.
GCCTCTTCCCGGAGCTTATTGCCTATACCCTTTCCAAAGGCGGTGAGCCATCAGTGCTGGAGGAGCTCCTGCCTTTCTTTGAAGCAGGGGAAAGAACGGAGGATATAAGACAGGCCATACTTAAGCGCTGTGCCGCATTTAAGGCGGGAAAAGAGGAGGAACCGGGAGTGTTCACCCTGCTCAAACGCTTTGATGCCATGGCTCGTGAATATGACGGGGCTTTCTATTCCACCATGAAGGTGGAGGATCCGGGAGCCCTTTCGGACAGATACATTGAACTGGCGGAGGCGGCCTTCGCCCTTTTCGGGGTGAAAGGCACAGGCGGCCTTACAGGATTTCAAGGGGTATATTTTGACGGAAATGAACAGACTGGGTAAGGAAAAGACGGATTTTTTCAGGAGCATGGTAAGGAAGACAAGGCAGGGCTCCCGCTTTGATATGATGGATGAGTTCATCCAGCACGGGGATACCACGGTGAGGACCCACTGCCTGCATGTGGCGCAGACAGCATACTACATCGCCATGCGTTTTAACATAAAGGTGGATGAGGCATCCCTCATAAGGGGAGCGCTGCTCCACGATTATTTCCTTTACGATTGGCACGAGAAGAGCTGGGCCAACAGCATCCACGGCTATACCCATCCGGGAAAGGCCCTTAAGGAGGCGGAAAAGGATTTTGACTTAAACGACATCGAGAGGGATATGATAAAGCATCACATGTTCCCCCTGACCATCTTCCCTCCGAAGACAAAGGAAGGCTGGATACTGGTGCTGGCGGATAAGGTCTGTGCCACGGGAGAGACTATAGGTGACAGATACCGTTCGAGGCAGCGAAGCGGGCGAGATTACGGGATCGTCTCCGTGAACAGGAAAACGGCGTGATACAGGGATACGGAGAGGTGACAGAATAAAATGAGTGTTGAATCATTCTTCGCCGGGCTGGATTTCCCCGGCTGGACCATAGCGGCAGTCATATATGCCTTTATAGGCTGGTTTTACGAGTCTACGATCTTTTCCCTCTGCGAGCAGGGAAAGTTCATGGACAGGGGGGCTTTCTTAAGCCCGGTTTGCCCCATCTACGCCATGGTATGCACCTTCAGCTACGACCTTTTCCATCCCATAGAGGAGTGGTGGCTGCTGGTGATACTCGCGGGCACCATAACCAGTCTGGTGGAGCTCCTTACCAGCATAGGTATGGAGGCCATATTCCATAAGCGTTACTGGGATTACAGCTATTTTCCTCTGAACTTTGACGGGCGCATCAGCGTGGTTGCGGGAGCCTTCTTCGGCTTTGCGCTCATGGCCATGGTTAAATGGATACATCCTGCCATGATGGGCTTCGTCGGGGGCTTCAGCTTTACCCAGCGCCTCGCTGCCTGCCTTGTGATATGGGCGTTTTTCGGAACAGACCTTATCTGGACCTTCTTAAGCGGCTTCTTCCCGAAGAGCGGCCTTGCCAGGGCCCATAAGGGAGTGGAGGATTTCAAGCAGAGAAGGTTCGATAAGCTGAATGAAAAAAAGACCGTCATGGAAAAGTGGCTTCCGGTCCGGGGCTTTATATGGGGCCTTAACAAGGGAAAGGCGATGAACAGAAAGATCGTGGCCGTGGAGAACAGGCTTAAGGGAAAGAAGGAAAAGCCGGAGGAGCAGACCGCTCCCGCAGAGGCAGGAGAGGAAGTTCAGTCCCCTGAGAAATAGGATCCGATCTCGGAAAGCTTCTCCATGGCGTTCAGGTACTGGCTTCTGGCCTGGGCGCTTAAGCTGCTGTCGGGAGTTTCTCCCGCGTAGGCGTCATGATAGAGGGATACGGCGTCGTTCATGAGCGCCGAAGCCTCAAAGGCCATATCACCGGCTTCCTTATATTCGGCAGGAGCCTCGAGAGCCGCCATTTCGCTGAAGGCTTCGTTCATATGGTCGAGATCCGTGAGGAGCCAGGCAGAGGCATCAGCAGAGGAGGGATCGATGGCGTCGATGGCCTGTCCCAGCTCGTTAATGCGTTCGCAGCAGCTGCTCATGCCGTCATGGTAGCTTATGAGGGCAGGATCCTCGGTGTTTCCGCAGGCGGATAATGCCAGCATCAAAATTATGTAATTGACAAATAAGCCCGATATATGGATAATCTTTTTCATGACTCAATAGGTTAACATATTATTGGGGAATATTCAACATAATTCATTATATTGCAGTGGAGGAAAGTTTAGATGACCGGTGCCGAACTGATGGTAAAGAGCCTCGAGGCGGAGGACGTGAAGTATGTCTTCGGCTATCCCGGGGTTGCCATATGTCCTTTTTATGATGCGATACTGGATTCGGAGATAAAGACCGTGCTCATACGTACGGAGCAGAATGCAGCCCATTCCGCTTCGGGAATGGCCAGGATGACGGGAAAGCCCGGAGTCTGCGCCGTGACCTCGGGGCCGGGGGCCACGAACCTTATCACGGGCATAGCTACGGCCTTTGCGGATTCCATTCCCCTGGTGTGCATAACGGGACAGGTAAATTCCGAGCTCATAGGCTCAGACGTGTTCCAGGAGGCGGATATCACCGGCGCCGTGGAATCCTTTGTGAAGTATTCCTATCTGGTCAAGGATGCGAAGGAGCTTCCCAGGATCTTCAAGGAGGCTTTCTATATCGCGAATTCGGGACGCAGGGGCCCTGTGCTCATCGACGTTCCGATCGACGTGCAGCAGGCCGAGGCCGGGGATTTCGAATATCCGGAAGAAGTGAAGCTCAGGACCTACAAGCCTACGGTAAAGGGCAACGTCCTGCAGATAAAGAAGACCATAAACCAGCTTGAGAAGGCAAAGAGGCCCCTTATCTGCGTTGGCGGCGGCGTAAGCCTGTCCGGTGCACAGGAAGAGCTTAAGGCTCTTGCCGAGGAGTTCCGCATCCCTGTGGTATCCACCATGATGGGTATCAGTGTTATGCCTACCGAGCATCCCCTTTATTACGGCATGGTGGGAAATAACGGCTTCCCCTGGGCCAACAGGGCCATGAACGAGGCCGACCTCATTATGATGGTGGGAGCCAGGGTGGCTGACCGTGCAGTGAACCAGCCGGAGCGTGTCATGAAGGATACGGTGCTCATCCATATAGATGTGGATCCCGCCGAGATAGGTAAGAACGCCGGCGCCACCATACCTATAGTGGGTGACGCAAAGCATATATTAAAAGAGATAAGCGAATACGAGATGGACGGCGAGTTTGACGGCTGGATAAAGTCCCTGGACGAATACCGCCGGACCATGCCTCTTACAAGGACACCGGATCCCGCCTTTGTGGATCCCGCGGAGTTCATAAGAAGGCTTTCCCTGAAGCTGGAGGATAATGCGGTCTATGTTGCGGATGTGGGACAGAACCAGATCTGGTCCTGCAAATATCATGTGGTAAGGAACGGACGTTTTCTCACCACCGGCGGCATGGGCACCATGGGCTATTCCATTCCCGCAGCCGTAGGCGCGAAGCTTGCCTGCCCCGACAGGCAGGTGGTTGCCGTATGCGGCGACGGCTCCTTCCAGATGAGCATGATGGAGCTGGCCACCATGAGCCAGTACGGCGTGAAGGTAAAGATAATAGTCCTTAAGAACGACTACCTTGGAATGGTGAGGCAGTATCAGCATTTTACCTATAAAGACAGGTATTCCGTGGTGGATATAGCCGGAAACCCGGAGCTTGAGCATATAGCTGCCGCCTACGGGATGAAGTTTTTGAGCATTGAAAACATGGAGGGGCTGGATGAGAAGCTTGACGAGCTGCTTTCCAAGGATGAGAGCTGTCTCTGCCGCTGTATCATAGACCCCATGGATCTGGTATAGGAGGGCGTGATGAGAAGGATCTTTTCGGTACTTGTGGAAAACCGTTCCGGTGTGCTCTCGAAGGTGGCAGGGCTCTTCTCAAGAAGGAGCTTCAACATCGATTCCCTGGCAGTGGGCGAGACGGAGGATAACGCTGTCTCACTCATGACCATAATGAGCTCCGGCACTGAGCAGACACTGGAGCAGATAGAGAAGCAGCTGAACAAGAAGCTGGATGTCATCAAGGTCAAGACCTTTGATGAGAGCCGGGCCGTGAGCCGCGAGCTCATGCTTGTGAAGGTCAAGTGTACCAAGGGGAACCGCCGCGAGATCATGGAGATCTGCGAGGTTATGAAGGCGGAGATAGTGGATATGTCCGAGCATCTGATGATACTGCAGATCTGTGATACTCCAGACAAGATAAAGCTGATGCTGTCGCTGCTGTCACAGATATCGATAGTGGAAGTGGCACGCACCGGCACACTTGCACTGCAGAAATGCATGGATGATTGACATAATGCATTTATGCTGTTAAAATCTTTGACGTTGCGGTTGTTTGGACAGGAGAAGGAACAGTGAACAGAAAAGTATTTCAGCTTCTGGTGGAAAACTCTTCAGGCGTGCTGAGCCGTGTATCGGGGCTCTTTTCAAGAAGAGGTTATAATATCGAGAGCATCACCGCCGGCGTGACTGCAGATCCGAAATTCACACTTATCACCATAGTCGCATTCGGTGATGATGAGATACTGGAGCAGATAGAAAAGCAGGTGGCTAAGCTCGTGGACGTGAGGAATGTCAAGGTGCTCGAGCCTCATGATTCCGTTTACAGGGAGCTCTGCCTTATAAAGGTGCAGGTCTCCGAGCAGAGCAGGGAGGGGCTGATCGCCATCTCCAATATCTTCCGTGCCAGCATAATAGATGTGGCTGCGGAGAGCATGATCATCGAGCTTACGGGCAACCAGTCCAAGATAGAGGCATTTCTCGGGCTGCTTTCGGGCTATACCATACTTGAGCTGGCCAGGACAGGCATCACGGGTCTTTCGAGAGGAAGCTCCGACGTGGTCTGGCTGGAGGAATGAGAACGCTGTTATTATAAATCTTTTTATAAATCAGGAGGAAAAAGGAAATGGCAAAGATCTATTATCAGGAAGACTGCAATCTGGCGGCAATAGCGGACAAGACCGTGGCCATCATCGGATACGGCAGCCAGGGACACGCACATGCGCTGAACCTTAAGGAGTCCGGCATCAACGTGATCATCGGTCTCTATGAAGGCTCAAAGAGCTGGAAGAGGGCTGAGGAGCAGGGCTTCACCGTGTACACTGCAGCAGAAGCTGCAAAGAAGGCCGACATCATCATGATCCTCATCAATGATGAGAAGCAGGCTGCCCTTTACAAGGCTGACATCGAGCCCAACCTGGAAGACGGCAACATGCTGATGTTTGCACACGGCTTCAACGTACACTTCGGACTTATCAAGGCTCCCAAGGGAGTTGACGTTACCATGATCGCACCCAAGGCTCCCGGCCATACCGTGAGAAGCGAGTATCAGGCCGGCAAGGGTACTCCCTGCCTTGTGGCTGTTGAGCAGGATGCTACCGGCAAGGCTCTTGAGAAGGCTCTGGCATACGGCGCCGGCATAGGCGGAGCGAGAGCCGGCATACTTGAGACCACCTTCCGCACCGAGACCGAGACCGACCTCTTCGGTGAGCAGGCAGTGCTCTGCGGCGGTGTCTGCGCTCTTATGCAGGCAGGCTTCGAGACCCTGGTGGAGGCAGGCTACGATCCCAGGAACGCATACTTCGAGTGCATCCACGAGATGAAGCTCATCGTTGACCTGATCTATCAGTCAGGCTTCGCAGGAATGAGATACTCCATCTCCAATACCGCTGAGTACGGCGATTACATCACCGGACCCAAGATCATCACCGAGGATACCAAGAAGGCAATGAAGAAGGTTCTTGCCGACATACAGGACGGTACCTTTGCAAAGGACTTCCTGCTGGATATGTCCTCCGCAGGCGGCCAGGTACACTTCAACGCTCTCCGCAAGAAGGCAGCCGAGCATCCCGCTGAGGTAGTAGGTAAGGAGATCCGCAGCCTCTACAGCTGGAGCGATGAGGACAAGCTTATTAATAACTAAAGCATAAATGCAAAGCCGTGCACAGGCGAGTATCAGCTGCAGACCGGGAGCTTGCTCATGGGATGCAGCTGATACGAAGACTGTATAGGGCGCACAGCGCCCGCTGCCGGCGGAGCGCGAAGCGGTCCGCCGGCTGGCACGGCGTATTTCGCGTCTATATTATATGAAACGTCCTAAACGTATTTCTTTTGCGAGAGAGATCAATCAACTGGTGGTGGCGGGTTTCGGCATCGCCTTTTTTCTTATCTTTGCCGCCAGTGTCCTGCTTCTCTATCTTTCGGAGGACGTCTTCAGGGATTTTCTTATAAAAGCGGCGGGTATGCTCCTGGTATACCTGGCCCTGTATGTTTTCTACAGCATTTTTATCACTAAGCGGATCAAAAAGATGTTCCTGCCCCTTGACCGTCTGGCTTACGGCCTCATCAGGGAAAGGGTGTACGTGGACAGCGGGGACGCGGATCTTAAGAACCTGGCTGAATCGCTGAAGGCCCAGGCCGAGCGCATGAACGGGCTCTCCCGTGAACTGGAGGATACCCGGAGCAATCTGGATGATGCCTTCATGGAATCCAGGATGAGCAGGGACGAAGAGCAGAACCGCCTGCAGAAACTTTTAAGCGAAACGGAGAGGCTGAGGAACAGGGAAGAAGAGCTTTCGGCCATAGCATCCGCCATATCGGATTCCCTTAAGGAAAGTTTAAGGGCAGCCGCCCAGGTAGAAAAGGGCGGCGGCGTACTGTCTTCAAAGACGTCGGACATTAATGAAGAGGCCGCTGACAGCATGGGTGCCATGCTGGATATGAAGGAACTGTTCACGGAGCTTAAAGGTGATATAGAGCTTCTGAACAGGATGACGGGAGATGCAGGCGAGGGCGTGGAGGAACTATACAATTCCCTTACGGAAGCACAGAGCCAGATAGCACAGATAAATCTATATGCCATGAACACCTCCCTGGATATCGCAAGGTCGGGAAACAGCATCTCGGCCATCACGGCGCTGAACGAGATCAAGGATCTTACGGGGAAGCTTAACGAAAAGAGCGATGAGATACTCATCGGGGTCATAAGGATCAGGAATGCCATAAAGCTCCTGGCGGACCAGACGGGAGAATGTCTGGAGAGAGAAGGCGAGTGCGCCGAAGACCATGCCGTATGCCTTGAGAGGCTTACGGGCATAAGGGAACACAGCGGGGCTATGAAGACGCTGGGGACGGAGATCGCAGAGGGCGCCTCGGTATCACTGCTGGGACTTAAGAAGGCGGATTCCTTCAGGGGAGAGCTTGAACGGGAAGAAGAAAAGCTTAAGAACGATATTGAACGCCTGGGAGGAGCGCTGAGGGAATGGCGCGACGATCACGGCGATAAAGAAGAATAAAGGAGGCAGGTTGTTATGGGAATGACGATGACACAGAAGATTCTTGCCGCTGCGGCAGGGCTTGAAAGTGTGGAGGCAGGGCAGCTGATACAGGCGAAGCTCAGTCTCGTGCTGGGCAACGACATCACAAGTCCGGTGGCCATCAAAGAGATGGAAAAGATGAAGACGGAGGGCGTCTTCGATAAGGATAAGATAGCGCTGGTGCCGGACCATTTCGTGCCCAACAAGGATATCAAGTCCGCGGAGCACTGCAAATGCGTCAGGGAATTTGCCAAAAAGCATGAGATAAGCAATTATTTCGAAGTGGGCGAGATGGGAATAGAGCATGCCCTGCTTCCGGAAAAAGGCCTTACGGTGCCCGGAGACGTGATAATAGGCGCCGATTCACATACCTGTACCTACGGCGCGCTGGGAGCTTTCTCCACCGGCGTCGGTTCGACGGATATGGCTGCCGGCATGGCTACGGGAGAGGCCTGGTTCAAGGTGCCCGCCGCCATCCGCTTCAACCTTACCGGCAAGCCTGCAAAGTGGGTCAGCGGAAAGGATATCATCCTTCATATCATAGGCATGATAGGAGTGGACGGAGCCCTGTATAAGTCCATGGAGTTTACCGGTGACGGTATCGCCGAGCTTTCAATGGATGACCGCTTCACTATTGCCAACATGGCGATAGAGGCCGGCGGAAAGAACGGCATCTTCCCTGTGGATGATAAGACAAAGGCATATCTTGCAGAGCATGCAAGCCGTGAATATAAGATCTTCGAGGCCGATGCTGATGCGGTTTACGACGAGGAATACACCATAGAGCTCGACAAGCTGAAGCCCACCGTTGCCTATCCCCATCTGCCTGAGAACACTCACACAGTGGATGAGGCAGGGGACATAAACGTGGACCAGGTGGTCATAGGCTCCTGCACCAACGGCCGTATCGAGGATATGCGCATCGCGGCAGAGATACTCAAGGGTAAGCACATCAAGGCAGGCATGCGCTGCATAGTGATACCCGCGACCCAGGCCGTCTATATGGAATGCCTGGAAAAGGGATATCTCAAGACCTTCATAGAGGCAGGCTGCGTTGTATCCACGCCTACCTGCGGTCCCTGCCTGGGAGGCTACATGGGCATACTCGCTGAGGGAGAGAGATGCCTCTCCACCACCAACAGGAATTTCGTAGGCCGCATGGGACATGTAAAGAGCGAGATCTATCTGGCTTCACCCGCCGTTGCGGCGGCTACGGCCATCAACGGATATATTTCCGCGCCTGAAGCATAAAGGAGGGAATGAAATGAAAGCACAGGGAAGCGTGTTCAGATTCGGAGACAATATCGATACGGACGTTATAATACCCGCAAGGTATCTTAATTCCTCGGATCCCGCAGAGCTTGCGCAGCACTGCATGGAGGATATCGATACGGAATTTGTGAAGAAGGTAAAGCAGGGAGACATGATAGTGGCCGACAAGAACTTTGGCTGCGGTTCTTCCAGGGAGCATGCCCCCATAGCCATCAAGGCTGCGGGAGTGAGCTGCGTCATAGCAAAGACATTTGCCAGGATCTTCTACAGGAATGCCATCAATATCGGACTTCCCATCATGGAATGCCCCGAGGCAGCGGATGCCATCAGCGCCGGGGATACCGTGACTGTGGATTTCGACAGCGGCATAATAACCGATGAGACCACGGGACAGAGCTTTAAGGGACAGCCTTTCCCGCCCTTCATGCAGGAGCTCATCGCCGCAGGCGGACTGGTAAACTACATCAATAAGAAATAATGAAAAGCTGCTCATTCTGCAGAAGGGATGCGGTATTGGCGGCCGTGATACTGTTTACGGCCCTGAACCTCTTCCTGGCGGGCATCATAAGGGTTTCAGCCATGCCTGCTGCGGAAGAGATCACGGTAGGAGTCTATGTGGACGGGGTGTGCCGTGAGAGCTGCAGCCTGCAGGATGAAAAAAGCTTCAGCATAAGCAGTGAGGGGGGCTTTAACGAAGTAGTGGTCTCCGGCGGGACTGTGCATGTGGAGAGCGCGGACTGCCCCGGGCAGGACTGTGTTAAGGCCGGGAGCATATCAAAGCCCGGACAGGAGATCATCTGCCTGCCCCATAAGCTGGTGGTGCGCATAGAGGGGGCGTCCGATACGGACGCGGTTACCAGATGAAGAGCGTAAAGAAGCTGGCAGAGCTTTCCGTGCTCCTGGCCGCAGCGGTGCTCCTGGGCTATGTGGAGGCCCTGGTGCCCCTGCCCATGCCGGTCCCCGGGATCAAGCTGGGTCTGGCCAATGCGGCAACGCTTTTTATACTGTACCGCTACGGGTACAAAGAGGCACTTCTGGTATCGCTCATCAGAAGCTTTATCGTGACGATGCTGATGCTCAATTTTTCCATGCTGATATACAGCGCACCGGCGGCATTCTTCAGCGTGACGGTGATGGCGCTAGTGAAGAGGAGCAGAGCCTTTTCGATATACGGAGTGAGCATGGCGGGAGCGGCAGCCCATGTTACGGTGCAGATCTGCGTGGCGGCCTGCCTTTACGATCCGGAATTTACCTGGCCCGGGCTCTTCTTTGTCTATCTGCCCGCATTGCTTGCGGCGTCGGTGCCCACGGGCTGCATAAATGCTTTTCTTTCAGGGAGTCTTATAAAATGTACGCATACATCAGAGGCCGCATAGCGGCAAAAAAAGCAGACAGGATCATAATGGAGGCCGGCGGGATAGGCTACAACGTCTTCTTTCCGGCTGAACGTATAAGCACCCTTCCGCCCCAGGGCAGCGAGTGCACGGTCTATACCTATACCAGCGTCAGGGAGGATGCGATCCAGCTTTACGGCTTTTCTACTGAGGATGAGCTGGAGCTCTACAGACAGCTGCTGACTGTAAGCGGCGTAGGCCCCAAGGTGGCCCTGTCCCTCATATCGAGCCTGACTACTTCCCAGATACGCCTGGCCATAGTCTCGGCGGATGTGAAGAGCCTGTGCAAGGCGCCGGGGCTCGGAAAGAAGAATGCGGAGCGCATAATAGTGGATCTCAAGGGAAAGATCGATCCGCTTACGGATGTCTACCCGGCGGATGAGGTGGAGCAGCCCGCGGCAGAGGAGGGAGCAGCTTCAGAGGCGGCACAGGCCCTGGCGGCCCTCGGATATCCCCTGAAGGATGCAAGGCTTGCGGTATCAAAAGCGGCTGCGGAAGGGGCACAGGATACGGAAGCCCTGCTGAAGGCAGCTTTGCGTTATATGGTTTAAGGAGTAAACAATGTCCGGAAGGATGATAGAGACAAACTTCACGGAAGAGGATGTGAGGATAGAGGGGACCCTGCGTCCCCAGTTCCTCAAGGATTACGTGGGACAGGAAAAGCTCAAGTCCAACCTCCGTGTATATATCGATGCGGCAAAGGAGCGTAAGGAGCCCCTGGACCATGCCCTTTTCTATGGTCCTCCCGGCCTGGGAAAGACCACACTGGCGGGGATAATAGCCAATGAGATGGGAGTGCACATAAAGATCACCAGCGGTCCTGCGATAGAGCGGCCCGGTGACCTGGCGGCAATACTGAACGGCCTTCAGGAAGGCGACGTGCTCTTCATAGACGAGATACACCGTATGCCCAGGCAGGTGGAGGAGGTGCTTTATCCCGCCATGGAGGACTACGCCATCGACATCATGATAGGCAAGGGCAGCGGGGCCAAGTCCATAAGGCTGGATCTTCCGAGATTTACCCTGATAGGCGCCACCACCAGGGCAGGCCTGCTCACGGCGCCGCTCCGGGACCGTTTCGGCATGGTATCAAGGCTGGAATTCTATACCACGGCAGAGCTTAAGGAGATCATAAAGCATTCGGCGTCCAAGCTTTCAGTAAAGGTTGAGGATGACGGAGCGGAGGAGATGGCGAGACGCAGCCGCGGCACACCGAGACTTGCCAACCGTATGCTTAAGAGAGTACGGGATTTCGCACAGGTAAGGTTTGACGGCGTCATCACAAAAGAGGTGGCTTCCCAGGCCCTGGATCTTCTGGAGGTTGACAGGCTGGGACTGGATAATACCGACAGGAAGCTCCTTACGACCATGATAGATAATTTTTCCGGCGGCCCTGTGGGACTGGATACCCTGGCAGCCGCCCTGGGTGAGGACGCGGGTACGATCGAGGATGTGTACGAGCCCTATCTCCTTCAGAACGGCCTGATCAACAGGACAGCCAGGGGAAGAGTGGCCACAAAAGCGGCTTATCTTCATTTCGGGCTTGAAAAAATGACGGAAGACGATTATAATAATTAGGATTGTGGATATAATCCTAACCGCGGAGGGGTGACATGGCAGAGAAAAAAGTCATCAAAGTGCTGATCGCCGGCAAGGTGATGACCATGAGCGGCTACGAAAGCGAAGAGTACATGCAGAAGGTAGCCGGATATATCAACAGCAAGATCGAAGAATATGAGAAGATGGATTTCTTCCGTCATGCCTCCAGCGATATCAAACACAGGATGCTGGAGCTTAATTTCGCGGACAACTATTTCAAGGAAAAAGAGCACAGTGAGGAGCTTGAGAGCAATCTCAAGGAAAAGATAAACGAGCTGGATGAGATGAAGCACCGCTGCGTCAACAACGAGATGAAGGTTGAGACGCTGCAGAAGGAAGTTGAAAAGCTTCAGAAAGAGCTCAGGGAGAGCGAAAAAGCGGTGGCAACCCTTACCACCACCCTTAATGAGCGGGGCAGAAATGCCGAGGCTTCCGTAAAGCAGGAGGAAAAGAGGGAAGAGCCCCGTAAGGAAGAAGAGAAAGAGAACGAAAACGATAAGAAATATACCCAGCGGAGCATAGAGGATATCTTTCCCGGGGAGGCGGAGGAAGATCCGGGCCCCAGGATATTGACGGTATCGGAACAGTTCCAGACACGCAGGAATGGAAAACACAGAAGATAAGAACATCAGGCAGCCGGGTACACCGGCTGCTTTAAATTATACACATGACAAAAAAAGGCCGGAGCTCCTTGCCCCTGCGGGGGATATGGGATCGGCCCTGGGGGCGTTTGCTGCCGGGGCGGATGCCGTATATCTGGGAGGACCGGCTTTTTCCGCAAGGGCCTATGCCAAGAACCTGAGCATAGAGGAGATCTGCTCGCTCTTAAGCATTGCCCATCCCAAGGGGAAAAAGGTTTATCTGGCCTGCAACATCCTTATCAAGGCGGATGAATCTGAAGAGGTCCGGGCAATGATGGACCCGCTCTACGAGGCGGGACTGGACGGTGTCATAGTACAGGATATCGGACTGCTGGAATGGCTTCACATACGTTACCCCCATCTTCCCCTTCACGGCAGCACCCAGATGGCCGTGCTCTCCGAGGGAGGCGTGAACTGGCTTAAGGAGCGCGGTGTTACCCGTGTTGTCCCCGGAAGGGAGCTTTCCCTTAAGGAGATGGAAGAGCTTAAGAAATGCGGCATAGAGCTGGAATGCTTTATCCACGGCGCCATGTGCTATTCATATTCGGGACGCTGCCTTTTAAGCTCCCTGGCGGGAGGCAGGAGCGGCAACCGGGGAAGGTGTGCCGGGCCATGCAGGAAGTCATATACGGCAGAGGACGGCAGGGAGGCTTATTACCTAAGCATGAGGGATATGTGCAGCCTCGAGGACATAGGCGGCATGATAGATGCCGGGATCGATTCCTTCAAGATAGAGGGACGCATGAAGGCTGCGGAATACGCCGCCGGGGTCAGCGCTGTTTATAGAAAATATATAGACGAATATCTGGAGCGCGGCAGCATAAATGTCCGTAAAAAGGACATTGAGCTGCTTAAAGGACTCTATATGCGCAGCGGCCCGGGAAACGGCTATCTCTTCAGGCATAACGGGCAGGATATGATAAGCCTGGATTCTCCTGCCTATGACAAGGTCTCGGAGGAGAAGAAGCAGGAGATAAGAGAGAAGTATATAAAGGAGCCGGCACGCCCCGTAACGCTGAGAGCGGTCATTAGGCTGGGAACCGAGATGAGCCTGGAGCTTCGCTGCGGGGATACCAGTGTATCCGTAAGCGCAGGAACGCCAGATGAGGCAAAGTCCAGGGCAGTGACGGAAGCCGACTGCGAAAAACAGTTCAGGAAGAGCGGCGGCAGCGGCTTTGAGATAAAGGAATGCTATATCGATACCGACGGAAAGTGCTTTGTACCCGTAAGCGTACTGAACGAGCTGAGGAGAAAGGGACTTGCGGAGCTTGAGAAGGCCCTTGCGGCAGGCAGGAGAGACAAGCCGGCTGAAGTTCCGGAGCCGGTGATAGCAGCCGTAAAGAAAGCGCCCGGGGGCCTGGTCGCCGGAGTACGGGATCCGGAGCAGTTTGGAGCGCTGCTTGGTTGTGAAGGTATAGACGGGATCATAGTTCCACTTAGGGATGCGGAGGCCGCGGCCGGAAGGCACGGGAACAAGGCGTTCTATGTAAGGCTGCCGGAGATCATAAGACAGAAGGATGTGAAAAAAGTACGGGATAAGCTCAGGGTCCTGACGGGGCTTGAGCCGGAGGGCGTTTACTGCGGGAGCCTTGACGCGCTCTATCTTGCGTCGGAGTTTTTTGCTGCGGATATGATATACGCCGATCAGGGCCTCTATGTCACAAATCCGTATACCGAGGCAATCCTTTCCGGAATGACCGCGGGCTATACGGTCAGCGCCGAGCTCTCGGGCAGGGAGATCGCGGGGCTTAAGGCTCCGGAGCGGTGTCAGCTGGTCATCTACGGCTATACCCCCGTGATGTATTCCGCCAACTGCATATATATGACAAAGGGAAAATGCGATAAAACGGCGGGCTCATACATTTTAAAGGATGAGAAGGGACATTCCTTTACCATAGTCCCTGAGCATGAATACTGTTACAACATAATGTACAACTGCGTGCCCCTTTCCCTTTATGACGAAGCCCGTGAGCTTATAAACAGGGGCTTTAAGGGAGGCTTCAGGCTGGAATTCACCACCGAAGCACCCGCGGAGTGCAGGAAGATCGCGGAGGGCTTTTCCGGGCTTTTTGACGGAGGAAACGCGGAAGGTGTACCTGAGCGCAGCAGGACCACAAGAGGACATTTCAACAGGGGAGTTATGTGATGAGCAGAGCCCTGACAGAGTTTTCAGGTTATATCTTTACGCTGGTGATGGCGTTTTACATAGCGGGAGTTTTTCTTGCGCTGAAGAAAAGGGACGAGGACAGGGGGAGGGCGCTTTTTGCCTTCCTGCAGGTGCTGTGCGCGGTATTTTACGTGCTGGCCCTGGCCATACTTCTCAATCTCAGGAAAGGTACGGACAGCTTCGGCCTGACCTACGGCCTGGGAGGCGCGGAATTCCTGACCCTCATGGCCTTTCCCATACTTTTCAGAAAGCTCTACAGGGATACGGACGAGCTGCTGCTCTGCCAGATGCAGATGCTCCTGGCGATGGGCTTTATCGCACTTCTGAGACTCCGGCCGGATCATGCCCTGAGACAGTTCTACATTATAGCGGCATCACTGGTACTGTTCTTCTTTGTACCCATTTTTTTAAAGAAGCTGAAATTTATCAAGAACATCTGGTTTGTCTTTGCGGGAGCTGGCTGCGCGGCACTGCTGATCGTTCTGCTCACGGGACGCATGGTGAACGGCTCACGTCTCGCTTTTACGCTTTTCGGCTTCAGCATACAGTCTTCAGAGGCTGTTAAGCTGATCTTCCCACTGTGCATAGCGGGAATGCTCAAGAAGCACAGGGATCTCAGGACCATAATATTTTCGGCGGCAGTGGGAGCGGCCCATGTGCTGATACTGGTATTCTCCAAGGACCTGGGCAGCGCACTGGTATTGTTCATCATGTATGCGGCCATGCTCCACGTAGCCACGGGAAAGCAGAGATATCTCCTGGCAGGCCTCGGGGCCGGAGCGGTATCCGCAGCGGCGGCGTTCATCCTTTTCTCACATGTGAGACAGAGAGTGCTGACCTGGCTGGATCCCTGGGCTGATATGGACAACAAGGGCTACCAGCTTACCCAGTCCCTGATGGGTATAGCCACCGGCGGCTGGATGGGCATGGGCCTCGGAGGCGGCGCGCCCAAGAGCATACCATACGTGGAGGAGGATTTTGTCTTCTCGGCCCTGGCTGAGGAATTCGGCGCCCTCTTTGGTATACTGCTCATACTCTTATGTCTTTCGGTGGTGCTGAGGGTGCTGCTGCTGGCGGCCAGGATAAAGGACGGCTTTTACAGGATAGCGGCTTCGGGCCTTGCGGTCTGTTACGGCGCACAGGTCATACTCACCATAGGCGGAGGCACCGGCTTCATCCCCCTTACGGGAGTGACACTGCCCCTTATCTCCAACGGCGGTTCCTCGGCCATGTGCACCATAGTGCTCTTCGGCATGCTGCAGGGCATGTATATGCTCCGGATGGAGGAATTTGACGAAGAGGCAGAGAGGGCTGAGGCTGCGGAAGAGAAGGAAGACGGTGAGGAGCTTAATGAATTTCCCGAGGAGGATGAAGAGCAGCGGAGGGAGAATGCGGCTTCAGGGCGCTGTATCTTTGTGAACAGCCTTATCTACACACTGGTCTATCTGGCCATGTGCATCAACATAATCAGCTTTATGCACAGCAAGGCCCCCGAGGTTGTGACCAATCCCTATAACGCAAGACGCACGAACCTGCTCCTCTCCAGAAATACCAGGGGCAGCATCTTTGCCTCAGACGGCAGCATCCTGGCTTATTCGGATGGAGATGAGCGTATTTATCCGGGGGGCGAGCTCTACGCCCATGCCGTGGGCTATGCGGCCAACGGAGGCAGCGGAGTGGAAAAGACTCAGATGCGCTATCTCATAAGCTCGGATGTAAGCCTTTCCTATAAGCTTTCTGATATCTCCGGAAACAGAAAGGATCCGGGAAATAACGTGTATACCACCCTGGTGCCGGGGCTGCAGCGGGCAGCCTATGAGGCGTTGGGGGACAGGAGAGGCGCCATCATAGTGACCAAGGTAGGAACGGGTGCTGTGCTGGCCATGGTTTCCGCGCCGGCCTTCGATCCGGCTGAGATAGAGGAGCTCTGGAGCGACATGATCAAGGATGAGGAGAGCGGAGTGCTGCTGAACCGGGCTTCACAGGGAATGTATCCTCCGGGCTCCACCTTTAAGATCCTTACTGCGCTGGAATATATAAGGGAGTATCCCGGAGAATACGATTCATATGAATTCGACTGCAGCGGCCATTTTGCAAAAGACGGGGGAAGCATACAGTGCTATCATGAGACCGCCCACGGAAAAGAGGATCTTACGGCATCCTTTGCCAATTCCTGCAATACCTCCTTTGCTAATATAGGCCTCCGGCTGGATGCGAAGAGCTTCGGAAAGACTCTGGATGACTGCGGCATGAACAGGGCCATAGATACGGATATAGAGAGCGGACGCTGCAGGGTCAGCGTATCACAGGATATGAGCGCGAACGACATGATGCAGCTTTCCATAGGGCAGTCGGATACGCAGATGTCCCCCCTAATGCTCAATATGATCACCGCCGCGGTGGCAGAGGACGGTATCATGAGGACGCCCTACATCACCGACAGGGTGGTGAACGCCGAGGGCAGGGTGCTGCTCTACCATAAGACGGACTCCGGGGAGCGCATCATGAGCGAAGAAGAGGCGGAGGTACTGACGGGCCTTATGCAGGCGGTGGTTGAGGGGGGCACTGCGAAGCGTATCGCCGGCCAGGGCTATACTGCAGCGGGAAAGACGGGATCGGCGGAATTCTGCGCCGACAAGAATAAATCACATGCCTGGTTCACGGGCTTTGCTCCTGTGGAGAAACCGGAGATAGCAGTGACGGTCATACTGGAGGATTCCGGATCAGGCGGTGAGGCTGCGGCCCCGGCAGCGGGAAAGCTGTTTAAGGTCTATTTCGGGCTGGAATGATTGACAGCGGCTGCGGAAATAGTGTAAATTAGCGGGGGAGGTAGAAAAAATGAAGATCTTAAAAGCATTTGCAGGCGCGGCGGCAGCCGTATTCCTTACCCTGATGCTCACGGGCATCAAGGCAGAGGCGGCCCCTCATCTTACAAAGGACGGGGAATTCTTTGACTATATCTATTATGCCGATACCTATCCCGACCTTAAGGCGGCTTTCGGTTATAACTACACCAAACTCTATGAGCACTATACCGTTATAGGAAAATCCGAGGGCAGGCTGGGCTTTAACCCGGCGGAGCTTCCTTCGGACGTGCCCTATCCCGTGGAGGTGGCTGGCAGGACCGTGCTCTCCACCACGAGAGAGCTGGATATCTCCGGCACTGACTTAAAGAGCTTCGATCTGGGAGCGGTGATCGATGCCATGCCCTATCTACAGAAGGTGACCATGATAAACTGCGGCCTGGACAATGCAGGCTATGCGGCTCTTCAGGATGCCTATCCTTACGTCCGCATGATATGGGAGATAAAGCTCACAAAGCGAACCTTAAGGACTGACGCGGTGGGCTTCTCCACCCTTATCGCCAATGAGAGCGACGGCAGGCTCAACGATGCCGAATGCTATTATCTTAAGTACTGCACAGATCTGGTGGCCCTGGACCTGGGACATAATTATCTCCATGACATAAGCTTCCTGGAGTACATGCCCAACCTTAAGATATTCATCATCGTGGACAGCGGCGGACTGAGAGACCTTTCGCCCCTTAAGAACTGCCCGAAGCTGGAGTACCTGGAATTCTTCGTGAACAGGGTATCGGATCTCAGCTTCCTCCAGTACACGCCCCACATAAGGGAACTGAACATAAGCTATAATCCCATATACAGCAACGAGTATCTGAAGAACCTTCCGGAGCTTGAGAAGCTGTGGTGCGAGGCCACCGGCATACCGGCAGCCCAGATCAATGAGCTCAGGGCCATTTATCCCAACGCCACGATAGTGAACGTGGGTTCCGGCTCCGTGGACCAGGGCTGGAGACAGGGCAGGCGCTGGCAGGCCATGAGGAGCATATTAAAGGAAAACAGGGTTAACGACATATTCTATTAAAAAGTGCTTGCAATATTATGACAACTGTGCTATGCTATCTTTCGTTTGAAATCTGAGGAGGTTTGTTATGCTGCGTTCGATCCTTACAATACTGTTTATATTAGTATGTGTTGCGCTATGCGTGATAGTGCTTATGCAGAAGGGACGTGATTCGGGTATAAGCGGACTTACGGGCGGCTCTTCCGGAGACACCTACTGGAGCAAGAATAAATCCCGTTCCCGTGAGGGAATGATGATCATGCTCACCAGAGTGTTCTCGGTGGCTGCTATCCTGCTTGCCGCAGTACTGAATATTTCGTTCAAGTAAAAGAAAGTGTTTTACGGGCCCCTCTTGCAAAAGAGGGGCCTTTATTGGTTTTAAGAGGTATTACATGACAGAAAAAAGAAAGAAGAGCGGGAGGACTAAGACCCCGCATTATGAGGGAAGCCTCATAACCAACAGAAAGGGCTTCGGCTTTGTGGAGTGTCCGGAGCTTGAAGAGGATGTGTTCATAGCCCACAGCAGGCTTAACGGCGCATTCCATAAGGATACGGTGCGTATCGAGCTTTTGAAGAACCCTTCGGGCAGGCGCATGGAGGGAAGGGTACTGAAGATAGTGGAACGGGGCATAAAGAGCCTGACGGGAAGCTTTCAGAGAGTAAAGAACTATGGCTTCGTGGTACCTGACAATACAAAGGTGGCGGACGATATCTTCATCCCCGGCGGTTATGAGAAGGGCGCGAAGGATGGAGACAAGGTGGTTGTTTCGATCGAAAGCTACGGCGGGAACGGCCAGAAGCCGGAAGGCAGGATCACCGAGGTGCTGGGACGCCCGGATGAAAAAGGCGTGGACATACTGTCCGTGATACGGGGGCATGAGCTTCCGGAGGCCTTTCCCGAAGAGGTGAAGAAGGCTGCGGAGGCTGTACCCGCGAAGGTATATGCCAAGGATCTTAAGAACAGGAAGGATCTGCGCCGCGTGCGTATGGTCACCATCGACGGCGAGGATTCAAAGGATCTGGACGATGCGGTGTCCCTTAGCAAAAAAGGCAGCGACTATATACTGGGAGTCCATATCGCGGATGTGAGCCATTATGTGAAGGAGGACAGCGTCCTGGACAGGGAGGCTCTGGAGAGAGGCACCAGCGTATACCTTGCCGACAGGGTTATACCCATGCTGCCTGAGCGGCTCTCCAACGGCATCTGCTCACTTAACGAAGGTGAGGAGAGGCTGGCCATGAGCTGCATCATGCGCATAGGCAAAAACGGGGCCGTAAAGGAATACGAGATCACGCCTTCGGTCATAAAGGTGAACAGACGCATGACCTATACCGCCGTGGCCGGCATACTTGACGGCGACGAGGGGCTTCGCATAAAATATAAAAAGCTCGTGCCCATGTTCGAGGAGATGGCGGAGCTGGCTGTGATACTTAAGAAGATGCGCAGCAGGCGTGGATCCATAGATTTTGACCTGCCGGAGACGGAGATCATACTGGATGAGGACGGGCATGTGACGGATATCAGGGCCCATGAGAGAAACGTGGCCACATCCATGATAGAACAGTTCATGCTCTCCGCCAATGAGACCGTGGCAGGCTTCATTAACGAAAAGGAACTGCCCTTTGTATACCGCATACATGAGACGCCGGATGCGGACCGTATCGAGGATCTGCTGGAGCTTCTCCGGAGCTTCGGCTATAAGGTGAAGGGAAAGGCGGCGGACATAAAGCCGAAGGAGATACAGAAGCTCCTGGCAGGCTGCGTCGGAAAGCCTGAGGAGAAGCTGATCCATTCCCTGGCTCTTCGGAGCATGAAGCAGGCCAGGTACAGCACAAAATGTGTGGGACATTTTGGCCTGGCGGCCACGGAGTACTGCCACTTCACCTCGCCCATAAGACGTTATCCGGATCTGCAGATACACCGTATCCTTAAGGAAGTGCTTTCGGATAAGCTTAAGAAAAAGCGCAGGGCCCACTACGAGGGCATACTGGAAAAGGTGGCAAAGCAGAGCTCCGACCGGGAACGCAGGGCCGTGGATGCCGAGCGGGACGTGGACAAGCTGAAGATGGCCGAGTATATGAAGGACCACTTTGACGAGGAGTTTGAGGGAGTCATAAGCGGCGTCACAGGCTGGGGGATGTACGTACAGCTGCCCAACACCGTGGAGGGCATGGTGCCCATAGCAAAGATCCCGGGAGATGACTTCGTTTATTCCGAGAAGGATTATGCTCTGGTGGGACGCTTCAGCAAGAGGCGCTACCGCCTGGGAGAGAAGGCAACGGTCAGGGTAGAGAAGATAGACGATATGCTCCATACCATTGATTTCGAGCTGGTATGCGATAATGTAAGAACGGCGAAAAGGGGGAAGAAGGGTGAAAAAGGACGGAATAAAGCTCGTCGCAAACAATAAAAAGGCCTTTCATGACTACTTCATACTGGATAAATACGAGGCGGGACTGAGCCTTGTGGGCACTGAGGTGAAGAGCCTCAGGGCCGGCAAGTGCAGCATAAAGGAGGCATATGTCCATATAGAGAACGGAGAGGCCTTTATCGTGGGCATGAACATAAGCCCTTACGAGCAGGGGAACATCTTTAACCGGGATCCCCTGCGCACCAGGAAGCTCCTGCTCCATAAGTCCGAGATCAACAAGCTCATCGGGGACACCTCCGAGAAGGGCTTTACCATCATGCCACTGCAGGTCTACTTCAAGGACGGAAAGGCCAAGCTGGAGATAGGTCTCGCCAAGGGCAAGAAGAACTACGACAAGAGGGAGGACATCGCCAAGAAGGACATGCGCCGGGAGCTGGAGCGGGAGTTCAAGGTGAAGAACTTGTGATGCCAGGGGGGCTGACCCCTGTCCTCATTTTTTTCTTGCATCCCGGGGGGATTTGTTATAAAACCTGACTTTCGGGGTTAAGATGAAAAAGTAGTGCTAAGCCATAGGCTAAAACCTATGACTTAGCATTTTTTGAATGTCGCTGTTAGTAAGAAAATATGATGTTATGGGCAACATAGTTTTTGACGCAAGATTTTTTATAAATATACTGTTGCGTGCAAGATTCATGTATTTACGATCGGAGATCTTTGCAACTCTAAAATCTCTGACAAAAGTGAAAATATCTTCTGAGCAGAATTCGTTTTTAAGTATTTTAAACTGAAGCAGCCTTGTAAGAAGAACTGCAAGGTAGCATATCAGAAAATGACCTGTTATGGTTTCTTCTTTCTGCAAATATACCGGACGTGCATCCAGTTCGGATTTCATTATCCTGAATGATTCTTCAATACGCCAGAGATTATGATAAGCTTTGTATATTTCTTGATCGGACATCTTTAGTTCAGATGTTACCAGCAAGTTGTATCCTGCGAGCTTACGTGCGTTTTCAATAGCTTCTTCATTCATCGTTACTTTGACTTTGCCTTCGGTCTCTTTGCCCTTTTTATCTGTGGAAATAAAATTTACAAACTTAGCGCATTCACCGTACTCTGATTTTTTGGCTTGTGATGCTTTAAGAGAATGCGCTTTGTCAACAAGCCTGTTGATTTCATAGAGCTGTTTTTTTGCAAGAGTCGGATTATAGGTCACGACTCTTTTTTCTGTGAGTTTTACTGTTCTCTTATGGCTGTTCTTGTCAACAAACTCATAGTCGAAATCATCAACACATTCCTTTATCATGTACAGGACATCGCCAGTATTGTTTTTTACTGTTCTGTAATCGTTGGGGAGCAGAACCCAGACCTTTTCTGTCTCAGAAAGCATCTTTACCGACTTTGAGAAGATATATCCATCACCGTTCTTTAATGCATGCATTATGTTATTGCCACAGTTAAGACCTTTGTCTGCAACCTGTATTGTTCTTCCGGTAATGTTATTGCGCAGCTTGAGTCCGTCAATGACATCGCGCATAACAGGCTTTTCACTTTCGTTCCCGGGATATAATTTCATGCCGATAGGGATCTGGTTAGCATCCAACAGCAGCCCCAGACCGACGATAGGATCATGTCGTTTTTCTTTTGATGGACCTTTTTTCCTGAAGTCATCTTCACGATCTATTTCAAAATAAAAGTTAGTGCAGTCGAAGTAAGTATGAGATGTATCAAACTTGTACTTAAGGTTTATCTGGTGATTATATATCTCAATGACTTTCTCGTATTCCATTCCAAGATAAGCAAGACCGCTGTATATCTGATTGAGAGAAAAATCTGCAGTCTCAAAAAGTTTTGGGAGAACGTCATCATAAGTTTTGGATTTCGAGCATGGATGAACGATACGGGAGTATATGAGAGAGGACATCATGTCGTAAACATTAAAACGGAAATCCGTTGCTGTCTGCATGATATCTAGATACTTTTTAGTACGCAGGGAATCGTTTACATTTTTGAATGGAAAGTATCCCAGGTATTTTTCCGGAGATTCATCAGAAATGGTTTTGTTCTTATCCGCAGCTTTTTTCGCATTAGCTTTTTGGTTGAGCTCATCAACTTCAACCTGAAAATGTGAGATAGGATCATCAATCCCACTATCCATCAATTCATGAACGTATCCGATGGGTTTGTAAGAACGATGAGCGCCGCCTTTTCGCTGTGGATCATAGTAGCTCTCATAGATCTGAAGATAAGTCCCTTTTTTGTTGTTGGTTTTCTTTAAGAAATAAGCCATAAAAATCACCCTTCTCTATTATAACACTGTAGCACTATATATGCAAGTGAAAATAAATTTTTTTGTCAAGTTTCTCCGGAAAACAAAAAAGCCAGCAAATAAGCTGACTTGAGGTGATAATGATATGATCGAAGTCCTAAAGAATTATAGTGCTAAATCCTAAAGACGGGAGGGTAAAAGGCAATACCATGACCTACGAGACGGGCGAAGGAAACGACCGCTCAAAGATGATCTTCAAAAGGCAGAAATAAGGGAATTGCCGGCATGTACAATATTCTTGACTAATCGGGTGCTTTTTGATATAGTAACTCATTGTTGTTGCAAGGGGGCAGACAGATAGTTTCAGCCCCCTTGTTTTGATGAAAAGTTTATTGCATAAGAGAAAAGAGGGAAAAATTATGAAAAAGAGGATCGCAGCAGTACTTTGTGCGGCAGGAATGGCCATGAGCCTTGCCGCATGCGGAGGAACAGCAGAGGCACCGGCCGCTCCCGTTGAGAACAACGGCGGAAGCGACAAGGCCGACAGCGCAGAAGAGAGCAAATCTTCCATAGATATCTCAGGCGCAACGCTCTTGAGTGACGGCGTGCTCAGCGTCGGATGCGAGGTGGGTTATCCTCCTTTCGAGGATTTCGCAGATGACGGCACCACCCCCATCGGCTATGACATCGACATCATCACCGCTGTTGCCGACAAGCTCGGCCTTGAGGTGAACATCATCAACACCGCATGGGACGGCATCTTCGCAGGCATAGGCGTAAACTATGACGTTACCTGCTCCGCCGTTACCATCACCCCCGAGCGTCAGGAGACCATGCTCTTCTCCACGCCCTATATCAACAACTACCAGGCAGTTGTGCTCCTGGCTGACGATGACAGGACTGTTTCTTCTTTTAATGATCTGGACGGACTTTCCATCGCTCTTCAGAAGGAGACCACTTCCGATATACTCATGAGCGATTACAAGTCCACCGGCACCATCGATGTACAGATCGTGGCAAACGAGAAGGTCACCAGCTGCTTCACCCAGCTCCAGAACGGAGAGGTCGACGCAGTCGTGGTTGACAGCACCGTGGCAGACGGATACATCAACAGCTCCGATGCTTTCAAGATCGTTTACAGGGATGAGAGCGAACCCGAGCAGTTCGGTATAGCAATGGGCAAGGATAACACCGGTCTTCAGACTGCCATCAACCAGGCGCTGAAGGAGCTTGAGGAAGAAGGTTATATCCAGGACACCTATGATTACTGGTTCGGATCGGCAGCAGAATAAAACAGCAAACAGCGTCAGGACTCCGGCTCCTGCGGAGCCGGGGGCCTGACGTGAAGTACCGGAGAAAAAGACACAGATGAAATCTGAAGGGATAAGGAAGTATCTGAAAGCGATCATAGTTGCAGGCGTGATAGTCCTTGTCTGCATCATACTGGGCATTTTAAAACCCGGCAGGGATGAGGTCCTCTCCAGGACCTCCCCCGAGATGCAGAAGATGATAGATGCGGACGCGAACAGCAGCCGCAAGCGTGTGACAGTGACCTACAATGACATGCTGGTCATCAGCTACGCCTCACTCTCGACCTCGGGAGCAAAGGTGATGAGCGAGCGCTACGTGGGTTTTCTCGGGAAGGTATATCCCGCGGATGAAGGTGCCATGAAGATCGTGGGACAGATGGTGAACTACACTTACCGTATGCTGGGGTGCGGAGAGAACCTCATGCACGGCGCAAAGCTTACCATACTGCTCACCACACTTACGGTCATTTTCGGTATCCTGCTGGGTACCATACTGGCTCTGGGAAAGATAAGCAAACATAAAGTGCTAAGACACCTGTCCGGCATGTATATCTTCTTCTTCAGGGGAACGCCCCTGCTGATACAGCTTTTCGTCGTATACTTTACCGTTCCCGGAATATGCGGGTTTGCATGGAGGGATCTTTTCCCCGCTTCCGATGCGGAGGCTGTTTACAAGGGAGCTTTTACGGCGGCCCTCATCGCTTTTGCGCTGAACTCCGGAGCGTACTGCGCCGAGATAGTGCGAAGCGCGATCCAGTCCATAGATAAGGGACAGTTTGAGGCTTCGAAGGCCCTGGGCATGAACTACGCCCAGACCATGACAAGGATAATCATACCCCAGTCCGTAAGGCGCATGATCCCCAATGTCAGCAACGAGTTCATTATGATACTGAAGGACGCGTCCCTTGTATTTGCCATATCACTTATGGACATCACGACCATATCGAAGAATATAATGACCTCGGAGGGCTCCTATCTGGTGTTCATACCGGCACTGGTGATCTACCTTGTGATCACGGCATTCTTCGGCATCATATTCAATAAGATCGAGAAGAAATTCTCCGTGTACGAGTAGGAGGCATCTGTGAGCGATAATTACGAATACATTCTCAGAACGGAACATGTGAGCAAGCACTTCGGTACGCTGGAAGTGCTCAAGGATATCAGCCTCTCCGTGAAGAAGGGCGAAGTGATCTGCATCATCGGCCCCAGCGGAGCCGGAAAATCCACTTTCCTGAGGTCCCTGAACCAGCTGGAAAAGATCAGCAGCGGAAAGATCTTCATAAGGGACGAACTCTTCCTGCACAGGGAGAATGACCACACCGTGGACAAGCTCCCGAAGGAAAAGCAGCAGGAGCTTCTGCTGGAAATGGGCATGGTGTTCCAGCGCTTTAATCTCTTCCCCCACAAGACGGTGCTGCAGAATGTCTGCGAGGCTCCGATCATCGTGAGGAAGGAAAAGAAGGAAGCCGTTGAGGAACGCGCGAAGGAACTGCTTGCCAGGGTGGGCCTTTCGGATAAGGCAAATGAGTATCCCAGCAGGCTCTCCGGCGGACAGCAGCAGCGTGTCGCCATAGCCAGGGCCCTTGCCATGAATCCCGAGATAATGCTCTTTGATG
This sequence comes from Lachnospiraceae bacterium, assembly GCA_017518185.1. Classification (GTDB taxonomy): domain Bacteria; phylum Bacillota; class Clostridia; order Lachnospirales; family Lachnospiraceae; genus NK4A136. Next base: position 35,796 of record JAFWWB010000010.1, read on the forward strand.
AACCTACTTCCGCGCTTGATCCCGAGCTGGTGGGAGATGTGCTCACCGTTATGAAGGAGCTGGCGGAATCCGGCATGACCATGCTCTGCGTTACCCACGAGATGGGCTTCGCAAGGGAAGTGGCGGACCGCGTGCTTTTTATGGCTGACGGCATAATCGCCGAGGAAGGCACACCGGAAGAGATATTCACCAATCCGAAAGCGGAGAGGACAAAGAGCTTCCTGAACGCGGTTCTCGAAGCATAAAGAGGTTTAACATGTCTAAGACCACTAAATACTCCCTCATGTTGCTGCTCACTGCGGCAATATGGGGATTTGCTTTTGTCGCACAGTCTGCCGGCGGCGATGCTGTCGGCCCTTTCAGTTTTAACTCGATAAGGAACCTGATCGGCGCGGCGGTGCTGGTCCCGGTGATCGCACTGCTGGACCGTCTCGGCTACGGAAAAAAGCCTGAGGGCAAAAAGGAAAAGAAGAAACTCTGGATATACGGAAGCCTTATTGGCGCCGTCTTATTCCTGGCGACGAACCTTCAGCAGCTTGGCATAACCTACGGAAGGAGCGCGGGAAAGGCAGGTTTTATAACAGCCTGTTATCTTATCCTGGTTCCGGTCATCGGCCTTTTCCTCGGGAAAAAATGCGGAGCCCATGTATGGACTGCCGTGATCATGGCCATGGCGGGAGTATATATGCTCAGCGTGACGGAAAGCTCGGGCCTTGAATGGCCTGATATACTGCTGCTCTTAAGCGCCCTCTGCTTTGCCGTTCAGATAATACTCATAGACCGCTTTGTGACGGATGTGGACGGAGTGCGTATGGCGGCGATACAGTTCCTGGTATGCGGCATACTCACGGCTGTTCCCATGTTCATGTTTGAGTGCAGGGAAGGCTGGCTTGCGTCCTTTACGAAGCCGGAGGCCTGGGGTTCGATACTCTACGCCGGACTTTTATCCTGCGGCGTTGCCTATACGCTGCAGATAGTGGGGCAGAAGAACGTGCCTCCAACTCTGGCGTCCCTTCTGATGAGCTTTGAATCGGTATTCTGCGTTCTGGGCGGCTGGCTCCTTCTGGGAGAAAAGCTGAGCCTGCGGCAGATACTGGGATGCGTGGTGATGTTTGCGGCGATAATGCTTGCGCAGTTCGGGGAAATGATGAAGACCCGGAAGCACCCCGGTCTTGTTAAGGAAGCCGGATGACGGATATTTTATTTGCAGCGGCCGTATTTCTTGCCCTGGCGCTTCTGTTCGTCTTTCTTTTGTACAGAAGGCTCCTAAGAAGGCAGAGAAGGGAGATGGAGGCCGAAAGGGAGGTCTCTTACAGAAGACGGATCACGCCGAAGATGAAGCAGCGTATCCTCGAGAGGGACGGATATACCTGTCAGATCTGCGGCATTTCAAAGGATTTTATGGACGAGCTCTGCCCCGGACTCGGGGATTACCTTCTTCTTGAGATCGATCATATAGAATCCGTGGCCAGCGGCGGCAGCGGAAAGGACGAGGATAACCTGCAGGTGCTCTGCTGGAGATGCAACCGCAAAAAAGGCGGTGAACTGACAAACGAAGAGGTCCTTGAGGAGATCGATTACGGCATAGATATGCTCTGGCCCGAAGACGAAGAAGATGACTATTGAAGGGCTGACCGGGAGAAGGCTTGCCCTTGAATTATGTATACAGTTGCGGTATAATGACCGCAGTATGCTTTTTTGTGAGGTACATATATGAACGAGAATCAGGGGAACACACAGTTTTTCAAGGTTGAGCTGGAGCAGGTGGACAGCGTCAGGACCATCATAGAGGAGGTCTACAACGCCCTGTCCGAGAAAGGCTATAACCCGGTGAACCAGATCGTGGGCTATATAATGTCCGGCGATCCCACCTATATCACCAGCTACAAGAACGCCAGGAGCATCATCATGAAGGCGGAGCGCGACGAGCTGGTGGAAGAGCTGCTCACGGAGTATATCCGCAGCAACGGCTGGCCGGGGGCGGAAGACTGATGGAAAGGATCCTCGGACTGGATTACGGAAGCAAGACTGTGGGGGTGGCCATAAGCGACCCTCTGGGATACACGGCCCAGGGTCTGGAGATCATAAGGAGAGAACGGCCGGACAAGCTGAGGAAGACCTGCGCCCGCATTGAGGAGCTCATAACCGAATATGATGTGAAGCAGATCGTCATGGGACTGCCTAAGAATATGGACGGCAGCGAGGGCGAGCGCGCCATGTGGACCAGGGATTTCAAGGAGATGCTGGAGCGCCGGACGGGCCTTGAGGTGATACTTTGGGACGAGCGTCTCACCACAGTGGCGGCGGATCGCTACATGGATGAGGCCGGAGTAAAGGGCGATAAGAGAAAGGCCGTGGTTGACGAGATAGCGGCAGTGTTCATACTGCAGGGCTATCTGGACGGCAGGGGAAACAGGGAATAGGCTTTCCCGGACAGGAGATGCGGAGTTGGATACTATAGTACTGGAAAACGAAGACGGGGAAGAACTGGAGTTTTATGTCCTTGAGGAGACCACCGTGGGCGGGAAGGATTACTACCTGGTCACCGAGGAGGCCGAAGGGGACGGAGAGTGCATGATAATAAAGGATGTCTCCGAGCGTGACAGTGAGGAGGCGCTGCTTGAGTTCGTGGAAGACGATGACGAACTGGAGGCAGTAGGAAAGATCTTCGAAAGTCTGCTTGAGGATGTTGAGATAGAGTGAATTTTGTTTTCTACCTTTGATAGGGGTTACATATGAAAAAATCAGATAATGTGGCGGCGCCTCTGAGGATGATCCCTCTGGGCGGCCTTGAACAGATAGGCATGAACATCACCGCCTTTGAATACGGCGACAGCATCATGGTGGTGGACTGCGGGCTCGGTTTCCCGGAGGACGACATGTACGGCGTGGATCTGGTGATCCCGGACGTCACCTATCTTGAAAAGAACATCGACAGAGTCAGAGGCTTTGTCATTACCCACGGGCACGAGGATCACATCGGTGCCCTTCCGTATATTTTAAAGAAGGTCAATGTGCCGGTCTATGCAACGAAGCTCACTACCGGCATCATAGAGCATAAGCTGGAAGAGCATGGCATGCTGGAGACCACCGTCCGCAAGGTGGTGCGTTTCGGCTCCACCATCACCCTGGGTGATTTCCATGTGGAGTTCATAAGGACCAACCACAGCATCACGGATTCGGCGGCCCTGGCTATATACACGCCGCAGGGCATACTGGTGCATACAGGCGATTTCAAGGTGGATTACACCCCCATATACGGCGACGCCATAGACCTGCAGCGTCTGGGTGAGCTCGGTAAGAAGGGCGTGCTCGCCCTGATGTGCGATTCCACCAATGCGGAGCGCCCCGGTTTTACGCCTTCGGAGAGCACCGTGGGCAAGACCTTCAACAACATATTCGAATCCAACCGCAACAAGCGTATCATCGTGGCCACCTTTGCATCCAATGTTGACAGGGTGCAGCAGATAGTTAACACGGCCCATGAATACGGCAGGAAATGCGTTATCGAAGGCCGCAGCATGATCAACATCATCAATACGGCCATAGAGCTGGAGTACCTTAAGGTACCGGCGGATACACTGATAGAGCTGGATGAGCTGAAGAACTATCCTGAGGAGAAGACGGTGATCATAACCACCGGCAGTCAGGGTGAGCGTCTTGCCGCTCTTTCCAGGATGGCCGGGGGCACCCACAAGAAGATCGCCATAGGCTGCAAGGATGTGATAATCTTTTCCTCACATCCCATCCCCGGAAACGAAAAGGCCGTGACCAGGATCATAAACGAGCTCTTCCATAAGGGAGCGGACGTGGTGTTCCAGGACGCACATGTATCCGGCCATGCCTGCCAGGAAGAGATAAAGCTTATATATGCCCTGACCCATCCGAAGTATTCGGTGCCGGTCCACGGCGAGTACAAGCATCTTAAGGCCCACGCCAGGATAGCGGCCCAGATGGGGGTGGAAAAGGAAAATATCTTCATCCTCCAGAGCGGCGACGTACTGGAATTCAGGGACGGGACCGCCGAAAAGGCCGGACACGAGCAGAGCGGACAGGTCTTTGTGGACGGCCTGGGCGTCGGAGATGTGGGAAATGTGGTGCTACGGGACAGGCAGAGGCTCGCGGAAGACGGTATACTGCTCATCGCCCTGGCAATGGACGGCGAGAACCGGGTGGTCTCCGGGCCGGAGATAGTTACCCGCGGCTTCGTGTACGTTAAGGAAGCCGATGAGATCATGGAAGACATCCATATCCTGGTGGGGGAGACCCTGCTGGATCTGCTGGAGAATGAAAGACAGCCGGGCAGGGGCAGGATGCGCACGGCCATAAAGGACGCCGTGGGAGAGTACATATGGAAGAAGACGGAGCGCCGTCCCATGGTGCTGCCGGTGATATTGGACATAGAGTAGAGGTGCGGCATGACTGAGATCGATAGCGAACTGTATACCATGATAGAGGCTCTTAAGCAGTCTAAGACCTACAGGGAGTATGACAGGCGCAGAGTGGCGCTGAAGAGCGATCCGGAGCTGAAAAAGCGTGTGGATGCCTACAGGCTTGAGAATTATACCCTCCAGACACAGGAGGATGACGGCACGCTCCAGGAGCGCATAGAGGAATTTGCAAGGTCAAACATGGGCCTTTCCGAGGATCCCAGGGTGCGGCCCTTTCTGGATGCGGAATCTGCGCTCTGCAGGATGCTGCAGGAGATAACCGACAGGATAATAAACGCCATTAATTTCGAATGATATGACACCCCATAAAGTGGCCTGGGCCATAGTAAAAACAATATTCACCATTGTGCTTTCGGCGGTCATCATGATGCTGGTGTACCGCTTTGCCATGGATGCCTACGATTTCGGCTACCGCATCTTTGCGGAGGAGCCGGTGAGCCCCAAACCGGGACTTACCATGAGCGTGGCCATAGTTGAAGGCAAGTCGTCGCTGGAGATAGGCGAGATACTCAAAGAGAAGGGTCTCATCAGGGACGCCTATCTCTTTTATCTTCAGGAGATGTTCTCCACGTATCATAAATCACTGCAGCCCGGAGTTTACGAGCTCAACACGTCAATGACACCGGAGGAGATGATGGCTGTCATGGCTTCCGGAGAAGGGCCGACAGATGCGGAGGAGGAGGAGAACCTGGGGAACAGTGAGGTTGCGCCGGAGCTTCAGCTTGAGGCGGAACCCGCAGCCGAAAGCGAAGGAGAGGCTGAGCCGGAGGAAACGGAGTGAACAGGGAGCGTTTCATCTCCTTTCTGGAAAGCGTATCCTTCTGGGAGCCTGAATGGCTTGAGGAACTCAGAAGCTCCTGCATAGAGCGGGGAGTGCCGGTGGTCCGCAGGGATGCCGCGCAGCTGCTCCGTTTTCTGACTGTCCAGACAGGGGCGGAAAACATACTTGAAGTCGGCACGGCCGAGGGCTATTCGTCCCTGCTCATGTGGGATGCCTCCGGCGGTAAGGTCCATATAGATACCATAGAAAATTCTGAACGGCGTCTGGAGAAGGCCCGGGTGAACCTGGCGAGAGCGGAGGGGGGCATAAGGCTCCTTGAAGGCGATGCCCTGGAGATACTGCCAGGCCTTGAGGGACCTTATGACCTGGTCTTCATGGATGCGGCCAAAGGACAGTATCTGAACTTCCTGCCGGAGGTCTTAAGGCTGCTTAAGTCCGGCGGGACCCTTGTAACGGACAATACCCTGCAGGAGGGACGGATACTCGAATCCCGTTTTGCAGTGGAACGCAGGGACAGGACCATCCATTCCAGGATGCGCGGATATATAAGAAAGCTGATGGATACGCCGGAGCTTGTGAGCACGCTGCTGGCCTGCGGTGACGGCATGTTATTGAGCGTGAAGAGGTAAGAGGATATGAAGAAACCGGAGCTTTTGGTGCCTGCGGGCAGTCCTGAGGTATTTAGGACAGCCGTAAGATACGGCGCAGATGCGGTATACATCGGAGGAGAGGCCTTCAGCCTGAGGGCGAAAGCAAAGAATTTCGGCCCGGAGGAGATGGCGGAGGGCATAGCCTATGCCCACGAGCACGGGGTAAAGGTACATGTTACCGCAAATATCATAGCCCATGAAAAGGACCTTACTGAGGCGGAGCGCTACTTCAGGGAGCTTAGGGAGCTTGGGCCGGATGCGCTGATAATCTCGGATCCCGGGCTTTTTGCCATGGCGAAGGAGCTCTGCCCGGATACCGAGCTTCACGTATCGACACAGGCCAACAATACCAACAGCGCTGCTTTCCGCTTCTGGCACGCTGCGGGGGCAAAGCGTGTGGTGTGCGCAAGGGAATTGAGCCTGAGCGAGATAAAAGAGATAAGGGCGGCAGTGCCGGAGGAGCTTGAACTGGAATGCTTCATACACGGCGCCATGTGCATCTCTTATTCTGGCAGGTGCCTTCTGTCCGCCTATTTTACGGGACGCAGCGCCAACAGCGGGGAATGCACTCATCCCTGCCGCTGGAAATATTTCATTTCGGAGGAGACCAGGCCGGGAGAGTATCTGCCGGTGGAGGAGAACGACAGGGGAACCTTCATCTTCAATTCCAGGGACCTCTGCATGGTGGAGCATATACCGGAGCTCATTGATGCGGGGATCGATTCCTTCAAGATAGAGGGCCGCATGAAGCATGCCCTTTACGTGGCCATGGTGGCCAGGACCTACCGCAGGGCCATCGACCTTTACGCGGAATCGGAGGAGGCCTACAGGAATGCTATGGAGGAGCTGAAGTCCGAGATCAGGAAGAGCACCTACAGGCCTTATTCCACGGGCTTTTATTTCGGCAGGCCTGGGAGCGAAGGCCAGATATACACCGACAGCACCTATGTGACGGGCTGCGTGTATCTGGGCTGCGCCGGAAAGAAGGATGAGAGAGGGCTGGTGCCCATAATACAGAAGAACAAGTTTGCCGTCGGTGATGAGATCGAGATAATGAAGCCCGACGGAAGGAATGTGAAGACAAAGGTGGAAGGAATGCTGAATGCCGCGGGGGAGGCGGTGCAGAGCTGTCCCCACGCCGCAGAGGAGATATGGCTGAAGCTGGATGAGGAGGCTGATGAGGGGGATATACTGAGGACGGTTAGTTGAAAAGGATAAGATTCCTCGCTTCGCGAGGAATCTTTTTTTTTATAAAATTTTTCAAATCCCCCCTTGACATACTCCATCTGCCGTAGTATGATAGCCGTACAACGACAGACGTAGCAACGACCGACGAAGTAACGACAGACATAGCAACGACAACCGGAGCAACGTCAGCCGAAGTAATAAAGCATGATAAGGAGGCAAAAGGCATGGGAGACGGAAATGCCGGCATCAGCAGCGATGTGATCAGAGGCTATAACGATACAATGATCCTGCACATACTCCGGAAGGGACCGTCCTACGGTTACGAGATATCAAAGACCATAAAGAACGTCACCGAAGGAAAGTACCTCATCAAGGAGACAACACTATACTCGGCATTCACCCGGATGGAAAAGAACGGCTACATCAGCTCCTACGAGAGCGAGGGTGAAGGGAACGGAAAGAAGAGGACCTACTACCGCATCACCGATAACGGACAGAACTACTACAAAGACAAATGTGAAGAGTGGGAACTGACCAAGGATGTGGTCCAGAGGTTTATAGAGGGAGGCGAAGAATAATGGAAACCATCAGAAACTATCTTGAATCGATGTTCGCAAACCTGCCCCGCACGGCAGATGTGGAACGGGCAAAGGCAGAGCTCCTGCAGATGATGGAAGACAAGTACAGCGAGCTTATCGAAGAAGGAAAGAGTGAGAACGAGGCGGTCGGAACCGTGATCTCGGAATTCGGAAACCTGGACGAGCTGGCAGAGAGCCTGGGTCTTGAGAAAGAGGTGGAGGAAGCCTGCGAGATCATCGAAGCAAATCCCCGCCGTATGCTGATCCTGGACGAGGTAAAGGATTTCCTCAGCTTCTCGGCTACAAGAGCAACGAGCATAGCGCTGGGCGTGGCCCTCTGCATACTGAGCGTAAACGGCCCCATCTTCTTCGGAGCGCTGGGCCTGGAGAATACCGGAGCGGTGATCATGTTCCTGATGATCTTTGCGGCAGTGGCAATCTTCGTCTTCACCGGCCTTCAGAGCGCAAAGTGGTCCTACTTCAAAAAAGAGCTCTGCAGCGTTGATTACGCCACCTCGAATTACGTGATAAACGAAAAAGAGCGTTACAAGGCTTCTTACGGAGCACAGCTGGTGGCAGGCATTCTTCTCTGCGCAGCATGCTGGATCCCCACAGTGATACTGGACGATGTGGCAAGGCTCACCGGCGCCGGAAATGACTCTGTTTCAGTCATCCTGCTCTTCATAATGGTGGCTGTAGGCGTGTTCCTGATAATACACACCAGCATGGTGATGGGAAGCTACAATGATGTACTCAAGATCAACGACCGTGACACCATGAGCGGCAGCTACAGCAGGGGCTCCGTTCCCGAGTATGCGGGCCCTGCTATGGAAAAGGTCATGAGCGTATACTGGCCCACCGTAAGAACGATCTACCTGGTGTGGAGTTTCCTGACCTTCGCCTGGTGGAAGACCTGGGTGATCTGGCCCATGGCAGGTATCATATTCGCGGTACTGAAGGGACTTTCAAAGAACAGCAGCAATAATGCAGCGGAGGTGAAATAAGATGATGGATAACGTAAAGATGAATAAATGGAAGAGCGGGTACATCAGCGTACTCAATATAATAACCATAGTGGCAATAGTGCTGGGAAGCATAATCCATATCGGAGGCTTCATCGGCAAGGGCATAGTGAAGGGCATCACCGGCGGATGGGGCGAAAACGTACAGACCGTGGCTTCGGGCTCCGAAGTGGAAGCCTTCGACGATATAAGCGCAGACCTCTCCGTAGGAGGTTTCACGGTGCAGAGCGGCGACAAATACAGCGTATCCTATACCGGCTATCCGGCAGGCAGCGAGCCCAAGATGGTCGTAAAGAACAAAACCCTGGTAATAAGCCAGAAAACAAAGGGAAACCTGAACCTTATCGGCGGTAATCATTTCAGCGAGTGCGGCGTGACCGTAACAGTACCCGAGGGCTGCGTCCCCGATATCGATCTCGACGTCGACATGGGAGCTTTTGAGGCAAAGGACATAAAGCTCGGTGATGTGAGCATAGATGCGGATATGGGCGGCATCACCCTTAAGAACTGTGAGATCGGTGATCTGGATATACAGGCAGACATGGGCGGTATAGAGATAGACGGCGGAAGCTTCGGGGACGGCAGCTTCAATGCAGACGCCGGCGGGATAGTCATAAAGGATGTTAGCTTTGACGAGGCCAGCTGTGAGGCATCCATGGGCGGTGTGGAGGTCAGCGGCGATTACAGGGAACTGAGCGCAGACTGCGATATGGGTTCCATAGAGGTAAGCAGTGATGATCCGGGTACGGAATTCGACCTTGAGTGCGATATGGGAAGCGTCAAGGTCAACGGCAAGGACATGGGAAGCAAGTACAGCAACTGATCAATCCGCAGCGTGATAGGCTTTCTTCTCGTCGTACATACGCTCATCGGCTTCTTTGAAAAGAGAGCGTAAGCTTATTTCCTCATTATGATCTTCAGAGAACGCGCAGCCCGCGCAATAGGAAACGGAAAGGGGCTGCGCGTTTTTATTATACTCATCCACGCCTGTCCGGAGGTTTTTGAGAAGGTCATTTACTTTTTCTTTGGATACGCCGTTTAAGAGCGCTATGAATTCGTCTCCGCCGTAGCGGCCGAGAAATGCGCTGGCGGGCATGGTATCGCGGAAGATACGCGCGAAGTTCTCGATGAGCTTATCGCCGGCATCATGGCCCAGGGTATCATTGGTGACCTTGAGGTCATTCAGATCCACCATGATGAGAGCGGTATGGAAGGTCTTGCCTTTGCGGTCCAGGACATCGTCGCAGCTGTTGCGGTTGTGGATGCCGGTGCGTGCGTCGATAACGGCCCTCGCACTGAGGGAGTTGATGCTGCGGCGGCCTGCACCGATGACTATCAGAAGAAAGGCCAGCATGGTGAATATGAGATTGTCGGTATCTCCGTAGGCGTAATAGAAAAGAAAATCTATCACCATGCAGACAGCACCGAAGAGAGCGACGGGTATGTAGAGGCGAAAACGCCGGTCGTCTTTTTCGGCGGCAAGGGAAGTGATGAGAGAGAACAGGAGTACGCCGGCGCATATGCCTGTGGTGATATGGCAGAGGGTAAGGTCATTCCGCATATCCGAAAGACCGGTGAGCTGTGCCAGCAGGACACCGAAGCCTACGGCGAGGTGCAATGCGCTGGCAGGAAAAGAAAGATAGAAACGCTCGGAGGGTATTGAATAACGCACGCCCAGGAGCAGAGGCGTGGGCAGCAGCCACAGGGCCACAAGGGCGATATTGGCTACGAAAACGGGATGGTGTGCGAACATGATGCTGGAGAGATCAGTGTCGAATATACGCCACACGCCGATGATCATGGAAAACATTCCGAGATAATAAAGCCTGGTGGCTACGTGTCTGACCTGCAGGATGTTCTTTATGGATATCGAGAAAAAGATGATGCCCGTGAAGAATATGAGTACACCTACGATAACTGCCGGCACGGAACGGCTGAAAAGCCGCCGCAGCAGGACCAGCTGGTTCCCTGAATAAAAGGTTACGGATTTTGAGACCACTCCCTTATAAGTGGGGATCAGCTCAACCACAAGCTCCTTATCCATATCCTCGGCATTGAGGTCAAGGAAGATCCAGCTGTTTCCGACAGAGATCGTAACGGGATCCCCCGGAGTTGGGAGAAGCTCGTAGATGGTCTCGCCGTCCAGAGAAATATGCACATAACGCTGGCGCGACTGGAACATGAAATCAGTGTCTTTGGGAGGAAGGGAACCCGCAGGGAAGATAAAACGCTCGATGACGCCGGCGGGGGCTGTTTCGTCGGTCACACATTCCGTGGTATAACCGGTGAGGATCTCCGCATCGTTCGTACTGCGGGTATCGTTGAATACTATATGTTCGTTAATGACCATGTAGCCGATCATCACGACAAAAAGCACTATCAGTGCCGCATAGGCCACACGTACGCCTGTTTCGAAGTTTTCCTTAGTGAGCATATCGGTTTTCCCCTCATAAGATTCCTGCCTCAGCATAAGTTCGGCGACGAAGATCAAAGATCTTCTGCCTCACTTACCGACCCGCTGCGCGAAGTCGAGGTATCTTTTCAATTATGATAGCTTGCGCTGTTTGTGTCAAGTTCTTTGACCATATGCTTCTTCTATGATATAATACGAAAGTTATGGCTGTCGAAGAAAATGTGATAGAACTTAAGGAGCTGAGCAAGGTCTACCGCCTGTACGAGAGGAATTCGGACAGGCTCAAGGAGGCCCTGCATCTGGGGCGGAAACAGAGGCATACGGATCACCGCGCCTTGGATAAGGTCAGCTTTTCCATAAAGAGCGGGGAGACCGTGGGCATCATAGGCACCAACGGTTCCGGCAAGTCCACGGTGCTGAAGCTCATCACCGGGGTGCTGACCCCTACCTCCGGGACGGTGACGGTTAACGGCCGCATCTCCGCCCTGCTTGAGCTGGGAGCCGGCTTCAACTATGAGTACACCGGCATCGAAAACATATATCTGAACGGCACCATGACTGGATTTTCGAAGCAGGAGATAGACGAGAGGCTGGAGGATATCCTGAAATTCGCGGATATCGGGGATTTCGTGAACCAGCCTGTTAAGACCTATTCCTCCGGCATGTTCGTGCGCCTTGCCTTTGCCCTGGCCATAAACATCGATCCGGAGATACTCATAGTGGATGAGGCGCTTTCGGTGGGAGACGTGTTCTTCCAGGCCAAGTGCTACCACAAGTTCGAGGAGTTCAAGGAGCAGGGCAAGACCATACTCTTTGTCAGCCATGATATGTCCAGCATTGCCAAGTACTGCGACAGGGTCATACTCCTGGACAAGGGAAGGATGCTGGGAGAAGGCGCTCCCAGGAAGATGCTGGATATCTACAAGCAGGTGCTGGTGGGCCAGTATGACGGGGACCCCACCGCCGTGGACGAGGCCTTTGAAAAGGGAAGCACTCTGGAATACGGCTCCCGGAAGGCCCATATAGACGAGATATTTGTTACGGATGAAAAGGGTGAACGCATACAGGCCGTGATGAAGGGCAGCCGCTGTACCGTATACATGCGGGTCTCGATCCTTCAGGATCTGCAGGCGCCCATCTTTGCCCTGTCCTTCAAGGATGTGAGGGGAACGGAGATCTGCGGCACCAATACCATGTTCGAGAAGACCTTTCTTGATCCCTGCAGGGCCGGGGAGAAGAAGGAGATAAGCTTTTCCCAGCAGATCGACCTGCAGGGAGGTGAATACCTGCTGTCCTTCGGGGTGACGGGTTACGAAGGCGAGGATTTCACGGTCTACCACAGGCTCTACGACGCCCTGAAGCTGACGGTGGTGTCCGAGAAGAACACGGTGGGCTTTTACGATATGAATTCCGCAGTGGAGGTCAGGGACATTTGAAAGAGATGATCGGAGAGGTTGAACTGGACTTAAGCTTCTATCCCGGCGAGGATCTGTACTGCGACGGCGAGTCGGAGGATGTCCTTCTGGATATAGTGAAGAACGAACCTGTCTCCGCCTTTTCGGAGATCGCGGCAGAGAAAAAGAGCTGGCCCCTGCTCTATCATCTGTCGGATATAAGGGAAAACATCGTAAGCTGGATGGACTTAAAGCCCGGGGCAAAGGTGCTTGAGATAGGCGCCGGCTGCGGAGCCGTCACAGGGGCTTTTCTGAATAAGGGTTATAAACTTACCTGTGTGGAGCTTTCGAAAAAGCGGAGCAGCATCAATGCATACAGGCACCGTGCCGATTCCGGTTTTAAGGTGATCGTCGGAAATTTCGAGGATATCGAGGGCTCGCTTGACAGGGATTTTGACTATATCTTCCTGACGGGAGTGCTGGAATACGCGAAGAGCTACATCCATGCTGAAGATCCCTTCAGGGAGTTCGTACGGGTGGCAAAGAGCCATCTTAAGGAGGACGGGAGCCTCGTAATAGCAATAGAGAACCGTCTGGGTCTTAAGTATTTCGCGGGAGCAAGGGAGGATCATCTCGGCAGTTATTTTTCCGGGATAGAGGATTATCCGGAAGGCGGTCCGGCAAAGACCTTTTCAAAGCCGGTGCTGGAGGGACTGCTTTCGGATTTTAAGGAACTGCATTTTTACTATCCCTATCCCGACTACAAGTTCCCGCTCTGCATATATTCGGATGAGAGGCTGCCGGAGCCGGGAGAGCTTTCCGTAAATCTCCTGAACCTGGACAGGAGCCGCCTGCTTCTCTTTAACGAGAGGAATGCGTATGATGCCCTTATAAAGGACGGGCTCTATCCCCTGTTTTCCAACTCCTTCCTCATAGTTGCGGGAAAGGCACAGGATGCAGTGTATTGCAAGTTCTCCAATGACAGGGATCCGAAGTACGCCATACGCACGGAAATACTCAGGGACGGCAGGGTGCGTAAATCCGCCCTTAAGCCTGAGGGCAGGGAACATCTGAAAGCCATAGTAAAGGCCTGCAGAGGGCTTAAGGAAAAATATGAGGGCAGCGGCCTGGAGGTTGTCTGCTTTGATGAAGAGGGTGACGGCATAGTGTCTCCCCTTGTAAGCGGTGTGAGCCTGGAGAGGCTTCTTGACGAGGCGGCCCTTTGCGGGAATGAGGCCCGGATAAAGGAGCTGCTGGCCCGTTACAGGGGATTCGCGGAATACAGGCCGGACTATGCGCTCACGGATCTGGACATGAGCTTTTCAAATGTGCTCATAGACGGAGACAGCTGGAAGCTCATCGACCCCGAGTGGGTGGAATATGAGGCCGGCGGCGCTACGAAGGCCATGGCAAGGGCGCTGTTCATATATCTCAGCGCGGATGAGGCCAGGGGGAAGCTGACCGGACTCTTTACGCAGTGCCTGGGAACGGAGCCTGCGGAGGAGGATGTCTTCCGGAAGAAGATCGCGGGAGAGCGTGTGCCTCTCGGAAGGATGAATGCCATACTGGCAAATGAGGTAACTGACATAAAGGGTGAGATGGGAAGGCTGGATGCGGAAAAGCGACTGTCAGAGCCCAGGATATATTTTGACAGGGGCAGCGGTTTTTCCGAGGCAGACAGCATAAGACCGGAGATAAGACGCATCGCTGAAAAGAAATATGAGCTTAAGTTTGCTGCGGAAGCCGGGATAAAGACGCTGCGTTTCGATCCCTGCATGTGCGTCTGCGCCCTGGGGGTGGAGGAGGCTTCCTTTAACGGGAAGAAGCTGAAGCTTAAGACCAACGGCCGCAGCATAGGCAGAGGCTATGTTTTTAACGGGGAGGATCCCAACATTCTCTTCAGTCTTAAGGGAGCGACCGGAGAGCTTAAGTTTATATACAGCTTAAGCGTACTGCCGCCGGAGCTGGGGGATGCCCTATGTCAATAAAGAGCGCCATACAGCAGAAGCTCCACGAACGTCAGCTGAAGATCTATGAGGCGGAGCTTGCGGCACAGAAGCGCCTGTATGAGAAGAGACTGAAGCCCGGTGACAACAGGGTTGAAGCGGGCATGAGCATAAAGCAGGGAGCCGTGGAGTTCAGGAGCTTCGACTGCAAAAGACCCGCGGAGGGAAGGTATCTCATACTGGCGGCAGCAGGCGGCTATATCGATGAAGCCGCAGGCTCTGAGACTGAAAGATATTTTTCGGAGCACCCGGAGCTTATGTGGTTCTATCCGGATGAAGATAAGCTTTCGGCAGAAGGAAAGCCGGAGAAGCCCTGGTATAAGCCGGACTGCAGCCCGGAGACGCTGATGTCCTCCGTGTACACAGGACATATACTCTGCGTGAGGAAGGAAGCTTACGAGGCGGCCGGCAGCAGCGCAGAAACTGCAGCGGGGCTGGTATATGCACTGGCACTGCATTCGGAACCCGGGCATTACAGGGACATACTTTATCACAGCCCGGAGGAGAGCCCCTATAAGGACAGAGCTGCACTTGCGGCTTTTCTGGAAGCGAAGGGGATCTCCGCGGAGATAAGAGAGGATAAGGACGGATATCTGTATCCCGTCTTTGCGCTTAAGGACAGGCCTGAGATAAGCATCATCATCCCTTCGAAGGATCATCCGGAAGTGCTGGGACGCTGTGTGGCTTCCATAAGGAAACTGAGCAGCTATGACAATATAAAGATTTATGTGACGGATAACGGGAGCTCCCCGGAAAATAAGGCGGAGTACGAGCACCTTGCTTCGGAATACGGCTTTGACTATCACCATGAAGAGCGGCCTTTTAATTTTTCCGCCATCTGCAATGCGGCGGCAAGGGCGTCTTCGGGAGAGTATCTGCTCTTTCTGAACGACGATACCGAGACCGTGACTCCTGACTGGCTTGAGCTCATGCTGGGACAGGCTATGCAGGAGGGCGTGGGAGCAGTGGGAGCAAAGCTCTACTATCCCGGCGGAAAGCTCATACAGCATGCGGGCATCACAAATATGTACGAGGGTCCGGTGCACAAGCTCTTCGGCATGAGCGATGAAGAAGATGTCGACAGGGGCAGGAACCGCGGCATACGCGATATGGCGGGAGTCACGGCGGCCTGCATGCTAGTCTCAAGGAAGGTCTTTGAGGAAGCGGGCGGTTTCCCCGAGGAGCTCAAGGTGGCCTATAACGATGTGGACCTCTGCTTTACTCTGCTGGAGCATGGGCTGCGCTGCGTTGTGAGAAATGACGTGGTGCTGATACATTACGAATCCCTTTCAAGAGGGGACGACAATATTGACGATGCCAAGCGCGACAGGCTGGCAGCGGAGCGGGGGACCTTATATGAGAGACATCCCTCTTTCTATGAGCGGGATCCTTATTACCATCCGCTGCTTACAGGGGCTTCGGAGCGTTTTGAGCCGGCGGCGCCGCTGGAGAACAAGAACCTGCCTGTCATCGGAGAGATAAAGAAGGTTTCCGTGACGCTCAGGGAAGAGGATATAAATGAGACCCTGATAATAAAGCGTGACCGTGTGGGAAAGTGTTATTATGCGGACACGGACGGAAGGCGTCAGGGTTATATAATAGACATACATGCCCATGTCCGGGGGCTGGACAGCGCGGATTATAACTACCGCATGTACGCAAAGACGGAGGACGGGAGCGTTTACGAGCTTCCGGCTGTGCGGCGTTACAGGCCCGATGTGGAAAAGACCTATTACGAGCAGCTGCACGTGGAGCTTTCGGGCTTTGCGGTAAAGCTGAAAGAAGGAGTGCTGCCGCCCGGCAGAACGGAGATCTGGATGGAAGCAAAGAGCGCCATTTCAAGACAGCGGCTGGTCAACCGGCTGGAAGCGGTATAAAAATGTCAAGGAAATCAGACTATTACAAGCGCCTGGCGCGGTATGAGGATCCTGTTGCGGCTTATCTTGCGGATAACCCCGGAGATGAGGCCGGGGCGGAGCATATCCGTGAGCTGATGGCCCGGGCAGGCGAGCTTCCCGGTAAGACAGTGGAGCGGGAGCCGGAGGAATACGACGATTCCAAGCTGTCCGTTTTAATACCCAGTAAGGATCATCCCGGGCTTCTGTCACAGTGCCTTCAGAGTTTTGTGAAATATACGGACTACGACAAACTTGAATTCATCGTGGTGGATAACGGCAGCAGTCCGGAAAACAGGGAAAAGTACGAGGAGCTTAAGAAGAGCATCCCCTTTACCTATATCTATGAGGCCGGTGAGTTCAACTTCTCCCGTATGTGCAACAGCGCCGTGAAAGCCTCTATCGGAAGGCTGCTGCTCTTCCTGAATGACGATATAGAGCTGAGGCCGCTGCCGGGCAGGGAGGACATCTCAAAGTGGCTTAAGATAATGGCGGCGGAGGCAATAAGGCCGGAAACGGGAGCAGTGGGAGCGCTGCTCTATTACCCCCCCGATGAAAGCGGAGAGTACCGCATACAGCATGCGGGCGTGAGCAATATAGGCCTAGGCCCCGTGCATAAGCATAACGGTAGCCTGAGACGGCCTTCGGTGCCCAAAGAAGTCATCGCGGTCACGGCGGCCTGCCTGCTGGTGGAAAGGAAGAAGTTCAGGGAAGCCGGCGGCTTTTGCGAAGAGCTTGAGGTGGCCTACAATGATGTGGACCTCTGCTTCACCTTATACGAAAAGGGCTACAGGAATATAGTCAGGCCCGAGGCTGAGCTCATCCATCACGAGTCCACCAGCCGGGGCTATGAGGAGTCGGCGGAAAAGCGCCGGAGACAGCTGGAGGAGTGGGTAAAGCTCTATAAGCGGCATCCGGAGATGTACGGCCGGGATCCCTATCTGGATCCTGCCATACCGATGTGGAAGCTGACTTCTGATATGAAGCCGGAATTTACGGCCGAGAGCGATGCGCCCGGGATCTCCTCCGAGGTATCGGAACTCCAGGTGCTGAAGCCTTCGCAAAGCGGAAGGCTGCTTCGGAAACTGGGTATAGATATCGCGCCGCTTTATCATATAGATCATGCCTTCAGCCGGATCTATATGGATAAGGACGGGGAACCCCGCAGACAGTGGCGCATAGAGGGCTGGGCCGCGCCGAGGAAGAAAGCGCTATGGAACTACACCAGATATCTGCTGCTCCGGGATAAGTGGGGGACCAGCGTAAGGATAAAACTTTTTGAGACCTACAGGCCGGATACGAAGGCGGTGCTCACGGAGCAGGAGGGATATGCGCTTTCAGGCTTTGCGGCCAGGATAGATGAAGAAAAAGTTACCGAAGGAAAATATGAAGCGGGCTTTGCCTTTGATCCACCTTCGGACGGATATGAATACATTTGCTTCACGGGCGTGATGATAGAGTTTAAGTACGGATCGGAGCCCGTGATCACGGAGGCGGAAAATGCCTGAGAACAGGGAAGAGCTTGAAAAAGAAATAAAGGATCTGAGGTATCAGAATCTGCAGCTTGCCACGAAGCTCTCGGAGGCAAAGGCCCTGGCGGATGAGAAGCAGCGCCAGCTGGACAGGATAAAGAACTCGCTGCCCTGGAGGATGTCAAAGCCTCTCAGGGTCACCATGCATTTTTTCCTGAGGCAGGGAAGACGCCTTAAGAACCTGGGAGGCCCCAGGGGAATAGCCAGGAAGCTTAAGAGCAAGAGCATAGAGAAGAGGGCGAGGATACAGCACGGCACTGCCAGCTTCCCGGATGAGGCAGAGGCAAAGAGGCAGCGGGAGACGGTATTTCCGAAGGATATAAAGTTCTCCATACTTGTACCCCTTTATAATACGCCGGAGGGATTTTTATCGGACACCATAAATTCCGTTAAGAACCAGACCTACGGGAACTGGGAGCTCTGTCTTGCGGACGGTTCCGATGATGCCCATGCTTACGTAGGAAAGCTCTGTCTTAAGGAGGCGGAGGCTGACAGCAGGATAAAGTATAAGAAGCTTGAAAAGAACGAGGGCATTTCCGGAAATACCAATGAATGCCTGAAGATGGCAAGTGGGGAATTTATCGGACTCTATGATCATGACGATATACTCCATCCTTCCGCACTGTATTACTACATGCAGGCCATCTGCGAAAAAGATGCGGACTATATCTACTGCGATGAGACCACCTTCCACGGAAACAGCGTGGACAACATGATAACCCTGCACTTCAAGCCGGATTACTCACCGGACAATCTGCGGGCAAATAATTACATCTGTCATTTTTCGGTATTCAAACGGGAACTGCTGGAGGGCACGGAGCTTTTCAGGACCCGTTTTGACGGCAGCCAGGATCACGACATGATACTGCGTCTTACCTCGGCTGCGAAAAATATCGTACACATACCGAAGATACTTTATTACTGGCGTTCGCATAAGGGCAGTGTTGCTGCAGATATAAACGCCAAGGAATACGCCATCGAAGCGGCTAAGGGCGCAGTAGCGGAGCACTTAAGAAGCTGCGGCTATGATAATTTTTCCATAGAGTCCACCAGGGCCTTTGAGACCATCTTCCGCATCCACTATCCGCTGAAGGATTCCGCAAAGGTATCGATCCTTATACCCAATAAGGATTCGAAGGAGGTACTCAAGCGCTGCATCGATTCCATACTTGAGAAGACTACCTGGCAGGAATATGAGATAATAGTCATTGAGAACAATTCCCAGAGCCCGGAGATCTTCGCTTATTACGATGAGCTGAAGAGCCATCCCCGTATAAGTGTTGTCACCTATGAAGGGGAATTCAATTATTCTTCTGTGAACAACTTCGGCGCGAAGCATGCAACGGGTGAGCATCTGCTGCTCCTCAATAACGATACCGAGGTCATCACCCTGAACTGGATCGAGGAGCTTCTGATGTACTCCGGCAGGGATGATGTGGGAGCCGTGGGCGCGAAGCTCTATTATCCCGACAAGACGATCCAGCATGCGGGAATAGTGCTGGGACTCGGAGCACACCGTACCGCGGGCCACGGACATTACAAAGTGAATTATGAAAACCTGGGCTACATGGGAAGGCTCTGCTATGCGCAGAATGTTTCCGCTGTGACCGGAGCCTGCCTTATGGTGAAGAAAAGCTTATATGATGAGGTGGGAGGCCTGGATGAGGGCTTCAGGGTTGCGCTCAATGACGTGGACTTCTGCCTGAAGCTCAGGGAGAAGGGATATCTCAACATATGGACTCCCTTCTGCGAGCTCTATCATTATGAATCCGCATCAAGGGGCAGCGATCTTTCCGGCCCGGGAGCGGAGCGTTACGAAAAGGAATGCGAGGTGTTCCGCAAAAAGTGGAAGAAAGTGCTTGATGCGGGAGATCCTTATTACAATGTAAACTTTTCGCTGGACAGGAGCGATTACAGTCTTAAGATAAATACGGAGGAGGAAGCTGATGGGCGATAAACTTCTGGACATGATGGAATCCATGGCGGGCCGCAGGAGCGACTACACGCTGGAGGAGATAGAAAAGGCGGAAAAGCTGAAGAAGAAGCATGGCGGCAGCCTTACGGAGAACCTGATAAAGGTCACGGGAAGAAGGCCTTCGCCTGTGCTGGGTTCAAGCTCCCTGGCGGGGCTTGAGCTTCCGGACATGGATATATCCTCCGTTATGAGCGTGCCTTCGGGAGCGGAGCAGCTTCAGGAGAATTCAAAGCTCCTGGACGAGCAGCTTAAAGAGCTGAACGAGAACCTGGCAAAGGATTTCGGAGTGAAGCCCGCGGAGGAGGTGATACCTCCGAAGGATCCCATGGAAGCCTTCTCCGGACTTGAGGAGGAAATTGCAAAGAGCGTATACGGACAGGAGGAGATGATCCACAAGCTGAACATCGCCTTCAAGCGTCCCTTCCTCATGCCTCCCGAGGAGGGAAAGGCAAGGAACTGCATATATCTGAGCGGACCGGAATATACGGGAAGGCACAGCGCCCTTAAGGAGCTGGTGCGTCTTCTGAATGAGAGGGGCGCTCTTAAGAGCGGCAGCATCACCACGGTGAACCTTGGGCTTTATACGGATTCCTCACAGGAGAAGATCTTCCTGCAGGATATGTATTCCGCACTGGCAGGTGAGAATGAGGTGATCCTTTTTGAAAACTATCAGGATGCACATCCCTCCTTCCTGACCCATGTTGCGGATCTTGTGATAAAAGGGAGCTTCAGGCTCTCTGAAAGATATGTCCAACAAAACGGACAGCTTGTGGGCATACAGAATTCCCTTGCCACATCCATGGTGGGCGAGGTGAAGGCTTCGGGAAAGTATCTGGTGTTCATCAGCGGAAAGGGCCTCGGGAAAGCTGCGGATGTCTTCGGCGCGGCTTTCGTAAATGCCCTGCTGGGCGATGCCTGCGAGGCAAAGCAGCCTGATGCCGAAGTGATAAAACGTGTCGCGGAAAGAGAAACAGCTGAGCTTGTAAAGACAGCGAAGGACAGGCTTTCCTTTGAGATAAAGGCGGGAGAGGAGTTTACCGCACATGCCGCATCAAAGGGGGACAGAGGCGGGATAAAGGCGGTGCTCGGATATTTCGACAGCGTGACCCAGGCGCTGGTTCAGGCAAAGCTTGAAGGGGACTATCCTTCCGGCATGGAGCTTGAGCTCGTAGCGGACGGTAATAAGCTTACGGGTAAGTGCGAAAAGGGCGATATCGACTTGAGCGCCCTCATGCCGGGAGCATACCAGGGCGAGATCGAAGAGGTAAAGGCCGAGATGGAGAAGATCGTAGGCCTGAAGGAGATCAAGGAGTATATCCTGAGCCTGGAGGAATACTACCGCGTGCAGAAGCGCAGGGAGGAAGAGGGACTGAAGACCGGAAGCGTCAGCAAGCATATGATCTTCACGGGAAGCCCCGGAACCGGCAAGACTACCATCGCGCGTATCATAAGCAGATATTTAAAGGCCATAGGAGTCCTGAGCGGCGGACAGCTTGTGGAGGTCTCCCGCGCGGATCTGGTGGGAAAGTATGTAGGCCATACCGCGCCCCTGACCCAGAAGGTCATAAGCTCGGCCCTGGGCGGCGTTCTCTTCATAGATGAGGCCTACAGCCTCTACCGGGGACGCGACGATTCCTACGGGCTTGAAGCCATCGACACACTGGTGAAGGGCATAGAGGATAACAGGGATGACCTGATAGTGATACTGGCAGGCTACTCCAATGAGATGGAGGAGTTCATGACCGCCAACTCCGGCTTGAAGAGCCGTTTCCCGAATGTAATAAACTTCCCGGATTATACAGGGGAAGAGCTTTTGGAGATATCGAAGAGCATAGCCGCATCGAAGGGCTATATAATAGAAGAAGAGGCTTACGGGCCGCTGACCGCTTTCTTCGATAAGACCCAGGCGGAGGATGCCGCCGAGGCCGGCAACGGACGTCTGGCCAGGAACCTGGTGGAGGAGGCGATACTGAACCAGTCGCGCCGCCTTGCCGCCGAACCCGACGCTCCGCTGGATACGCTGAAGGAAGGGGATTTTGAACTGTAATAAGATTCCTCGACTCCGCTGCGCTGCGCTCGGAATGACAAATGCAACTGCTTCTTCTTTGTCATCCCGAGCGGAACATCCCGTAGGGATGTGAAGTCGAGGGATCTTATACCTTAAAGAATAATTATGTCTATAAAGAACAAGTACATCGGAAACAAAGCATTTTATACTATGGTCCTCACTATCGCCGTGCCCATCATGGTGCAGAACGGTGTGTCCAATTTCGTGAGCCTTCTGGACAACCTGATGATAGGGCGGGTGGGTACCAATGCGCTTTCAGGCGTGGCCATCGGCAACCAGCTGATCTTTGTATACTATCTGCTGATCTTCGGCGCGACCGCCGGTGTGGGTATATTTACGGCCCAGTATCACGGCTGCGGCGATGTGGAGGGCGTGCGAAGCACCTTCCGGATCAAGCTCCTGATAAACTTTGTGCTCTCCGCGGCCAGTATACTGGTGTTCTTTGTGTTCGCGGAAAAGCTGATAAACCTTTTCCTTCAGGGGGAGGGGGCACCGGAGGACGCTGCAGAAACGCTGAAGCTGGGGCATGAGTATATGCTCATCATGCTCATCGGCCTCATACCCATCGGTATAACAAATGCCTACGCCGGAACCCTCCGGGATACAGGCGAGACCAGGGCGCCCATGAGGGCTTCCATTATAGCCATATTTGTAAACCTTACGGGGAATGCGCTGCTGATCTACGGACTTTTCGGACTGCCCGCCCTGGGAGCGGCAGGCGCTGCCATCGCTACCGTGATCTCGCGTTTTGTTGAGCTGGCGGTGCTGGTGATCTATACCGCGAAGAATAAGGATAAGCATCCTTTCATCGAAGGTGCCTTCAGCCACTTCCATGTCAGCATGTGGCAGGCGAAGAAATATATCCTGAAGTCTCTGCCGCTCATGGCTAACGAGACTCTGTGGGCTCTTGGCCAGACCATGATGAACCAGTGTTATTCGCACAGGAGCCTGGACGCCGTGGCGGCGCTGAACATACAGTCCACTATATGGAATCTGCTTGGTGTGGCTTTTCTTGCCATGGGTGAAGCTGTGGGTATCATCGTGGGACAGATACTCGGAAGCGGTGATATAGAGAAGGCCAGGGATCACGCGAGAAAGATGATAGTATTTAACGTGGGACTCGGAACTGTATTCGGAGGGCTGATGCTGTTGGTCAGTCCGTTCTTCCCGCTGCTCTACAATACCAGCAACGAGATAAGGAGCATGGCCACCGTACTCATCTTTATAACGGGTATACTCATGCCCGTGTATGCTTTTACCCATGCGTCTTACTTTACCATCAGGGCGGGGGGCAATACCTTTATTACCTTTATATTTGACAGCTGCTTTGTGTGGGTGATCTCGGTCCCCACAGCTTTCTGCTTGAGTCATTTCACTCTGCTGACCGTACCGGTGATGCTGGCCATCGTCCAGTCGATGGAACTCTTAAAGGGACTGATAGGCGGCCTTATGGTGCACAGCGGCATATGGGCGAAAAATCTGGTGGGGGAATAGGGGAACCGGTTCATTTCTGCTGCATTTTCCGGGAACAGGATTATTTCCTGCGGTCCTTATCGGGATGGTAGCGGTAGTATTCCTTCTTATCTTCGTACATCCGCTCATCTGCTTCACGGACAGCGGCATTTATATCGTAATCACCGCGGCAGTGTATGCTGCCGCAGGCAAAGCTCACATCCGAGGTGTTTATTGCCAGGCCTTTCAGCTGCATGACCCTTTCATTCATCTGTGCCTCGGTAATGCCCGGACAGAAGATAACGAACTCATCGCCTCCGGCCCTGAATATATTATCGTCGCCGAAGGCTATCTTTATCAGGGCGGCAGCGCGTGTCAGCAGCTTATCCCCTGCTTCGTGTCCGTATCTGTCATTTACCCGCTTCAGTCCGTTAAGATCGGCAAAGACCACGCCCATGGTCTCCGGCAGCTCCGACTTTCCTTCCGTATATGCGTTCATAAAGTCGTTCATCGCATTGCGGTTGCCGACCTGGGTCAGCTCGTCCATGGTGCTCTTTATCTCAAGCCTTGAGAGCAGCTGGTGGTTCTCGATCACGGCACCCAGGATGAAGGTCGAGAGCTCAAGGGTTTCCTTGATCTTGTTTATCCTGTCAAGGGTATAGTTTGCGACCCAGATGTAGCCTACCAGCTCCCGGTTGCTGCGGATGGAATAAAGGATCATATTCCGTATGCCATTGGTAATAAGGGATCTGTGCCAGGCGGGATCCCGCTCTTCTATGACCGTAAGATCCTCAAGGAGCAGGCAGTCGGAACCGTCAAGTATCCTTTCCCAGGCTTCGGCGGTCTCATAGGGAGTGCGTCCCATATCCGCGGCCAGGGTTTCCATGAATTCGTTCTGCAGGCCTCTTTCGTTTATCAGGCTGCACTCGTGCCTGCCTTTATCAACAGTATACAGGGAACATCTTTCCGCACCGCAGAATTCACGTATCTGTCTGGCGACGGAGGTCATGGACTTGTAGAAATCCCGGCTTTCATGAAGCCTGATGCCTATATCCATAACGGCGTTGGAGACGTCGGAGGATCTGTGAGGCATGAACTCCGTTTCGACATCTTTGGAATATGATGCGATATAAAGGCAGTAGACTCTTTTTGCCCCCGCAGGGGGAGGGGGACAGCTTTCCGTATCCCACTGCGCCGTCACCGGGATATAAAAGCCTTTCAGCCAGAATTCATGTGCAAATACATAGGAATAAAGCGCCTTGAATTCGGAGCCGCAGATATAGACAAATCTCTCGAAATTCAGATCCATCCAGTATTCACGGTAGGGAGTACCGGGATGGAACTCGGGAGCATCCGGCCTTAAATGGAGAATATCCTTGTTCCTGGCATTGACCGCCATCAGCAGGATCTCGCCAAAGCTCCCGTCTTCCATGATATCAAAAGAATAAAGACCGGCATAGCCGGTAAAGCTTTCGATCCACGTCTGAAGATCCAAAGTAACCCCTCCTGCTAATTCAGCACTTTCGCACGTTCTGCGTTTCCGCATCTCTTCTATTTTATCATAAAATCCGCTGCGGGCAATATTTTTTTGCGGCAACCATTCTGTTGAATAATCTTCCCGGATATGATACCATGAAATCGGAAGAAATATGGTTTGAGGGGACAGTAGACGAAAGCGGGGTGAGTTTATGTCAGCTTCGGTTATGACAGCATATAACGGATTAAATGCAGAATACAGATCGTTGGTGGATGACTTTATCACTATGCTTGCGGTCAGACAGAATGAAGAGAATGAAACGCTTAAGGTTATCGAAGATGCGCGGAATGGAATAGGTTTATCTAAAGGATATGTGGGCATTGATGAACTCATGGAGGATCTCAATGCTGACGATTAGATATACTACTACGTTTAAGAAGGATCTGAAGAGGATTAAGAAGCAGGCCGACTCAGGCTATGATGAGGCCGAGTTCAGATATGTACTTGGAGAGCTTCAAAACGGCAGAGCGCTTGAAGAGAAGTATCATGACCATGCTCTTGTGGGGAATTACAAGGGGGTTCGTGAATGCCATTTAAAACCCGATCTGTTGCTGTTGTATGAGATAAATGAGGGTGTCTTGGAATTGTTGCTGTTCAGGATAGGTTCACATAGCGAAGTGTTCAGATGACCAGCTATATGTTGGGCGGCCCTTTTCAGGGCAACGAACTGGGAGGAGGTAAAAATGCTGGCAGCAGGTAATACGGCGATAGATGAAGCCGCTGAAACAGTATATCATCTTTCTGAGGATGAGCGCATACGTCAGATCTGTGAAGCACGAGAG
>JAFWWB010000011.1 GCA_017518185.1 Lachnospiraceae bacterium
GGAACAGCCCTTCCTGTATCTTTCGCAGAGCCTGTATACCAGAAGGCCGCAGCCGGTGATCATCAGCGCCTCCAGGATCATGAATACCACATATCCCGGTATATCCGCACCGGTCAGAAGATAGACCGGCAGGTAAAACACCAGACAGGGTACTATACCGAAGTATATATAATACTTTCCCTCAAAATATGCGTAATCCAGCTGATAGCTGATGCCCGCCTGAAGCCTCTCCACCGGATCGTAGGGATCCGCAAGTCCTGCCAGCTCCGCAGGTGGCTCTTCCTGAAGATAAAGCTGTCCTGCCGCAATGGCATGGGCAAGATCCCTGTATGGATGAAAACCTCCCTCTCCCTGAAGGTACACCTGATGCCTGCTGAGCAGGAATCCGAAGAATAGCAGCATCAGCACGCCCGTTATCACGATAGAGGCAAAGGGACTTCTGTCCTTCCTCTCTTCGTTAAAAAGCCGTAGGCCCCAAAGTCCGGAAGCGGGTCTGAAGAGATATGCAAAGGAAAACGCCGCCATGACCGCTATCAGCCGCAGTATGCTGATATCCATCCCTGCCTGCTTATTCAGCGTAACGGAGCACAGCACCGCATCATCGCCTTTAATGCCGCTTATCCGCATGGTGAGGAGCTCCGCCGTCATACCGGAGGGCAGCCAGAGTATATCGTTCTTTCCGTCTGCGCCCCCCATGAGCTTACGCTTCATCAGCCGGTTCTCCTCCCCTTTCGTCACAAGGGGAGTGACGTTACAGGCTTTTGAGCTCAGCTCCGCATACATCTCTCCATTATGTGAATACCAGTATTCGGTATCCTCTGCGCAGTAAAGCTTTATCTCCGCATTCCGGATCCTTACCCCTGCAGGCCTCAGATCGATCTGGATCACGTTATTTCCTTCAGCCTCGTTAAGCAGCACACTGCCGTCCGAAAGCCCCGAATGAGCTCCCGCGAAGATCACCGTATCAAGAGGCACCGAAAGTTCCTCGTATCCCCGGCTCTGCCAGAAGCGGAAATTGAATATGAATATTTCCAGGATAAGCGCGGACAGGATGATGATCCCGGCCGGCTTTAAGATCTTTTTCATCAGCTCTGCACTCCGTTACAGTATCCTGAAGGCATGATACATTTTATACCAAAGTTCCGTGTTCCCCTGTTCCAGCGGCGACACAAAGAGAAAGCACATATGATAGACAAAGCAAGCCACAAACAGGATCAGCAGTACAGCCCTGAGCAGGCCTTCTCCCCCCTTCTCCGCTGCTTCTTCCCTTATCCTCATAACCGCCAGAGCTCCTGCCGCAAGCAGGGGCAGGCTGAAATCCAGCATGTAATTATATGCCACTCCTGCAAGGAACACTGTCAGCAGCATGGACAGTGCGGAAAGCGCCAGGAGCCATAACACCGTCTTTTCCTTCTTTTTACGTCTGAAGCACCACAGTACCGAAAGCACAAACGGATTCGCGGCTATAAGGCCGGAATAGCATCGTGTATAGTAAAAGGTACTCTGCCCGAAAGGATCCTGCTTCGCAAAGGCATCCCCCGGGATAAACGGAAACACCGGGGACATCACCGGTCCCCTGAAGAGATACTCGAATACTCCCGTAAAAAACACATCCGGTGAGACCGCGATATGGGTGCAGTCAAGCACCGTCAGGTTATAGGCGAAGCCGAAATCCGTGATGCTGCCGAAGCGCAGGGCATTATATGCCATAAGGAGCACTGCAACAGGTACATAAGGCAGCAGCAGGACTGATGCGGTCTTAATTCCCGGCTTTTTATCCTTAAGCGAAATAAACAGCGGTACCGCAAGCAGGGAATACAGAGCCAGGTTCGGTCTGCAGCCCACTGCCAGTGCCATACAGAGGCTTCCGATGGCGATAGCCGCATATCTGCCTAATCCTTTCAGCCCCTCCCCTCTCTGCCACAGGAACAGTCCCCATACACAGAAAGCCAGTCCGCAGACCCTCGGCACATCATGGGCATCCGGCCAGCCCAGTATCCCCATAAGACCGCTCCCGAGAAAGCACATGGCCGTGAGTACCATAACATACCCCAAGGGTGTCTCCGGGCTTCTCCTCTTCTTCCATTCCCTTACAGCCATATAAAGGCCCGCATATATGAACATGACTGCTGCCATGATCATGATATCATCGCGCAGATGGGCCCCAGTGATCTTATAGACCGGAAGATAGAACAGCAGACAGGGTATCACTCCGAAATAGCAGTAATACTTCCCATTGTAATAGGCTGTATCCCAGAGATAATCGGTATCGGGCTCCAGTCCCGCCGCAGTACGCTCCGTATAGTCATAGGGATTCTGAAGCTCAGCCAGCGCGGCAGGCGCTTCCTCAAGAAGAGACAGGGATCCCGCGTCAAGGGCTTCAGCCAGCTTCTGGTATGGCATAAAGACATGGGGCAGCTTTACGTAGCCGTCAGCCCCGTTCAATATAAAGGCGGGCAGCAAAAGCGCCGCTCCCAGCAGTACTGCTGTCGCTGTCTCCCTTTTTACACTTCCGGCATCGCCCTTCCATATCGTACTCCCCGGCCTGAGGCAGTATGCCCCGAACAGCAGTGAAAGTATCATCAGAAAACGTACTGCCGAAAAGCAGAACGGGTAACGGGGATTCACCGCTATACGCCCGATCCTGATGATCTCTCCCTCTGACGGCAGCATATCAAGCACCACCGCCTTGATACCGCCTCCGCCGTAGAAATACATATAACGGCTGGCAGGAACATCCTCCCTGTAGACATGTTCCGCCAGCTGCACATAATCGGTATGCCCTTCATCCCGCAGCATCGGAGTGATATCCAGGACTCCCGATCTTGCCGCTGCGCTGTCCTCTGCCTGAGGCAGCTCTATATCCAGGCGTAAGCTCCGGAAGTCATCCCCCAGTCCGCCTGACCGGGGCAGATAGAACCTCCCCCCTCCGGCTTCCCTGTCCAGCCTGTAATAACCGTCTCCGAGAGCCTCCGCATTCTCCGTTATCATGTTCTCAAGAGGATATTCCCGCTCCTGTGAAAACAGGCTCAGCACGCTCCTGATATTGAATACCAGAAGCTCGCAGAGCAGCGCCGCGATAAACAGACACAGATATGTTTTCTTCTTTCCTTTAACCATCACACATATCCCGACCATACATAGTTGGCCAGATCTCTCCCCCTGCCGCTCAGGGCTATGTTCTCTCCTTTTTTTATAAGCAGCCCTTCATCAAGCATCTTCTCCGTCCATTCCAAATAACATGATGCATCCGCCCCGTATTCCTTCTCAAGCTCCTTTATGTCTACTCCCAGGTTAAGCCTCAGGCCCAGGAATATAGCTTCGCTCAGTTCTTCCTCCGCCGTAAGATACTCCCTGTCCTTCCTTATATCTTCTGCCTCCAGGTATTCCTTCATGTCGGATGTATTCTTATACCTGAAGTTACCCAGACAGGATGCGGCCCCAAGCCCGAACCCCAGATAATCCTCCCTGAGCCAGTATTTCAGGTTATGCCTGCACTCATATCCTTCCCTGGCATAGTTAGAGATCTCGTACTGGGCATATCCGGCTTCTGCAAGCCTTTCCGCCCCTCTAACGACCATAAGCCGTTCCTCTTCCTCGGAAGGCAGCAGGGACTGGGTACCGCCCTTTGCCCTGATGTCGTCGGCTCCGTGGTATCTGCCGTAAAAGGCTGTTCCTTCTTCTATGATGAGGCTGTATACGGAAATATGCTCCGGCGATAGTCCGATAGCCTTATCCAGCGTCTCGGACCAGACTTCTTTTGTCTGCCCGGGAAGCCCTGTCATAAGATCCAGATTTATATTCTCAAAGCCTGCTCTCCTCGCAGCTTCAAAGCATTCGGAGATATCTCCGCTCCTGTGTATACGCCCCAGCAGCTTAAGCTCATCATCGTTAAAGCTCTGGGCTCCGAAGCTTATGCGGTTTATGCCTGCCTCACGGTATAGCGCAAGCTTCTCTTCCGTCACCGTGCCGGGATTGGCCTCTATGCTTATCTCCGCATCAGCGGTCACTATGCAGCTTTTCTTTATCTGTTCCAGGATCCGGACAATATCTGCCGCCTCCGGAACCGACGGTGTTCCGCCTCCAATAAAGATGCTGTCTACGGTCTGACCCTCAGAGACTGCACTCCCGTCAGCTATTTCTTTAAGCAGACGCCCGGTATAAGCTTTTTTCAGCTCATCCCCTGCAGGAAAGGATAAAAAATCACAGTATGCGCACTTTCGCACGCAGAAAGGTATATGGACGTATATCCCCTTATTCTTCATCCAGCTTGAGCACGCTCATGAACGCGCTCTGGGGGATCTCCACATTGCCTATCTGCCTCATGCGCTTTTTGCCTTCTTTCTGCTTTTCCAGCAGCTTCTTCTTTCTCGTTATATCACCGCCGTAGCACTTGGCCAGCACGTCCTTGCGCATGGCCTTGACCGTCTCCCTGGCGATGACCTTGCCCCCCACAGCCGCCTGTATGGGAATTTCGAAAAGATGCCTGGGGATCTCGTCCTTGAGCCTCTCGCACATGCGCCTTCCTCTCTCGTAGGCGCTGTCGGAATGTACTATAAAGGAAAGGGCATCCACTTCTTCCTTGTTTATCAGTATATCCAGCTTCACCAGCTTCGAGGTCTCGTAGGCCTTCATCTCATAATCGAAGGAAGCATATCCCTTGGATCTCGACTTAAGAGCATCAAAGAAATCATATATTATCTCATTAAGGGGCAGCTCATATTTAAGCAGCGCCCTGTTGGCTTCTATATACTCCATGGACAGATAGCGTCCGCGGCGCTCCTGGCAGAGCTCCATTATGGAACCTATGAAATCCTTGGTCACCATGATCTCTGCGGAAACGATGGGTTCCTCCATATGGTCTATCTCCGACGGATCCGGCAGATTGGAGGGATTGGTAAGCTCTATCACATCCCCGTTGGTCTTATACACTTTGTATACAACGCCGGGAGCCGTGGTCACCAGATCAAGATCATATTCCCTCTCCAGCCTCTCCTGAACTACTTCCAGATGAAGCAGCCCCAGGAAGCCGCAGCGGAAGCCGAAGCCAAGGGCCACGGAGGTCTCGGGTTCGTAGAAGAGGGATGCATCGTTAAGCGTCAGCTTCTCCAGCGCATCCTTAAGATCGGGATACTTCGCTCCGTCTGCCGGATAAAGGCCGCAGTATACCATGCTCTGCACCTTCTTATATCCCGGAAGCGCCTCTGCGCAGGGTCTGTCGGCCTCTGTCACCGTATCACCCACCGCCGTATCCTTCACATTCTTTATGGAGGCGGCAAGGTAGCCTACCATGCCGGCGCTGAGCTCCTCGCAGGGGATGAACTGTCCTGCGCCGAACCAGCCCACTTCAACCACTTCGGCTACGGCTCCGGTGGCCATCATCTTAACCCTGGTCCCCTTCCTGACCTTTCCGTCCATGATACGCATAAAAACGATGACTCCCTTATAGGAATCATAGACCGAATCAAAGATCAGGGCCTTTAAGGGCGCATCCGCATCTCCCTTGGGAGCAGGCACCTTCTCGACCACTGCCTCCAGCACCTCTTCTATACCTATGCCGTTCTTCGCGCTGATCAGAGGGGCATCCTGAGCCTCCAGCCCGATGACATCCTCTATCTCATCTTTTACACGTTCAGGTTCCGCGCTTGGCAGGTCTATCTTATTAATGACCGGAAAGACCTCCAGGTCATGATCCAGCGCAAGGTAGACATTGGCCAGCGTCTGGGCCTCTATACCCTGTGCCGCGTCAACCACAAGTATGGCGCCGTCGCAGGCAGCCAGGGCGCGGCTCACCTCATAATTAAAGTCCACGTGTCCCGGTGTATCTATAAGGTTAAGGATATATTCCTTACCGTCTTTAGCCTTGTATATGGTACGCACGGCCTGGGCCTTGATGGTGATACCCCTCTCACGCTCCAGATCCATATTGTCCAGCACCTGCTCCTGCATCTCACGTTCCGTCAGCAGTCCCGTTTTTTCTATTATACGGTCCGCCAGTGTGGATTTGCCGTGGTCTATATGCGCAACTATACAGAAATTCCTTATCCGTTCCTGATCGTTCATTACATTCCTTTCCCTTCAGATACTTCCATGTCATTCCGAGCGTAGTCCGCGCAGCGGACGCAGTCGAGGAATCTTCCCCGCAACATAATATAAAACCTGCGAATATTTATCAAGCAAAAAATAATTTTTCACTTGACAATAGTCATTCCGTATCATACAATCTCTTTTGTGTCTGTACAGACTGTCCGTGTCCGGCTCTGGCAGATACGGGAGGATTTTGGTTATATATAGTGATTCAGGAGGTACAGGGACTTGGCAAACATCAAATCTGCAAAGAAAAGGATACTTGTCAGCCAGACCAGAGCCGAGAGAAACAAGGCTGTCCGTTCCGGAGTAAAGACCGCTGTTAAGAAGGTTCATGCAGCGATCGAAGCAGGAGACAAGGCAGCAGCACAGGAAGCTCTTCTTGCAGCCACCAGCACCATCGATAAGGCCTGCACAAAGGGTGTATACCACAAGAACAACGCTTCCAGAAAGATCTCCCGTCTCAGTCTGTCCGTAAACAAGATGGCCTAAGACTGCTAAAATAGTTGATCTGAACACACCGGGTACCGTCATGCCCGGTGCGTTTTTGTATATTCGAAAGGACACGCTATGCGCCGCAGAGTTAATGCTTACCTGAAATACATCGATTCCATACTGTCACACGATATACCTGTGACCTCTTCCTTTGATGCCTCGGGAGAATATCCCGACCGTGATGTGAAGGATACCATACCCACCCGCTCCGACTATGAACGGCTGCTGATGACCCATCTGCAGCAGACAGCCTTCTTCCAGCACGAACGTCTGGTCCATCTCATCGTTACGGTGCTCTTTGCCCTGCTCTGCTTCATGACCTTCTGCCTTATGGTCATTGAGCTTTTGAACGACCGTTTCCAGCCCGCATTACTGGCGCTCTTTCTGCTCCTTCTGGTGCTTCTGGTACCCTATATCATGCATTATTATCTTCTGGAGAACAGCGTACAGAAAATGTACGCCCAGTATGACGAACTGCTGAAGCAGATCCGCCGGTAAATATCTGTCATCCCTCTTTCGCGGCCAATCCACTTTTTTTCTCATTCAAAACGAAAGCTGCTCTACCGCTTTACCCTTGTCATCCCGAGCGAGCAAAGCTGCTTTTCCTTTGTCATCCCGAGCGAGCAAAGCTGCTTTTCCTTTGTCACCCCGAGCGAGCGGAGCGAGTCGAGGGATCTTACTTCTTCCCCTTCTTATCCTTCTTCTCGTTCTTCTCTTTATACCCGTCAATGATCTTCTCGATCATCAGCTTCTTAACATAAACGTCAAACGCCAGCATGCATATGAATGAAAACAGCTGCAGGAACTCCTGTTCATCGCCCTCTTCCGCATCCTTAAATGCTTCTGCAGAGGCACGGTACTTTTTCATAACGTCCTCCTTGAGTCCCTCCAGCTGGGCATTGCCCATAGCCGTAGCCTCCTCATAAATGGAAGCGATGGTCATATCCCCATCCTTGCCGAAATACCTTTCCGTAAGGGGGCCCAGCATATCCTGTATATCGCTGATGGACAGGATATTCTTGAAATAATAGATAAAGATCAGGATAAGGATATGCTCCTTGCCGTACTTTTTCTTTTCAGGGGGCGGGAGCAGCCTGTTCTTGGCATAGTTATTTATCATGGTCTTGGTGATGATCCGTTCATCCCCCTGGTGCCTGGCCGTGTTCTTAAGCCTTTTGTCCAGAAATGCCGTCACCTGGTCTACATATAACTCTATGCCGGGGATGTCGCCCGGCTTGATAAAATCCACCCTGTCAAGGCTGGCCATTATTGAATTGATAAGATCTTCTGGATCAAGTGTCATTTATCCGTTAATCTCCATTACGCTCATGGGATCCGCTTCATTTCCCTCATACTGTATCCGGTAATTAAAGCGTGCCCCTTCTTCAAAAAACACCATGACAGCAGCTCCGCCGTAGACCCTGTCTCCTTCGCTGACGAGAGCCTTTGCATTCCCGCTGTAAATACTTATATAACCGTTCTCATGATCGATGGTTATCACCGTGCGGCCCTTCTCATCATAGCTCACCCCGGTAACATTCCCCGTAGCCGCTGCTATTACATAAGCGCCTTCCGAAAGTCGTATATACACTCCGGGGCCCTTTTCACCGTCATCCTCTGTCTCCGCGTCATCTTCCTGATAGTCATCCGCCACCGCCACTTCTCCTGCTCCGTGATCCGGCAGCTCTTCCCCGTCCTCTTCTTCTGCCGGATCTTCTGCCTCTGCATCCTGTTCGATCATACTGCCTCCCTTAACGGGATACAGCGTCGGGACAAAAGTTCTGGCAGCCTCAGCTTTTATGCCGTCCAGTTCTTCGCTCTTGGAATTCAGCGCAGTGCTTAAGGCCTCATTCTCCTTCCGGAGATTCTCCTTCTCCTCTGTCATATCCGCCAGCGACTGGTTTGCCGCCAGAAGATTTTCCCGCAGAACAGCAGCTGTTCCCGCAGTCTCCGCATAGGCCTTTCTGTCTTCCTCTATGGTATTGAACTGGTATATCAACAGTGCCAGGGCGGCTACGAGAAAAACAGCCATGACCAGCGCCAGCACCAGAAAAGGCGGCAGGTTTCCGCTCTCTTCCGATTTATTATCCTCATTTTCCCACATGAGCTACATTATATCACACTTGGATATTTTTTACAGTTTTTTCTTTACTTTTAATTTGAGCTGTGATATATTATCCCTGTCATTTTTGACACAATCATTTTTTTGGAGGTACTAAACTATGCAGGGTACAGTAAAGTGGTTCAATGCCCAGAAGGGATACGGATTCATCTCCACCCCCGACGGAAAGGATGTGTTCGTACACTTTTCCAAGATCATTGAGGACGGCTTCAAGACATTGAACGACGGACAGGCAGTAGAGTTTGACATCGAGCCCGACGGCCCCAAGGGTCCCCAGGCTATCAACGTCAAGAAGATCTGATGCTGCCGGGCTTTTAATCTGTTGCTTACCTGTTTGCATTTTTTATAGATGAGATTCTTTCAGTAAGGACGATTTTACAAGAAACGCAGTAGTGGATGGAACGATTAAAACCTGAGGAGACCGGTCACTGACCGGTCTCTTTTTCTGTTTCTCTTTCTTTGCATACCGCCTTTTCCGGCAGCATGATGAAAGGAAGTATCAGGAAAATGTTATACCCCGTCTCGGTCCAGTGATGCTCCACAAAGCAGTCAAGGGCCACCAGCGCTATAAGGAAAAGCCGGAAGCCGTGTCCTTCTCTCTTCAGCTTATACATCGTCCCCGTGGAAAGGGCAAGCATCATAAGGAGCCCTATGATCCCGTACATCACATAAACGCTGATATAAGAATCATCAAGGAATGTATAGAAGCCCAGTTTCTCGGCACTGTTCATCCCGTCCCCTACCTGTATGAAATATCTTCCCATGAGTGAAGGAGGCAGAACACGGGTGACATTGCTGGAGGTATTAAGCCTGTCGGCTATGCTGTGAAATCCCGGTATGGCCCTTAACGCCGCACTCATTTCCGGAGAGTAGGTATAATTCATGAGGATGTAAAGCCCGGCCAGAAGGATAAATGAAAACACCATCAGCCACTGAACAGCTTTCACCGGCTTCTCCGGAAGCTTAATGCCCTTCTTTACGATGTAGGTATACACCAGCGCTCCCGCGGAAGCTGTAACAACGATGATCAGGGAATTTCTTGCATCCAGATAGAGTATATTTACCACGGAAAGCGCAGCTATCGCGATGTAATCGTATATCTTAAGCATACCGTCCTTTATGAAGATATATGCCAGTATCAGGAAGCACCAGTGCGCCGCCAGATCCGTGCAGTAGATAGTACCGAAAGAATGTCTTTCCATATCCCCGCGCATCTTGATAAAATCGGGGAGCAGCCCTGCCATGCAGAGTATAAAGGCAAGTATCATGATACCTGCAGCCAGCCCCACATAGATATATCCGGCTTTTTTGAAATCCTTCTTATATGAGGCCACCGCCGCCACCATGACTTCAAAGAGCACCATATCGTCCGTACTCCTCCAGTACATGGCAAATATCCATCCCAGTACCAGCATGCCCGTCATCAGCAGCTGAGTCTTTTTCTCCTTTACCTCTGCCACAATGGTATAGATGGCCGGTATGACTATCAGGTATCTCAGCTTGAACACTCCGTCTACGATCATCCCTGCCAGGTCACCGTCCATACCTTCCAGAGCCCCATAGAACCAATAATACAGATAGTTCATTATCGTGGTGGAGCCCAGGATGTTATAGCCAAGCAGTATAGCCAGAAAGATGTAATACATCCTGTCCATCGGCTTTTTCAGGGCATCCAGCTGCTCCCTGACCGTCGGTTCTTTTTTAGGCGCCTTTTCGCTCTCCCCGGCCTCTTCCTTCACCAATGTCTCTTTCTCCGTTTCCATTTCACTTACCGCCTTTTCCATATCATTCATTATCTCTATCACTCCCCTGTCACTTGTCATTCCGAGCGGTGCCCTTTCTTTTGTCATTCCGAGCGGAGCCCTTTCTTTTGTCATTCCGAGCGAAGCGTAGCGGAGTCGAGGAATTGTATTATCTTCCCCCTAACACTTGTCATTCCGAGCGGAGCGCAGCGGAGTCGAGGAATTGTATTATCTTCCCCCTAACACTTGTCATTCCGAGCGGAGCGCAGCGGAGTCGAGGAATCTTTAAACGCCGCAAACGGCAATATCAGAAATATGTTATACGCCGGCTCCAGTATGTGATGCTCCATCACAAAATGGATCGAGCACACCGCCATAACAAACATGCAGAAAACTTTTCCCGCCTTCATAAGCCTGTACTGCAGAAATGTAAGCAGGGATATTATCACGGCAAAGCCTGCTACCCCGTACATGATGAAAAGCCTTGCGTAAGAAGAATCCAGGAATTCATAATTCCCGGTCTCTATAAAGCCCTGTCCCGGGATCCAGTAATTCTGATAATACCGTCCCAGAAGGCTGACACCTGTTACCGAGAGCACACGGTTGGCATTTTCCAGCCTCCCCCTGAAGGATTCAAGAAAATGGATACGGTTATAGAACACTCCGGGATCCGGATTGTAGGTCAGCACCAGTACCAGGGTCAGCGCGGACATGATCACAAAGGAAAGCAGCATGCACCGCGAAAAAACCTTCATAAGCTTTTCCGGCGGTTTGAGCTTCAGCTGCTCCGCCGCGAGCAGCACCAGGCAGCCGCCCGTGGCAAGGATCACCGAAATCTGTGAAGTCCTTCCATCCACAAAAACCATATTGAGGATGCTCAGGGCCGCTATTATCACGTATGCCGGCCACTTTATCCTTCCTTCCTTCAGGAAGATGAAGCTGAGTATCACAAAACCCACATGTCCCGCAAGGTTCGTCGGTCCCAGTGTCCCGAAGGAATGCCTGACCTTTCCGTCCCGGACCAGATTGTCCTCCGGCAGTATCCCTACGAGGTTTAGCAGTACCGTAAGGCACATAAAGCCTCCGGCCAGGTATATGCTCCATTTCAGTATCTTCTTATAATCCCTGCCATAAGTGGCCGCTATCATCATGGCATCCCTGAAGATATAGGTATCGTTCACCTCACGCATGTAAAAGGAGTAGATCCAGCCGAGCACAAGAAGACCTCCAAGTACTACCCTCTCCGTGACTCCCTTTGCCTTTACAACGATATTGTATACTGCCGGAAGTATTATCAGAAAGCGCAGGTTCACTATACCCTGATAGACCAGCACCGCCAGAGCGCTGTCCTCCTCAGCAACACCATTGCTTATGCCGCTCAGTATCATCACAAGTATGGGTGTGGATCCCAGCAGTTCATAAATGAGGATAAGGAACAGACAGACCACATACAGCCTGTCCATCGCCTTTTCGTATTTTTTCAGGACCTCCGTATTCATTCCGCCAGCTGCTTCATAAAATCATTCTTGTTTTCCATAGCGGATGTGGTAGGCCGTCCAAGATCGGCTCTGGAACCGATAGCGCAGCTCACCTCTATTAGCGAAAGCTCTCCTGCTTCCTTTGCAGCCGCCAGGGCTTTGTCCAGGCTTTCAGCATCATCCGCTGAAAAAGCCCTTGGATATCCGCAGCAGAGAGCGATATCCTTAAAGCTCCTCTCTCCCATGACCGTAGGCTGTCCCCCTACCGACTCATGGGCCCCGTTATTGATGACCACATGTATCAGGTTTGCAGGCTTTATATCCGCGATCACTGCCATAGCTCCCATATGCATGAGGGCCGCCCCGTCGCCGTCGATACACCACACTCTCTTTTCGGGCTTGTGTACAGCCACACCCAATGCGATAGAGCTGCAATGGCCCATGGAACCCACGGTAAGAAAATCCCTGCCATGGCCCTGGCCTGCCGCCTCCCTGGCCTCAAAAAGCTCCCTGCTGGCTTTTCCGGTCGTGGAAATGACGGGATCGTCCCCGGCTGCCGCGATGATATGCTTTATAGCCTCTTCCCTTGTCAGCCTGTTGTCATTTTTATACTCCGGAGAAGCATCGCCCTCCAGTGCGCCTTTCCTTATCACATAGGCCACCTGCTTTCCCGCCTCCAGAAGCGGTGTCAGCTCAGCCGCAAAAGCCTTCATATCCTCCAAAGAGACATTTTTATCAATGATCCTGTATTCCACATCCATGTCTTCAAGGAGCTTCAGGGTCACCTCTCCTTGGAAGATGTGCTGGGGCTCGTCATGAACTCCCGGCTCTCCCCTCCAGCCTATAATGAATATACAGGGGATACCGTATACCTTTTCATTGAGCAGGGAAGCCAGCGGATTTATGATATTGCCCTCACCGCTGTTCTGCATATACACCACAGGTACACGGCCGGTAGCCAGATGATATCCAGCAGCTATGCCCACGGCATTTCCCTCATTAGCCGCTATGACATGGTGCTCTCCTTCCGCACCGTAAAGGCTTATCAGCTCATCACACAGTGCCTTGAGCTGGCTGTCCGGCACTCCCGTATAAAAATCCGTCCCTAGAATACCCAGAAAATCCTTTATCTTCATTATAGTTCCAATCCTTTCAACTCTTTTGTCATCCCGAACGTAGCGCAGCCGCCTCTTTTGTCATCCCGAGCGCAGCGCAGCCGCCTCTTTTGTCATCCCGAGCGCAGCGCAGCCACCTCTTTTGTCATCCCGAGCGCAGCGCAGCGGAGTCGAGGGATCTTATCCTCTCAGATCCTCTTCCTCCACTCAGGGGCCACCGCCGCCAGTTCTTCCGGGGTATCGATCTCTACGATCTGTTCACGCCCGGTCTCATGTACCCGGAGCCTCAGCCTGTCCAGATTCGCATCCACCACTTCATCCCAGAAAAGCTCCTCGTAACCCTCTTTTCCGTAGGCTTCCCTTACAAGCTCCGCCAGCAGTCTTATATCCTTATTCGTAAAATATGAGATACCCTCCATATTAAAGGCATCATCCCCGCATTTCCCCACACGGGTGATAAAGCCTTCATCATCCAGATCAAAGACCCAGTCATCCGAGTGGCCTTCCACATACTTTGCAAAATAGCAGGAGCTCTCGGGTTCGTACGAAAGCACTGCAGGATCGCTGATGTACAGATCTGCCTCACAGATAAAGCAGCCGCCCTCCGCAGCTGCCAGAATATCGCATACCGCATATACCGATGAGATATTGTTTACAGTCTCATAGTACTTATTCTCCACGGTCTTAAGCCCCGGATACTTTTCCTCCAGGTAAGCAAACTGCTCCCCAAGATATCCGGTCACCACATATATCCCGGATATTCCCCTTTTCTTCAGGGCTTTTATCACCGTTTCTATCATGGGAACGCCGTGCACCGCTATCAGCGGCTTCGGCATGTTTTCGGTGAGCGGTCTCATCCTGCTCCCCAGCCCCGCCGCCATCAGAACGGCTATTTCATTCTTCTTATCTTCTCCCACTGCCTTCCCCTCATCCTCAATATTTCACCGGCACCTGCACGCCGGTCTCTTTAAGCGCCTCCTCAAAAACCTTCCAGAAACCCTTTATATCGTCCTCATCGATAGCCCCCAGTGCGCACAGTCTGAAGGTTCCCTTCTTTTCAAGCTTTCCGGGATAAATGGTATATCCCCTCTCATAGCAGTAGTCATGCACCTTATCGAAATCCCAGGCGGGATCCTCCGGGTAGCGCACGGCCGAAACAAGTCCGGACTGTACCTCCCTGTCCAGTGCCTCCTTAAGTCCCAGTCTGTCCTCACCCTCGTGGATGGCCTTCATGATCCTCTGATGCCGTGCCCACTTGGCTTCCTCGCCTTCTTCAAAATACTCCTTAAGGGCCTGCCTTGCGGCATAGACTGTCTGCACCGGAGGGGTAAAGTGCATCTCACCGGTCCTCTCAAAGAAATCATACTGCATATAGAGATTGCAGTAATAGGAACGCACCGGGAAATCTTTGCTCTTCTCGATGATGGATCTTTTCCCTATAACATAGGAAAGCCCCGTCATGCCCATGATGCCTTTCTGGGCTGAAGCCATGCAGAAGTCCACATTATCCTTCTCAAGATCAATGGGTATCATCGCATACGAGGAAGTGGTATCGGTGATCATAAAGCAGCCGTAGCGGTGTGCCAGTTCTCCGATCTCCCTGATCGGGTTCAGAAGCCCGCTCCCCGTCTCATGATGCGTAACATAAACATATCCCGTATCAGGATTCTCCTTAAGTGTCTCTTCTAGGGCCGAAAGATCCGGCCGTTTATCTATCGGCTGTTTCAGCTCCGTATAGGGCATGCCGTAAGCCCTGAGCACATCCACAGCTCTCTGACTGTAGGCTCCGTTATTGATAACCAGAGCCTTCTTCCCTTCATCCAGCAGCGAATTCAGGGTTATATCGATACAGATGGTGCCTGAACCGCAGAACAGCACGGCCGTATGCTCTTCATCATTTCCATGAACTATCCGGACCAGATCCTTTCTCATCGGATCCATTATCCCCTGGAATTCCTTCTCCCTGGGACAGATA
Source organism: Lachnospiraceae bacterium (assembly GCA_017518185.1). Classification (GTDB taxonomy): domain Bacteria; phylum Bacillota; class Clostridia; order Lachnospirales; family Lachnospiraceae; genus NK4A136. The sequence goes on from JAFWWB010000011.1 coordinate 15,015, forward strand.
TCCGACACCACCTGTGCAAACTTTACACTGTCCGTGGTGGTGGAGGGGCCGGGGTTCAGAAGTATATTTCTCTTTATCTGCATTATCCTTCTCCTGTCATTTCAACTTGTATGATCATATCTCGTCTATCAGCGTGATTATATCCTTGATGGACATGAGCCTGTCGTCAACTTCCTTTGCCCTATGGTATTTCAGTATGTCCATGGCGGTCTGCTGCATGGCCGGGAAGGCCGATCTCGTCAGCTGGTTAGCATAGATCACAATATTGACTCCATGGGCAGAAAGCTCCTCCTCGGTTATGGTATTAAAGCTGCTTGGCACCACCACTATAGGCGTACTGCTGTCCTGAGCCCTGAATTTATCACAGAACTCCAGTATCTCCGCAGGATCCTTCTTCCGGCTGTGGATCATGATGCCGTCCGCTCCTGCCTTCACAAAAGCAAAGGCCCGCTTAAGAGCATCCTCCATTCCCCGTTCAAGTATAAGGCTCTCTATCCTGGCTATGATCATGAAATCGTCCGTCAGCTGGGCCTTCTTGCCGGCCTCGATCTTGGCGCTGAACTCTTCTATGGTAGCCTGGGTCTGCTCCACTTCGGTGCCGAAAAGGCTGTTCTTCTTGAGGCCCTTCTTGTCTTCGATGATGACAGCCGACACTCCCAGCCGTTCAAGGCTCCTCACAGTATACACAAAGTGCTCCGCCAGTCCGCCCGTATCGCCGTCAAAAATGATCGGCTTGGTAGTCACTTCCGTGATATCCTCAATGGTGCGGAAACGGCTGGTCATGTCCACCAGCTCGATATCGGGCTTCCCCTTTGCCGTGCTGTCGCAGAGGCTTGATACCCACATGGCATCGAACTGGTCGAGCCTGCCGTTATCACCTTCTATTACCGTCTTTTCAACGATGAGCCCCGTCAGGCCGCTGTGAGCTTCCATGACCTTCACCACGGGAGTCATCTCTATGAGCTGCCTCAGTCGCTTCCGTCTGTACTCCGGCATGGACAGACGCTCACGAAGCTGCAGATCTATCCTGCGGACTTTTTCATTCTCGGTATAGGGTATGTCTATGACCTCTCCGCCGTATGCGTTCAGGAGTTCAATGACATGGGCACGGATGGCTGACTCGGCGCCGCTGCACCAGTTGTCTCCGTGGATCACATAGTCCGGATGCAGATATCCGATGACATCGTCATAGAGCATATCGTTCTGCACCAATACCGAATCGACACCCTCTATCTGCTTATAAAGCTCTATCCTGGCAGCTTCGGGCACGGTAGGAAAACGATTGTAGCGGATGGATGCCTTGTCACTCAGGCATCCTACCACTACCCTTCCGTATTTCTTCGCTTCATTGATTATGTTCAGATGTCCGTCATGCACGACATCCGTGCTGAAACAGGTGTAAACGGTCTTCATTTTTGCATCCTTTCAGTTTTTTTCGCCCGTCTATTCTATGTAAATTAACCTATATTGTCAAATATGGTCTTATACGGTCACTTTCTCAAAATCCGCCTTGGGATGCTTGCATATAGGGCAGATGAAATCATCAGGGAGCTCCTCGCCCTCATATTCAAACCCGCATATCGTGCAGCGCCATATGGTCTTCCCGGAAGGCGCGGTCCCGACCTTCTCAGGCTTAGGCTTGATGTCGCTCTGGTAATACTCATAGGTACAGGAAGCAGTATCCGAAAGCACCGTCATGAACGCCGGTTCACAGATGAACAGCGTGTGCGAACCGAGATCCACCTCCTGCTTCACATTGAGCGAAAAGTAAGCATTCGTTCCCTTTGTGATATAAGGTATCCCGTTTTCGGCGATCGCGTAATCCGACTTTGAAAAGCTGTCGTCGAACTTGTTGACATCTCGGCCGGACTGGAAGCCAAAATGCTTGAAGAGTTCAAAATCCGCGTCCTTACTGATCACTGAGATGTTGCATTTACCGGTCTCCTTTATCATGTCATGGGTATAATTTGCCTTGTTGACCGCGATGGAGATGGTATTGGGCTCCGAAGCCACCTGGGCTGCCGTATTTATTATACAGCCGTTCATCTTCTCTCCCTTTACCGCCGTACAGACAAATAGTCCGTAGCTGAGCTTGTACATTGCCTTTGTGTTCATTTCTGCCATGATGAGTACCTCCTTTTCATACTGTAATACTACCGTTTCCTCGAATTCATTATCTCTATCTGGGCTATTAGTTATGATGTCTGCCCATTTTCTACCAACTGACGGATTGCCTCCCCGATAGATCTTTTCTCCTTCGGATTCAGATAATTCTCGTTCAGCCGGGATTTACTATACTGTAGATACGTCCCCTTCGTCTCCTGAATAAGCAAAGCCGTGAAGAATCTTTCCCAACTGAAATACTTCTCGCTTTCAATAAAATCATATGGATGCTCCAGTATCTCCTGAACCTTTGCGCCATCGATCAATCCCGATCTCAAGATCAACCACTCAAAGGATTCCGGCAGAAAATACACTACCTTCTTTGCCTTTCTGAATGCCAATACCCTTTCCATCTCCGGTCCGAATACCGCTCCATCCGCCACTACCATTATGGTTTCATCTCCGCATTCCCGGATAACCTTGTAAATATTTGAATTTCCTTTTGCAGAAACGCAGCGTATCCCCTCTTTCTCACACAATGCAGAAAAGAACTGATAACCGGAATTAGAATCCTCAACGACAACCACATCAGGCTTGATCCGCACCATTTTTTCATCATATAGTGGATAAAACTCACTATATATCCGATTAAAGACCTGATACTTTTTTTTCCTCGTGACATTCCGCAATCCATATACTTCCTTGACACTATATGGAAGATGGAACAGCGTCTCCCGGGTAGCGATCACAAAATAATTATCAGATGCCTGCACGGCCGCGGCAAATGCAGGCTCCGAAATAAACTCAAGCCCTTCATCCAAAAATACGATACTGTTTTTGATCGAAGCGATTTCGCTCTGCCATCTTACTCCTACAAGGACTGTACATTCTTTTTCACAGGAAATATTTACGCCACTGTCTTGTCCATTCAGACTGTATTGACGAACCATATCCACCAGGGTGGACTTACCCGTAGCGCTGTCTCCACGGATGATCGTGATATTTCTGTTTACCTGAAGCTTAAACTGTACAATATTGTTTTGTACTACGATCCGATAACTCCCCTTCATCGCTATCACCTACAGATAATCAGCAGCAACATCCACCAGCTCACTCATAGAATGAACCACTGCGCCATTGTTCAGGATCTGAATATCCATCTTCCGGTCACCAAAATCCATAATATGTCGCAAATTGATCGTACGATCCTGTTTCTTCGACATATCCAGGAACCAACGTGCACAATTATCCCCGCAGGTAGACGCATTAAAGATCTTTTCGGGCAGAAAATATGTCAGGATCAATGTCTTTACCCCGCCGGAAAGCTGTGCCGGAGCGATCAGTCCCAACGCCTTACTCTTGATCAGGTAATCCCCCAGGACCTCCGATCCGTCCACTCCTTTGATCATCTTTCGCACGTAAGGATCGTCCAGCCATTCTTTCTGAAATACATTCGAAAAATACATTGATGTATTATATATTATATCCCTGCTTTTACCAAATATGATTCTCAGCATGCATGCTCCCTCTGTTTATGAATACCCTTTACACTTTTTCAAAATTTGTACAACTCACACAACTATATTATAGAGATTCCCACATAAACTATATATCTATATCAGAAATAATTCAGAATCCCCCGTTCTGATACGCCCTCGCTATCACATATGATGGTTCATAGAACGCGCTGCAATTATAATTGTCGATCACATCGCACAATTCATTATTATATACACGCAGGATACCATCCACATAATCCTCCGATGAACCTGCCGTATCAACTATCAGTCTCTGATACACTTCTCCCATATCAAGTGGTGTCGGTATTATTTCAGCCAGCTCATGATCCACATCCGAGATATCAAAATCACCCGTTTCCAGACCATAGTCTCTTATCCAATCATCCTCCACCTTGGCCGGATTCTCACAATGCAGCGCGCCGGCGCAGCTTATAAGATGATAGATCTTATCTTTTCCAATCTTATCATTTCGAAACGTCGTATTCAACGATCTTACACGTGTGCGTCCTCGTTCCCGCCGCTGCATCTTTATCATATGATATTCCTATCAACAGTATCCGGCTTCCGTAATCTTTTATAACTGTAGGATAGTTTTTTTTCAGGATCTGGTCTATCGCTCCCTCTGCATTTTTATTCCACTTCAGTTCAATGACCAGCGCCGGCCAGTCCGAATCCCGTTTAGGAAGATATACCACATCAGCAAAGCCTTCACCTGCCGGCAATTCTTCAAACTGGATATAGTGATCGCGGTATGTATAATACGCCAGTTTGATAACAGATCGCAGACTGTCTTCCTTGTTATAGTGCAATGCCACCGTCTCTTCCAAATGGACTCTCTCTATCTGTGCAGCTACAGCATCTTCGTTCTTCATTATAGTATCCGCAAACAGCTGCTCGCTCTCCTTAAGCCGTTTCAGTGTCTGCTCGTTTGTTGCTTCATGTACGGAACGCTGAAACTCTATCCTGATCTCTTCGTTCGGAATGCTTGCCGTCCGCGTTTCCTCATCATAGGCAAGATACCCCAGATGAATGAGCAGCGTAAGGACATCATCTCTTCCTTTAAAACTTATAAGATCATTCAAGAAGCCATTCGTATCCACCTTTACGCCGAGTCCGCCGATGAGCTCTGCAACTGTTCTTGTCAAGCCGTTATATGGCCGGCTTATATAATCCATCAGCTCTGTGGCAGTTGTCGACTCAGACCAATAAGAGTCAAAATCCTTATTCCTGACAGCCTCCATGACCGAATTGGGATTATATACCGATCCTGTGTTCTTGAAGCGATAACCGTCATACCACTGCTTCATAAGGCGAAGATCAACATTCCTGTCTTCACACAGCCTTCTGACCTCTTTTTCAGTAAAACCTACAAATTCCGCAAACATACGCGGCTTTATCACGGAATATTCCCTGAAATCAGAGATTGCCGACTGTGAACCATCTTTTTTTATCGGCAGTATCCCTGTCATATATGCCGCCGCTACTGCTTTAGGTGTAAAATTAGAATTTTTAAACCATCCCCTGAGAAGGTTCAGATATGCCTGCTGTGCATCCGGCTCATCCTTAGCCTCACGTATCATCGCATCCCATTCATCAATTATAAAAATGAACGGTTTACCCTCCCGGCGTTCAATATAGTGGATCATACATTCTTCAAGGCTTCTATCTGCCGGGGCTTCAGGATCCATTTCAAGTATCTCAGCTTTGACAGCCTTTGCTATCCTTGCGGGGATATCAGACAGCGGGGCTTTTTCAAGTCTGGCATTGGAAATAAAGCCCGTTATATCAAGACTGATAACATTATACCTGTTGATATATTCTTCATAACTGTCATATCCGGCTATTATCCTGTCATCAAAAAGGCGGTGGGAATCACAGGAACAGTCATAATATGCCGCCAGCATTTTGGCAGTATACGACTTACCAAAGCGGCGAGGCCTGCTGAAGCACACCAGACTGTCAGCTCCCCCCACTCTCTCATTCATCAAGCCGATCAGTCCGGTTTTATCAACATAATCCGGCCCTGCTATCCTGGCAAATGCCTGATTCCCCGGATTGATATATATTCCCAAGCTACGCCGCCTCCTTTCCTTTCATATACCGTAACCGGCCTTTGTCCCATCACGGTCCAAAATCAACATCTCCGGTACCATCAAATCGTTCAATTTTTAATCCCCAGGAGACCCACTTCTTTTCCGAATCATATGTGCCTTCTCCCACAAATTCTTCCAGATATGGCTCATAATAGTCATCCGCATTACAGTATTCTTCCATATCTCTATCCAGGTCCTCCTCTATCTGTTCGCAGATTATATCAAAGATATCATCTGCGGATAGAAACGGATTAAGCTTTAGCTCCGAATTCAGATGCTTTTTGAGCAAACCCTCTTTTTCAACAGAGATCTCCAACGTTGCATTTGCACGGCAAGTATAATGACAGGAATGCTTTGCATACCATTCGCATATTCCATCCCACTCTATAGTCCATACAGATTTGCAGAACTCCTTAAATCCTGCATTTTCCGCCTTCTTCAATGCCTTTTTATTCTCGGAGCTGAAAATATTCAAATACATATCAGCCAGCTTTTGGGCTGTAGCTTTCTTAATATCGTGTTCCAATTGTATATGCGCAACAATAACGGACTTATCTCTGCCCTTTCTTGCCAACTCGTGCGTACCGGACATAAGTGTTACAAGTACAAACCTGGAGTTCTTCGACGCAACTCCGGCATCAATAAGTGTATTATATACATCATAAGGATCACTACCCAGTTTTTTCAAGCCATTTTTACAGATATACTCTTTCAAAACATCGTTTTCGCTCATAATCCCTCCAAAATCCCGGATCTCAAACTCTTGCTACACTCTGTGTCCGAATCAGTCTATTCCGGCAGCCTCAATAATATTCTTATTCGAGTTCTCCTCCACGTATCCCCCAGATCTTGTCAAGGCCTCTGGTTATCCCCAGCTCCTTTTCAAGATAAGTCGGAACAGTCATGTCTCCGGTATTGACATAGGTTACCTGCATATCTTTACTGACCGGCAAGGTATAGAACAGTATATCCTGCCCGGTCTTCTCATTCATTTCCTTCCAGACCCAGGTTCTACGCTCCCTGTCCGGTACATAAAACACCACTGGACTATCGTAATACAATGCAGATGCTCCATGTTCGAAAACTCTGGAATAATCGATGCAGATGAGCACATCTATCCCGTATTCCTGAGCCGTCTGCACCATTGCGTCCGCCTGCTTTTCCAGCGCCTCTACGGACATGATCGTGATGCCTGCTCCTGGAGGCAGCAGTTCCGTATCTTCCCTTCCCAGCTCTGTATTAAAAGCAAAGGCCTTGTATGCGATAAGAAGGATGATCACCGGCAACGCCGCACACACGAAGCCTTTCTCCCATTTCTCAGGCAGTACACTTTCCGAAAGCGCTGATACAGTCAGGGCAACAAATACTACATACAAAAAGATACGTACCTGTCCAAACATGAGCCCGCCCCGGTCGTATATCTCCGTCCATCCGAAGGACAGTGTCGCCATGGATCCTCCTGCCGCGGCAAGGAGAAGTACCAGCTCCCTGTACCGCTTACAAAAGATCGCCAGCACTGTAAGTCCGGCCAGTATCAGCGGAACAATCACGGCTCCTCCGCTGAAAAGGTCCGAAAGTATCCCCGGCAGGTTCCTGAGATTCTCCAGAAAAGTATCAAAGTGCATCCCCTCAAGACTTCCGCTCCTCAGCATCTCTTCGGGATGCAGATAAAAATATACTCTTCCCGCAGCATAAACCAGAATCCCTAATATTATACCACCAAACAGAGCGGCTGTTCTCTTTTTCTTTTCTGCCGGCTCACCCTCCGCGGGCAGGGACAAAAAGTACCCGAGAAAAGCAAGGCCGCTTACAGTCACAGCTGAAAGAGTCATGACAGCTCCGAGAACGCACAGAAATGCCCCGGTAAACATCTTCGCCGTTTTAGCCCCGGTATCGTTGCATATAACAGCTCCCACAACCGCAACTCCGAAGCCGCTTATCAAGGTTCTCGGAATGGAGGTGAAGAGATCCCACTTCCAGCCTGCAGCCGCCATCAGCAACACTGGAACAAAAGCAGCTCCTCTCTTCCCTCCCCGCCATGCAAAGACGGAACAAAAAACAAAAGGGAAAAGACAAAGTATAAATGTCGTGAAAGGCAAAGCATAATTCAATGGCCACCCAAGCAGGTACAATGGTGCAGCCAATAGCGCATCCAGCATGATATTATAGTCCTGCCCCAGATAGAACGGATTTGCCAGATGGCCATGAGCGAAATGAACGGTACCGATCCAGGTTATGGCCGAATCCTCATCAACGTAATTGAAGGAATATCTGAAAAGAAAATACAGCCTCCACGCTATTATCAATATCCAGGATGCTGTCAGAAGTATCCTGCTGTATTTTTTCTCTCGCTCATCGAACATTATAGCCTTTCTACTTTTATCCCTTTATTTCTGAATATCACATTCAACGATCGTAAGTACTCTATCATTCCTGTTACTGACAAAACGTGTTGAAAGCGGACCTGTTTTCCCCGTCTCTATATTTTGAAGCTCAAATGTACTTTATCGCCAGATCAACATATTCCTCATTCGTCCGCACATACCTGTTCTCATTCACAATAAATATCTCAAAAGGCTGATGATCCCTGAACCGCATGATATACTTCAGATTGATCGTAATATCCTTATCTTTGCCCATCTCGATGAGCCATTTGGCACAATTTCCCCCGCAACTGGTAGCATCAAAGACTAATTCAGGGTTCTCGTAAATGCTGATCAGTGTCTTCAATCCTCCCGAAAGATTCAATGGCGAAATCGGTCCCAGTACTTCACTTTCTATATACTCACCGTCAATATATCTGGATTTATCAACAGACTCGATCATTTTTTGCACTAACTCATCATGAAACCAGGTAATCTCATAATTATACTGAAACCATACCGGCCCATACAATGCCTTTTCATTCTCACCAAATACTATCTTAAGCATTCTCCATTTTCCTCATTTTTCAATCCTTCGTATACAACCTTCGGATCGGCTCCGGCATCGCAGCAATAATGGCCTCCCTATTCTTTCCCGTTGAATAAAACGGCAGCAATTTAACCTTACTGTACCGCCGGACTGGGTCATTCTCCGTAATATGCATCAACAACGATGTGAAATACCGTTCCCAACTGAAATACTCTTTACTGTCTATGTATTCCTCCGGATGAGCAAGTATCCTGTCAAGATTCTCGCCCATAATGATCCCCGATTTTAGGATCAGCCATTCAAACGATTCCGGAAGATACAATATGACATTCGTTTTATTCTCTGCAACTGAAAGCAATCCGTCCATATAAGCCCCGAACGCAGCACCATCAGCTATCACCACAACTTCCGTGTCCAGCTCACTCAACACTTTTGCTATACCGGAGTTTCCTCCGGCACTGCGGCATATAGAATCACCGAAAGCATTTCTGTAGAAGTCAAGTCCCGAACCGGAGTCCTCCAATAAAAAAGTGTATTTGTTATTTACAGTATTCGGCAAAGCATTATCATAAATATGATAGAATTCGTGGTACACCTTCTCCGGGAAATGATATCTCCCTGTAGTTTTTATTCCGTAAACCTCATCAATACTGTATGGAAGATTAAATAACGGCCGTCTGGTGATGATCACAAAATAATGGCTGCAGGAACATGCATAACGTGCGAATTCCTCGCCAAAGACAAACGGATGATCCTCATCGATAAAAACAATACTATCTTCCACATCAACAAAAAACGACTGCCATTTTTCACCTGTGGCGGCAAATACAACACAGGGGACGTCAGACTCCAGCTTTATCCCCCCATTCTCCCCGAATCTCCCATAAGCTGACAGCAGCTCCACCATGGTTGTCTTTCCGGTAGCACTATCCCCAAGGATAACTGTTATGTTTCGTTTTATATCAAACTCGTATCTAAGCCGCTTTGTTTCCAAAACGATGTGATGCTTTCCTCGCACAGTTTTTTATATCCTTTCCTGTCAGCCTTCCTGCAAAACAATAGAAGTCATTATTTCAGGCATTTCCTGCATACAAGCACGATCTCCTTTGCCTTTGGATCATCCTCCGCTAATCCTGTATCGAAATGCCCTGCCCGGGCAAACAGGATCTTATATATCATAAATCCCGCCTTCAATACAAGGTCTACAATCTCTTCCTGACAGTATCTCCTGTCCCTGATCAGGTATTCCGCCGGTAGACGGTTGTCTCCAAAATACTTTTCTTTCCTGTAAACAAGTTTACGTTCAGTATCAAACGCCAGATACTCCGGATCAAGTATCTGTCCGTTTTTTTGCATCATATTGCTCGGAGGAAGCTCCTGAAGGATTTCAGGGTGAGATCTGAGTCTTGCTTTCCTCTCCCCCGGGATATAAGGTTCCGTTGCTTTCATATTCATTACGGACATGATCAGGTGTCCGCCGTTTTTCAGACTGAATATCATATCTGCCATACGATTCACTGTAGAGTTTCGAACAGCAGATCAATTTCTCTTCCGTCAGCTCTGTTGTTTCCTTATTCGCATAACCTATATTTTTCTTCATTCTCTTCATCCACTCTCAAATGAAAGTCCATTCTCTTCGCGCCATTGCTTGGCAATCTGCCCCTCCGGGCGATCCTGGCACTGCTGTATAAGCGCAGTCCATTCTGCCATACAAACATCATTGGTGAGCTGATCCAATATAACCATCTCCTTTCATAACTCTAAAAAACTTGTTAGTTTTTTCGGTTTTTTTGAGTATGACAGAATTTGTGCTATAATGGTAGGCGTAGGGGTTGACGTTTACGTTTTATTTGCCAAAGTAATAGTTTTTTGGTTTTCTTGAGTATGCCAGAAAAAGTGTTATAATGTTATGCGTGTGGTTTGACGTTTACGGAAACTCTCAGAGGACTGCTTAAACCCTGGTATGAAGATCGCAACAGGAAGCAACGCGGGGTTCAGTGGCAGCTCACTGCTGAGGATGCGAGGTTGAAGCTCCAGCAATTGTACCCCATTATCAACATTTAGATGTTACACGGTACTATGGACACTTCACCCTAAAGGAACGCTTCTCGCTCAAGCATTGGAACGGCGATTTAGTTCCTTATTGACTATTCTCCGCTTCAGATTTTTAATATATACCATCCCTTTTGGGGATAAACCAACACATATTAGATATATCTTTTCTTTTAACCCTATATCTACAAACAGCGGCGTAAATATGTGTCTCTTCGAAAACATATAACAATACCTATATAAATTTGTATTTATTCGTTTTTTATTTTCTCTAGTGATATAACACAAAACACCAAATAATACTCCCCAAATATGATATTCTACTGCATGTGCAAGTCGGAGGTTATCTTTTCTCAAAAACACTTTTTGTCTGTATATTGAGCGAATTCCACACAATTCATTTCTCAAATTGTACTTTCTCATGGCACTATTAGGATTATTTACATAATGATACAATAAACTATGCCCACAAGGAACCATTTGGGTCTTAGTTAAACATTTTATATTGAAAAGCATTCCCTCTCCATACCAAATATCCTGATCAAAACGTATGTTATTATGTTGTAAAAACTCCCTCTTATATATCTTGTTCCATACCGCCATAAAAATGCGATTTAGATATATCATTTCAATAACCCGCTCATTATCATATATATCATATAAACCTGTTTTCTTTCCTCTTACATCATTACAAGGATGTTCTTCTCTATAGTAAGTATCACTAACTGCAAGATCATACCTTCCACTTTTGATGATTTTTACAAAATTCGAAACATAATCCGTTTCTACATAATCATCCCCATCAACAAACATTATATATTCACCACTTGAAGCTTCTATCCCCGCATTTCTGGCAAATGATACTCCCCTATTAGCTTGACTAATGAGTATTATTCGATCATCAATTCTACTCATTGATTCAGCTATCTCCCCGCTACGATCCGTTGAACCATCGTTTACAAGTATTATCTCTAACATACCATATCTTTGATTTCGTATGGATTCTATTGTATTATGCACATACTGCTCTACGTTGTAAATTGGAACAATAACGCTGACCAGCGGATACCTATTCATTAATTTTCCCCCATTCCCTTTAGATTACTTAAAAAATCATAAGATTTTTTCCTATGCATATCCATTAACTTATAAGTTTTTTCATAATCAATTGAATCTGGAACATACAAATACTCATCTCTATCAAAACAGTGATTGTTTATCTCCAATTTATTCATAAGACTAACTATCTTCTCACTTCCAAAAGAATTATAAACAGCATAAAATTCCTTTTTGAATAGAATTGAAAATACACAGGCATGAAATGACGACGTAAAAATCACTTCAGCATATTTAATTAAAGATAACCATTCCTCCACTCCAGCCGAATCAAATATTATAGCATCTTTGATTTTTCTTTTTCCTCCAGGACAACACTTGATCGAAGCCAACTTTAAATTTTTCTTTTTAGCATAATCTGAAGCGTACTCAACAAGCTTTTCATTCAGAACCACACAATATACTAATACATACTTTTCCTTAATCATTCTTTCAGAAGTAATATTCTCATACTTTTCACAACCATATAATAGTGTCGGATCAAGTACAGTTTCAACATTATACTTACTAAATTTTTGGATGTAGCTTTGCTTCTCTGTTTCTCTTACCGATAAATACTTGAAGTTATCTAGTAATTTCGGTAGCATATTTTCAATAACATCGCTAAATCCATTTCTACTCATACTAGGTCCATATGCCATGTTATTTTCTTTTTTCATCCCCTCGTATGCGCAAAAATATGCATCCTCTATCCCCTCCCAAAAATCTTCATTCCATACAATGTCGCTTCCAACAACAAAACCATCAACGTCTAAAGATCCAATATTATTTTTATCGCATAAACTTGAAATTTCGTAATAATCTCTATAGAACCTTTGAAACTTTGTATCTCTTATATAATAATTCTTTGAATCAAGGAGATAATCCATTCTACGTATATGATATGGAAGTACTCGTAAAAATGGGTACTTTGCATAATTCCACTTCATCAACTTAGGCTTAAAATTTACTATATAAGCTTCAACACCTATGTCTTTCAATGCGTTTTGTAAGGCCCATGATTGCAATACTGAGCCCCAATTATTATCTCTTTGATACAGGTTTAGACTTAAAATACCATACTTCATGTTTTTTTCTATTCTCTTTTCGAATGCTTAATTACTAAGCCGACTGTATTTAATATTTTTACAATAAATGTATCCCTTAATAGTATCAATAAAATAAAATAGCTTAATGCTCCAACCAAAACCTGAGTCAATAATAAGTGAGTTCCTGACAATAACGAAAAATGGTTATACAGAGAAACCCCTATGATCATGCACATTCCAGCTATAATTTTCTTATACACACTTCTCCATGCCTGCCTGATGGAAAGAAAGCCCTCGCAATTATGTATATAAAGGGTAGCTATTATACCTTCTGCTATAACTGAGGCAACAGACGCCCCTTTAGCTCCCCAAAATGGAATCAGCATAATATTTAAAAAAACATTAACAATAGAACCATAAATCAGGTATTTTGCACTTTTTACTCTATATCCAGCCGGAGTATAGTAATGTGAACCAATGCAATTTGTAATTCCTACTATTACAACCAATGGGGATTGCATAATGATAAGCATAATAACTTCTTCATAACCTGCCCCAAAAAAAAGTGGAACAAATGTTGTTACTACTGCATTTATTCCACATACAAACCCTACAGCAAGAAACATAATAAAATCAAATGAATCCATTATACGTGTCTTAATCTCTTCAATCTTTTGATGCATAAATAAATATGAAATCCTTGCTTCCATGACTGAATTAAATGCAGAAAATGATAATACTTTTCCAATATGTATAATCTTAGATGCCTGTTCATAGTAGCCATTTTCAAAATCATTATTACCTATAACACCTATCAATGTTTTATCTAATACAGTATATATTGATGACGCAATGGCCGGAATAAAATATTTCAAAGTTCCCACAATGTGACAAGAAAACACTAGTTTTTTATAATCCACTTTTGTTATCAATTGAGGCAAAAAAATCCACATTAGAGCATTACCACCAAGAGACGTTAGCGCTTGAATCAGTACATACTTATATAAATCTTCAGCTTTTATAACAAATAGGAATACACAAAATACTCCTACTATTCTAAACAATCCATTAACAATTGAAATATACATCACCTTTTCTATCCCCATATAAAACCAGGAAATATCAAGCATAGTAGCTACTAAGGCTGGGATATAAGCCATATACAAAAGGTGATCCAAATCACCCCAAAAAACAAAAACGATCCATAGAAATATACAAATAGACGTCGTAAAGACTGATACTATTTCGATTTCCCAAAACACCTTTGAACATTTCTCTTTATCATCTCTACACCTAGAGACCTCCCGCATACCATAAGACGCCGTTCCTAACACAGCAAATAATGAAAAATAGGTATATAATGAATGTGAAAAACTATACCTACCTATTCCATCAGCATTTAACACCCTTGAAACATAGGGTACCGTAATTAAAGGCGCAGCAAATGACAATATTTCATAGAATAGTTTGTATACATAATTAATTTTTATACTATGTTTCAAATAATTACCGTCCACAAATAATTCTCATCTAGTCATTGACCATTGTTAACATGCTTTACCAAAACTATGAAATCCAGAATTCATACATGCCACCTATATAGTTTCAAAATCCTTGGGTGGCATCATATCCTTTTTTACATTATATATCTAATTCTCACTCTCATAAATAATCCACTAATCGTCGCTTTTACAACCGTTTTGATTTTTGTCATCTTATGATCTGTCCTGCCAAAAAGGATTTTTGTCATCAGATAACCATGATATAACAACCTCCTGCAGAGAAGAAACGGTCCTCTCATTTTGTCGGTAACCGTATTATTTCTGTAGAAATAAAAGAACCTGTCTATTCTATCCTTAGGAGTAGTCATTATATCCACTCCAATGTTTTCCTTCATATGATGGTGAACAGTACTTCCACCCACAGAATAGCCATGGTAACCGGAACGCAGTATCCTTGTTGAATACTCGCCATCATCTCCCCAAATATAGTATTCTTTTATAGGCAAGCCTACGTCTTTAACCACTTTAGCGGGGATCAACATCGCAACAAACGAAGTGTGCGAAACCTCAATTATTCCCTGTTTTATATACTCATTCCATACACTAACGGTTCTTGATACATTCATCACACACGGAGAATCATCTTTCCACAATACATTGCTGGCCAGAAAACCGACCTGCTTCTCTTTTAACACATCTGCTGCATCAATCAGTTTCTCCAGTGCATCATCCTTTGCTATAGTATCGTCATCCATGATCCATACATAATCACAGTCCTCTTCGTATGCCCTTTTTATTCCATGGTAGAATCCGCCGGCGCCTCCGAGATTCTTCTTAAGATTCAACACAATGATTCTGTTATCTTTTGAGATATTTTTCAGATAATCCCTTGTCCCATCTGTGCTGGCATTGTTTACAATAATAATCCTGTTCAGACAAAACGTCTGCTCCAACAAAGCACCTATTGACCGTTTCAATAAATCCAATCGATTATATGTTACAACAACTGCATTAACTCTCATGATCATCCCTCAAATCTATCTATATAACACAAAGCTCTGCTCGTATACCCAGTTCATCAATTTTTTTCAAATACCATGTAATCCAGACTTTGCTAACATCATAACAAATAATCCGCGGACTTTCTATTCCTAGTGCCTCGTATTTTGATCTGCCCAGATCATGTTCTGGCAGGATTTCCACCATACTTATTCTGTCCTTATATCGATCAAGAAGGTCCAATACCTTCTCCTGGTTATCAGAGTCATCTGTAAATCCCCCGATAAATGGTATACGTACTACAACGTTTTTTCTTTCCTCATAGTTCATTAGAAAATCCAGATTTCTCAGATAATTTCCTATATCGCCCCCCACTATTTTTTTTGCCCGCTCAGGATTTAATATCTTAACATCTACATAAAAAATATCCACCAGTTCACAAGCCTTTTTTATTTTTTTTTCATCCACAAAAAGCGCCGTTTCAACAGCAATACTAATACTATTTTCATGTAATCTCATACAAACCGGTTCGAGGCGGTCTATTTGAAGCAACGGCTCACCACCGGAAAACGTTACCCCTCCCGGGTAATCAATCATGCCGGTCTTAGCCCGGTCAAACTCCCCATAAAAGACTCTGTCTTTCAGAAGCTCTGTGAGAAGCTCGTCAACGCCAATATATCTGCCGAAAACACCCGTTTTTCCGTCCTTATGATACTGCTGGAACTCAGAACTGATGTTTTCAGGATTACTGCACCATGGGCAATGCAGGCTGCATCCCTTCAAAAATACCGTCGTCCTTATCCCCGGCCCATCATGTAACGAAAACCTTTGAATATTGGTGATAAGTATCTTTTCCTTCTTCACGCTACACTCTTTTCACTATTTAACGCCCGAAGTATCAATTGGTCTTTATAATCTTCAGGCAGTTCGTTAAAATATGCGCTGAACCCCCAAACACGCACGATAAGGTCTTCATGTTTCTCAGGGTGTTTTTTTGCGTCTATCAACGTTGCACTGTCCATTATATTCATCTGCAGCTGATAAAAGCCCCTTTTTATCGCCCCCTCGATGAACATTTCAAACTTTTCCCTGTTATCAGAAATGATATTAGGCTGGACAAAAAAATCCGCTACATTTCCGTTGATATTGCACCCTCCGTATGAAATATCAGAAGCAAATCCTATCAGTTCCGTATATCCTGCATCATCAGCTGAAATATGAGTTGAATATGGCATCCCGTTTTTTCTGCCGGCAATATCAGCTGTTTCTTTTTTCCCGGAAAGGATATAATCCGGGGAACTCAACCCAAATTTTATCTTCCCCCCCATACGATTTCTATACTCTGACAAAGTCATGTTGCATACATGTATGATATGGTTTACAAGCATAATACTGTCTTTTTCGTCATGTCCGAATCTTCCAGGCAATGCTTTAAGCTTATCATAACACTCCCTATCATTTTCAAAATTCTCCTTACGTTTCGTTTCCAGAGCCGAAAGCGAATACTCTTTTTTTCTGAAACAAAGCTCCCTGATATTCAGCAGGCTGTCACATACTGCCCCCATTCCCACTGTTGTAAAACCAAAATTATTATAATCAGCGCCGCCTCGGGAGATGTCCTTCCCTTTTATTGTGCATGAATCCGTGAATATCGAAACAAGTGGATCTTCCGCCCATACATAATCATCCAGTCTCTTAACAAAAGCCTTCAGTTCCTTGAAAAGAGTCCTATCATATCCTCGGATCAGTTCTTTAAAGGAACTGATCTGCTTCAGATTGGCTCTTTCCAAATGGTCAAACAATACCTTAGCCAGATTAAAACTCAGAATATTGTTCTGATCAAGACTTTTCCCTGAAACGAAGGGTTCCCAACAAGCTGAAACACAGTAATCATAGGCATCAGACTCCGCATAACCAAACTCTTTCATTTTTTTGATAATAATATCATCATTAGAAAAAATCGGACTCCCTGTCCTTGCCAAAAGGCAGTCGGTCGCCTTTTTTATTAAGCTTTTAGGCATCTTTTCACTGACACGGAGCATGATCTTCGGATCAGGATAAGCCAGTTCTTTATGGGCCCGCAGGAACAATTCCGTCAATTCATTGCTAAAGTAGTTACCATCATCCCCTATCCCACCGAGAATTATGATCTGACCGATATCGCCCATCAGCGCCGCGCTTTTAAACTCATAGTTCTGATGCAGGCATTTAATAAAGTCACAGATAAGATCATATGCTTCTTCTTTTGTCAAATACCCATCTTCGATATCTTTCAGGTATAAATCTCCCAGTATCCTGTCTATCCGGCCGATTCCATTCAACCTGTGGCGTGTCTGCCACATTATCTGGTTAAAAAACAGGATACGCTGAAGTCCTTCCGCAAAGTGTTCTGCTTTCCGATCAAGTATATCCTCAAAGTATCTCAATACAGACGTATGATGCCCCTTTTTTAACAATTCCACTATCCTGCTGTGCAATATATATACAGCTTCCCTTATCTTACGCGCATTGCTTCCGTATTTTCCGCCTGCGCTAACCGCCAGGCAGGCGATCTCCCTGAAACTTCCATCGATGATCTTTCGGTAGTCCAGCGGGAAATTGCTAAGTATGTTTCCTCTTACGGCAATCGTCTTTTTTTCATCTATGTGGTAATAAAACGTCAGGGCAGGATCATAACAGACATCAACAAGTTTCATAAGCTGAAGCGTATCATCAGCAACATTCCGTTTTTTTGCGGAACTTTTGATCACTTTTGTACTCATAGCTATCGAAAGTGCTTTTCGTACAAAACAAACCGTACCTTCAGTTTTATATTTTGTCGTCAGCGGTATGATATAACTGCATCTGAGATTATTCTTTATCCACAGTTTAATACCCATGCTTTTGCTCCCCTCATTTCTGCAATCCATCTTTCACGCCACTATCTATCCAGACAGGCTCCTGGTTTCGGAATCGAAAGCCGCGTCAATCTTTATCAGCTTTTCCTTATCCGTAGCATAAAGCGGATTACCGCTTCTCACTCAACCGCCCTCATTCCTTTTCTTATTCACATTTCTTATCTCCGGTCTGAAGGTCAGCCCCTCCCTGAAGCCTTTAAATACCACCGCTATCTTCCTGAAGCTGTCATTTTCCGAACGCAACAGCACGTTCATACATGCGATTATATCCTTAAGGATTACGTATACCCATCCCCTCAGGCCGAACTGCCGGTAACAGTCCACATCATTCCGGTAGAGCAGGTGATACCTGTCGATCCGCTCCGGTGATTCTACGGCAAAGTCAGCCTTCTTATTCTCCTTCATTGCATGCGTCACAACACTATCTGTGATGACATATATCGGATAATGCTTTGATATCCTTCCGCTGTATTCGTAATCATCCGACCAGATGAAATACTCTCCTTTCGGCAATCCCAGCCGTTTTACCGCGGACGCTCTTATAAGCATCGAGACAAAGCTTATCATCTCACATCTTACCGGCTCCTTCTGCCTCAGTTCCCTGTCCGAAGCGAATGTGAAGATCGTCTTCTTCTGTCGGTTGGCCCTGCATATGTTTCCATCCGTCCATTCCGCCACGCTGGACAATGCTCCCCATCTGCCCTTAAGGGCATGTCCTCCCCGAAAAAGCTTTTCCAGACTGTCATGGCGCGGGATGGTGTCGTCATCCATGACCCAGATATATCTGTAGCCGTCCCTTACTGCTCTCTCCATGCCCAGTTGAAAGCCTCCGGCTCCGCCCAGATTTGCACCGCTGTTTATATATTTTACCTCTGGCCGTGCAAACTCAGTCGTGATCATCTCCCCGGTCCCGTCGCTACTGTCATTGTCAACAACATAGATATCACAACCCACCGTCTGTGAGAGCAGCGCCCTGAGGCATTTCCCCAGAAGCTCTTTCCGATTATATGTAACGACCACCGCCGCTGTCTTAAGCATCCGTAGTGCCTTTCGCTTTCAATTTCCCAATCTTGATACCAGAAGCTCCTCCGGTATCGTCTGCAGCACCATTCTCATGTTTCTTTCAGAAAGATAGTACAGGTTCAGCTTCTTCTTACTGTACTGCATCTCGGTTCCCATTGTTATCTCAGTGAGCAGTGCGGGATAGAACTGCTCCCAACTGAGGTATTGTACCGAATCTGCATAATCTGCAGTATTCCTTCCATCTCAGAGCCAAACGCCGCCCCATCCACGATGGCAAGGCATCTCCGATCTTTTTTCCCCTGAGTGTTTCCAGTATCTTTGTTTTTCCTTCAGCAGAAAAACATCTGTTTTATCCGCATACCCTTTTCATATCTATCACCAGTCCATCACATATCGAAACCGGGATCTTTTCATCAAAACCATGCTTGCTCTGATCACCTGAAAAAAGCTCATGAACCAATATACACTGGGATATGGGATCTACGATCCAATACAGGCGCACGCCGCATTTTCTGTACTGATGCAGCTTCCTCAAGTAATCCATGCTTTTACTTGACGGCGACACCACTTCTATGATCCAGTCAGGTGCCCCTTCACAGCCGCGATCGGATATCTTGCTCTTATCACATATCACCGACACATCCGGTTCAAGATAGGTTTCCTCATCCTTAGACAGGAACACCCCAAAAGGGGCCGGATAAACCGAACATTCTTTATGTGTGTTATCAATATGTTCAGATATCTTGTGAACAAAAAAAGCTACTATCTGCTGATGTATTGGGCTCGGTGCTGACATATCATACACCTCCCCATCTATCATTTCCATATGAACGCCTTCAGGGAGGTTGATAATATCTGCAATCGTAAACCTTTCATCACTGATATTTTTCGCATCCATCTCTCACACCACCTTCCACACCGACAGATTCCTTGTTCCGGAATCAAACGCCGCCCCAATCTTTATCAGCTTTCTTTTATCCGCAGCATATATATCGGCATACCGCATGTCCGTTATCTGTTTCAGCGCAGCGTCGGCACTGTCAGTACATTCCGTATACCCTCCGTATTGCCGTTTTCCACGTACTCATCCAGAGTAAAGATATCGGCTCCCGTGCCTCCTGTACCTGCCGGTGCATACGCCGGGAGTAGACTTTCATAAAACCCGTACTTCACCTCTTCATTTGGAAAAGACAAAGTGTACTCGCGTCCTGTATCATCATAATCGGCTATAGTAAGGTATCCGGTCTGGTACAGGAGCGGAACAGGATCTTCACCCTCTCCGGTATAGTCCTTGAGCATCCCTTCGCTCGCATAAAGCGTCATGTCCGTGAACTTTCTCAGATCAAAATCCCTATCCTTCAATTTCTTAAGAAGGAATGCCGGTGTGCCTGTCTCAAACCAGTAAGAACCGAAATCTTTGGATAATAATGCTTTCAGAACACTATACGGATTATATACGCCCTTTATTCCCGGATAGAAATGATACCCGTCATACTTCTGTTTTAGAACAGCCAAACACTCTTCTACCGTAAGACTTCTTCGCTTGGAAACGTTTTCGATCTCCTCTTCGAAATAAGTTTTTAATTCTTCTTCGGTAATGCCACACATAAGTGCATAATCTTCATCCAATGAAATATCGTTCAATTGGTTAAGGTCACTGAAAATGCTGACCTTATGAAACTTGGAGACACCTGTTATAAAAACAAACTGTATATACTCATCAAAGCTCTTCAGTGTGCTGAAAAAACCCTTGAATATCTCCTTATTGTGCTCACGCATTCTTTCGTTGTCAATGACATCCAGCAAAGGTTTATCATATTCATCCACGAGAACAACCGAACGTAATCCCGTTTTTTTCTGAGCGGCTATGATAAGGTTGCGAAATCTCTCGCCAAGGCTCTGCCCCACCTCAGAGACAGGATATTCCTTTTCCCAGCGCCTTAGGTGTTCATCCAAGATATCACTGAGTCCGGATTCAATCTGATAATTACTGCCGTTAAAATCAAAATAGAAGACCGGATGAGGCTTCCAGGCCTCTGCATTTCCCTCTTCCAGTCTCTCTATATCCAGGCCGGAAAATAATTCCTTTCTGCCTTCCCAATATGCCTTCATCGTGGAGAGCAGGAGGCTCTTTCCGAATCTTCTTGGTCTGCTCAGAAAATAAGGGACACTATCACGCACAAGCTGATAGATATATGCCGTCTTATCAACATAAATAAAATCCTGCGTTCTGATCTTTTCGAATGACTGTATTCCTACAGGCAGTTTCACCCGCCAAGTCCCTCCTTCCCGTTATCAAAGCGCCACCACGGTGATGAGCATCAGCCTGTATTCCTCGATCTCTTTATTCGTTGTCTGGATGGGTCTGGGACCCACCAGGCTCATCTGTCCTTTCAGCTCTCTCTAAACTGTCTTATGCATCCGCCACATCTTTCACTTTCAGATTCCCGATGCAGATACCAGAAGTTCCTCCGGTATCGTCTGCAGCACCATTCTCATGTTTCTTTCAGAAAGATAGTACAGGTTCAGCTTCTTCTTACTGTACTGCATCTCGGTTCCCATTGTTATCTCAGTGAGCAGTGCGGAATAGAACTGCTCCCAACTGAGGTATTGCACCGAATCTGCATAATCCGCAGTATTGGAACACTTGTCTTTCAGCTCCCCGCCGGAGAAAAGGCCGCTGGTAAGCAGAAGATATTCAAAAGACTCCGGCGCATATACCTCCGCATCAGGATTCCTGTATCTGATATACTGCAGTATTCCTTCCATCTCAGGGCCAAACGCCGCCCCATCCACGATAGCGAGGCATCTCCGATCTTTTTCCCCCCTGAGTGTTTCCAATATCTTTGTTTTTCCTTCAGCAGAAAAACATCTGTTTTCTCCGCATACCCTTTTCCAGAATTCATAACCCGAGTTGGAATCCTCCGTGATGACCACATCGGGCTTAAATCTCTTTACCGGTCTGATACCGTATATCCGGTAGAACTCGTTTTCGGTAAATTCGCCGGCTAATCCGGCATATTTACCGCGCATCCTTATTCCATATACTTCCGTAACACTGTAGGGAAGCGCCGACAGCTTCTCTCTGCTGATTATAACATAATAGTTATCAGATCCTTTAACTGCTTCCGCAAATTCATCAGATAAGGCAAACCTGCTCTGTTCATCCAGGAACACTATAGAATCGGAGATCTCTCCGATCCTTTTTTTCCATTCTTTTCCGTAAAGTACTGCCAGTTTCTTATCACATTTAACGCTGACCCCGCTGTCCTCTTCTTCCTGATAGCTCCGTATCATCTCAAATAACGTGGTCTTTCCGCTTGCACTCTGCCCCCGTATAACGGTAATGTTCCTGTGTATCTCAAATTCATAACGTATATACGCATTTTCAACGATCACACTGTACTGTCCGGTCATCTATGCCTCCCTCAAAGGAAATCGATCCCAGCATCGACCATTTCCCCCATGTTACGGACTATCCTGTGATCGTTCAGGATCTCTATCTCAAAACTGTCCCTGTCAAACTCCATTATATGATGCAGGTTAATGGTCAGATCCCGGCTGTCTCCCAGCCTCAATATCCACTCGGCACAGTTATCTCCGCAATTGGAAGCATTGATCACACGGTCAGGACAATATTTCATAAGAATGACCGCTTTAGTCCCTCCCGAAAGTCTTGTAGGGGGTATCTGCCTGAGAACAGGGCTTTTGATACATTCAGGAGATTCCACCACAGACCTGTCCACCGACTCTATCACGCTTTTTACAAAGTCATCTTCCAGCCAGGCATAACTATATTGATTATTAAAAAAGCTCTCTACATTATGCAGAACGTTTTCCATCTCTCCGAAATATATCTTAAGCATCACATTGCCCCTTCCTTGCTCCAGAGCGCTACCACTGTGATGATCATCAGCTTGATATCCGTTTTCAGGCTCATTTCCGAGATGTATTTCAGATCCATCTCCACCCATTCGTCCCAGGGCACCAGCGCCCTGCCGCATACCTGCCATATGCAGGTGATGCCGGGCTTCACGGCCCAGCGCTGCTTTTCATAATCTTCAATCTCTTTATCCGTTGTCTGGATGGGTCTGGGCCCCACCAGGCTCATCTGCCCTTTAAGCACGTTCCAGAACTGGGGCAGCTCATCGATGCTTGTCTTGCGGATAAAACGCCCGACTTTAGTGATACGGGGATCATCCTTTATCTTAAAGGCCAGCCCGTTCTTATCCTCATCGGTGATGACTGCGCCGGTCTTCTTCTCCGCATCTATGCACATGGAGCGGAACTTGTGCATTGGGAAATACTTCAGATCCTTTCCGTATCTTTTCCCGCTGTAGATCACGGGGCCGCCGTCCTCCAGCTTTATGGCAATGGCCGTACCGATAAAGGCCGGCAGAAGCAATATCATGGCCACTATGGATCCCACTATGTCCACAAGACGCTTCATGATCTTGTAAGAGAGAGGCTTCTTCCGGTACAGCTCCCACATGTCTATGCCTTCGTAGGCCCGCTTCAGCACTCCGTTCGCGTCCCGTTCCCCAACGTAGATATCCTGCGTTATGGGTACCGGCTCTGCCGGCGGTATCAGTGCTGTCAGGAGCAGCGGGAATATACTTATGCCCGGATTCAGAATGCCCTTCTGTATCACAAAGAAAAAAGCTGTGACGGCTATCACATACATACGGAAGGTCTGCTCCTTCTTCATAAGACGCCACTGCACCACAGTATAGATGACAAGAGCAAGTATAAGCCCCACCAGACCGTAGATCAGATAGAGTCTGGCATAGGAAGATTCAAGGAAATCCACGTCCGTCACTCCCGAGTAAAAGCTCTGCTCCGCATATGCATACCTGTCAAGGTAATTACCGAAAAATGAGAAGGGCAGCTCCTGCATGAGACGGTTCGGGACCGCCAGCCTGTTCTCCAGTATGCTGAAGAACGGAAGCTTCCTGATCCCCGACCAGCGCTCCTTATCATATGCGAACACCAGGGTAAAGAACAGCCCTCCGACTATCAGATGCGAAAAGCACAGCACGAGCCGTACCGGCTTCATCAGCTTCTCCGTTATCTTAAGACCGTGCTTCTTTACAGCTGTGCAGACTGCAGCCCCTGCAGTCACCAGTATGACCGATACAAGTGCCACCCTGCCGTCTATCAGCCAGATATTGAAAAGTATCACGGCTACGATCAGCAGGTAATCATACCATTTGATGATACCGCTTTTCAAAAACATCATCATGAGCAGGACAAAGCACATGAATGCCGCAGCAGCCGAAACCCCGTAAAATCCCAGCGAATGCCTTATCCTTCCGGCCCTTTCCATGTTGTATTCGGGTATCAGGCCGAAGATGCACACCACTGCCGTAAATATGTAGAGCACACTGACTATGGCTATGCTGTACGCTGCTATGCGTCTGAATTCCCTGCCGTAGGATGCCACGAGCAGCAGCATCAGCATCAGTATCGTATGATCGTTCCATTCTGCCATCAGCACAGAATAAACGATACCCAGGCCGATCATCGCCAGGGCAGTGATGCGTTCCCGCCACTTTCCCATCTCCATGAAGATGGTATAGACCGCCGGAACGAACATGAGCAGCCGTATGCTGCAGATCCCCTGAAATATAAGCCCGGCCTGTCCTGCAAACAGCTTAGCGAGAAGCTCCTCTGCATAGCCCGGAAAAGGGGTGGTCCTCAGCACCTCATAAATGAGTTCCAGCGCAAGGAAAAGATAAAACATCTTCTCCATAAAGAGCCGGAGCTTATCCTGTTCGTTTTTCTTATCTGATATGTTCGAAGCCGTCATCTGTCACCGCCAAGGAACCGCTCTCTTCCATGGCTCCCTTCTGTCTTCAAAAGTCATAATATTATACATCATTTCCGCTGTTATGTCCAGCCACAGCAGGCGCTCACCGCCTCCTGTTCCAGCTTGATCCCTTCCTTCAGCATACAGTCGATCAGCTCCGCGATCTGACCGCTCTCATACCGTTCCCTGAGCTTGGCGAGCCTCTTCCTGTCGTTGGCAGTCAGCTCCCTGGCCTGAGTGCGGAAGCGCAGCAGCGTATCCCTGTCCATGTAGAGCGGCTCAAAGGGTATCCCGGTCTTCTTCCTCAGATGCTCCAGGATATAGAGCCCTCCCGCATCGATATCCCCGAAATGCAGGTATTCAATCCCCGGTGCGTCACTGTATATGAGCTGAAGCAGCATACGTTTTGTCCTGTTATGGAATCCGCCCAGATATATCACCAGGGCCCCCGCATCCTGGTAGTCATGAAAGCTGGTCAGGTTTTCAACGGTGATCAGCTTCTTTCCCCACACTTCAACCCTCTTCACATTCTTAAGGCTTTCGGTAGAAAGGGCTATATCACCGCCCAGGGCTGTCAGATCTATGCTCTCATTCTCAAAAAGGAGCTTTGCCGCTCCCTTTAGCATTACATAGGCCGGGGTACGCAGTATGCCCTGTTCCTCCAGCACGGTATTCTTATCTGCATAGTCTCCATAGGCGTATAAAAGGCTCTCTACCCTCCCCCGGTATTCCTCCGCCTTCTTTGAATCCCCGAAGAGCCTGACAGAAAAGTCACGGATAAAACATTCTTCATCATTTGCCAGGATCTCCCGAGTCATCTCAAGGAGTTCCCTGTATTCCTGTAGGTCACCGTCAAAGAATTCCACATTTTTATTAACGGCTATGCGTTCCAGCTGGGCACGGATATAGAGATCCAGCGCCGCGGTCTTTTCAGGGTGCATCGTATTTTCAGCCAGCATCTTCTCAAGAAGGGCTCTGAGCCCGGCCTGCATATCCGAGCGGGGGGTCCTGCCCGCGGCTCTGTATGCGGCATCGATCCCATCCATCCTGAGCAGTATGCGCCTTATGACCTCTCCCCGCCCTCTTTCCACCGTTACAAGGCCGTCATGCTCCAGACCTGCTGCTGCCTCATTGCATTCACGGAAGAAGGCATATTGTGAATCGTCGGCATAATCCGGGAACTGTTTTGCCATATCAAACTGCGGCAGGCGCCCGTTCCGGTTCACCCCAAGGAATCTGCGGCTGTGTTCATAACGGTCCAGCAGCACGCACAGTATTTCTTTTCCGATACGCCCCGTCCCGCTCAAAGATCGTATTCCTCCACGATACTGCCGCTGCCGGCCCTGATCGCCGTCAGTATGGTGTCCACATGCTCTCCTATCACCTCTATCTTGGCGGGAGGCGTAGCCATTATGGTCTGGAGCTTAAGGCTCCTGAAGAACTCCATCATGGACTGTATCCTCTCATCATCCATCTTATCAAAGGCCTCATCCAGGAGCATGAGGCGCACAGAATTGTCAAAGCGGTAGAGCTGATAGAAGGATGCCGCTATGGCCACATAATAGGGGACCTGGGTCTCGCTGCCGCTCTTCTCTCCATAGATGTCCGAAAAACGCTGGATCTTTCCGTTACGTTTGTGGATCTCGATGTCATAATCCAGATAGGACCGGTAATCGGTATACTCCTCCACTACCTTCTTCCCGTTATCGTCCCTGGCCGTCAGCTTATCAAAGAGCTCCTTTATCTCGTCCTTATACTCTTCTTCAAAGAGTGAAGTAAACAGGGTATACCCTTCCACATTATTCTCAGAGGTGATCATGCGGTAAAGCCCTTCCTTCTTCTTATCAGGCATGATCTTAAAGTGATAGCTGTCCTCACCGTAATAGATGTTCTCCAGGGCCCGGTTCAGTTCCCTGAACTCCTTACGCGCCGCCTCAATATACTCCTTCATTTTGGACAGGAAATCACTGCGGAATATCTCCTCGCAGTCATCCATCGCTTTCTTCAGCTTCTCTTCATACTTCACCTTTTCAACTGTACGGAGTCTGGCTGCCGCTTCACGGTACTCCTGCTGCCCCGTAAGCCCTGCGGTCATATCCTCGGTGAAATCCGAATTGTATCTGTACTGTTTCTGCCTCAGCTTATCCAGCCACTCATTTCTTTCATTCATCAGCTGGGAGCCCCTCGGCGTATAATTGTTCTTTATCATCTCCGGGCTCTTGGACTTCCTGTTCTGCCGGTATTTTTCTTCAGCCTCATGATAGCTGCTGCCGGCTTCATCCTGCTTCTCCTGAAGTGCCCTCCTGCCCGTTTCAAGCATGTCCTCTATCTGTTTCCTGTCAATGCCAAGCTGCTCCACCTGTTCCTCAAGCCTGGCCTGGCTTTTCTGAAGCGCGCTCTGATCCTCCGAAAGCTTCCTGCTCTCATCCTCGGCTTCCGTAAGCTTCTGCTGCAGCTCTATAAGTGTAGGATCCTTTGCCGCAGCCGCCTCGTCTGCCTTTGCCTGTGCCAGCTGTTCCCTCAGTTCTTCCACAAATGCAGGTGCATTCATGTATTCACGGCAGAGTGCGGTGTTCACATCCTTTTCAGCTTTCTCTACAGCCTCGTATGGGATCAGTTCCTCCCGCAGCCTCGTGCGTTCTGCAGAAAGCTCTTCTATCTGTCTGCGGACATTTGATACCTGCACCCTCCAGGCTTCTTTCCCTATGAAGGGGTTCTCGTAGGACCGCGGGTTCATATGCCGCACCACATAGTTCTGATACAGCATACAGTCCCTTGTTACCGAAACCTCATGCTCCTCCAGCTCATGTATATCATCACAGCGCATCACACGCCCCAGCACGTATATGGCAAAAGCCTTCGCGTAGCGGTTCTCGCTGCCTACCACAAAGGCCAGCGAGGCCGGATCCGCCCTCTGGTCAAGCGGTATCTTCTTTGTATTGATTATGCCGGCGCTGTGTATGCTCTTAAGGTTCTTATGATATATATCCAACGCGATATCATAATATGCCGGCTCGACCACCAGATAAAATTTCTGTGTATTGAGATATCCTTCCACCGCATCCGACCAGGAAGGCTCCAGTATCTCCAGCAGTTCGGCAAGTATATATACCTCGGAACGTATATTCTGCCTGCGGAATTCCTTCTCCACCGCCTCCTTCAGCCTTACCGTATTATCGGGATAGGACAGCTGCTGTTTTGAGAGCTGTGCCTGTTTCTCCTGTAATTCGCTTATCTCACGATCAAGTCTTCTTTTCTCCCAGTAAAGCTCCTGCTGCTTTTCCCTGATCCCGGCCTTGCCTTCCGACTCAAAAGCAGCCAGCTTCTCTATCGCGCTGTTCTTCAATGCGGCATCGTATGTCCCACCGATCACTTCCAGATCTTCCGTGGTAAGAGGCTTATGACCCAGGGCTGCCAGGGCCTTCAGGTAATCACGTATCGCCGCCACCTGCTGCCGAAGCTTCTTTTCTTCATCCTTTTTGCGCCCTATCTCGATCTCGAGCGCTTCCATCCTTCTCCTGGCATCGGAAAGCAGGGCTGCGGCATCATTCTGTTTCATGCTCACGTTGAGCTGTATTATCTGCTCCTGAAGTCTGCCGGCCGTGACTGCGATATGCTCCAGCTCTTCCCGGTTGGAAAGTATGGTCTGCTCCTTCAGGCGCATCTCGCTCTCCGTTCCGGCCATGCGTTCCTTCAGCGCATCAGCATCTGCAAGCATCAGGAGTATATCATTGACAGCGATCTCCCTTTCCTTTTTCTCTATGGCATCAAACTCCGAAAGGATGTCCTCCAGCGCGGCAAGCTGCCTGCTGTTGCGCTCAAGCAGGTGTTCCAGCTCGCTGAGGCTTTCGATATTCCCCTTAAGTTCATCGATATTAACATGTTCCTCGCTCAGGACAAATCTGTTGATGAACTCCTTCACGTTATCCATCGGCTTAAAGGCAAGGGATTTTGGTATTATCTCGAAGAACTTCTCCTCAAGATTCCCCATGCGGTGGCGGAATTCCTCCTTGGCAGCCTTGTCCGACTCTATGAACTTCACCCTCCTGCCCCGGTTCTTGAACTCCCGGTCCAGTGCGGCGTGTGAATCCACGATAAAGGAAAGGTCCTCCAGACGGCACTCTTCCCTGTACCACTTTTTGATCACCGGGCTCTCCTCATCATTACTGAGCAGATGCACTCCCAGCACGAAATAACGTTCGCCCTTCTCTTCGTAGAACTCCAGCGCCACGTTGGCAGGCACCGTATTCTTCCGAAGGAACATATCTCCGACATCGCCTGTCTTGCAGCGTACGTAGCCCCTCAGATCCCTCTTGCCCTTTTCGTTGGCTGCCATATTGAATCTGCGGGAATTGGTGGTCAGGACCAGCTGTATGGCATCCAGTATGGTGGATTTTCCTGCCGTGTTCTCGCCGCTGATCAGTGTGGAGCCGTTAAAGCTTATGCATTCATTTTCAAAGTAATGCCAGTTGATCAGCCGTACCCTGGTCAGAAGCTTCATCGTCCCAGCCATCATCCTCCCCCTTTCTGTCTGCCGTGTACTCCTCAAGCTTGCGCTTTGTCATATCATGATAGGCATTGATGTTCTCAACCGTAACAGCCATGATCACAGAAGGATAGATCACTATCCTGGCATCCGCCTTCGTTATATCACTGTCCAGATTCTGCAGTATATTGTATCTGCGGAACAGGCTCACCATGCGCTGTTCCATGCTCTTATCCATATACGGCTTGTTCTTTATCTTGAGCAGGGCATACTTTTCACGTATCTCCTCCATCAGCACGGTAACCTCCTCCGAAAAGGCCGATATCTCCTTCCGCTTTTCCAGATAGAGCAGCCGGAGTATAAGCAGCAGTATGCTTTCGTACTTCTTGAGTTCAAGTCTTCCGGTACCGCTCCTGTTCGACAGTCCTATGACTCCCTGATCCTCATTGATCAGCAGATCATAGCCAAGGAGGTCAAAAAAAAGCAGAAACTGGTCCCTGTTCTCCTTAACAAATATATAGTCCTTTCTGGTATCCTCTTTCTTTTTCAGCAGGAAACAGCTGTTCAGCAGCCTGTTCGCCGCCGTGCGGAATTTCTCCTTCTGCTGTGCCGAGGCCTGAAAAATCTCTTCCATTTTGATCCCCTTAAAGTGTCATCTTCTGATTATCTCGAAGAAGGGCAGCTCATACTCCCCTATCCTTACCCTGCGTTTGCTGCGCTTTATGCTGTAACAGTTGGCACGGTTTCCCGCGTAGATGCTTATATATATTATCCGGATCAGATCGCGCCTGCACTCCACAGGGATCTCATCCACTCCGATCTTCTTTCTGTCACCCAGAAGCTCTGAAACAAAGGCATCCACCTTCTTTCTGGAAAACTTCTTACGGTTCTTTTCCTTTAAGGCCTCCCTGAAGACGATCCGCTCTTCCCTGCTGATCCCCTCCGCGGTGCTTATCCTGTCCACCTTTCCGGGAGCCCTGCTCACGGGAACCGTACGCAGTGATTCCGGTGAAATATAATACTGCGGATAGATGCTCGCCAGTTCCGCCAGCATCTCCCCCGAATCCTCCATGATATCCTCGTCGTTTTCGTTTATCCTCTCCGCTATGTGATCGAGCACCCTTGAAAGCTTCCCTTCCAGGTTATTTCCGGTAGACAGCTTGAAGCGCGCCCTCATAACGGCATTTCTCATATATTTGGAGTGCTTCCTGTCTATCTCCTCTATGATATCGTTGAGACGGTAGAAGGAAGCTTTTACATCGGTAAGTATCGTTATCAGCGCGTCATAGGCCAGATCCTCATCCTCCTGCTGCTCCACCTCCATATAACCCTTTACAGCCCTGCCCATGATATCACTGTTCTCAAGTATGCCGTTGATGCCGTCTATTATTGCCCCTCTGAAACGTGAGATGTTATCGCTGGTCTTTAAGCGCATATAGGCCTTCGACCCGATATTCTGATGGTACTCAAAAAAATGATCCAGGATCTGCGCCGCATCCATATCGGCAGTCTGCCTGTCCATGTGCCGTTTTATGCTCACATTGAGGCGCTTAAGCTCCGAGATAAGGCGTTCCGTGTTCTCACGCACCCCCATGATCACGAGCTCATACGGCTTTACATAGGATTCCTTATTCCGAAGACTGGCATGTATCTGGGAGATCAGCCCCTGGTACTCCGTCTCCTGCTCCCGTATTATCCTGTCCATGCTCTCTATTATGGGGATGGCGTATTCCATCAGGGATACGTTCAGCCGGTGATCCTCAACCTGCTCATATTCCAGCCAGCCGCATTTCTTCAGCTGTGCTATCATGGCATTTGCCTTATCCCTGGCATCTCTCAGCACATGCTCTTCATCAAAGCTGATCTCCTCATCATCGGCATCAAAATAAACCGTGAGTTCCTTTACTACGATCTCACGGTTCACTCCATAGGATATCTCGGGTTTGAATGTATTATAGATCAGCAGTATGCTGTCAGCATATTCCTGGCGGTATCTGCTGGTAAGCGGCTTGAAGAACTCCTCCGGTATGATCTGGAACAGCTTAGCCATATCTCTCGCACAGCTCCTCAAAACTCATCTTCCCGCCGAAGATGTCCAATGCGCTGCCAACGGTAAAGTCTACCCTGCCTTTTCCGTAAAGGTCTATCTTCTCTATATCCTCCAAGCTCCTGATCCCCCCTGCGTAGGTCACGGGAAGGCCGTCATAGGAGGCAAGTATCCTGAGCACCTCTTCTTCAATGCCGCTCTGCTTTCCCTCCACGTCCACTGCGTGTATAAGATATTCGGAAGCGTATGCCTCAAGCTTACCAAGAAGCCCGGGAGTTAATTCCTGTTCCGTAAAGCGCTGCCAGCGGTCCGTTACTATATAATACCTGCCGTCCTCCTTTCTGCGGCAGGATAGATCCAGTACCAGGGAATCCCTTCCAACGGCTGACCTCATCTCTTCCAGTCTGTCATAATCTGTCTTACCTTCCCGGAACACGTAGGATGTGACTATCACAGCAGAAGCCCCTGCTTCAAGAAACTCTGCTGCATTGCCGGGATTGATCCCGCCGCCGGCCTGAAGCCCGCCAGGATACGCCGAAAGCGCCGCCTTTGCCTCAGCCTTGCTCGCTTCATACTCACTGCTCCCTGCACCGTTGAGCATGATAACATGGCCGCCCGTAAGCTTTCTTTCACGGTAGAGAAGGGCAAAATGAGCGGCATCCTCAGCGGAGACGAAATTTTCCTTCGCCCCGCTGTTATCCAGACTGCCGCCCACTATCTGCTTTACTTTTCCGTTATGTATGTCTATACAGGGTCTGAATCTCATCAGCCTATCACATCGCTCATATCATAGAAGCCTGCCGGTTTTCCTGCCAGGAACTTTGCCGCCTGAACAGCACCCTTAGCGAACACCGCCTTTGAATAGGCCCTGTGCGAAAAGGTTATGACCTCATCCGTCCCCGCAAAGATAACGTCGTGATCCCCTACAATGGTGCCGCCGCGCACTGCGCTGATCCCCAGCTCCTTCTTATCCCTCTTCTGTCTTCTCTGGCTGCGGTCATATACGTACTCATACTGTCCGTCCATTTCTTCATTAATAGAGTCAGCCAGGGCCAGGGCCGTCCCGGAGGGGGCATCCAGCTTGAGATTGTGATGCTTCTCAACGATCTCGATATCAAAGCCCGCGGGAGCGAACTGCGCCGCCGCCTCTTTAAGAAGCTTCAGCAGCACATTTATACCCAGAGACATGTTCGCCGACTTAAGTACTGCGATCTTCTCCGTACTCTTCTTCGTTGCCCTCTCTGTCTGTGCTTCGGAAAGGCCAGTGGAGCAGAGCACCAGCGGGAGCTTTTTCTCCTCACACCAGTCCAGAAGAGCATCCACGGCTGCGGCATTGGAGAAATCGATCACCACATCCGCCTCCACATCACATTCTGCCGGGCTTTTGAATACCGGATAATCGTTCTTTATGTGGTCGGAAACATCTATTCCCGCCACGATCTCCGCGTCGTCATCTTCTTTTACTATGTTGGTTATGGTCTGCCCCATCTTTCCGTTGCAGCCATGCATTATGATCCGAGTCATATCATTCTCCTTTCCCCAAAGCCCGGCCTCAAAGCACTCCGAACTTCTTCATCTCAGCCTCAAGCAAAGCTCCGTGCTCAGGCTCTATCTCCGTAAGAGGCCTGCGGAGCACTCCGCTTCCGTGACCAAGGAGCTGATCCGCCTTCTTCACCGGTATGGGGTTCACCTCGCAGAAGAGCGCATTGATCAGCGGGATCGCCTTAAGCTGAATATCCATGCTTCCCTTTACGTCTCCCTCAAAGAACTTCGCACACATATCATGTGTCTGCTTCGGCGCCACATTTGAAAGCACGCTGATCACGCCTTTTCCGCCCAGAGACAATATAGGAAGAACCTGATCGTCATTTCCCGAATACAGGTCAACACTGCCCTCTGCCAGGCTCATGAGCTTCGCCACCTGGGAAAGATTTCCGGTGGCATCCTTTACGCCCACGATGTTGGGAACTTCCTTACAGAGGGACACCAGCGTCTCGGGAAGTATGTTCACACCGCCGGTACGTCCTGGGATGTTATAAAGGATGATGGGGAGCTTTACGCTTTCCGCCACCATGGTGAAATGTTCCTTTAGTCCCTTCTGGGTAGCTTTGTTGTAGTAAGGTGTCACCACCAGGAGCGCATCCGCTCCTCTCTTCTCCGCCTCCTGTGAAAGGTAGATCGCGGTCTCGGTACAGTTGGAGCCTGTTCCCGCCACAACCGGGATACGTCCCTTAACATACTTCACACAGGCTTCGATCACGTCCAGATGCTCTTCATGGGTAAGGGTTGCCGCCTCACCTGTCGTGCCGCATACGATGACGGCATCCGTCCCCCCTGCGATCTGGAATTCGATGTTCTTTTCGAACTGCTCGTAGTCTACCGAACCGTCAGCCTTAAAAGGCGTGGTTATCGCTACACCTGCTCCTGTAAATACTGCCATTTCTTTACCCTCCTTTTGGGCATGAGGTGTCTCCGTAGGAGACGGAGCCCTGATGCCATTCTTTTTTGCCGGGATACTCTCAAAAATGAAAAACGGCATTTGTGAAAAATGCCGGCGTGTCTCTCATTTCCTGATAGCGCCCCATCTTTCTTACAAAGATGACAGTGATACCGGTATTCCCGGTACCCCCAGGAAAGAACATATAAGGCTGTTCCCCCTTCGGCGGTCTCTCCTTTCCTCCGGCCTCCTCTGCGCCTTACCGCATCCGCCGGGCTACTCATAGCTCCCGCAACCTCTATCTCGTTACTTTCCACAATATATCACTTAAGTTTTCAGCTGTCAACCGTCATTGACAGACGTCTTCTTTCTTATTATACTCATTATTGGATTTTTGTACCCAAAAACACTTTAACATAAAGGAGGAAAGGAAATGGTAAGGAACAGGTTCAAACGATCTCTTGCCGGCATCTGCACTGTACTCCTGCTCTCCCAGAGCATTCTGGAGAGCAGTATGGTCGCTTTCGCCGCCGGTGATGAGAACGCCGTTGCGGAGGAGGATGTCTCCGTTACGGAGGAGGAAACATCCGAAGGTACTGCCGAAGAGGAAACAGGCTCAGAGGCAGCATCGGACGAAAAAGACATCGATACCGTTGACACCGATACGGATGTGGACGAACAGGATGGAGTCTCCTCTCCTGAGGAAGAGATTGAAGATGAGACCGAAGATGTTTCCGCTGAAGAAGCTGAAGACGGAGCTTCCGAAGAGGAAGAAGCCGAAGAAGCTTTTGAGGCTGAAGAAGAGGATTTTGACGAAGAAGCTTCTGATGATGCGGTATCCTCCGATGAAGCTGAGACCGATACCGAGATCAGCGCAGACGGCGAATGCTATCTGCCGGGCATAAGCGATGCCGATTTCGTGCCCGATAAGGCCGGTTATATCGTCAGGACCGAAGGCGATTCCCGTCAGGTATACAGCAAGGATGAATCGACACATTACGGTTATATAACTCCTGATGGTACCTTCGTTATCGATAGTAATATTACCATAGTGAATATGAGCTTTGCCAAATGGGAAAACATAACGGGACTTGCTTTTGAGGTCAACTCCAAAACCGTCGAGATCGGCAGCGGCGCTTTTTCCGGCTGTACCAATATCGAAAAGATCGACCTTACCAATGCCAAAAGCCTCCGTACCATCAATTCAAAGGCCTTCAGCGGCAACAGCAGCCTTACGGAGCTGACCCTTAACGAAGAGCTTCAGACCATAAAGACCAGTGCCTTTGAATCCTGTGTATCCCTTAACAGCGTTACACTGAAAAAACATCTGGCTACACTGGAATCCAGTGCTTTCAGTAAATGTTATTCCCTGGAAGAGATAAATCTCGATACCCTTGGTATAACCTGCAAAACAGGTAACGAAGCCTCCAAGAGCATATTCTCCGGCTGCAATATCAAAAGATTCACTATCTCTCCCACTGCCATCGATACAAGCACCTCCGAATCGGTTTCGGAATCCAGCGTCAAGCTACCTGATAACCTCTTCTGGGGCGCCAGCTTCGATCCCGAGAGCGTTATCGTTATACCGGCCACCGTACAGGAGCTTGGTAATTCCGTATTCCGCGGTTCGAATATAGTCAGTGTGGATCTGAGCAATACCAACCTCACCACCATCTCCGAATATGCCTTTGCAGGGTGCAAAAATCTGTCGGCCATCGATCTGGATTATGAAAAGTCAAATATCCAGACCATAAAGAAATGCGCCTTCCAGGGCTGCACCGGCCTGCATTCACTTACCCTCCCCTATCATATAACCTCCATAGGGGAAGAAGCCTTCTCCGGCTGCACAGGGATAAGCTCACTTGAGCTTCGCTACAATACCAGCGACACGGGCAAATTCGGCCAGAAGATCTTCATGAACTGCACCGGTCTCTCAAAACTGGTCATAGCAGAGGATTCAGCCACAAAATACCTCTCTTCTTATGAATTTGAAAACTGCAAGAACATAAGGACTATCTCCCTTGGCGGAGTGGAGGCGATAGCAGGAAATGCATTCCTTAACTGCACCGGCCTTGAATCCATAAATGACTGGGATCACGTAACGACCATAGGCGGCTCTGCCTTCCAGGGCTGCAATAAGCTCCTCAGGGTCGACCTTCCTTCCGGTCTTTCAAGCCTCGGCGGTGCCGCGTTCAAGGGCTGTACAAGTCTTACCGAGGCAGTCATCCCCGAGTCCCTCACCGTTATCCCCGGCGAATGCTTTTCAGGCTGCTCCGCCCTTAAAACCGCAGAGCTTCATGATGGCATAACCGCTCTCGGAAGCAGTGCTTTCCTCGGAAACAGCCAGCTCGTCCAGTCAAAACTGCCGAAAGGACTGCTCACCATCGGTGAGTACTGCTTTAAGGGCTGTACTTCCTATAAAGCCCTTACCATTCCCCAGAATGTGACCTCCATCGGCAAAGAGGCATTCATGGGAGATAAGAACATAGATACCCTTACGGTTCTCTCCACCAGCATCAATTCCTGCGGCGAAGGCATCTTCCGTAATGCCAACCTTCAGGAGGTCATACTGACGGACGGAATGAAGAAGATCCCTAACAATCTCTTTAACCGTGCTTCCTTCAAGGCTAACTTTACCCTTTTGGTGCCCGCTACCGTCACCGAGATAGGATCAGGCGCCTTCATGGGCGACCCGGATGCCTCCGATACGGGTAATATCGTAGGGCTGAAGTTCAAGGATGGCGGCTATAACATCCAGGTTATCGGAAGCAATGCTTTCAAGAACTGCCGCGTTCTCCTTAACTGCGATCTCAGGGACGGGGTTCTCGAGATAGGTGAGGCTGCCTTTGCAAACTGCCCCAAGATCACTTCCGTGACTATACCCAAAACCGTGACCAAAATAGGCAAGGGAGCCTTTTCCGGCTGCGGCGAGCTCACCACCATCGATTATAAAGCCGAGGAGGTTACCACCTCTAACGCCGATATATTCAAGGGCTGCAATGTCAAGTCCATCACCATAGGAGACACCGTCCGCAGATTCCCCGCTCATCTCTTTGAAGGTGCACAGTTTGCAAAAAATGAGGTTACCGGAGAACTAGTGACAGTTGACCTTATCGTTCCCGATACCCTCACCGAGGTGGGTGATTACGCCCTCTCCAATGTATCAAACCTCCACTCGCTTAAATTCAGTGACAATTCACAGCTGACCACCATCGGAAGCTGTGCTTTCCAGAACTGCTCTTCCCTTGTGGATATAAAGCTTCCGGACGGTCTTACTACCATCAAATCCAAGGCTTTCTTTAACTGTACCAAGCTTGGCAGCGGAAACGGCTTCAGCATTCCCTCCGGGCTTACTACCCTCGGCGAATCCGCTTTTGAAGGCTGCATCGAATTAAAGGAGATCGCCATAGGTCCCAACCTCACTTCAGTACCAAAGGCCGCTTTCAAGGGCTGTGTCTCCGCTGAAAGCCTCAGCTTTACCGAGCCCTCACAGGTATCCACAATAGGAGATGAAGCCTTCAGAAACTGCAGTTCCATTACCTCTGTTGTCATTCCCGCCAGTGTGACCAAGATCGGCGCCAATGCCTTTAACGGCTGCAGCGACATGACTGAGCTTACCATTCCTTCCGGAGTCACAGAGATTGGAGCTAACTGCTTCGCAGGTTGCTTTACAGATGAGAACAATCCCGGAACAGTCTATATACGTTCAAAGAAGACCAAATTCAATAACGGCGTATTTGACAAGACCGCTAAAGCATTCTTCCATGTCATCCCCGGTTCCGACGCAGAGACCTGGCTTCGTAAC
>JAFWWB010000012.1 GCA_017518185.1 Lachnospiraceae bacterium
CTCCTCTATCCTCTGAAATTCCAGGAAGAGCTTACTCATATCCTCTTCCTTTATACCGATACCTGTATCGCTGACACAGACCTTCAGCAATACGGAGTCATCCTCTCCCGCGATCCTTTCATAGCCCAGGGTAAAGCTTACCGTTCCCTTTTCCGTATATTTCACCGCGTTGGTAAGGAGGTTCGTGATGATCTGCTTAAGCCGGATCTCATCTCCCATAAGGCTCTTCGGTATGTCCTTATCTATCTCCGGCTTCAGTACAAGGCCCTTTTCATCGGCGCGGGAATCTATCATGTTCAGCAGATCGATGATCATGGAAGAGAGGTCATATTCCACGGGTATGATCTCTATCTTCCCGGCCTCGATCCTTGAAAAATCCAGTATGTCGTTGACCAGGCCCAGCAGGTTCTTTCCTGCGGTCTTTATGTTCTCGGAATAGGTGATGACTGTCCGGTCATCGCTCTCCCTGAGTATCATCTCGTTCATGCCGAGCATTGCGTTGATGGGAGTGCGGATCTCATGGGACATATTGGAAAGGAAGGCAGACTTTGCCTCACTGGCTGCCATGGCGCTGGCGGACATATTACGGTAACGGTGGGAACGCAGCATGATGATGCTTATGATGGCCGCCACCACAAAGACTATGCCTATGGTGATCACAAAGAAGGTATTAAGGGAGCTGAAAACTCCTGAGGCATCCTTTACGGAAACACAGCACCAGCCGTTTCTTATATCCGCTACATATGCCACATAATGGGCTTTCCCGGATCTGAACTCAAAATAATCCTCATCAGTCTCATTAAGCTTCTGTATAACTGCAGCACCTATGGTGCCTTCTTCTTCATTATAGTTTTTTCCGTTTTCCGAAGGATCCGAATGAGCGACCACTACGCCCCTGTCGTTCAGGATCATCTCCATATCCGAATAGCCGCTCCTGACCGCATTCTCCGTAAGCTCCTGCACCGCATCCAGGGATACGTCGACTGAGACCACGCTCACGCCGTCGCACAGGGTCTTCCCCAGGGCCAGCATGATATTCCCCGACTGCACGTCCACATAGGGATCCAGCAGGGTTATCTCTCCCGGATGCTCCATGGCTCTGGTATACCAGGGCCGTTCCGTAGCCACATAATCAGCCGGCGGCTCCCAGTTGGTGCCGCTGAAGAAGCGCCCGTTTATATATCCGTAAAGCCCGGTGGAATCCTCATTTACCGCCTTTTTTATGGCTGTGGACTGTCCCACCAGGAAATCCTGTATCTCCTCATCGCTCCGCCCTTCCTGCAGCATACCGTCCAGGGTATAAGCGGAGAGCTTTATGGAATCAATATTTGTGGAAAGATATCTGTCAAGCTGTTGTGCCGACTGTCCGGCGCTGATCTCGCCCTCACGGATGATATTGCCCCGCTTCTCGTTGTGGAGCATACTGTAATACATAAAGATAATGGCTGCAAAAAAAAGAACGACCACTATAGTTATGATCAGATTTCTGACAGACAGCCTGTCATCTTCCCGCTTCTTCATCATTCCATTTTACCATAAACGGCCCGATTTGTCACCATGTCAGCCCTTTTATGATCTCCCCTGCCATGATGAGGCCGGCGGCTGCAGGAGCCGGTGCGAAGCTTCCCGGGGTGCTGCGTCTTTTATGAAGCAGCTCCTCTTCTTCCGACGGACTGCCGGTCTCAGCCGGTACCTCTTCGGAATAAACCACCTTAAGGGACTCCACCCCCCGCTTCTTAAGCTCTCTCCTCATGACCCTTGCAAGAGGACAGACCTTCGTCTTATAGATATCCGCCACCCTGAATGCGGAAGCATCCAGCTTGTTCCCGGCGCCCATTGCGCTTATCACCGGGGTTCCTGCAGCCTTTGCCCGGAGTATTATCTCTATCTTGGCCGATACCGTATCCACTGCGTCTGCCACATAATCATATCCGGAGAAATCAAAGCTGTCCGCATTCTCCGGAAGGAAAAAGCAGTTCCTTACGCTTATCTCCGCCTCAGGGTTGATATCCAGGAGACGCTCCTTCATGACCTCGGTCTTATATCTGCCAACGGTACTCTCCAGGGCAATGATCTGGCGGTTCAGGTTGCTCTTCGCCACCCTGTCATCATCCACCAGTTCAAGGGAGCCCACTCCGCTCCGCACCAGGGCCTCACAGACATAGCCGCCCACGCCTCCGATACCGAAGACCGCCACCCTGGAGGCCTTAAGCTTCTCCATGGCCGCTTCTCCCAGCAGCATTTCTGTTCTTACAAATCTTTCATCCATTCATTTCCCGTTTTGTCATCCCGAGCGAAGCAGGCTTTGCCTGCGCAGTCGATAAGTGAGGCATAAGATCTTTGATCTTCGTAGCCGAACTTATGCTTTGGCAGGGATCTTTTTCTTTCACACTTCTCCCAGAATACCACATCTCCCCGGACTTCACAAGCACTCTTGCTAAACCCACAGCCCTGTGCTATAATGTCCCCCGTTCAAAACACGGAGGGAACATTTTTGCAGAGAAACGGCATTTCAAACTGCATAAGGACAATTGCGGCTCCCGTTGCCGCCGTCATGATAATGATCCTGCTCTTATCCCTTGTATTTGTTATCAGGGGTGAAGATCATCATGATTGCTGCGGCGAGGACTGCCCCATCTGTTCCTGCATAAGAGAATGCAGCACGGCCCTCAGCAGGCTGGACGCTGTTCCTGCCTCTTCGGCTGCCGCCCTGTTCCTTTTGACCGCGATCTCTTTTATGCCGGTGCTTACGCCGGATCTGTTCGTACGAGAAACTCCCGTATCCGGAAAAGTACGCCTGAATAATTAAGTTCTCCTTACACAGAGGTTATTGTCATCCCGAGCGAAGCAGGCTCTGCCTGCGGAGTCGAGGGATCTTTCAACGTTTTCAGGAGGACCATTAAAATGAAAAAAACATATATACTCATTCTTGCTGCCCTCAGCATCTGCGCGCTCCTTTGCGCCTGTGGAAACGGCAGCACAGCAGTAAACGCCGCGGCAGCCGACGATCACATCAGCATAGTCGCCACCATCTTCCCCGAATATGACTGGGTGAAGAACATTCTCGGAGATAATCCCGCAGACGCGGAGCTTACCCTGCTCCTGGATAAGGGAGTGGATCTTCACAGCTACCAGCCCACCGCCGATGACATACTGAAGGTCTCGACCTGCGACCTTTTCATATATGTAGGCGGCGAATCAGACGGCTGGGTAGATGACGCCCTCGCAGAATCCGTTAACAGGGATATGAAGGTGATCAACCTGCTGGAAGTACTGGGTGACGACGTAAAGGAAGAAGAGCTGGTTGAAGGCATGGAAGGTGAAGAGGAGGAAGAAGCTGAAGAAGAGGAAGAAGGCCCTGAATACGATGAGCACGTATGGCTCTCACTCCGGAATGCCGAAAAGCTCACCCTGGCCATCTCCGATTCCCTCTCTTCCATAGATAAAGATAATGCCGGACTCTACGCTGCCAACGCCGCAGATTACGTCTCAAAGCTTAAGCAGCTTGATGAAGAATACAGAGCTGCGGTGGCTGCATCAAACGTCAATACCCTGCTCTTCGGGGACCGCTTTCCCTTCAGGTATATGACTGACGACTACGGTCTGGATTATTATGCCGCCTTCGTGGGCTGCTCTGCCGAGACCGAGGCCAGTTTCGAGACCATAGGCTTCCTTTCGGGAAAGCTCGATGAGCTCTCCCTTAAGCACGTGCTCACCCTTGAGGGCAGCGACGGCCGCATTGCGGAGACCATAATAGGAAACAGTGCGGGGAAGGACGCCGATATCCTCTCACTGAACTCCATGCAGGCCGTTACCATGAAGGATATAGAGGCAGGCGCCGACTATCTCGGCATCATGGAAAAGAACCTGGAAGTATTAAAACAGGCATTGGAGTGATATGTCTTTACTGACCGTAAAAAATCTGTCCGTGGGTTACGACTCACATGTCATACTGAAAGACCTGAGTTTTAAGGTGGAGGCCGGAGACTATCTCTGCATCATAGGCGAGAACGGCTCCGGCAAGACCACCCTTATGCGCACACTGCTGGGACTTATACCGTCCCTGTCGGGTTCCATCAGCTTAGACGAAGAGCTTACAGGCGGCGGGATAGGCTACCTGCCCCAGAAGAGTTCCATCCAGAAGGACTTCCCCGCTTCCGTGACGGAGATCGTCCTTTCGGGCTTTCTGGGCGGCATGGGCAGGGCTTTCTTCTACACCAAAGAGCAGAAGACCCTTGCCCTTGAGAACCTTGAACGCATGGGTATAAAAGAACTTAAAGACAGAAGCTTCAGCGAGCTGTCCGGAGGCCAGCAGCAGCGTGTCATGCTGGCCCGGGCACTCTGCGCCACAAAGGCCCTGCTGCTGATGGATGAGCCTGTGGCTGGCCTTGATCCCGATGCCCAGAACTCCATGTACTCCGTTATACAAAAGCTGAACAAAGAGGGATGTGCCATCATCATGATCTCCCATGATGTGGATGCAGCCATGCGCTATGCGGATCACATCCTCCGCACCGGCCCGGTCCCCTTCTTCGGAACAAAAGAGGAATATCTGAAAAATGAGTAAACTTTTTGAATATCTTCAGTTTCCTTTCGTACAGCACGCGCTGATAGTAGGTGTACTTGTAGCCCTCTGCTCCTCCCTTCTGGGTGTGACGCTGGTGCTCAAGCGTTTCTCCTTTATCGGTGACGGTCTGTCGCATGTGGCCTTCGGTGCCATGGCACTGGCCGCAGTACTGGACCAGCTGCTGACGGAAGCGCTCAAAACAGAGATACCGGGCCTGAGCGGCAACAGCATGCTGCTGGTCCTTCCCATAACTATGATAAGCGCCGTGCTGCTCCTTCGCACCGGTAATAACACAAAGATAAAAGGCGATGCAGCCATAGCAATGATCTCAGTGGCTTCACTGGCCTTCGGCTATCTTATAATGAACATCTTCTCAACCTCATCGAACCTGTCGGGAGACGTTTGCAGCACCCTCTTCGGCTCCACCTCCATACTCACCCTCACAGGGCTTGAAGTATGGCTGTGCATAGCGCTTTCGGTCGCGGTGGTACTGATCTTCGTGCTTTTCTATAACCGTATCTTCGCAGTGACCTTTGATGAGGATTTTGCCATAGCCTCAGGGATAAAGGCTTCCCGCTACAACACCATGATAGCGATAGTCATAGCCGTCATCATCGTACTGGCCATGAACCTGGTGGGATCCCTGCTGATCTCCGCACTGGTGATCTTCCCGGCCCTGTCCTCCATGAGGCTCTTCAAAAGCTTTAAACAGGTAACCATATGTTCGGCGGTGCTCTCCGTGTGCTGTTCCCTGGGCGGGATAGTGATATCCCTGCTGGCAGGAACTCCGGTGGGCTCCACCATAGTGGCCGTCCAGGCCGCCGCCTTCCTGCTCTGCACCATAGCCGGCAGGCTGAAGTAACGCTCTACCCGCAGACCATTTGTCATCCAGGCAGCAACACGCAACATTTTTTTGTCATCACGAGTGCAGCGTGCATGGCACGCATAACTTTTTGTCATCCCGAGTGCAGCGTGCATGGCACGCATAACTTTTTGTCATCCCGAGCGAAGCACGCATGGCACGCATAACTTTTTGTCATCCCGAGCGAAGCAGGCTCTGCCTGCGGAGTCGAGGGATCTTTCAACGTTTTCAGGAGGACCATTAAAATGAAAAAAACATACATCCCCATTCTTGCATCCATCAGCATCTGCGCGCTCCTGTGCGCCTGCGGCGATACCGATGCAGGTTACGCTGCCGCCCGAACCGGCTCGGGTACAAAGACCGTTAACGACGTGCTGGCTGAACAGATGGCTGCCTCCACCGCCGGTACGGCCGGGGATGAAGCTTCCCCCACGCCTGAGGACGAAGGAACCCTGTCAGCTGATGACAGCATAAACGAAGATGCTCCGGCTGCTGATAGCGGTGCCGGAGATGTATCGTCCGTAACAGCAGACAGTCCCGCTGAAATCGATGAGCCCTCAACCACGGAGGCC
Organism: Lachnospiraceae bacterium; assembly: GCA_017518185.1. Classification (GTDB taxonomy): domain Bacteria; phylum Bacillota; class Clostridia; order Lachnospirales; family Lachnospiraceae; genus NK4A136. Next base: position 6,002 of record JAFWWB010000012.1, read on the forward strand.
TCCGTTTCATCAGACGGAGATATCGATGTGGACCTGGCCGCTCTCTCGGGCACCATTGTCTATTCCGAAGTCTATAACATTATGATGAATCCCTCCGATTATATCGGGAAGAAGATAAAGATGTCCGGTTCCGCAAGTTATTATCACGACGAGGCCACCGGCAACGATTATTACGCCTGCGTGATATCAGATGCCACCGCCTGCTGTGCCCAGGGCATAGAGTTCGTGCTCAGCGATGATACGGCCTATCCCGTCGATGGCGAGAACATCGTCGTCGCCGGCACCTTTAACCTTTACAAGGAAGGCGATATCACCTACTGCCACCTTACCGATGCCGAGATGCTCTGATCCGGCAGCCCCGCTCATAGAAAAAAGGCCATCGCACTTTAATATCCCAGCCTTTTTTAATGCCCTTGAGAACAGCATTATAGATTTTGTTCATATGCCATTCCTCTGAAGCCACACCATGTTCCCAATAGTTAACAAAGTGTCTGGTACTGTCTCCAAAATCCGGGAAATCAGTTTCAACATGGAAACCGGCCTCTTCTTCAATAACCTTACACATAGCCGCCACTCCTTGAATTCAAAGCCGCATCTCATCTGTCAAGGTCATAACGCTTTCTTTTCAACAATACCGGCATACATTTCTCTTTGTGTTTGAGGAACACTCAGCGCTTCCATGGCCTGCTCAACCGAAAGCTTCAGATTCTTCATCAAATTCTGGATATTATTAACCATGACCTGCTTAGCAGTCTCATTTCTCATATCTTCTAACACCTTGCACATAGATTTCACCCCTTTCTCATCTTCCTTAAAATACCGAACCTTATCTGCAAGTTCCTTATAATGCATTTCGTCCGCATTCGTACAGAAAAAGTCATGCATCAGCTTCCCAAGCTCTGTGGAAGTATTTTTATCTGCCCCATTTACATACATGATATGCTCGCCATCATCAAATGGCTCATCCGTCTCTTCTATCCTTCGTTCGATACGATATAACGGTTTTCCTTTTCCTATCACATCATTCTCCGTGATAAAGATGACAAAGGTTTCCGGCAGTCTGCTGAAATCTTCTTTCGGTTGGAGCAGATGCGCATCTAAAATACTGGAATGGTATCTTGCACGTTTACGATCGGCGCCTCTATCGGCCCTTTGCACTTCTATATCGTACTCCCTGCCGGAATTATCGTCTGCATCTATATCCAGCCAAACATCCCTTCCCAGCAGGTTCTTCATGATCTTTTGTGTTGTAACCTTCTTCACATGAATATCCTGCTTATTTAAGATTATCCTGAGCAGAAGTTCCGTTCCTTCAATATATCCGTCAAAGCAGGCATTCATGAAGTCATCATCTATCAGGCGGAATCCACGAATACGTTGCAAATCCTCCTGATGCTGCTTTTCCAGCTCTGCCACATCCAGATTGATTACAATATCAGATTCAACAGCTTCTGCCCTCGCAAGTTCAGCTTCCAGCTCAGCTATCTTTTCTTTGATCTCATTAACAGTCATATATTACAACCCCCAGTTCATCGAAAGTACCCCTTCCATACACAAAGGCGCATCCCCCTTGTAACCCTACTATACAATATCGACCGTGATTTTTCAATCTGGCAAATACGCTAATCCCCCTGATCATAAGATGATTCGCCCAACCAAAAAGTGTCAGCAGCGCTGACACTTTTGTGCTATCCTTTTTCAGCTTAAAATCCCTTAACAATTCCTGCTATCTCGGGGAGTTTACACTTCAAACAGCATGTCTCCGTAGGTCGGGAAGGGCCAAAGCTCCTTGTCCGTAAGCATCTCAAGCTTATCCGCAGGGCTTCTCAAAGCCTTCATGTCCTCGACTATCCTGTCCTTATAGAAGAATGCCTGCTCCCTTGCACCGCTTATGGCCCCGGCCTCAGCGATATCTTTTGCAAGAAGATCCAGGGCGCCCTTAAGCAGCCCCAGCTGCGTAGTCACCTCATCCAGCACTGCGGAATGAACCTCTGTATTCCCGCCTGCATTCTTCATATCCTGCAGTGACCGTGCCAGCAGACCGCTGTACTTCAGCACGGCCGGCATTATCTGCTTCTTCGTCATATCTATCATGGTAAGTGCTTCGATATTGATGCACTTGGAATAGGTCTCATAGGTGATCTCCGCCCTGGAAGCCAGCTCAGCCTTCGTGAAGATCTTAAACTTCTCAAACATCTTTACGGACTGCGGTGTCAGCAGCGCATCCACCGCCTCCACGGTGGAGCGGATATTGGGAAGGCCTCTGCGCTCCGCTTCCTTCACCCATGCATCCGAATAGCCGTCACCGTTAAAGATTATCCTCTGATGATCTGCCAGATACTCCTTGATCACATCGTGGAGCTCCTTTTCAAAGTCCTCCGCCCCTTCAAGCCTGTCAGCGGCTTCGCAGAAAGCTTCCGCCGCTATGGCGTTCAGCACCGTATTGGCGCCTGCCACGGAATCGGAGGAACCCACCATACGGAATTCGAACTTATTGCCCGTAAAGGCAAAGGGTGAGGTACGGTTCCTGTCTGTGGCATCCTTCTCCAGATCCGGAAGGGTGGACACTCCTGTCCTGAGCTTGCCCCCGGCCCGTGATTCCTTAGCCATACCTGTGGATACCAGCTGCTCCACCACATCCTGAAGCTGGTCTCCCAGGAAGACGGAGATTATCGCAGGGGGCGCCTCGTTGGCACCGAGCCTGTGATCGTTGCCCACATCCGAAGCCGACTGTCTTAAGAGGTCGGCATGCTCATCCACTGCCTTTATCATGCAGGCCAGTACCAGCAGGAACTGCATATTGTCGTTGGGCGTCTGCCCCGGATCCAGGAGGTTAACTCCGTTATCCGTGATCAGGGACCAGTTATCGTGCTTGCCGGAACCGTTAACCCCGGCAAAGGGTTTTTCATGTAAGAGACAGGTGAGTCCGTGACGTCCGGCCACCTTCTTCATGGTCTCCATCACCAGCTGGTTATGATCCACTGCAACGTTTCCGCTCTCATATATCGGTGCCAGCTCGTGCTGTGCAGGCGCCACTTCATTATGCTGTGTCTTGGCAGTCACGCCAAGCTTCCAGAGCTCCAGGTTCAGATCCTTCATATAGGCTCCCACCCGCTCACGGATGGCGCCGAAATAATGGTCCTCCAGCTCCTGGCCCTTGGGTGCCGGCGCTCCGAAGAGCGTGCGTCCCGCAAATATAAGATCCTCTCTCTTCAGGTATTTCTCCCTGTCGATAAGGAAGTATTCCTGTTCAAGTCCCACGGAAGGGGTGACCCTTTTTGCCCCGGTATTTCCGAAGAGCCTGACTATACGGAGAGCCTGCTGGCTTACCGCCTCCTCACTTCTGAGCAGCGGCGTCTTCTTATCCAGCGCTTCTCCGGTATAGGAGCAGAAAGCCGTGGGGATGCAGAGTATCTTTCCCGTTGCATCCTCCTTTATGAATGCCGGGGAAGTGATATCCCAGGCCGTGTATCCTCTTGCCTCGAAAGTAGCCCTGAGTCCTCCCGAGGGGAAGCTCGAAGCATCCGGTTCTCCCTTTATGAGCTCTTTACCGGAAAACTCAATGAGCATCCGGCCCTCCTCATCAGGGTGGGTGATAAAGGCGTCATGCTTCTCCGCGGTTATGCCGGTAAGGGGCTGGAACCAATGGGTATAGTGGGTGGCTCCGAATTCCACCGCCCAGTCCTTCATGGCCTTGGCCACGATATCGGCGGATTCCCTTGAGAGCTCTCCGCCCTCCTCCATGACCCGGACCACTTCCTTATATACCGCCCTGGTAAGACGCTGCTTCATCTTCGCCAGCGTAAATACGTTCCTTCCGAAAAGTTCCTCAATGTTGATATTCTCGCTCATCATTTCCGTCCTTTCTTAAACTGACCAGTCGATTATACCAGAACACCCCTCTGTCTACAATCTTTTTTATATAGTCCTTTCGGGAAACCCCTCCGTCACATACTGCTGCCCCTTATCATCTATGAAAAGAGCCTCCGCTCCGGGATAAGCCCCTATGAGTTCCATCCCTTTATCCTTCCCCATCACCATGCAGGCAGTAGAGAGCGCATCCGCTGCCGCTGCATCCTCACATACCACGGTCACCGCCTGCAGTCCGCTTTCCGCAGGATAGCCCGTGGCCGGATCAAGTATATGATGATAGAGCTTTCCGTCCTTTTCGAAACAGCGCTGGTATACCCCGCTGGTCACCACCGAGGTATCCTCCGCCCCGATAACACAGATATTCTCCCCCTCCGCGAAGGGCTTCTGTATGCCAACCTTGAAGGGCTTTCCACCGGGCTTACAGCCTATCAGCGTGACATTTCCGCCAAGGTTTATCACCGCAGAGCTCACCCCCAGCTCCTCCGTCATCATCACCTTCAGTTCATCCGCGATCCTGCCCTTTGCGATAAAGCCGAGATCGATCACGGTATCTTTATCCTTTCTCCTCACATAACCTTCACCGGTAAACTCAAGCACATCCTTCATCCCGCAGTGCCTAAGTCCCTCCTCAATGAGCGCTTCGTCCGGCATATTTTCTCCTCCGTGGAAATCCCAGAGGATGCTCACGCTTCCTATGGTGGGATCCGCCGCTCCGCCGCTCAGTTCATAAAACTCCTCAGCGCGCATAAGCGTTTCACAGAGCTCAGCATCCTTCAGCAGCTCTTCGCCGGAAGCGTTAAAGGCCGCCAGCACGGCTTCTTCTTTTGTCGGCGAAAAGACCAGCTCCTCTTCCTCCAGCTTTTCCCTTATCCGCCGTTCAGCCTCTTCGGGGCTCACCGCCATATCCCCGTATATGGTTACATTCACAACGGTATCAAAATAAAAGCCGCTGATAACGGTGTTACCAACGGCCGCACTGCCGCAGCCTGAGAGCAGCAGTGCAAATAATATCGTATTGAATATTAAGAACAGCTTTCTCATTACTTAAGGGCTTCAGCGCATTCTTTGAGATTCTTGATGATCCCTATATGCTGGGGACATACATTCTCGCACTGGCCGCAGGCTACGCAGGCATCGGCTCCCGGGCCTTTTGCGGTTATATCCGCATAGGCCTGAGCAGCCTCGTTCAGCTGGCCGTCCACCAGCCTCTTGTTCATAGCCGAAAAGATTTCCGGAATGGGAACGTTCTTCGGGCAGCCCTTTGTACAGTAGCTGCAGCCCGTGCAGGGTATGGCTGCGCTCCGCCCCAGTATCTCCTGCGCCTTCCTGATTATGGCCCGCTCTTCTTCATTGAGCGGCCGGAAATCCTTCATATAGGAGAGGTTATCCGCCATCTGCTCGGGAGTGGACATGCCGGAGAGCACGGTAAGTATCCCCTCCAGGGACGCCACAAAACGTATGGCCCAGGATGCAAAGGATCTGTCCGGGGCATACTCCTTAAAGAGCTTCTGAACCTCCTTGGGAGGATTTGCCAGGCTGCCGCCCTTTACGGGCTCCATCACCACTATCCTTTTTCCGTGCTTTCTGGCCACCTCATAATTGGCCCTGGATGTCACTGAAGGATTCTCCCAGTCGGCATAGTTGATCTGCAGCTGTACGAACTCTGCGTCGGGATGAGCCGTCAGTATCTCATCCAGGAGCTCCGGCCCGTCATGGAAAGAGAATCCGTAATGTCTGATGACCCCTTCCGCCTTCTTTTCCTTCACAAAGTCCCAGAGCCCGAATTTCTCGTATTTCTTGTAGTTATTACTCATGAGAGTATGGAGAAGATAATAGTCGATGTAGCCGGCTCCGGTACGGTCGAGTGAAGTCTGAAGCTGGGCTTTGGCGGCCTTCTCGGTATAAGGGCCCGCGGCAAAAAGCTTGGTGGCCAGAGTATATTTTTCCCTGTCATGACGCTCTACCAGCGCTTTCCTCGTGGCGTCCTCCGAACCCGGATAGACATGGGCCGTATCAAAGTAGGTAAAGCCCGCATCCAGGAAGGCGTCCACCATGGCAGAGGTCTTCTTTACGTCGATCCCCAGCCCTCTTCTCGGAAGCCTCATAAGCCCGAATCCCAGTTTCTTTGTTTCCTCCATACTTATCATACGCATTTCCTCCTCAACTGTTTTTTATCCCCCCTGATATATCACTCTGTTATAAACTCTATATCTTCAGGCGCATCCTTAAATGCACTTTCATACGACTTTAGGATTGCCAGATCTTCCTCTTTTATCCTTATCTTTACGCCGGATTTCATTTTTTCGAAAAGACACTCCACCGCTTCATCACCGGCGACATTTGCAAACGACCAGCCACTGAGATCCACCTCATCCAAAGACCAGGCTCCCGCAAACATCCACTTGAATCTTTCGCCTTTTGAAGTGTCAAATCCGCTCACATCCAAGGATTTAAGCTCGTTACACCCTGCAAACATCTGAGTAAAACCAGTAACGTTCGATGTATCAAAGCCTGACACATCCAACTTTTCCACTACCGAACAGTACATGAACATAGCGAGCATGTCTTCCGCAGAGGATGTATCAAAGCCGCTCACATCAATCTCCTTCAGATTCGTGCAATAGTAGAATGTCGTATTAAAGCTCGTTACCTTTGACGTATCCAGCTTATCAAGCCCGTCTATGCGCGTGAGTGCCTCTGTATGGAAAAACCACGCTGCCATATTGGTCAGCTCTGCATCCGCAAAAGCAGATACATCGAAGCTGCGCAGCGACTTATCATAGGAAAACATATGGCGCACGCTCTTTACCTTTCCGGCATCCACTGCATCATTGAAATCTATGCTTCTTGCGTTACCGTATCCCATGAACAAAAAGCTGCAGTCCTCCGGGAGACGTATCTTACCGTCTGCTGCAATAGTAAGCTCATAGCCTCCCCCGCTCACCTCATCAAACCAGGCAAGCACGCTGCCGTCCGCGTCGGCGGATATATCCAATCCCTTATCCTCTCTCTCCGGAAGAGATGACAGGAAGCTTATTGAAGTTATCTCTCCTCTTGTGATCCCCGTGCCAAAACAGCTGAGCTTCAGAGCATCCTCTTCCTGCAGGAAACCCATCGATATATAATTTCTGATATCCCCGCCTTTTCCTTCGCCGGTAACTTCTGCCGGTGCGTTATCACCAGCATCCTTATCAACGTCATCCACTGCTTCCTGATCTTCAGTCACTACATCATCCTTTTCTTCTGATGCCTCTTCTTTATCTTCATCACGGGATTTCTTACCGCTGCTCTCTTCTTCCTCGTCATCTTCATCAGCACTGCTCCGTGCCTCATACCTCTGATCCGCCCCCTTATTCACGCCCGAAAGTACTGCAACTGCTGCCACTATCACCACCAGCACGGCAGCCGCTATGCCTATGATGAAGGGCAGCTTATTCTTACCTCCGGAGGCTCCGGTCTGAACGGGTGCAGCAGGGACCACTGCAGGCTTCCAGCCGGCCGGCGCCTCATTGGAAAGCTTCGTTATCTCTATGCCCTTGGCGCTGCAAAGCTTCTCGAAAGCATCCTTTCTGTCAGGATACTTGCCCCAGAATATTGACTGTATGCGATTCATGCGCATGGCCATACCGTCGGGCAGTTCCACATCTTCGAGATAGACCAGGAGCTGGTCCTTATCCAGATCCCTGGAATAATTCAGCTCATCCTTACAGTTCTTGGATGCGATATAGTTTTTGCTCATGAAAGCAACAAAATATCCGCAACCTTTAACGTGTAAAGCGATGTTCTCATCCCATTCGGTACCCGGGTCTATGCCCTCATCCCACCACACATTGTAGCCTGCGGCGATAAGGTCATTTATGATGCCAAGCACCGTATGGCTGTCCCTGTGGGCATAGCTTATGAAAATGTACGGTTTCTGATCGTTGTAAATCATCTTTATCTTCTCCTTAAAATTTTTCTATCACACCCTGAACCTGTAGACCCTGGCCTCATAAGGCCTCAGCATCCCGTGCTCCCAGGCCAGAAGGCTCACCTCCTGCCTGACTCTTGCCTTAAGGTTATCCGCCATGAGCTGGGGCCCTGAAGGGTAATTGCAGAGCTTCAGCTGTCCCTTCTTTCCCACATAGGCTTTGGGTATCCTGAGCCTCTGGGGCAGCTTTGAGAAGGAACAGATCACAAGATACCTGACGCTTCCCATGGAACGCTCATACATGTACACCGAAGGATCGCCGGGGAAATACTCCCTGTACTTCCCGTATATCAGTGTCTTCGAGCTCTTCCTCAGGGCAAGAGCTTTTCTGTAGAAATTAAGTATGCTGTCGGGATCCTTCTCCTCTGCCGCGGCATTCACCTTCGGGTAATTCGAATTCACCACGAACCAGGGCCTTACCTTCGAAAAGCCCCCGTACCTTTCCCCGCTCCACTGCATCGGTGTCCTGGACGAATCACGGCTGGAGATATGTATGCGCTTAAGCCTCCTCTCAAGGCTGTCCTTCAGGTGGTAGGTATTAAAGTTGTTCTTTGTGGACACATCCACGTAGCGGTTTATATCCCGGAGCCGGATGTTTGTCATCCCTATCTCCTGCCCCTGGTATATGAAAGGCGTGCCGCACTGGAAGATATAGCTTGCGGCCAGCATGGTCCCGCTCTCCCTCCAGAAGCGCTCACTGCCGTAGCGGCTTATTATCCTCGGATGGTCGTGGTTCTCCAGATAGAGCGCGTTCCAGGCCTTTCCCTCCAGAGCCTTCTGCCATCTGCTAAACGCTTTTTTCAGCTTCACAAGTGAAAAGGGCCTGTGCACATATTCGGTATACATGCAGTCCGCCATCATATGGTCAAAGGAGAACATCATATCCAGCGACTTTGTGGGACCGCTGAGATACTTAAGGGCGCTCTGCACCGTGGTCATGGGTCCCTCTCCCAGCTGGAAGCAGTCATACTCATCGCAGACCTGCCTGAATTCCGCCATATATTCGTGTATATGGGGGCCGTCCTTGTAATAGGGCATGCCGTTCACTGCCGGAAGGAAAGGCAGTCCGTCGGGAAGCCCCTCCTTCTTGGAAATGAAGTTTATCACATCCTCCCTGAAGCCGTCCACTCCCATTTCCAGCCAGAAGCGCATTATGCCCTTCACTTCTTCCCTTACCGCCGGATTGTCCATGTTAAGATCCGGCTGCTTCTTTGCAAAGATATGAAGATAATACTGGCCTCTCTGCTCATCGTATTCCCAGGCCTTGCCTTCAAAAAGGCTGTCCCAGTTATTGGGCTTGTCCCTCCAGATGTAATAGTCGCTGTAGGGATTATCCTTGCTCTTCCTGCTCTCCTTAAACCAGGGATGTTCGTCCGAGGTATGGTTCACCACCAGATCCATTATCACCTTAAGCCCCAGCTCATGGGCCCGGGCCAGTACTTTTTTGAACTGGTCCAGGGTGCCGTAATCCGGATGTATGTCTCTGTAATCCGATATATCGGAGCCGAAATCCGCATTGGGCGACGGATAGAGCGGCGAGAACCATATCCCGTCCACTCCCAGCTTCTTTATGTATCCCAGCTTATCGTATACGCCGTAAAGATCCCCTATGCCGTCCCCGTTTCCGTCCGCAAAGCTCCTTACCCAGATCTGGTAGAAGCTCATCTTTTTAAACCAGTCAGTCTTTCTCATAAGCTCTTATACCCTCATTCGGCATCCTTATCCGCCTTTTCCATCAAAACAGGTATGCTTTCCTTAGCGTTATCCCTGGCCTGCTCCGAATCAAAGAGACGGTGGAAACCGCCCCTGAAGCCGTTTTTAAAGCCCTCGTCGAACCCCAGCCTGACACTGTCCATGCTCTCCTTCACGTCGGCCTTCAGGTTATCGACTCCGCTCTTTACGTTGTCCCTTATCTCCTCCATTCCGTCCTGTACCCTGTCCTTAAGGTCATCCACACCCTCTTTGACATCTGCCCTGAGGTTTTCCATGCTTTCCTTCATGTTGCCGTAAATGACCTTGGGTATATCAAATACCTTTACCGCGGCCTCCGCTATATCCCCGGCAGCTTCAAGGACCCTGTCGGACACATGGGGCTCCCTGGGCTTCAGTTCCCCGTTCTCCCTCATCTCACGCAGCTGCTCATAACGGCTGTATGCGTTCCTTACTGCATCCTCCCAGGAAAGATACAGCTCATCCATGGCATTCTGTCCCATCTGCCGCACGCATTCCAGATCGCCGCAGGCATCCGCCAGCAGCACGGCCATGGATTCCGCGCTCTCCTCTATGAGATAGGCATTCCTGGTGTGGGTCACACCCTCCGCTGCGCAGGAGCCCTTTACCAGCACGCTGGCCAGACCGCAGGCAGCTGCCTCCCTGACCACCAGTCCGTTCGTGTCATATACCGAAGGGAAAAGGAAAAGATCCGCCCTGCTGTTCCAGGCTCTCAGTATCTCCCTGTCATGTATGGCGCCGGTAAAGATAATGGCGCCGCTGCCGTTCCCCTCTCCCATCTTCGTGGTCTTTCCGTCTTCACCGGTGATATAGAGCTTTATGCCCAGATCCCGTACCTTCTGGTGCATCTCCTCCGCATCGGCTCCGCCTCCGATGAACACGCAGCGGTAATCCACTCCGGTATCGCTCAGCATCTTCATAGCATCTATGATAAGGGGCAGCCCCTTATATTTCATCATCCTGCCCACAAAAAGGAACATGGGCACGCCCTCAGGCAGGTCATAGTCCTTTGTCACCCGGAGTATGTCCTCCTGTGAAACTTTCCCCCGGGGAAAATCCACACCGTTTCGCATGGTGATGATATCTCCCCGGTACCCGAGGTTCCTCAGGTTTTCCGCCGCTCCGTCGGATACCGCCCACACCTCGTCACAGGCCGAGATATTGCTCACCATGGCCTTTATGGTCTCAGCCTTGAGGAAGCCTTCTCCCACAGCCCTGGCTATATCCACATCGAACTTGGTATGGTAGGTAAAGACCAGCGGTGCTCCCGTTCCCTGGAGCAGCCTGGCCATCACCGTTGAAGAAGCCGGACAGTGGCTGTGAATGATGTCGGGCTTGAAGCTCTCGATCTGTTTTATCTCCCTCATGGCAAGGGGATTGCCGGTACGGTAACCTGCTATGAAGCCTGTGGTGTCAAGACTGGGATAAGGCACCACCTTATAGGGGTAATGATCGTAGTCCGCCTTGGGATAGCGCGGAGTCGCCACAAGCACTTCGGCGCCCAGCTCCTTCGTCATTATCTCTCCGTAATTCATCACAACATTCGCCACACCGTCGATGACGGGCGGGAAGGAATCATTCAGAAGACAAACATTCATATTGAAGTCCTTTCTCTATAGATGATACATAACCTTTTAACCCTTATAACATTATACGAGTATACACGTGAAATTCAAGGGATAAATAGCCTCTCCGCAGAATTGTTAACCACTCACACTTTGTGGTTGACATTTATCGGTGCATGTACTATACTGTCCACCGTTGATACATTTCCCATAGGAGACTGCCATGAAAACAGATATAAAAACTAACCGTGAAAAAACTGCTGCCTTCGCCGCCATTGACATAGCCTACATAGCCATGTCCGTGGCTCTTATCAGCGTCTGCTCCTGGCTGGAGATCCCGGCAACAGTTCCCTTCACTCTCCAGACCTTCGCGGTCTTCTTAAGCGTGGCTCTCCTCGGAGGCTGGCGCGGCACCACTGCCGTGCTGGTATACATACTCCTTGGTGCAGCAGGGGCACCTGTCTTTTCGGGATTCAGCGGCGGCATCGCCAAGCTCATGGGCCCCACGGGCGGCTACATCCTGGGCTTCTTCTTTTCCGCTCTTCTCATGTGGTGCTTTGAGGCACTCATCGGCAGGAAGCTGGCAGTACGCGCGCTCTCCATGGTGCTTGCCCTTCTGGTCTGCTATGCCTTCGGATCCCTCTGGTTCGTTAATATCTATATCGGGAAAGACGGAAGCAGGATGGGCATAGGCGCTGCCCTGGGAATATGCGTATTCCCCTATATACTGCCCGATCTTCTTAAGATCGCTGCTGCCTGCTTCATAAGCTCAAACAAAACCCTGCGCCGCACGGTACGAAGCGCAGGGTAATACAGTTCATATATCCGTATTCTTTCTTTTATCCTATCAGCTCTCTCCACTCTCCTCCGACAGACTCCGCCGAAAAACGCTCCGCGCCTTCCCGGCATAGCTTAAGATATCCTGCCCTGAGCTTCTCATCACATAGCATCTGCTTTACAGCCTGATAAAACAGTTCAAGTTCACGCTGCCCGTCCTTCTCACCGCAGGGAGGGGTGAGGATCCCGTAGCGGGCATATTCTATATCCGACGCGCTCATCCGGACATCCGTACCCGGCGCAAGGATCTCCCTTGCCCCGGACTTCATATCCATGGAGACTACCGGGCATCCGCAGGACAGCGCCTCGATGAGCACCATGGGCAGGCCCTCAAATACGGAGCAGAGTGCGAACACATCCGCCCTCTTTATATAGGGAAATGGATTCTCTACTTCCCCCGGCATAAACACATGCTCTTTTATACCGAGACTTGAGGCCAGCTTTTCAAGCCGCTTTCTCTCCTCTCCTTCACCCAGGATCACCAGCCCGCTGTTCATGCCTTCGTCCCTGAGCCTCTTACAGACTTCTATCAGTCTGTGCTGTGCCTTGAGAGGTATCATTCGTCCTGCGTGCACTATAACATTATTATGCATTTTGTAGAAGGCCTCGCTTCTGTCATCCAGAGGCTCTTCCTTCTTTGATGCGATCTTCTCCAGATCGCAGAAATTGTAGATGCAGCCCAGCTTCCTCCTGTCCACTCCAAAGCTGTCTGCCATATCCTCTTCCGCCGGCTTTGATACCGTAAGGTATCTGTCAGCTCCCTGCCCTATGAAACGGTGCAGGCATTTATTCAGGAAACTCCCGCTCTCACACATGGAGGGCATGCTGTGATATACGCACAGGACTTTATCTCCGCGGCGTGACAGTATGTTCACCAGATTTGCGCCCTCCATATGGCTTATGCAGCAGTCTATGGACAGCTTTTTCTTAAGGTACCTCAGCTTCCTTACCCGCAGGATCGTATTTCCGATACGCTTAAGGCTGCTCCCCTTAACTATGGGCGGGACCTTCAGGTCTATGAGCTTCCCCCCGCAGGGATATATCGCCCCCTCACCGTCGAATACGATCATGTATACCCTGTAATGCTTCGAAAGCTCCAGGGAGAGGTTCGCCGCCATACGCTCAGCGCCGCCGTTATGAAGGTTCTGTACCAGCACGGCTACCGTCTTCATTTAAGCAGCTCTCCTATCTCTTCAAGATACGCAGCTATCACTATATCCCTGGAAAAGTATTTCTTCATACGCCTGCGGCCCGCAAGCCCCATCTCCATCCTTTCCTCATTGGGCATGGCAAGGAAACGCTCTATGGTCTCCGTCAGCCTGTCCACGTCCCCGCCGGGATAGATAAACCCGCTGCTTCCCCTTACCACGGTCTCACGGCAGCCGGGATTGTCGGTGGTTATGATGGGCCTTCCCGAAGAGGCGTTCTCAAGGAGCACATTGCTCATGCCCTCACCGTAGGTGGAGGGATGGATTATGGCATGGGCATCCCGGATGAATGGGTGCACGTCATCCTGACTTCCCAGATAGCGCACTATGCCCTGCCGTCCCAGTTCCTCCAGTTCCTGTTTGTAATGGGATTCCGTGGGTTCGATGAAACCCAGCATATTGAAACGCGTATTCGGATACTTTGCACGTATACGCTTCGCTGCTTCGATATAATCATCCACTCCCTTATCGTGCAGCACCCTTCCTATATAGTTGAACACCACCACCGGTCCGCGCTTCCCGTCCCCTCCGGCAGGATAGGGTAAAAGGGGAAAACGCTTCGTATCCACGCCGGAGCCGGGTATGAGCCTGCCCTTTCCCTTTACCATGCGGAAATGCTCCGCCATCCTCATGTTCACCGCGTTCTGGAACATGATGCAGGAGGACCCGCGGTATGCTGTCTGGAAAAGCCTCAGTATCACGCCCCTCTTCAGGCCGCTGCCCTGCAGTGCCGAGCCGAAGCCCGTAAGATTATTGATGACCGGTATGCCCAGTGCCCTGGCGGCCAGGCTTCCGTACACGTTCGGCTTGGCCGTATAGGTCAGTGCAACTGCAGGCCTGTATTTCCTGAACAGGGCCAGGTAATGGGCTAAAAGCTTCGCATCAGCCCTGACATCGGTCCCTCTCCTGTCGATCACGGGATCGTCATAGATAAAGGGAATGCCCTCCATCAATTTAAACTTTTCCCCGTAGGGACAGGAAATGAGCACCTCATATCCCTCCCTGACAAGAGCCTCTATCAGCACCTTCCGGAAGCAGTAGATGTCATCATCATTATTTGTGAGCAGCGCAATGAGCTTATTGTTCATCCGGCGATTTCCTTTATCCGTCTTACTATGACATCCGCCGCAAGCCTGTGGGCCCTGGGACCGGGATGCATGAGGCTCCCCGTTGTTTCCTCGGTCATGGGAGGCATGGGCAGGTATTCCACACGGCTGTCCCCGCTGTTCTTCTTATACTCTTCAAGTCCGGCCCTTATGGGAGGCTCCATGCCGTCACCCATTATGCCGTAGCACCAGAATATGTAGGCATTCGGATTCTTTTCTCTCAAAAGCTTAAGGAAATCCCTCGCCGCATCCTGCACCTTCTTCATATCCGCAGGATCGTAATCCGTCCCCTGCTTATACTCGCCGTTTTCGAAGCTCTCGCCTGTCATATGCATCTTGAAAGGCCTGCCCTCTTCATCCTCTCCGGGAGGATTGTGAAAGGCGCCGTCATCATTTGTCCCCAGGTTAACGCATATGAAATCAGGCTGCCAGGCAGCAAAATCATTGGCTTCATGAACCCCGCCCAGGGCAAAATCCTTATCACAGACACCGCATACCTCGGGGTAGATCCTGGGGATGTTATTGGCCCGCATATTATTCCAGGGTGCATAGAGCCCCCAGCCTCCCTGGCTTATGACGCGGTACTCCGCGTCCAGATCCCCTGCCACCATGTAAGGATAGGCATGGGTATGGGAGAAATATAAGGGATTCCACTCGCAGGCGTCCTTTGCTCCCATGCTGCCTTCGCCCGAATTGATGGAATCGCCTATGAACTCGATCTTTTTGGTATACTGCTTTGCGGGAAGTATCTCCCCGTCGGTCTTAAAGCCCCAGACCTCCAGCCGGTGATCCGTATCCTCACCCATGGCCTGCTGCTCCTTTATTATGCGGACCCTGGTGGGTCTGCCGGCTTCCTTCTGCCTGTATATGGGGATCCATCTCCGCTCCGTATCAACGATCTGCCTGGCTATAAGGGCCCCGTCTATCTCAATTGCTATCCAGGGTTCCCTGTTGGAATAGCAGGCCTGAATATCTACCCATAGCTCGGTCCCGTTCACGTTCAGTTCTATCCCGGAGCCTCCCCACAAAAGCACTGCGGGATCTCTTCCGGGAACGGTCCTCCCATGTACCAGAATGTTCTCGTCATCTTTGATCAGTACTTCCCTGAGCATCTTACTCCCTTCCGCCGAACACCGCCAGCACGGTCCCGGCCATCGTCTTCAGATCGCTCCACAGGGAAAAATCCCTTAACGCCTGCAGATTGATCGCCATCTTTTCCGGCAGGATCTTTTCCAGATAGACCCTGTCCGCATCCTCAGCCCCCTCAAGGAGCTCCGCCTCATCCCTGTATCTTATGCTCGCCTCACTGGTGATCCCCGCAGGGAGCAGCAGCGTTGCCCGCATCTCTTTCGTATACTTCTTAACGTATTTTGTTACCTCGGGCCTTGTTCCCACAAAGCTCATGTCACCCTTCAGCACGTCTATGAGCTGCGGAAGCTCGTCCAGCCTGTACTTACGGAGGAACTCTCCTATGCGGGTCACCCGCGCATCCCCGGAGGTCGTCACGAGGCTGCCCTTTCTCTCCGCATCCTTTACCATGGTCCTGAACTTATGTATCCTGAATCGCCTGCCGTACTGAGTTATACGCTCCTGCCTGAAGAATGCCCCTCCGGGGGAATCCATGATTATCAAAAGAGCGATGAAGCCCATCGGCAGAGCCAGGAATAAGAGCATCAGTGAGGATACACAGATATCAAAGAGACGCTTCAGCTTAAGCTCCGTCCTTTTCTTAGCCAGCAGCTCATGATAGCTCTTTACCTCATCACAGCGAAGGCCCTTCGGAAGGCTTTCGAAATCCCTAAGCTCCAAATCCGCACTCCTTTAATGAAGCCTCATAGCTCTCGATAATATAGTCCACATCCTCGTCACTCAGCTTCGTATGAAGCGGCAGCGTCACCTCGTTCTCATAGAAAGCATAGGCATTCGGATAGTCTTTGATATCAACGCCAAGGCTCCTGTATGCCGTCATCATCGGTAACGGCTTGTAGTGAACGTTGCAGGGCACGCCCCGCTCCGCCATCTTTACGATGACCTCCCTGCGCTTTTCATCATCCGCTCCCGGGATCCTTGAAAGATAGAGATGTCCGCTGGAGGTATAGTCAGCTGTATAATGACAAAGATGCCATATACCCAGCCTGTCCATGGCCTCGTCGTAGCGCTCTATGATCTCTTTCCGGCGCTGAAGAAGACCGGGATAGCGTTTCATCTGCACAAGACCTATCGCCGCTCCCACATCCGTGAGATTGCATTTGTAAAGCGGTGCGATAATATCGTATTCCCAGCTTCCAAGCTTTGTCTTTGCCAGGGCATCCTTATCCTGA
The DNA here is from genome assembly GCA_017518185.1 of Lachnospiraceae bacterium. Classification (GTDB taxonomy): domain Bacteria; phylum Bacillota; class Clostridia; order Lachnospirales; family Lachnospiraceae; genus NK4A136. The sequence goes on from JAFWWB010000012.1 coordinate 22,613, forward strand.
CCGTGGAGACTTAAGAGCTGGTAGGTATGATAAAGCTCTTCATCATCTATGCCTTCGATGCTCTTCCATACGGAAGCCCCGCCTTCTGCTGTGGTCAGGTTCTTTACGGCATGGAAGGAGAAGGAGGAAAAATCCGCCAGGGTCCCGGCCATCCTTCCGCCCCGGCTTGCGCCGAAGGAATGGGCGCTGTCGGATACCACTGCCACCCTTCCCATAGCCTTCTGTACACGTTTTCCCAGTTCCGTATTCCCGCCCGGTGTAAAGAGTCCCTTCTTTTTTTCAACTATTTCGTATATGCGCTCATAATCGCAGGGTATGCCGGCTATATCCACCGGTACAACCGCTTTTGTCCTTTCGTTTATGGCATCCTCAATGGCATCGTAGTCGATCTCAGGGCTGTCCTTTGCGCAGTCGATAAAGCGCACTGCCGCCCCCGTATGAAGGGCTGCCGCCGCGGATGCCGTGTAGGTATAGGCAGGCACGATGACCTCGTCCCCCTCACCTATGCCCAGGATACGGAAATTTAGCTCCTCCGCTGCCGTAGCCGAGTTAAGGGCCACGGACTTATTGCAGCCAAGGTACTCTGCGATCTGCTTCTCGAATTCCTTTGTCCTGGGGCCTGTGGTGATCCAGCCCGAACGCAGGGCTTCCGCCACCGCCTCTATTTCCTCCTCCGTGATATCCGGAGGGCTGAAGATTATCTTTCTCTTTTCCATTGGTTTCTCCTTTATTCTCCTGTTATCCTGTAAGTATCCACTATCCCGGCCACCAGCCTCTTTATATCCTTATCCCCCTTAAGAGCCGCCTGCTGAAGAGCCTTAAGCTTTTCCAGAAATACCTCAGTATCAAAGGCGACAGGGTTTCCTATATGTATCAGCTTATTGGGAGTGGTCTTAAGCCCTTCCTCCTCCATGAGCTTCTCCTCAAACATCTTCTCACCGGGCCTGAGCCCCGTGTAGACGATCTTTATATCCTCGTCCGGCTTAAGCCCCGAAAGTCTTATCAGGTTCCTGGCAAGGGTATCTATCTTCACCGGGCTTCCCATATCCAGCACGAAGATCTCTCCTCCCTTTGCATAGGTTCCTGCCTGCATCACCAGGCTCACCGCTTCGGGTATGGTCATGAAATAACGTATGATATCGGGATGGGTCACCGTCACCGGTCCGCCCTGTGCTATCTGCTCCCTGAAGAGGGGCACCACCGAACCGTTGGAGCCCAGCACGTTTCCGAACCTTACTGCCACGAATTCGGTCTTAGCATCAGTTCCAATGCCCGCATCCTCTCCTGTCAGTGTCTTAAGCTGCGCTGCCGTCCCGTTCTTGACCTTTGCATCGAAGCTCTGTATCACCATCTCACAGAGCCTCTTGCTGGCCCCCATGATGTTCACCGGGTTCACTGCCTTGTCCGTGCTGATCAGCACGAAGCGCTCCACCCCGTATTTAAGCGCCGCCAGTCCCGTATTATAGGTGCCTGCCGCATTGTTCTTTACGGCCTCTGCAGGGCTGTCCTCCATAAGCGGCACATGCTTGTGGGCCGCCGCATGGTATACTATCTGGGGCCTGTATTCCTCAAATACCTGGAACAGCCTCTCCTTATCCCTTACCGAGCCTATGATCACGGAGAGCTTAAGTTCCGGATGCTGCCGCTTTAATTCCTGCTGTATCTCGTATGCATTGTTCTCATAGATATCGAAGATCACCAGCTGTCCCGGGGAATGCTTTGCGATCTGACGGCAGAGCTCCGAGCCGATCGATCCGCCTCCGCCCGTGACCATTATCACCCTGCCGTTGATATACTCGTATATCTCCTTCATCTCCACATGTATGGGATCACGGCCCAGCAGATCCTCGATGGACACGTCCTTCAGATCCCGCACCGAGATCCTGTCCTCGTCCACCATCTGGTACATGCCCCTGAGGAGCTTTAAGCTGCAGTCAGTTTCCTTGCAGACGTTGAGTATCTCCTTAAGGTCATCAGCCGCTGCTGAAGGGATGGCAATGTAGATCTTCTCCACATGGTAATGCTCCGCGCTCTGCATGATAAGGTCACGGCCGCCCACAATGGGTATGCCGTCGATGAAGCGCTTCCACTTATTGGCATCATCGTCTATGATGCACACTACCCTGTCGTTCCCCCTGCCGAAGCGGTTCATCTCCCGTATGATGGCCCTGCCGGCGCTGCCGGCGCCTATGAGCATGACCGGATGATAGCCGCTCTCATTATTGTGCCTGTGATCCTTCACAAGGAGCAGGAAACGGTAGGAAAACCTGGCTGCGATGATGAGCAGGAACTGTATCATGATGCCCACGAAATAATAGGACCAGGGCATACGCGTGAATTCGGCTGAGGCATGTCTTACGAAAAAGCCTATACCAACGAACTGGAGTATGAAACAGATAAAACTGGACAGCACTATCCTCTCCAGCTCCATAAAGCTGGCGTAACGCCACATGGCGCTGTATAGGCCGCAGAAAAAGAATGTTACCAGAGATAGTGCGGTGTATATAAGCGTATAATGAAGATACGGCATCAGATAGTCTGCCGGGATCTCGGAGATCCTGCAGTCAAACCTCAGCCACAGTGCCAGAAAAAAAGACAGGTTGACCGCACAGGCATCATACAATGCCAGCAGCACGGCCATCACCTGCCAGTGTTGGATTTTTCTTCCGTTTCCGCCCATCAGATCACATAGAACCAGCTGGACTCCTCATCAAGCTGGGAACAGATCTCCTTCTTCTCGTTATACTTGTAAAGCAGCTCCTGGCTGCGTATGCTGACCTTTGCCCCCGCCGGTATGGACTTCGTGATAAAGCAGTTGCCCCCTATCACGCATCCCTTACCGATAACGGTATCGCCCCCCAGTATGGAGGCTCCCGAATAGATGGTCACGTCATCCTCAATGGTGGGGTGGCGCTTTTTGTTATTAAGGCTCCTGCCGCCCCTGGTGGATGCGGCGCCCAGGGTGACTCCCTGGTAGATCTTCACATTGTTTCCGATCACCGTGGTCTCGCCCACTACTATGCCCGTACCATGATCGATAAAGAAATACTTTCCTATGGTGGCGCCGGGATTTATGTCTATACCCGTAAGGGAATGTGCGTGCTCCGTCATGATACGGGGGATCATGGGCACGTTCAGCAGATACAGCTCGTGGGCTATCCGGTTTACGAAGATGGCATAAAGCCCGGGATAGCAGAAGATGATCTCATCCTTGTAGAATGCCGCGGGATCCCCGTCGAAAAAGGCCTGCACATCGGTTTCTATGAATTCCCTGATCTTCGGGAGCTTTTCCATGAACGCAAAGGCAGTCTCCTCAGCGCAGCTCCTCAGCTGCTCATCGGAGGCTTCCTTCATATCATTCCTGTATCCCAGAACTATCAGCAGCTGCTTCTGCAGATAATAGAGCACATCCTCTATCAGCATGGTAGTGTCGTTGCGTACCGTGTAAACCTTCATCCCACGGTTCCTGAAATAGCCGGGAAACACAAGATGCTGGAGCTTGTCCAGCATATCCACCACAACGGCTTTATCGGGCTGGTCAAAGGACAGGACTCTGTCTATATCCTTTCCGCCCTCATAATCGGAAAGCATGGCTTCTACCAGCTGCCCGATCCTGTTTTCCGTACTCTCCATACCGGTTCCTCCAAATACACACTATCTGTAAAATATTACCACAAACGGCCCGTAAAAGCAATCAAAAAGGGGGCTGAAAAAGCCCCCCGAAATCCTTAGATCTCTTCGACAACCCTGTTCACCGGCCGCCCGCAGGTTATGGTAAGATTTCCGTTCCTGACCCTGATGGCGTCTATGAATTCCTTCTCCTTCGAGCTGTCCTTCATCACGATAGTGTAATTCAGTTCAAACACGCTCCCCAGATCCGTGGTCTTGACCTTTATAAGCTCCTGACGGTTCAGATACTCCTCAAAAAGGTCGTTAAAGACCGTGGTATAATCCAGGCTCTCGGGGATGAGTATCTTCAGATGCCTTTCCCTGCCGCCCCTTGTCCCGAAACCGCAGCTCACCAGCAGGAAATATACCAGTCCCACCACCAGCACCACCGTGGCACTGTAGACCACATAGCCCATACCGTTGGCCAGGCCCACTGCCATTGCAAAGAATATGGTGGTTATATCCTTCGATGAGCCCGGCGCAGAGCGGAAACGCACCAGTGAGAACGCTCCCATGACAGCCACCGAGGCCCCCAGATTTCCGTTGACCACCGTGATCACCACCTGCACCAGAGCCGGCAGTATCACCAGCGCCACAACAAAATGGCTGTTGTATTCCGACCGGTACATATAGAGCAGCGCTATGACCAGACCGCATATCATGGATGCCGCAAGGCTTATCAGGGCCCCCTGTGTTGTCAGTTGTCCCGCTGCATTAGTCAGATAGCTGGTAAACATAAGTTCCTCCATATCATGCGACCGCGCTCCCTTTTTCTCCCATCGCGGATTCCACAAGCAACCTTTCCTCTACATCCCTCAGATATGACTTCCCGTATTTGGAAAAGGATCCGGAATAGATCTTCAGCTCCGAAAGTATGTCCGTAAACCACAAGGGCAGCGCCCCGGGCGCCTTTATCTCCAGAAGAGCCATCCCGGACGGGAGCAGCTCCCTGCCCGCATCTCCCTTATCCAGCTTAAGCTCCGTCTTCCGGCTCCTGATCCGCTCATCTATGGTAAAGCGTATATCCTCATCCTCCTTCACCACATAAGCCCTTCTGTCATAAGCCATAAAGGTGTCGGGCCTGAGCCTGTAATATTTTATCATATAGTCGATCTCCCGGAGGATCTGGCAGTCCCGAGCTTCCGGGTAAATTTCCTTCTCCAGATAAGCCGTTGCCTCGCCGTAGCTCAGCTCAACTCTCCTCTTGTAGACGGTTCCCAGCCATTTCTTCTTCATCTCCAGGAATACCGTATCCTCCGCCTTGGGTGTAAGGTAGGAACGGAGACGCAGCTTCTCCTTGTACACCGGCTTGTCCAGGGAATTCCTTATCAGTTCGTTATCTTCGGTATCAAGATATATGTTGCTTATGGTATAAGCGCCGTAGATATCCGGCACAGCCCTGTCCCCGAGACTGTTCAGGAACTCCTTCTTTTTCTCCGGGTCCAGCAGATATTTTTTTTCCGTCCGTTTGAAAACTCCTGCCATATGCAGTGTACCACTCATCCTTTATTGTTTCGTTCAACGCAACGATCAGCACCCTTCCGGGTGCTGATCACATAAGTCTTTCAGCTTTATCCGTGCATCACTCGGGACGGTTCAGTATATCCGCGCCAAGCTCCACGGTCTCGTACAGCAGATGTATCCTTCCCTTAGGATCCATCTTCTCATAGTTCACAGCCACTCTCTGTACAACAGTTGCGCAGGCTTCAGCAGTGATATCCAGCAGTATGCAGAGCACCTGCCTTCCGGAATACCTGGTGGAGATATCTCCTCTCCTCAGCGTGGAGTAAAGCGCCTGATCCAGCCTCTCCACTGCGGTATCCATCTCATCCTTCTTGGGCAGATAGCCTCTTTCGGGAGCCAGTGTAAAGAGCACCATCCTGGCCTGGATGGAACCTCTCTCCGCCCTTCTGTGAAGGAAGTTGTAAACATACTTGAAGCCTCTGATATCCAGCAGATATGCGCCCTTGTCCTGGATGGCGCTGGAGAAGTTCACCTGCAGATCCCAGAGCTTCTCGGTAACCTCGTCTCCGTCAATGGGAGTCGAATAGAAGTGGTAATCGTGCTTGCCGCTTTCCTTTACGAAGTACAGAGCCTTGTCAGCCATGGAATACAGATGCACGAAATCCCTTGCATCCTGGGGTGCTATGGCTATACCTATTGACACTGAGGTATTGGCATCGAAACGTCCCTCCCTCAGCTTCCAGGTAAAGTCGGAGATCATGGAAGAAGCCTTCTGTGCCAGAGTGTCTCTTCCGGTAACGCCGTTTATGAAGGCCATGAACACATCTCCGGAGACACGGCAGATGATATCGTCTCCGTCGGAGAAATCCATCATGGTCTGTGCCAGCAGCCTCATGGTCTGGTCGCCGGACTCGGAGCCGTATACATCATTGAAGGACTTGTAGTTATCGATATCCAGCATGAACAGAGCTCCTATCATGCCGGAATTAAGCCTCTGGTCTATCATCTGGGCTGCAGTGTTCCAGTTCCAGAGACCCGTCAGCGCATCTCTCTGTGACTCATCGCCGAATGCCGGATTTCCCTGCATCATGCCGCCCAGGCTGCGCTGCTGCTCAACACTGGAGAGTATCTCGTTAACCTTCGTCAGCATGGCGCTGGGAATGAAGGGCTTTGCGATAAAGCCGGCAGCAACCCTGAGGCACCGCTCCTCCATCTCCACATCCTTTGCCGACATGCAGAGTATGGGGATCATCTTGGTGTGCTCATTGGTACGCACACGGTTGATGAGCTCAAATCCGTCCATAACGGTGAGCTTTACTTCCATGAGTATCAGGTCGGGGATAGTATTCTGCAGAAACTGCAGAACCTGGGGGCCGGTGACCAGCTCCGTGACCTTATAGGATGAACCGAGTGTGTTCTTTACCACCTCAAGACTCGTCCTGTCCTCATCCACAACCAGAATGTGCTTCATTGCTACATCCCCCCTTTCAAAGGTTAAGCCCTCAGGCTATTTTTTCAGTCATCATCTACGCTGTAGTTAGGTGCTTCCTTAGTAATCTGTATATCATGAGGATGGCTCTCCTTAAGGGATGCGGCGGAGATCTTGATGAACCGCCCCGTCTCCTGAAGAGTCTTTATATCAGCGGCGCCGCAGTAACCCATACCGGACTTAAGTCCGCCCATGAGCTGGAACACCGTATCCTCAACAGTACCCTTGTATGCCACGCGGCCTTCCACGCCTTCGGGGACCAGCTTCTTGGCATTTTCCTGGAAATATCTGTCCTTGCTGCCGTTCTCCATCGCGGAGATGGAGCCCATGCCTCTGTATACCTTGTACTTTCTTCCCTGGAAGAGCTCGAAGGTTCCGGGGCTCTCATCGCAGCCTGCGAATATGGAACCCATCATACAGACGCTTCCGCCTGCGGCGATGGCCTTGGTAAGGTCACCGGAATACTTGATACCTCCGTCGGCGATGATAGGGATGTTCTTTTCCTTCGCTACGGCATAGCAGTCCATGATAGCGCTTATCTGGGGAACGCCTATGCCGGCCACTATACGTGTGGTACAGATGGAACCGGGACCGATACCAACCTTGACCGCATCGACTCCTGCCTCTATAAGAGCCTTTGTGGCATCTCCGGTAGCAACGTTGCCTGCGATGAGCTGAAGCTCTGGATACTTCTCCTTCACCATCTTCACGCAGTTGATAACGTTCTTTGAATGTCCGTGCGCCGAATCCAGAACTACCACATCCACTCCTGCCTTTACCAGCTCGGCGACACGATCCAGCACGTTTGCCGTGATGCCCACAGCCGCGCCGCAGAGCAGTCTCCCCTGCTTATCCTTGGCAGCCAGCGGATACTTGATGGCCTTCTCTATATCCTTTATGGTTATGAGTCCCTTAAGGGAATAATCGTCGTCAACAATGGGGAGCTTTTCCTTACGTGAACGGGCAAGTATCTCCTTTGCCTCATCCAGTGTGATGCCCTCCTTTGCCGTGACCAGGTTCTCGCTGGTCATTGATTCTCTTATCTTCTTGGTAAAATCTGTTTCGAACTTAAGATCTCTGTTAGTTATGATGCCTACAAGCTTGCGGCCTTCGGTGATGGGCACGCCGCTTATCCTGTACTTGCCCATGAGGGCGTCCGCATCCGCCAGGGTGTGGTCGGGAGAAAGTGAAAACGGATCGGTGATAACGCCGTTCTCGGAACGCTTCACCTTGTCCACTTCGTCCGCCTGTCCCTCGATGCTCATGTTCTTATGGATGATGCCTATGCCGCCCTGTCTTGCCATGGCGATGGCCATCCTGTGCTCGGTGACCGTATCCATTCCGGCACTCATCATGGGGATGTTGAGCTTGATCTCCTTCGTCAGCCAGGTCGTGAGATCCACCTGATTGGGTATGACCTCGGAATACCCCGGAACCAGTAGTACATCGTCAAAAGTAATGCCTTCACCTGTGATCTGCCCCATACTGATCTCCTTTCATCTGCTCCGGACTGCTTCTTCAGTCCGTAAAAACCTTCCTCGGCGCATTGTTTTGTATTATCTTAACAAAATCCGTGGGCAAGTCAAGCAGAATTTTGCGGTTTCCTTCATAGATCATGGCATAGGGCACATGGCCTTCCGCCGTGCTCAGGCTCCAGTAATCCGTGACCTTAAGCTCCCTGTTGTTCACATCGGCCAGTCTGTAGGAATTGGCCGGTGTCAGGAGCTCCACCTTCTCAAGCTCAAAGGTCTCAAGATCCTTTCTCTTTTCCTTCGCCATTATCTTTGAGACCGTCAGCTGCCTGTCGCAGTACAGGTATTCATATTCTATATCCGTGAGCGGATAGATCACATAGCGGTATAACACGCCCAGCATCACGGTTCCCAGCAGTATGACCGGAACCATCAGCACTATGGCCGCCACCGCGGAGAGCACCA
>JAFWWB010000013.1 GCA_017518185.1 Lachnospiraceae bacterium
AGTTTGTATTCCCAGCCAGTTAAAACTGGCTAAAAATCCATAGATCTACTTCGTTCCGAATTATTCTCTTTTAGAATTTCTTCGGGGTTGGATAGATGTTCAGTTATCAAGGTTGTTGTGTCGCCTGTTTTCGGGCGACTTGGATAATCTACCACTTTTGTTTTTCGATGTCAACACTTTTTTTCAGAATTTTCAAAAAAGTTTTGAAAACCTTTATCTGAGCTGTACAGAGCTTATCCCGTCACCTGTTACCAGCACATATTTCAGTTCTGAAGCAGTAGGCATGCACAGATAGACGGGCTCGCTGAAGCTGCCCTCATAACGCTTTATACCCTTCGCCGTGTATATCACGCAGCCCGAGGCATTGTAGACCAGTATGCGGTCGCCTGTGAATACTATATCACTGTATTCCATATCCAGGATGATGCTGCTCTCCTGCTCCCCCTTACGGTTGTATACGTCGAGCCTGTAGCGCCCCTCACCGCTCCTGTCATAGTAAACCAGTCCCACGTATTCCTTACCGTAATAAACGGACCTTATCTCTTCCCTGAGCATTATATTGGCGGTATTGACGGGTCTCTGGGAACCGCTGTAGAACATAAGCCTGTCGTTGGCTACCGCGAAGGCAGCCTCATCATCCATGAATTCCACCATAGGCACTATCTCGGACTGATAGTCGTATCCGCTCACCAGATTATCGGCTTCGTTCTTTCCCACTTCCCCGAAATTATAGAAGGCCAGCTTTGAGGTGATATGCCCGTTGTCGGTATAGAAATAGGATACACCCACCAGCTTACCGTCGGGGGATATGCCTATGGCTGCGGGATAGCCGCTCCTGGACATGGTGGTCCTGAAATAGGATATACGGGTTCCGTCATGATAATACAGGCAGACGGGAGTCACGCTGCTCTCGTCAAGCACGGCTGCGACCACGCCCCCTGCGGAAACACAGATATCCTGCACAGGGCTGCCGGTTGAGATCTCCCCCACTTTGCCGCTCTTATCGCATACATAGATGGTACGGCCGCCTCTGTCAGCCACTGCCACATAATTGCCGTTGACCTTCACCTCCGGCTCCTGCATGATGTAGGAAAGACTCCATACATCATCGCCGAGGGAATTGCTGCAGTGAATGCCGTCGGCGCTGTAGGTTATGAAATCACTGCCGTAGGGTATGACCCTGGCCCTCTCCGGCAGGGACCACTCCGCCTTCGTCAGCTCCACCATTTCCGTATAGGAACGGTTCTTCCAGGCACGGAGCATTATAAATGCCGTCACCAGGACCGCCAGTACAATTATTGCCGCAGTGGCAAGACGTTTAGCCTTAAGCCTGTATCTTCTTTTCCTGAATTTCGCCCGGTCAAGCTCTTCTCTCTGTTCCTGCTTCCGGACTTCATCAAGCGCTTTCATTCCGTGCTCATCACCACTCGAACTGATATATGGTCGTGCTCACGAAATCCTTCCCGGGTCCGAATACGGGCTGGGGAAAATCCTCGTGGTTCATGGCATCGGGATAATACTGGGTCTCAAGGCAGAAGCCCTTTCTGGGAACATTGGGATTACCGCCCTTGCCCTTATTCTTTCCGATGAAATTTCCCGAATAGAACTGCACACCGGGAAGATCTGTGTAGACCTTCATACTGCGGCCGCTCTTCGCATCTGAAGCCTCCGCGATCAGCTTCTTCTTTCCGTTGTAGCCGCTGATGCAGTAGTTGTGGTCGAAACCTCCGGCCAGCTTTATCTGCTCATACTCTTTCTTATCGATATCCTTCCCTATCTTCTTGGGCTTTGTGAAGTCCATGGGAGTGCCCTTTACCGGCACAAGCTGTCCCGTAGGGATGGCCTGCTTATCCACCTCGGTATAACGGTCGGCATTGATGGTGAGCACCGTATCCAGCATGGATGCGCTCTCCGCTCCCTGCAGGTTGAAATAGGTATGGTTGGTCATGTTGATGGCAGTCTTCTTATCGGAGCTTGCCCGATAATCTATCTTGAGTTCGTTCTTATCGGTAAGGGTGTAAGTCACGCTGACATCCATGTTTCCGGGATGTCCCATCTCTCCGTTCTTTTTCTTAAGCGAGAGCTTCACGCCGTTCTTAACGACCTCAGCCTTCCACAGTCTCTTGTGAAAGCCTATGTCATGGTCGGAGTGGAGGTTATTTGCTCCCCGGTCATTTACGGGAAGGCTCACCTTCTTTCCGTCCAGCTTATAGGTACCGCCCTTTGTACGGTTCGCGATGGGGCCCACGGTAGCTCCGAAAAAGCTGCCGTTCTTGAAGTACATCCAAAGCTTGTCGTAGCCCAGCACCACATCCGCGGTCTTTCCTTTTTTGTCAGGCACATACAGGCTCTTGAGTATGGCTCCGTAGGTTATGACCTCCGCGCGCATGCCGTTCTTGTTGCTGATGATGTAGCAGTCCACCTGCTCACCGCCTCTGGTTGTTCCGAAAAACTCCCTGCTTACTCCCATTTCTTCCTCCTTAAAGCTCGGTCCGTCCGTCCAGTGCCCTTAGCAGCGTGACCTCGTCGATATATTCAAGATCGCCGCCCACGGGCACACCGCTGGCGATCCTTGTTACCTTTATCCCTGCAGGCTTTATAAGCTTGCTTATA
>JAFWWB010000014.1 GCA_017518185.1 Lachnospiraceae bacterium
GGAGTCACTATTCTTGAGATTGGTGAAGATGTCTGGGGGCTGGGGGAGTTTTTCAATGGAAGTATTGAAGAACTTGTAGATGCGTTTGAAACCGCTCATGATGTTCTGATTTTTGATTCGGATGTATCAAAGGAATATCTACGGTTGTATCAATGTGGCTGCTTGAATGCAGACGAATTAGACGATATCAGAAAAAGTGGATTGAAACCTGTATGAGGATTTCGTTGTGATGAGTATTGTTGTGACAGAATGAATGTGGGTATGCTTAGCTTAAACTCCGCCATCCTGAAAAATGTCCGAAAAAACTTTTAGACCTATGTTGACATAATCTGATGAGGCACATGGTCCATTTGAATGGTTATACGCAAAATCCAACGGATATACCCAAGCTTGTGGAATTAATTCCCTGGATTACTGAAAGATTTGAAACTATTGGTGTTGTTATGTAAGAACGAGTCATTAAAACATAGCGATTAAATGCATAAGGGAGCTTTGATAGGTATAATGGAGGTGGTTGTTTTGGATGAAATGAATGAGGCTATGCCGGTATGAATATCCTGTTTGTATGCAGTCAGAATAAACGAAGGAGTCTTACAGCTGAAAAGATACTTGACGGCTATAACGGACATAATGTCCGATCTGCCGGCACTGAGAAGAATTCAAGAGTGAAGATAACTCCGGGGATCATAGGTTGGGCAGATATGATATTCTGCTTTGAGAAGAAACATCTTCGCAGGCTTAAGGATAGTTATTCCGATGAGATCGCAGGGAAAACGGTCATTACGATGAACATACCGGATGAGTATGAATATATGGACGAAGAACTTCAGGATATGATCATGAGCTATGCAGAAGAATGCTTAAACAGATGAAAAGGCGGACGCATTATTCGTCCTAAAAACGCAATACTATCTTGAATATTCGTCCATAAAATGCAATTGTGTCATTACGTAGGTGAATAACGAAAAAGGAAAGAGAAGGAATGATTATGGAAGTTGATGAGCTGATCGATATGATAGAAGGCAAGATGAAGAATGGGGTAAGCCGTCTGACTGTTGGATTCGATGAAGAGATTGAGACCGGGATAAAAAGAGAAGCGTATCATCACGGCAGGTGTGATGTGGGCAGTCCCTGGGCTAAGGGGACCGTGTCAAACTGCGATCTTGTTGACAGAGTGGATATAGCAGATGATGGAGGGATACATGAAGAGAAGAAATAGTGTCGTAAAGCGTATAGGAGTGATTGTACTGGCGGGAGTGCTGGCTTTCGGAGAAGTGGCCGGGATGACGCCGGTGAGGGTGTTTGCGAAGGAGGAAGAAGAGGGTGAAGAGGAAGATGGGGAAGAGAAGGATCCCTCGACTGCGCAGTCTGACGACTGCTCCGCTCGGGATGACATAGAGGGGGGCGGCTGCGACCCTCGGGAGGACATAGAGGGGGCAGCGGAAGAAGACGAGGGAGAGGATCCCTCGACTCCGCTACGCTCCGCTCGGGATGACATGGAAGAGGACGACTGTGTTGATTGGGAGGACATGGATGTCGAAGAGGCAGAGGAGGCTGAAGAGGAGGGAGAGGATCCCTCGACTGCGCAGCCTGACGACTGCGACCCTCGGGATGACAAAGAAGAGTCTGACGACAGCGACCCTCGGGATGACATAGAAAAGGGGGAAGAGAAAGATCCCTCGACTACGCTTCGCTCCGCTCGGGATGACAGAGAATACGGCGGAGTATGTTTTGCGCTTGCGGAGGATGAAGAGGCCACCATGGAGATCCCTGTCTGCGATATAGCAGCTGACGGCGGAGAGGAAGCGCCGGACTTCAGTCTTGTCCCGCGCAGGAAGGCAAGTGAATTCAAAAACGGAGAGACGCTCTGGTTCGAGGAGGACAGTGTCCTTGTGATGGATACCGATCTGTATCTGACGGGACTGTACGGCGAATGCAGCCTGCGTGTAGAGGGCAGCGGGAAGCTTACCGTGAATAACAACGTCAGCGATGTCAACGGCATCGGTTTCAGATATATGCAGCTGGGAGAAGGGGCAGATGTCACACTGAATTCCAAGTCTACAGAGCAGTTCGCGATGTTTACGAGTTATGACCTGCTGATCGAGAAGGGAGCGAAGCTCAGTATCTACTCGGGCGGTGGCTTATGGTCTAACGGCGATATCGATGTATACGGCGAGTTTGTTTCGAACTGTACACAGACGGGGGCGATAATCTCAAGCTCTAATATACGCATCTGGGAGGATGCATCGGTCGTAGCCTCCGGAGGATATGACTTCACCGCTGACTGGCGTTTCGGCATAGGAGCAGGCCTTGATCTGATAGTGAAAGGCGAGCTGGTGGCGGACGGCACCGATGCGGTATATTCGCAGTCGGGTGATATTTACATTATCAAACCCTGCAAGGATATCAGAGGTGAGAATTACGGTATCTATGCAAGGGGTGACAGCGGTAATACGGGCGGCCACCTCTATCTTAAGGCCGACACCTGTGCAAAGGCCACCAGCAGCAGCAAGGGGTACGGCATATGGTCGAAGAGAGGTGTATTTCTCAGCTCCGAATATATCACTGCAGAGGGTCCCAAAGCCGCTATATACTGTGACAACAGCATCATAGAACTTTCGCCGGGCTTAAGCTTCATATCTCCCGTAGGAGCATATGTAAAGGACAAGGTGGTAAAAGACAGTTCCGGAAAGACGGCGCAATATGTCTACAGCGGGAGACTGGCGCTCACCGGAGACGTGACGATAGAAGATCCGGTTCCCGGTAAGACCTGCATTCCGAAGATCAGCGGAGGAACGCTGGACAGCATCATTTCCGATCCCGATAAGAGGAACGGTCTTTTTGCCGACTGGGAATATTACAAAGACGGAAAATGGATAGTGAGCGCGAGCGGGGAGTCTGTATGGGACGGTCATGTGGTGAGCGGAGAAGAGGCAGGCTGCCCCATAAGGGTGAGCGTGTATATCTCCGGCTGGACCGGGAAAGTCACAAGTCCGGCCGTGACTGCAGCAAAGCGGATAAACGGGAACACTCCCGCGGCGCCGATCCTGAACTATGACGGCGGGAAGCTGGTCATCACGAACGCAAAGGCGGATCAGGAATATATAATCTATACGAGCAAACAGGCTGCTATCCAGAAGACTGCCTGGGAAAAATCCTTCAGACCGGAAGCGGACGGGGCTTTCGAACCTGCATATACGCCGGACTGCATGAATTATGTTTATACGCGCATCCGGGAGACTGAAAGCAGCTATGCGGGCTGGGTGACCGCATGGAACGGCTGTTACTGCGGTGAATCGGAAGCGCTGCAGGATATTGAGCTTGAGATCAGCGACGCGGATGGAAAATCCCATCTTTCATATGCCGGGGCGGCTGATACTTACAGCTGTGCTGCCGGTTCCGTGATAAAGATAGACGTACGCGCGCTGCCGGCGGCTGCGGACAATGCCTTTGAAGGAATAAAGGGCGACAGCTGGCTCATAAACGGTTCCTCTTCATCCACGGACTACGGTGATTTCTTCGTAAATAAGGAATGCTCCATTCCGATAGGAGACGCTAACTATTACAGGACAGTTTACCTCAGCATTAAAAAGGATATCGAGCTGTCAGGCGGTTCGCTGAACATCTCCGCAGAGCGATATATGGGCGCCAACACAAAGCACTGCTCCGTGTATCTGTACGTGGGCGACAGCGAGGGCAGGATAAGCCCGGAGAGCCTTTTTGTAACGGCGAGTGATATTTATGTGGCGCCTGCGCAGAAGCTTTCAGGGATAGGACTTCAGAAAAGCCCTGTGGCGGCAAATGACATAAGCGCCGTGAGCGTTAGGCCGGAGCAGGAGGGCAGCTCGCCGGCAGTAACACTGAACGCGGACTTCACCATGGATATCGATGCCGGAGAGGTTCTTCCGGGAAGCTATGCTTACGGCTTTTATCTTGACGGAAAGCGTATAGGCAGTTTTACCATTATGGTGAGCGGCGTGGCCTTGGAGGGGCTAGCACTCTCCCAGAGCTCGATAGAAGGAAGGCGGGGAATGAGCTACGAGCTGATAGCGCAGCTCACTCCTTCAAATGCCCAGGCCACCGTAGGCTGGAGCAGCAGCACCCCATCTGTTGCAGCCGTAAAGGACGGTATCGTCACGATCGATAAAAATGCTGCATACGGTTCGAAAGCTGTCATCACGGCATCCGCAGGCGGTCTGGAGAGCAGCTGCACCGTATCGGTATACGGGCAGGAATATCCGCTCACTGTCTGCGGGGTAAAGGTGGATACGGACAATATGGAAGATATACTCGGAGACGGTGTATTCTCCTTTAACGGCAAGAGCATCATCACCGCTGCGGGCGCCGTCAAATCAGACAAGACCATTATCGAGAGCAGCATTGACGGCCTGACACTGAACGTGCTCTCGCCTTCATCCTTTGAAGGCAAGGGCTGCAGCCTGATAAAGGCACAGAAGGATCTTGTTATCACGGGCTGCGCTTCTTTAAGTCTGGTGACAGATACGGGATACTGCATCGAAGGAGAGGGCGGAAGCCTTACCATCGACGGTATGGATATGAGCCTGAAGAGCGATACAGGCGTGGTGAGAGGCTTCGGAGGAGGCATAGTCCTTCAGGCTTGTGAGATCGCTTCTCCCGGGGGAGTTTCCATTGAGAACGGAAGCCTGATGCTGGGAAGCACTCCGGCGAAGGAAGCTGTTATAAAGTGCGGAGTGGGGATGCGCGTTATATTTAATGACAGCTGCGTGAAAAACTCAGGAGGAAAGTATACGGCTGTGTATACGGGCCAGTCTGTAAAGCCTGCAGTGATGGCCACACATAACGGAGTGATGCTGACCGAAGGAGTGGATTATACCGTAAAGTATTCGAACAATAAAAACGTTGACAAAAAGGGCGCGCCCGCAAAGGTGACTGTGAGCGGAAAGGGCAGCTACACGAAAAAGCTGATCCTGGAGTTTTATATTGAGCCGGCGGATATCTCGGCTGCAGTTACCGGTAATACGGTGTATCAGGAGGGGAAGAAGCCGGAGCCCGTGCTCACTTATAACGGTGCGGTGCTGAAAAATAAAAAGGATTACACTTTTGAGGAAAAAGACGGAAAGCTTCTGATAAGCGGCTGCGGCAATTTCACCGGAAGCATTACGAAAGAGGTGAAGAGCCTGGATAAGACTGCAATGCAGGGCAGCGGGATAAACGTAAGCGTCGGGAAGGTCAGCAGAAGCTATAACGGTAAGCCCCAGGAACTCGATGTCTCCGAGCTCATCGTCACGGATAAGAGCGGCAATCCTCTTACGAAGGATAAGGATTACGCCGTCACCTATTCGGATAATGTGAATGCCGGCAGCGTAAAGCTCACGGTGACCGGCATCGGGGATCACAGCGGAAAGGTGACAAAGAGCTTTAAGATAACGCCTGCAAAGGATGCCGTGATAAGCGCGGAACTGAAGGCCGGTGAACGTTATTACTACAAAAAAGGCGGCGTGCGTCCGAAGCCCGTGGTAAAGGCGACCATAGGAGCTTATACATATACTCTTACGGAAGGCAGGGACTATAAGCTGGGCTACAGCGGAAATAAAAAGGTCAACTATAGCAACGGCTCTGTGACTGCCGGTGCAAAATTCAGCATCAGCTTTCTCGGAAATTATAAAGGAGCGGCTTATTCCGGGGACAGCTCGTTTATGATAGAGCCTGCGCCTGTAAGTGCAGAAAACATCCGGGTCATATGCGGGGATATGCGCTTTACGAAATTCGGGAAATACCAGCCTAAGGTCATGGTGATAGCGGACGGCTGTCTTGTGCCTGCCTCAGATTACACGATAGACTACGCGGAATCCAGCGAGGTTGTGAACGGTGCCACGAAGCTCCCGCTTTATGTTAATAGTAAGGCCGGGAAGAACTACAGCTTTAAGAGTGTTTATCAGCAGTACAATGTGACGGAGGATAAGAGCCTTAAGGATATAAGCAAAGCAAAGCTGCAGTTCGTTAAGGACGGGGAAGCCGTAAATAAATTGGAATATACCGGTAATGAGATACGTTTCGATGCCGGCGGCGATGTAAAGCTTAAGCTTACGGTGGATAAGAGTACAACGCTCGATCAATCTTCTATCGAGGCGGCTTTCGAGGTTATCTATGCCGATAACGTGGAGAAGGGAAAGGCGACCGTGATACTCCTGCCCAAAGCGGGAAGCGGATATACGGGGATATGTTCGGCAGGCTTTAAGATAACGGCCAAGCCCCTGGAAAACAAATGAACGGGAAACTGATTTAAGGATCAGTTAAGGAATACTGGATATCTTTTACATAGACGGTAAACCCGCTGCGGAATTCATGCCGGCGGAACTTGACAGTATGGTACAGCAGTTCATGAGTGACAACGTAAAATACAGCCTGTCTACGGACGCAACCCCTGCCAGTATGAAGGATGCGCTGGTCAAGGCTGTATTGATGTACTACATAAGCATGGGAGAGCATCAGGTGAGCATAGCGAACTATCAGGAAAAGAAAGAAGGCGGAGAAGATCTGGTGATCACGGATCTCAATGTCTACACGTATACAATGAGGGAAGAGGAGTATATCCCGGGACTGTGCTGGAATGATGCGAGAGGTAACAGCGACCTTGCCATGAAGAGCCGTAAGAACAGGACAAAGAACCATAATAAGATAAGAGCCCACAGGGAAAAGATGAGAGAGGCGGCGCATGCATAAAATACCGTACAGGCATAAGCCTGTACGGTATAAAAAATCCCCAAACCCACCCTCACCGGTCAGCAGACAATAGGTAGTAAAAGTACGCATTCACAGTACATATGTCTCGTTACTGAGCATACCGTGTAAATGACAGGGAGTCGAACCCAGGCACCTGCTCAGAGTGCGCCACCGAGGTGCGGTTCATTCTCAACCGCAGGAGATCATGTCCACGCTGACCGGTTACCGACAAATTTCAAAGCAGTTCCGTTGTCCAGTTCAGGCTCTGGATCGTTTCGTCCGTTTCACGGAGCTCCTTCGAATAGCGGTCTACTTCTTTCTGGAGCTCCGCTACGGATACCGTGCTCAGGATACGGATCTCAGTCTTGGTATACCGGGACACTTTTTCGCTTGAGCGGTTCAGGAAATCACGAAGGATACTTATGCGCTGCTTAAGACAGTCTCTTTTGGCGATAAGGTCGGTCAGAGTCTTCTCACCCGCCTTTGTTGCATTATTCGTCCTGTTGATCCTCGCCATGAGTTCTTCCAGACGCTTAAGATCCTTATCCAGCTCATCCATTAATTCTCCCGGATCTTCGGAGGGCGTTTCGCCTTCCTGGACTTTCGCGTTATTATTGAGACGGGTGCTCAATTCCGAGATCCGCTTCTGCAGATCCGCTCTTTCCGTTAATGCTGATGCAAGTTTCATTTTTTTATTTCCTCCTGGTTGGCCGGCATTTTGGCGTCCTGTTATTATATCACGATTTTCCGATAAAAAACATATACAGAAAAGAACGAGGTGAGCTGGGGACATGAAATATCTGCTAGTGGCGGTCGTCGAAACTTGATTTGGCTGAAAATGAGTGATATAACGTTGACAGAACAAAGGAAACAGGAAAGAGCGGCCCGGCCGATAAAGCGGTGAGGGTCTGACGGGAGGAAAGTGGATTGAAGAAGGCAATACGTTATTCCGCGGGGATCATCCCGGTCACCTTGCTGAAGCTGACCGTGAGTTATGTTTTGCAGATTGCTGTGTACAGGTTCATAGAGTTGAGAAATACAGGCATGGCTCTCGGGATGATGCTGGCCGGTCCGGCGGCGGTTATCCTGACCGATATACTTTTTGTTGTGGCAGATAAGGCGGGAGGCTGGTATGACGCGGCGGAGCTGCCTGCTGTTGCCTGTGCAGGCTCGGTCATTTACGGCTTGATGATGTTCCTGGTATTTCCGCTTATCGCGATACCCTATGAAGTGATACCAAGCGGGGAAATGGCATTGGGCTTCGGACAGCTCCTGATCCGGGCGGCGGATTGCTGCGGGGCTGCAGTGTCTCTGCTTGTCAGCGGTATACTGTGGTTAAGCCGGCGTAAAAAGCTTTCGGGATCTTAAGAGTTCTCACGATCATAACGATGAAGCATTGGAGCAGCAGATCATTTCGGTCTGTTGCTTTTTTATTGGGAGGTGGCAAAAGAATGGTTACGGGTTGGCCTGTTTGGCTGGCCGGTGAACAGTAAGCCCAAAGGCGTGAAAAATAAATGAGTCCTTTTTATGACACACATAAAGATTTAGGATAGTAACATAAGGCAGTAACACAGAAGGAAAGAACAAAGAAAACACAGAGTGAAAAGATATAAGGAGGCAGGAACTATGATGAACGAAGAGGATTACAGCTGGCTGGAGATTGATGAGTTTGATGATGCAAACTGGATAGTGTCAAGTGACGTATGAAAAAACAGGGCCCCAAAATCGGCTCGGTTGAACCTTGAAAAATAAATATCTGTAGATACAGTCAAGCGGGCGGTGCCGCTTTTCGCCCACCCCATTTTCTTTTTAGGACATGCGAAAATAACGGTCCCACCCCAGCTCAAAGCGGCACCTGATATACAGAAAATATTAAGTTGTAGGTGATCGCGTGCGATAGGCTCCCCGAGGGCTTAGGGCGCTGCCCTAAGAACCCGCAAGGGACTCGTCCCTTGACCCGATTTGCGGGCTCTGCCCGCACCCGTCCTCGCCGGAAGCAGGGAAAGGCGCTTAGCACCTTTCCAAACAGACAGGATAATCCGTGAACCTTATGTCAAGGGACTTTCGCGGCATATCCTCACCGGCCGAGCCGGTTCCGGTATTCCACGGTTCCCTTGACAACGGTTCCGCTCCGTGATCATGCGGAAGCCTGTTGTTGCATTTTAAGGATCGTCTGTTGTCCGAGGAAGATCATAAGCTGCCATTTACCCGGCATGTTCTCGCCGTTTTTGATGAGATCATCTTCGACCAATGGTTTGTATCCATTGTGTCTGTGAGGTCGCAGGAAGTTGTAATAAGCAACCCAGAGAGCGAGATCATAGTTAGCACCATCATAGTTATCAAAGCCGTTCGTCGGACGGTAGGAAGCCTTATAAGTGCGGTTTAATCGCTCTATCATCTGCTTGTATGGACGGAACTCTTTTGATACTTCGTCATCGTTTGTAAGACCGATGACCTGTGTGATGTTAAACTTAAACTTTTCTTTGAACTGCACAAAGAACTGCTGGGCGGCAAGAGGGTATGCGCTGTAGCCATCGGCGATGAACCTGAAGTTTTTGGGAAGTTCTTTAAGGTGCTGGAACGCCATGCGCATTGCCATGATACAAGGTCCTACACCACGGTTGTCTGATACCTGATACCCGATGATAACACGGGTTGCAGCGTTCATTATAAACCAGATGTACCCTTTGATCCCACGGACTTTGATATAGGTTTCGTCAGCCGTCATTGCAAGGTGATCAGGATCCTTTTCGTAAGGATAGGTATCAACAAACGGCTTTATACAGAGAGCGGCAGTCTTGCAGTAGTTTGCGACCATCTGGTGGGATATGGAGATGTTATGAATGTCTTTCAGGGCTTGAGCCGTTTTACGGAGTGACAACCCCAGGTTGACCCGGTAGGAAAGACAAAGCGACATGATGTAGGCATTGTTCTTTGTGAACTTCAAAGAAGATGCATTCTTCGGCAGGGTGGTGATGTCCATCTTGAAGAAATCTATCGTGAATTCACGGTAGATATAGTGCAGTTTGTACTTGTTCTTGCCGTAGTCTTCTTCAAGATCTTTCTTGTCAACCTTTTTAAGGTTGTGGAGATAGTAAGAGCATTTCGGGTTGATGCATTTGTGAACAATGAAGTGCTTTCGGTCTTTCTTTGGAGTAAGGGCATGCATGCAGTAAGGGCACCGCAGCTTTAGACGTGATACCTCCGTCGATTCCTGGAAAAAGGTATTCTGGCATACTTTGCATAGGAGCTGTCCTTTGGAACCATTGTTCTTATAAAGATATATTTTGGGAGCGTTGCATCTGGGGCATTTGCAGTCGTCTGGGATATCACATTCACCGCGGCGACGGACTGGTTTTATAGGCTTGTAATCGTCCTTATATCGCCACTCAAGGTACTTCATAAAGTCGCGGTAGTCCCAGGGCTCCACATGAAGGATCAGAGGGAGCTTATCAATTTTGAACTTCTGGTACTTCGGAGAGTGGGAGTCATCAAAAGCCCACTGCTTGATAGGAATGTACTTACAGATAAAATTTATCAGCCAGATATTTTGCTGATAGAGTAGTTGAATTAACTGAAGTAAATAAAGTATAATGCTCATGAGCATTGGCTCCTTTCTGGGGTGTCTTCTTGGTCGTTGACATTATACCAAAAAGGGAGGTCAATGCTCATTTTATTTGAACCTCCCGAAAATAAAGGATTTAGAAACAAAAAAGTAGTGTCAGACTTGACACTACCCGAGCGAAGTCGAGGGATCTTATAAGGAAATGCATTAATGAAGAAAACCATATCAAAAATTATCATAACATCCCTCCTCCTCCTTACCGCCTGCGGAAAGGAAAAGGAGCCTCAGGTGGTGACCCTTACACCGGCCACTGAACAGGAACAGACGGCCGCACAGGAGGATACGCCCACAGCCGGTGACACTCCTGCCGGAGAGAGAAAGCCTGCTGCGCTGGAATTATACGGCGAAAACCGTGAAAATGCGGATGAGGGCAGCGCGGAGGAGCAGGAATCGATGACCGTTGACCAGCTGCTTGAGCAGAGTGTGAGCCTGCGCCTGATCAACGAGACGGGGCTGGATCTGGACAGCGTCACGGTTTCCTTTAATTCGGAGCTGTATCCGGGAAGGGAGCTGCTGACAGAGGGGAAGCTTAAGGACGGCGGAGTGCTGAGCTGCACCGACGAGGGACTTAAGCTCATTTCAAACGCGCCGGGGCTTAAGCTTTCGGTGGTAACGGGAGTCAAAGACGAGAAGCAGGAGTTTCCTGCGATAGATATAAGCGACCTGACGGATGCGAAGGTTGTGCTTACAAAGGATTCGGAAGGCTGGCATATGTACAGCCGGTGAGTTGATGAAGAAAAAGGAATTCAGCCGTTTCGGCATGAGTCTGTATTTTATCAGAGGGAGCAAAGCCCTGTTTTTCGGAGGGATGCTGGCGGCGGTGCTGGCAGCCCTTCTTGACATGGTTGAGCCAAAGATCGTGCAGTATACCGTGGACCTGGTCCTGGGGGATCAGAAGGTGGATGCTGCCGGAAAGGTCTTCATCAGGATCTTCGACGGCATGGAAGCACTCCGGCATGATCTGTTTTACGTTGCGCTGATGGTCGCTATCGTGGGCCTGCTCGCTGCAGTGTTCAGATATCTGGCCAGGATACTGAATGCCCGTGCAGCCCAGAAGCTGATACGCCGCATGCGTGAGCATCTCTTCGCGCATATCATGAAGCTGCCGGTTTCATGGCACGAGCAGAACCATACGGGCGACATAATACAGCGCTGTACCTCAGATGTGGAGACAGTGAAGAACTTCATGTCGGACCAGATGACCAACATGTTCCGCATAGCGCTGCTGATAGTCATGGCTATGTATTTTATGGCGGGTATCGACCTTAAGCTGGCCCTGATCTCAGGCATCTTCATCCCTGTGGTGGTGCTCTATTCCGTGTTTTTCCACTTTAAGATAGCAGGCGCCTTTAAGCATGCGGATGAGGAAGAGGGAAGGCTCTCGGCCATGGCGCAGGAGAACCTTACCGGCGTAAGAGTGGTGCGGGCCTTCGGACGCGAGCTTTACGAGAAGGAGCGTTTCGAGAGCAGGAATGCGGATTATACAAAGCTGTGGGTGAAGCTCATGGCCTGGCTTTCCGCGTTCTGGTGCTCCAACGACCTCATCACCGGTCTTCAGATGCTGCTTGTGACGGTGCTGGGAGCAGTGGCCTGCGTTAAGGGAACGCTGAGTCCCGGCGGCTACATCGCCTTTGTCTCCTATAACGGCATGCTGATCTGGCCCGTCAGGGAGCTGGGCCGCGTCATCTCGGATATGAGCAAGGCCGGTGTCTCCCTCGACCGTATATGCATGATCATGAATTCGGAACCGGAAGAAGAAAGAGCGGAGCAGTCGTCATCTTTGTCATCCCGAGCGGAGCGGAAGGTTTCCCCGCCCTCCATCACCTTCTCCCACGTCTCCTTCGCCTACGGCGACGGTCCCGAAGTATTGAAAGACGTGAGCTTTACGGTCCCTGCCGGTTCCACTCTCGGCATACTTGGCGGCACCGGTTCGGGTAAAAGTACACTGGTAAGTTTATTGGACAGATTATATGAGCCCACGAAAGGCTCCATAAGCCTTGGCGGAAAGGACATAAAGGACATGGACCGCCTGGAGCTCCGGAGCCGTATAGGTCTGGTCTTACAGGAACCCTATCTCTTCTCCGGAACACTTAAGGAAAATCTCTGCATGGCGGCTCCTGAAGTGAGCGATGAAGAGATACGGGCAGCGCTGCACACCGCGGCTCTGGAGGAAACTGTGGACCGCTTCACCGAAGGCCTTGAGACACCCGTGGGCGAGAGGGGCGTGACTCTTTCCGGCGGTCAGAAGCAGCGCACCGCCATAGCACAGGTACTCCTAAGCGGCAGGGAGATCATGATCTTTGACGATTCCCTTTCCGCTGTGGATATGGAGACGGATGCCCTGATCAGACAGCGTCTTAAGAGCGGCACGGGCGAAAGTACCGTGATACTGATCTCACACCGTATATCGACACTTATGAAAGCAGACAATATCATCGTTATGGACCGCGGCCGTATCCGGGAGCAGGGCAGCCATGAGGAGCTGCTGTCAGCCGGCGGCATGTACAAGCGGATCTACGACATTCAGACGGAGGGAGCACTGTGAAAGAAGAAGAATACGTATCCCTGCCGTTTTTCGGGATACCGAAGCTGTTGCCTTATATAAAAAAATACATACCGGGGATAATCCTGATGGTGAGTCTCGGCATGACTGCCAGCATCTTTGATGCGCTGTCGCCGCTCTTCAACCGTTATGCCCTGGACCATTTTGTGGCGGATAACACGCTGGATGGTCTGGGTGTATTTATCGCGCTCTACGTGGGACTGCTGGTAGTCTACATGCTGGACAATTTCGCCACCACCTACCTCTGCGGCAAGACGGAGATGAGCGTGAACCGGGACCTCAGGAATGCGGCCTTCTCGCACCTGCAGGAATTATCCTTTTCCTATTACAACAGGAACAACGTGGGTTACATTCATGCCCGCGTTATGAGCGATACGGAAAAGATAGGCGTGCTGGTGGCCTGGCGTCTAATGGACATGATCTGGAACGGCTCCTACGTGGTCTTTGTCATAGTGGAGATGTTCGTTCTGGATGCAAGGCTTGCGCTTTACGTGTGCGCGCTGGTGCCCGTGGTCGCCCTGCTGGTGGCCTATTTCCAGAAGAAGCTCATAAAGGAGAACCGCTATATACGTGAGCTTAACTCCGCAATAACCGGAGACCTGAACGAGGGCATAACCGGAGCGAGATCCGTAAAGGCTCTTCTGGCAGAGGAGCGGATGAAGTCCATACTGGGCAGGCATACGAAGGAGATGGAGAAGCGTTCCGTGAAAGCGGCGAGACATTCCTCCTTCTTTACGGCAGCAGTCTCGATGATGAGCACTTTCGCGCTGGCGATAGTGCTGTTCCGCGGCGGGATACTGAGCCAGGACGGCGTCATGAAGCTGGGTACCCTTTCCGTATTCCTGACCTGCGCTCTGGGAATGCTTGAGCCTGTGCAGTTCATGGTGGTGACATTTTCGGAGATAATAGCCGTGCAGGTGAACATCGAGCGTCTCACAAAGCTTCTGGAGACGGAAGCTGATGTTTCCGACACGAAGGAAGTCATAGAAAAATACGGCGACAGCTTCGCTCCCAAGCGGGAAAACTGGGAGGAGCTTCAGGGTGAGGTGGAGTTTCAGGATGTGAGCTTCCACTATCCCGACGGCGACGAATATGTGCTGGAACATTTTAACCTGAAGGTCGAAAAGGGCATGAACGTGGCCATAGTGGGGGAGACCGGAGCGGGAAAATCTACCCTGGTGAACCTGGTATGCCGTTTCTTTGAGCCCACCTCCGGAAGGGTGCTGATAGACGGACGTGATGCCAGGGAGCGTTCCCAGATATGGCTTCACAGCAATATAGGATACATGCTCCAGACCCCGCATCTCTTCTCCGGCAGCATCAGGGACAACCTGCGCTACGGAAAGGCGGATGCCACGGACGAGGAGATATTGGAGGCTCTTAAGCTGGTCAGCGCCGACGGTATAGTAAAGAGGGCTGAAAAGGGACTGGATACGGAAGCCGGCGAGGGAGGAGATTCCCTTTCCACCGGCGAGAAGCAGCTGCTCTCCTTTGCCCGGGCGCTGCTGGCGGACCCGAAGATACTGGTGCTGGACGAGGCCACGGCTTCTATAGATACGGTGACGGAAAAGGCCATACAGAAGGCCATTGCCACGGTTACGAAGAACAGGACCAGCTTTGTCATCGCCCACAGGCTCTCCACCATCACCGTGGCTGACCTTATACACATGGTCCACGACGGAAAGATCACGGAGCGGGGCACCCACCGGGAGCTCATGGAGAAGCGCGGCGCCTACTACCGCCTCTTCTCCAGGCAGTACGAGGAGTTGGCGTATGAGGAATAACAAACAAACATGTCATCCCGAGCGGAGCAGAAGATCCTTCGACTCGCTACGCTCGCTCAGGATGACAAGTAAAGAGCAATGTCATCCCGAGCGGAGGCCGAAGGCCGGAGTCGATAAGTGAGGCAGAAGATCTTTGATCTTCGTTGCCGAACTTATGCTGTGGCAGGGATCTTAACAGAGGAAAAATGATAATCCAATCCGAACTCAACCCGACCAGGATCGCCCTCAGCGGCCAGTGCTTCCGCTGGGAGGAGACCGCCCCCGGAACTTTCAGGGTGCCTTTTCGGGACAAATGTCTTATAATAGAAACGCAGGGCAGCGGAGCCGAGGTGAAGAACCCCGCCGCTGAGGATGCGGTGTGGCACGAATATCTGGATCTGGACACGGACTACGCCGCCATACGTGAGCGCATAGACGCCGGCGAAGATCCTTTTCTCCATGAGGCATGCTGCTTCCAGCAGGGGATAAGGATACTTAAGCAGGATCCCTGGGAGGCGCTGATAAGCTTCATCATATCCCAGAACAGGAACATCCCGGCGATAAAACGGTCCATCTCCATACTCTGCGATCTGGCAGGGGAGGAGCGGAAGGACCTGAGGGGAGAGAGCTTCATGACCTTCCCGACGGCCGGAGCCATAGCAGCCATGAGCGATGAAGAGCTGGACCGGTGCCGCCTGGGCTACAGAAAGGATTACATACGCCTCACGGCGGAAGCGGCTGTTTCGGGGGAGCTGAACCTTGATGAAATGGCCACGTTCGATGATGGGAAACTTATGGGACAGCTGATCTCTCTTAAGGGAGTGGGACCCAAGGTGGCTTCCTGCGTGATGCTATATGGCTTTCACCGCATAAACGCCTTCCCGGTGGATGTGTGGGTGAAGCGCATACTTAAGGACAAATACCCGGGTGGCTATCCTTTTGAGAAATACGCCCCCTACAACGGGATATACCAGCAGTACATGTTTGCTTTCTACAGGGAGGAAAACACTTGAAAAAAAAGATTCTGATGGTGGAATACCAGGGACGCTGCGATACCTCGGGAGTGGCCGTGGGACATGCCCCCAAGGTGCTGTCGGAATACGCCGGCTTCCTTAAGGATGATTTTGAAGTGTCCGTTTTATCACCCAGATGTGTCCTTGAGGCAACTGATGCCGACGGTCGGAGGAATGCGAAGGTCCTTCCCCGGCAGATAGTGATGAAGGGCAAGGTACCCATTTACGAGCGCATCTTCAACAAGTTCAAGATGTTCCGTAATATACGCACCGCCCTTTCAGTGGAAGCGGATGTGTACTGGTTCTTCAACGTGGAATTCTACCTGATGCTTTACCTGGCCCTTTTCGGGAACCGCGGCCGGAAGATAGTCTGCACCATGTTCATGAGCGGCTGGCACGGAGGCCTCATCGCTTCCATAAAGCAGAAGATCTTCGAGCGTGCCCAGAAGCGCATCAGCTATTTCATATCCACCGGACCCAGCTTTTCTTATAAGAACGTGAAGGCCTCCTTCCTGCCGGACTATTACTGTGATGAGGCGTACTACGCAAAGTACAGGGCTAAGGACAGGAAGGGCTTTGTCTGCCTGGGTACGATGGGAGCGGAAAAGCAGCTGGAAGAGATGGTGGAGCGTTTTACGGAGCTGGAGCTGCCCCTTACGGTGGCGGGACGCTTTTACGATAAGGAAAGACTGGAGAAGCTGAAGGCGCTGGCCGGAAGCAATGTGGAATTCAGGGATGAGTATCTGACGAAGGATGAATACCTGAAACTTCTTGGAAAGGCTAAGTACGTTGTGCTGCCCTATGCGCCGCTCCAGTACGGAAGCCAGACCTCCGGCGTGCTGCAGGAGGCACTTTTCCTGGATACGGTCTGTGTGACGCATAGGGATGTGCTGGAAGGAAACCGTATACCCGGCATAGGTTACGGAAGCTGGGATGAGCTGAAGGAAGAGGACATAGTGGAGGATACCTCGGAGTATCTCGCCGCTTTCGCCCGCCTCCGCCGTGAGGTCTACTCCCGCGAGCATATGAAGGCCGAGCTTCAGCGGATCTTCTCGATGTAACACGCCACGAAGCCTGTCACTCCATGCGCAGCAATATGTCATTCCGAGCGGAGCAAACGTAGTGAGCGGAGTCGAGGAATCCTACCCCACCTTTCGGTTTATATACCCCTCCGTTGCATTCTCCGAGGGCTTTATAACACCGGGATTCCCTATCACCACGCTATGGTCCGGAACATCGAAATTCACATAGGCATTGGGGGCGATGAGCACATCATTCCCGATATGGATGCCGCCCACGATGACGGCGTTGGTGCCTATCCAGACATTGTCGCCGATGACAGGCACCCCGGCCCGCTTTCCTCTGTTGGCGCGGCCTATGGTGATGCCGGTGGCCAGGTTGATATTGCGGCCGAGCTTCGTATCAGGATGCACGATGACACGTCCCAGATGGCCTATGTACAGGCCGGGACCGGCTTCCACCTCAGGGGGCAGCTGTATATGTGTCCTGTGCATCATGCCTTCAAGCTTAAGATACAGGAGCTTTCCGTAAAGGCCGCCCTTCTTATAGTGATAAGAGGCGCGGCGCCAGAGCTTCAGATATTTCACCTCCGGAGGGAGGAAGAAGCGCTGCTTAAAGCTCAGGGGCAGGTCATATATTCTGCTTAAGTCGGAGCGTATGAGCTCCTTTAAAGACATATCATCCATAGAAAAGAATTTAGCATTATGAGGGATCAATGTCAACAACGGTAAGCGTCATCATCCCGGCCTACAACGCCGGAAAACATATTGAAGAGTGCCTGGCCTCCGTCTGCGGCCAGAGCCACAGGGAGCTGCAGATACTGGTGCATGACGACGGCTCAAAGGACGATACCGCCGAAAAGCTGAAAGCTTTTGCAGAAAAGGACAGCCGCATCGAGGTTTCCGGCGGTGAGAACGGCGGCGTGTCAAAGGCCAGGAACATATGCATGGAAAAGATCCGGGGAGAGTACTTCGTATTCCTGGATTCCGATGATACACTGGCAGCAGACGCCATTGAAAAGCTGCTGGAAACAAGGGCTGAGACCGGCATGAGCCTTATAGCGGCGGACCGGGCCCTGGTATCGGAAGACGGCAGGGTGCGGGAACGCCGGCCGGGTGCCGTCAGGGAAAAGCTGGATGAGAAGAAGGCCTTAAGGGATCTCTGCAGCGGCAGATACTGTCTCCAGAGCGCCTGCCACAAGCTTTTCTCTACGGGGGTCTTCGGGGATATACGCTTTGATGAGGATATCAGCAACGGTGAGGACAGGCTCTTTGTCTACCGCTGCATAAAGAGGTGCAGGGAGCTGTATTACCTGCCCCTTCCCCTGTGGCAGGTCCGTGAGCGCGGGGACAGCGTATCCAGATCACCCCTTAACAGCCGCTGGATGACCATGCTTACGGCCATGGACAGGATGACGGACATAGAAGAAGATCCTGAGATAAAGCAGCGCTTCCGCGCCTCCGCCCTGGAGCTGGCAGTGCTCTATATCGCGGCCTACATAAGCCGCAGGAGCAGCGATCCGGACTTCCTCAGGGCCCTTCGCCAAAGAGTCCGCCATGATCTTAAGAACTGCCGTATCACAGGCGCAAAAAACCGTTCCACGGACGGGAACGGCAGTGATCACAAGCTCATCCCCATCTCCCGTCACGACAGGAGCTGGGCTTTTATCTGCGCTTATTTTCCCGCCCCGCTGATCGCCCTATATCAGAGGCTGAGGGGCAGGAAGGAGTAGCAGGTCCTACGCCGGTATCGGCGCTATCACCTTTTTATAGATACGTATCAGGAAGAAGCAGGTCACGGCGAGGCTCATGAGCTCGGCGATGGGGAAGCACCACCACACAAGGTCAAGGCCTCCCAGCTTTGCAAGTATCCAGGCGACAGGCACGAGCACCACCAGCTGTCTTGCCACGGAAACGATAAGGCTGTAGAGTCCGTTGCCGAGAGCCTGGAAGACGGTGCCGCCTATGATGCAGAACCAGGCCAGAAGATAGTGCCAGGAAATGGTCTTGAGCGCAGGCACTCCGTAGGTCAGAAGACTTTCATCACCGGTATCGAAGAGCAGCAGCAGCTTGTCCGGTATCAGCCTGAAAAGCGTAAAGCCTATGAGCAGCAGCAGGAAGGCGTACATCATGCTCAGTTTTATCACGCTCATCATCCGGCTCCGCTTTCTGGCGCCGAAGTTGTAGGCGAGTATGGGCACCATGCCGTTGTTCAGACCGAAGACAGGCATGAAGAACAGGCTCTGGAGTTTGAAGTATACGGTGAAGACCGCAACGGCTGCCTCGTTCAGGCTGCCAAGTATGCGGTTCATTGAATAGGTCATGACGGAACCGATGGCCTGCATGATTATGGAAGGAAGTCCCACCACATAGATACGCTTTATGATGTGCAGGTCAGGCCTAAAGCCCTTCAGGTCCACCTGCACGTCCTCATTATGCCTGCGGTTCAGTATGAAGGCAAGTATGCCGGCTGCAAACTGGCCTATGATGGTGGCCAGGGCAGCTCCCGCCACCTTGAGCTCCGGCATTCCAAGAAGGCCGAAGATAAGGATGGGATCGAGTATCATGTTGATGATGGCGCCCGTCATCTGGGTGATCATGGTGTACATGGTCTTTCCGGTGGACTGCAGAAGCCTCTCAAAGATGAACTGGCAGTAGACGCCAAGGGATCCGCAGCAGACGATGGTCAGGTACTGGGTGCCGTATTCGAGGGTAAGGCCGGTGCCCTTCTGGGAGGCGATGAGCGTACGTGACAGGAACAGACCTATGAGCAGAAAGAGGACATAATTGCAGCCGGTGAGGAAGACGCCGTTGTTGGCAGCCTTCTGTGCGGTGTCCTTATTCTTTTCCCCAAGGGCTTTGGAAAGCACCGCGTTAACGCCCACGCAGAGCCCTCCGGCAAAGGCTATCATCAGCATCTGGAAGGGGAATGCCATTCCCAGGGCGGAGAGCGCTGAGGTACCGGCTTCGCCCTCGCCGTCCTTTATGCGGGCCACGAAAAAGCTGTCAACTATATTATAGA
Source organism: Lachnospiraceae bacterium (assembly GCA_017518185.1). Taxonomy (GTDB): domain Bacteria; phylum Bacillota; class Clostridia; order Lachnospirales; family Lachnospiraceae; genus NK4A136. The sequence continues at coordinate 19,711 of JAFWWB010000014.1, forward strand.
AGGCCTGCACCAGCATGGAGAGCATCATGGGGGATGCCATGCTTATTAGCAGGCGGTTCATGGGCATTACGCCCATCTTGTTTTCTCTGGTTGCGTTTGTTTCTGCCATGTCGGTCTCCTAGAAAATGCCGAGCCGGCGTTTTCTCCTTCTAAGCTCCGTCTCGGGTTCTTTGATCTCAAAATCCGTGCAGCTGCCGCTTAAGAGTTCCTCGTCGGAAACCCTTTTTTTGCGGCTGTATAATAATATCACAATGATATTTAATGTAAAGGCCGCACTGAGGGCCAGAAGCGCGTTTGAAAGCAGCTCAAACTGCATTGTCGTCACCTCCCTTTCTCATAAGCTGGGGCAGAGGCCTGCATACCATCTGGTTGTACTGGTCCACGGCCAGAAGCTGAGAGAGCACCGTGCCCAGGAGCATGCCGGATATCACCGCGTACATCCTGGGATCGCTGCCGAGGCCGTTGAACAGCAGGTAATCCCCGTAGACGGAGGAGGCAAAGGTGAAGAGCAGGCTCCCCAGCAGGAACACCCTGTTCTTCTTCATGTATCTCAGTATCAGGCCCGTATCCTGCAGTATCAGTACTTCAAGGATTATACTGAGTATCAGGGCCGTAAGGGGGGCGAGGCCTCCCAGCATCACCGCCATGAAATTGTAAAAGATCGGGAAGGCCACCTTTGCCGCTATGATCACGAGTATGCCGGCCAGTAATATCAGGGGGATGGACTGCCTCTGTTTTTTCCGTTTTTCGTCCTGCATCACCTTAAGCCGGTACCGGTAGTCCATGGCATCGTGTTTGGTGAGCCAGCCCTTGTCATGCAGCATCTGCCGCCGTATATGTACCTTCATGAGAAGGAAGAGCAGCATGATCACGGAAAGGAGCGAAAAGTCCTCCGAAAGTATCAGCAGCACCCGAAGGGGTATTGCGGGAAGAAAATGCAGCAGGAGGAATATGGGGACCGAGAGCAGAAGGCCCACGGTGAGGAATTTCTTCCTGTCGATGGGAAGGTCGCAGACCAGCTTCCCGGTCTGGCCGTTGACTACGGCGTAGGCAACATTGTCCCCGTTCCTGTAGGAAAGGAACCACACGGGGAAGAAGACTGTGTAGGCTGCGGAGCAGCGGGCGTCCATGGCCTCGCGGAAGCGCTCCTTCTGGTCCTCGTCGAATTTAAGGCCCGGGAAGCTCCGGCGAAGCTGGGAGGATGCGAAGAGATTATCCTTGCCGAGGGTGACGGCATTTTCGTCATATACGGTATCATCCAGATCCGGCAGATCCGCATAGAAGCCGCTCAGGTAAGCGGGGTTGAACTTCACCAGCGCACGGTAGTTGAAGGGCGCGATCTGCTCGCTGTAGTGATCCTCAAAGGTGGAGGAGGCGTCGAAGAACATGCCCCTGTACTCGGCGTTGACCCAGCCCATGCATTTGTATTCCTCTGTGTGATGCCAGGGAAGGCTGATGTATTCCTTTATACCGTCCAGTGAAAGGAAGCCCTCCATATGGACGTTATAGCCCCAGTAGGTCATGTATATGCCGCGGAAGCGCTCGAGGAATTCCGGATCCTTGAGCTCCTTAGGCGCGAAGAAAGCCCTTCTGGCATGCTTCAGATACTGTTCCTTGCAGCTTTTCTTATCTATGCGGAAGGGCGCCACATAGCGGGGGTACTTCATCTTCACCATGCGTGACTTCAGCATGATGTTGGAGCCGCAGTAACTGCAGAAGCCGTTTACCGACTCCTCGGTGGAGTATATGCTGCCTCCGCACTGGGGACAGCTGTAGAGAATGGCGTCCATCTCCTCCGCAGCGTTATGCTCATCTGCAGAGGCTCCGAAGGCGGAGAAGGTCTCCGGGTTCTCCTTCGCCCCGCAGAAGCTGCAGAGCAGTGACTGCGAAGCTATATCAAATCTTAATTCTGAACCGCAGTTCGGACAGGCGTTCATAACAGGCTCCCTGGAAGTATTTGGACAAGGACTCCGGCCCCTGTCCTCTGGGTAATATACCACAGAGAGAGGATAAAGTCGAGTTTATGCAGGCGGTTCTTTGGCATCGCAGACCATTTTACTTGCAAACAGCAGTAAAAGGGTGATATAATGCCTTTCGTATGGGTAATATGAGAAATACCAAAATCGATCAGTATTACATTGCAGGCATGCGCCCGATACTGCGGCGTGAGGCCCTTTATTCTGATACAAGCGAGAATTTCATCTCGCCTGAGCAGCCGTCTGCCTATGACATAGTGAAGATACGCTTCCGCAGCGCGGTGAACAACATCGACCGCGTCTATCTGGTGGCAGGCCGGGAGAAGCATATCATGGACAAGGTGGCAAGGGACGAGCTCTTCGATTATTATTCCACCGACGTCCAGCTGGATAACGAGCCTTTTGCCTATTATTTCGAGGTGCATGTGGGAAATCTCAGCGTGCTCTTCGATTCCAGGGGCGTGGTGAAGACCCCCGACGAGCATTTCAAGTTCAAGATAATACCCGGCTTCAAGACCCCTCTCTGGGCCAAGGGAGCCGTTATGTACCAGATATTTGTGGACCGTTTCCGTAACGGCGACCCCTCAACCTCCGTTCTGGACGATGAGTACAGCTACATAGGCGAGCATACGGTGGCGGTAAAGGACTGGGACAAGTATCCGGCAGCCATGGGCGTGCGTGAGTTTTACGGCGGCGATCTGGCAGGCGTACTGGAGAAGATGAACTATCTGGAGAGTCTGGGAGTGGAGGTCATCTATTTCAATCCCCTCTTCGTTTCTCCTTCCAACCATAAATACGACATACAGGATTACGATTACATCGATCCCCATTTCGGCTGCATCGTAAATGACGGCGGCGAGCTGCTCGCCCCCGGGGATAACGATAACAGCCATGCCACCAGGTATATCAAGCGCGTTACGGATAAGGAGAACCTTGAGGCGAGCAACCGGCTCTTTATCAAGGTTGTGGAAGAGGCCCACCGCAGGGGCATGAAGGTCATCCTGGACGGTGTCTTCAATCACTGCGGCTCTTTCAACAAATGGCTGGACAGGGAATGCATTTACGAAAATGCCGAGGGCTATGCAAAGGGAGCCTATATCTCCAAGGACAGCCCTTACAGGGATTTCTTCCAATTCCATGACGGCGGCGACGACAAGTGGCCTTATAACAGGACCTATGACGGCTGGTGGGGCCACGATACCCTTCCGAAGCTGAATTACGAGGGCTCCAGGACTCTGCATGACTATATACTCGATGTAGGCCGCAAGTGGGTCTCACCGCCTTACAACGCGGACGGCTGGCGTCTTGACGTGGCGGCGGATCTCGGGCATTCCACGGAATACAACCATATCTTCTGGCAGGATTTCAGAAAGGCCGTGAAGGAAGCCAATCCCGAGGCTATCATCCTGGCGGAGCATTACGGCAGCCCTGCTGCCTGGCTCCAGGGAAATGAGTGGGATACCGTGATGAACTACGATGCCTTTATGGAACCCATAACCTGGTTCCTGACGGGTATGCAGAAGCACAGCGACGATTTCCGGGGAGACCAGCTCAACAATTCCGATAATTTCTGGGGTGCCATGATGTACCATGTCTCGGACATGACCATGCAGTCCCTTTACATAAGCATGAACGAGCTTTCCAATCACGACCATTCCCGTTTCCTCACCAGGACCAACCGACGGGTGGGGCGTACGGCCACCGCGGGACCGGAGGCGGCTTCCGAGGGCATCAACAAGGCCGTGATGCGCGAGGCAGTGCTCATGCAGTTCACCTGGATGGGGGCTCCCACCATTTACTATGGCGATGAGGCCGGTGTATGCGGCTGGACGGACCCCGATAACCGCAGGACCTATCCCTGGGGACATGAGGATATGGAGATGCTGGATTTCCACAAGAAGATGATCCGCATCCACAAGAAATGTCCCGAGTTCAGGAGGGGATCGGTGAAGATACTCTCCTCTGCCCACGGTGTCATAGCCTACGGGCGCTTTAACCGGGACGGACAGTCTGCGGTATTCATCAACAATAACGACGAACCCTTTACCGCCGAATACCAGCTCTGGACGCTGGGAATAAGGCGTAACGCAACGCTTAAGCAGATAATGCTCACCACCGATGAGGGCTTTACGGACGAGACCGAGGAATACTGGATGGAGAACGGGCGCATAACCATCACCCTTCCCGCCCACTCGGCCATGATCCTGCGCCACGCCGGAGACGGGGGACTGCTTTTCTGAACAGTTACTTTGAAGCAGCAGTACAGACGAAATGTGTCACACAAAAATATAAAGGAGGTACAATAACATGCCCGCATTTTCAAATGGTATCAAAAGCGCAGCAGGAAAGGATGACAAGAAGCCCGCAGCAGGAGGCGCAATGAGCGCAGCCATGAACGCTGCTAAGAATGTTGCAGCAGGAGCAGCAGCCGGGGCGGCAGTAAACGCACCCAAGGCAGCGCCCGCAGCACCCACTGCACCCTCAGCGCCTGCATCCGGCCTTAAGTCTGTGGAGGAGATCGCAAAGGAAGTCATCCGCGGAAGCTGGGGCGTAGGCCAGGACCGCATCAACAAGCTCACCGCTGCAGGCTACGACGCAAAGGCCGTACAGGATATGGTCAACAAACTGATGAAGAAATAAAACGGCAGGGGGTGGTTTCCACCCCCCGGTTTTATTTTTTTTCTTACTAAACCTATTGACATAGTAGGTAAATAGTTGTACATTGTAACCCACAGGTTAATGCATCCATCACGGGGGAAAGCTTTATGAGAGTATCGACCAGAGTGGAATACGGAATGCTGGCGCTGGTAGACATAGCCATGTATTCGGAGAGCGGCAGCAGTGTGTCGACGGCGGACATAGCAGGCAGGGAGAACATCTCCCAGAAATACCTGGAGCAGATACTGCCGCTGCTCAGACAGGCGGGTCTGATAAAAGCCCAGAAGGGCCTGAAGGGCGGCTATTACTTAAGCCGTTCTGCGGACAAGTTCACCATGTCGGACATACTTAACGCCCTGGACAACAGCATTCTGGAAGAGATGGAGGTCACGGGCAGCGTGAATGACGGCGGTCTCAGGGATACGGTCAACAGCTGTCTCTGGGGAAGGATCAACAGCGAGCTCAACCGGTACGTGGAAAACATGAGCTTTGCGGATTTCCTGAGTGAGTGCAGGAACAATACCCCGGGCCAGTGGGATCTCTATTCTATCTGATAAAGGAAATCGTACAATGGACTGTAATTTCAATACAAGGCTCCTTCACGGAGCAACATCGGCGGGCTACGGCAACAGGGAGATCCTGCCTCCGGTATCACAGGTAACGGCATTCCGTTACGAGAGCATGGAAGAGCTGGAGAAGGTCTTTGCCCACAAGAGCATGGGCTACGCCTACACCAGGATAGGAAATCCCACTGTCGCAGCTTTTGAGCAGAGGCTTAAGGAACTGGAAGGAGGCGTCGGCGCAGTCTGCTGCAGCAGCGGCATGGCAGCCATCACGGCGGCACTGCTGGCGGTCTGTGAGAGCGGCAGCGAGATCATCGCGGGAAACGGCCTTTACGGCGGCACCATAGACCTTTTAAAGGATCTGGAGCGCTTCGGCATCCATACGGTATACGCTAAAGCCCTGAGCCCTGATGTGGTGTCGGAACTTATAAACGAACGTACAAGGGTGATATTCGGGGAGTTGATAAGCAACCCCTCCCTTTCTGTAATAGATGTGCCGGAGCTTTCGAAAACGGCGCATGAGGCGGGGATACCACTCTTCGTGGATTCCACGACGGCAACGCCCTATCTGGCCTCACCCCTTAAACTGGGGGCCGACGTGGTGATACACTCCACCTCCAAATACATCAACGGCGGAGGCAGCGCCATAGGCGGCGTGATCATAGACGGCGGGAAGTTCAGCTGGGATTTTGAAAAGCATAAAGCCCTGGAGGAGTTTAAGAACTATAAAAAGATGGCCTTCATAGTGAGGCTCAGGACCGACCTCTGGGAGAATCTGGGAGGCTGTATGGCCCCCATGAACGCCTTCCTCTCCTTTACGGGAGCGGACACCCTGGGCCTCAGGATGGAGCGGATCTGCGAGAATGCGGATGCCCTGGCAAAGGCCCTGGCGGAGGAAGAGGGGATCAGCGTCAACTACCTTACACTCCCGGATCATCCTTTTCACGGATATGTCGAGAAGGAGCTTAACGGAAAGGGCGGAGGGATACTCACCTTCCGTGCAGGCTCGAAGGAAAGAGCCTTTAAGATAATAAATTCACTTAAATACGCGATGATAGCCAGCAACATAGGCGACCTGAGAACGCTGGTGATACATCCCGCATCCACGCTCTACATACGGTCCGGAAAGGCGGAAATGGAAGCTGCCGGCGTATATGAGGACACCGTAAGGGTCAGTGTGGGAATAGAGGACAAGGAGGATCTTATCGATGACTTCAGGAAGGCGGTCAGAGGCTGTAGCGATCAACACTGATCTGTACTGGCAGCTGGGTGAGCATGCCAGGCTTTCCTATCCCAATGAGTGTTGCGGGATCCTGTTCGGAAGCGTTGAGAGGAGTGATAAAAACCGGGTGGCAGTGGTCATACCGGGAGACAATTTAAGGGAGGAACCCGGATCGCATTACGGCATCGATCCCATGACTCTGTACAGGGCCGAGAAGACCTGGGCGGGCAGAGGCTATGAGGTCATAGGCTTCTATCATTCCCATCCCGACTGTGAGGCAGTGCTCTCGGAGGAAGACGAGCTGAAGATGGTGCCGGAACAGATATACCTGATACTTTCCGTTGACAAAACGGGCTGCCGCGGCCTCAGGGCCTGGCGAAAGAAGGACATTGAGACTGATGCAGAGGAGCTGGAGGTAAAAAGGGCATGAAGATATATATATCCGCCACACTGAGATCCTTTTTCGGAAGGAACGCGGGACTTGAGGCGAGAGGAAACAACATAAATGACATCCTGCAGGAGCTCATCAGGATCTATCCCGATTCGGAGAAGGTGCTCAAGAGTGAAGACGGAAAGCCCGCTGCTTTCATACGCATCTTTGCGGGAGAAGAGGATATGACGGATCCCGCAAGGCACGGGGAGACCCTTAAAGAGGGCACGGAGCTTCTGTTTCTACCGGTGATAGCAGGCGGATCGCCCCATGTTCCCCTGGTATCCGATGAGCGGAGAAAGGAAGTGAACCTGGACGATAAGGAGATCGAGCGTTTCAACAAGCATCTCCTCCTCAGGGAGATAGGCGTTAAGGGCCAGAAAAGGATAAAGGCCGCGAAGGTCACTGTCTTCGGGGCAGGAGCCCTGGGTTCCCCGGTGATACAGTATCTGGCGGCAGCAGGTGTAGGAAGCATAAGGATCGTGGATCCGAATGAGGTGAGATTGGAGGATCTCCAGTGCCAGGTGCTCCACAGCCAGAGGGATCTTAAGCGCCCGAAGGCAGCCTCCGCAAAGGATAAAGTAAGGAATATCAACCGTGATATCGAGGTCACGGCTGAGAATCTGACACCTGATGCCGGGAACGTGATGAGCCTTATAGAGGGCAGCGATCTGGTGATCGACTGCTCGGATAATTTCAGATCCAGATATATCATAAACGATGCCTGCGTACTCTGGGGCATACCCCTGGTGTTCGGCGCTGTTTACCAGTTTGAGGGCATGGTCAGCGTGCTCAACCACGAGAACGGACCATGCCTGCGCTGTCTCTTTCCAGAACCGCCTGCGCCGGGGCTTGTACCTACCTGTGCTGAGGGTGGCACCATCAGTCCCCTTTCCGGCATCATCGGGAGCATCCAGGCAAATGAAGCCCTGAAGCTGATCATGGGAGTGGGAGAGACCCTTTCCGGCAGGCTCCTGAGGGTCGATACCTTCGGGCTGAGGACGGATCTGCTCAGGGTGAAGAAGAATGAAAGCTGCCGCATCTGCAGCGCCAAAGCGGACATAACGGAGGTGGAGGATTTCGATTACGAGGAGTTCTGCGGTCTTAAACAGGACGAGAACGAGATACCTGTGGAGGGCTTCACCGTAGAAGAGCTGACACACAGGATAGAGAGCGGCGATCCGCTCACCATAGTGGATGTGAGGGAGCCCCACGAGCGGGCAATACTCCGTTTCCCGGGAGCGAAGGTCATACCCATAGGCCAGCTGGCAAGAAGGCAGAACGAATTAAGCCCGGACATCGATACCGTTTTCATCTGCAGGCAGGGAAAGCGGAGCATCCTGGCCATCAATACGCTGCGTGAGGCCGGCTACAAAGGCCCTATGTACAACCTCAAGGGAGGGATGGATGCCATGAAGGATGTCATCTTCTCCAACGAGGGCGGATGGCTGTAAAAATTTATATCATAGCTGATAAGACGCCCTGAGCAGGCCGGAAATACACCATAGCTATGGACAAGACTTTGGGCGTTTATCAAATAAATATCATTCCATGGAGGAAAAAAGACATGTCTAAAGAAGCAGAAGCAAAAGTCGGTATCAACGCGCTTGGTGCGGCAGCAGCCTATAATCTGGCCAATGTGACCAAGACAACACCCCAGTTCGGTGCGCTCACTCCCAAGTGGCTCACAAAATTCCTTGAGTTCAAGGGACTCGAGACCGGTATCTTCCGCGTGAACAGGGTCGTGGAGGGTGAGACTCCCCTGGATGTACTCTGCAGCCAGACCAAGAAGTCGGACATCATCCCCGACGGTTATGTGGAGTATGAGACGAAGCCCAGGGAGTATGTGCTCAATTCCATCTCCACCATCATCAACGTGAACACCGCTATCGAAGATGTTTACAGCGCACCCTACGATCAGGTACAGGAGCAGCTTTCCCTCGCTATCGAGTCCCTTCGTGAGCGCCAGGAGAGCCAGCTCATCAACAACGATGATTACGGCCTGTTAAAGAACGTGGCCGATTCCCAGAGGATACAGACCAGGAACGGCGCGCCCACTCCAGATGATCTGGACGAGCTCATCACAAAGGTGTGGAAGGAGCCTTCCCTCTTCCTTGCCCATCCCAGAGCCATCGCTGCCTTCGAGAGAGAGTGCACAAAGCGCGGTGTACCCCCTGTAGTCGTTAACATCGCAGGCGGCACTTTCCTTACCTGGAGAGGCATCCCCGTGATCCCTACTGACAAGCTCCTGGTGGACGGCCTTAAGAACCCCACTTCCCAGAGCGGCAAGACCAACATACTGCTCGTCAGGACCGGCGAAGCAAAGCGCGGTGTCATCGGTCTCTTCCAGGCAAACCTGAAGAACGAGCACTCCAGAGGTCTCTCCGTGCGTTTCCGCGGCATAGACGACAAGGGTGTTGCATCATATCTCTTATCACTTTACTGCTCCGCTGCCATACTTGCAGATGATGCGATCGCGGTACTGGAAGATGTGGAGGTAGGTGAATATTATGACTACGATTGATCAGGAAAGGTCTTTGGAAGAACAGGCGGGTGTGCCCGGAGCGGCGCAGTTGAGCGTTCTTGCAAATGCGCTGTTTCCCGATCTCACGGAGAGCGTGTACGGAGCTCCCACGGACGGAATGTCCTATTCCGTTCCGGAAACGCCGGTACAGGCGCCTTCAGCATCTCAGGAGCCCGTGGCAGCAGGGGTTCCCGAAACTCCGGCAGCAGCAGGGGTAACCGCGCCGGAAACTCCCGGATACGGGCTTCCTGCGGCATATTCAGCGCCGGAGACTCCCGCCTTCAACTGGGAGGATCCCTTCGGCACCGGAGTTTCGGAGGCACCCATCTCCTACTCTCCCAGGGTGGTCTCTTCCACGCAGGCGAAGGAAGAGGACCGGAGGGTGGATGCGCCCACCTCACTTGAGGGCGACAGGGCATCCGCTTCCGCAGCACAGGAGCAGGGTTCGTCACGCAATTCTTCCATAAGGATAGGCAGCAGGACTCTTGCCCAGATAAGGGACGACTTCCCCATCCTTAAGGAGAGGATAAACGGAAATCCCCTGGTGTGGCTGGACAACGGCGCCACCACCCAGAGGCCCAGGCAGGTGATCGACCGTCTCAGCTATTACTATGAGCATGAAAACTCCAATGTTCACAGAGGGGCGCATACCCTTGCGGCAAAGTCCACCGACGCTTATGAAAGCGCCAGGAACACGGTAAGGGACTTCATCGGCGCGGGCTCCTCTGAGGAGATAGTCTTTGTCAGGGGAACTACCGAAGCCATAAATCTGGTGGCCAACGCCTATGTGAAGCCGCAGCTGGCTCCCGGTGACGAGATCATCGTTTCCATACTGGAGCATCATGCCAACATCGTGCCCTGGCAGCTCATAGCCCAGAAGACAGGCGCGGTGATAAAGGTGATACCCTGCGACGAGACCGGGCAGCTGATCCTTTCGGAGTACGAAAAGCTCTTTACGAAGCAGACGAAGTTCGTGGCAGTGACCCATGTGTCCAACGTGCTGGGTACCGTGACTCCCATAGAGGAGATCATCGCCATTGCCCATCGTCACGGCGTAAGGATACTGGTGGACGGAGCGCAGTCCGTGGCCCACATACCCGTGAACGTTTCGGCGCTGGATGCGGATTTCTTCGTGTTCTCAGGACATAAGATCTTCGCACCTACGGGCATAGGTGTGGTATACGGAAAGAAGGAGCTGCTGGAGGCGGCGGAGCCTTATCACGGAGGCGGCAACATGATCGCGGACGTGACCTTCGAGCGCACCATCTACAACGGCCTGCCCAACAAGTTTGAGGCAGGCACCGGGAGCATAGCGGATGCCGTAGGCCTCGGAGCGGCCCTGGAATACTTAAGCGGCATCGGAATGCCCTGCGTCTACCGCTGGGAGCATGAGCTGCTGCAGTACGGCCTTAAGGAGCTTTCCACCGTAAAGGGACTTACCCTGGTGGGAACCGCCATGAACAAGGCATCTGCCCTGGCCTTCAAGCTGGACGGGCATTCCGACGACGAGGTGGGCAAGAGGCTGGACGACTACGGCATAGCGGTGCGTACGGGACATCACTGTGCGCAGCCGGTGCTGAGGCGCTTCGGATACGAAGGCGTGGTAAGGCCTACTCTGGCGCTCTACAATTCACCTGATGACATCGATGCCATGGTGAAGGCACTGAAGAGCTTTGCATAAGACATGATATTTCCGGGCACTGCTCTCCGGGAACAGTGGGGCAGGGCCCGGGTTAAGAGAAAGGAAAAACGAAGATGAAGATCACAGTAGCAGGAGAAAAGAAGGAAGTAGCGGACGGACTGACCGTGAGCGCTCTGATCGAGCTGGAGAATGTGGAGACACCCCAGTACGTGACGGTCTCCGTGAACGAGGAGTTTGTGGATTCCGAGGGCTTTGAGAGCACGGTGCTCAGGGAAGGCGACGAAGTCGAATTCCTTTACTTCATGGGAGGTGGCAGATAATGGCGTTTACCAACGAACAGCTTGAACGCTATTCAAGGCACATCATCTTAAAGGAGATAGGCGCGAAGGGACAGAAGAAGCTCCTTAACGCAAAGGTGCTGATAATAGGAGCCGGCGGACTGGGAGCGCCCGCAGCGCTCTATCTCGCTGCAGCAGGTGTGGGCACCATAGGCATAGCCGACGCGGATGTGGTGGATCTTTCCAATCTGCAGAGACAGGTGATACATACCACGAACGACATAGGGAAGAGAAAGGTGGATTCCGCGGCTGAGACCATGCGTGCCATCAATCCCGATGTCACCGTGAATACCTATTATGACTTTGTCAGCAGCGTAAACATCATGGATATGATAAAGGATTACGACTTTATCCTTGACGGCACGGATAATTTCCCTGCCAAGTTCCTGATAAACGACGCCTGCGTCATGGCAAAGAAGCCTCTGAGCCATGCGGGCATCATACGCTTCAAGGGGCAGCTCACCACCATACTTCCGGGAGAAGGCCCCTGCTACCGCTGTATCTTCAAGAATCCGCCCCCGAAGGATGCGGTGCCCACCTGTAAGCAGGCAGGTGTCATCGGAGCCATGGGCGGCGTGATAGGTTCGCTGCAGGCCATGGAGGCCGTGAAGTACATCACCGGCGTGGGAGAGCTTCTTTCCGGATATCTCCTCACCTATGATGCGCTGAAGATGGAATTCCACAAGATCAAGCTGCCTCCCCGCGGAAAAGGCTGCGCGGTCTGCTCCGACACCCCCACCATAACTGAGCTCATAGATTATGAGCAGGCAGCATGTGATATGAAGGCACATTAAAGAGGATAAAGCCCAATGAAGATCACGATAAGAGAAGCAGATTTCAGACTTATCCTCGATCACGCCCTTGCGGAGCGTCCGGACGAGGCCTGCGGCCTTATTGCCGGCACTGACCGTGAAGACGGGGTGCGGGAGATAAAAAAGGTATATCTGCTCACAAATACCGATCATACCAACGAACACTTCTCGATAGACCCGAAGGAGCAGCTGGCGGCCATAAAGGACATGCGCGCCAACGGCCTGAGTCCTCTCGGGAACTGGCACTCCCACCCGGAGTCGCCCTCCAGGCCTTCGGAGGAGGATAAGCGCCTTGCCAACGACAGCAGGGCCAGCTATCTGATCCTCTCCCTTCAGGAGGAGGGTGATCCGGTGCTCAACGCCTTCCATGTCGAGGGTGAGCAGGGAAGCCGCGAAGTGCGGAAGGAAGAACTGGAGATCGTATAAAAAAGGCATCAGGGCTCCTGCGGAGCCACTTCATGCAAAACCAGAAAAGGAGGAACAACCATGGCAGCCATAACACCCGATGATAAGATAGACATCACAGATGTGGTGTGCCCGGTCACCTTTGTGAAGACCAAGGTGGCTCTGGAGGAAATGGACGAGGGACAGATACTGCAGGTACACATCAACGACGGTGAACCCATACAGAACGTCCCCCGCAGCATAAAGGAAGAGGGCCACAAGGTCCTTGCCATCGACGACAACGGCGACGGAACCTATGAGCTTTTCATAGAGAAAGTCGGAGACTGAGCCTCCCATAAATGCCCCTTCGGGGGCTTTTTTTCTTTACTTGAATATGCTGAAATGGTAAAATGTCCGCAGGGCCGGAAAGGGTCCGGGACATTTTTGTTTAAAAACAGAGAATGGCATCAGGGCTCCGGCTCCTTCGGAGCCACCTCATGCCGAATATTAGGAGACGATCAACATGAAGAAGAGGTATCTTAACACCATCCTTCGCGGGGCAGCTCCCCTTACAGCCCTGATGCTTGCCGTGTCCGCGCTCAGCGGCTGCGGGGACGAAGGAAACGGTTCCGGCAGGGGCAGGATAGAAAAAGAAGAGGAAGAAAAGCCGACGAAGAAAGCGGAGGAGCCTGAACAGCCCGGGGATCCGGAACCTACGGAAGAGCCGGAGGCGACTCCCTCTGAGCAGCCCGGGACTGCCACGGGATATACACTGGCGGAAAGGCTCTGTGGCAGGTATTCGAAGCCTTCAGGGGACGATCCCGAAGAATACGATACACTGGAGTTCTTTGAATTCTACGGAAATGTTTATGCCTACGTGACAGCTGCCATGGATGATGGAGATTATCTTGACAGCTATTCCTTCTGGGCGGCGGAGCTCCTGCCTGATGATACGGATGGCTTCATGACAACGGGGGATTCCTGTGAGGCGACGGCTTACTGCTTTTCCGTTATGTCCAATCTGACCCGCTACTGGGATGAGGTAGAGAAGGGAAAGATCACCCTTACGGCAGACGGCGTGGAGATAAGCGGTTTTGACGGCCTTATAGAGGAAGGCAGCTACATCAGGGACGACAGGGTCGAGCACTGCTTCTACAACAGGCCGGAGGAGGGAGAGGATACTTCGCTTGTACAGGGCTTATGGAAGCTGCAGGATGCCGAATACCCGACTTACCTGGAATTCGACGCAGAGGGAAATGTGAGGCTTTACCGCAAGGTTCCCGGCAGGGAGGTGTTCTTTGCCTGCGGTTCTGCGAAGTTCCCGGATGAGTCCACCCTTGAACTGTATATGAATCCCATTTACGCGGGAGAGCCCATATTCCTGAGCTGCCAGTTCTTCGGCACCGGCGAGGAGAGCATCTGCATCATTCCCGATGACACCCTCGCGACCGTGGACGGTTCCGAGATCTTAAAATTCGGAACGCATGCGGTGTTCGATCCCGTAAAGCCTGAGGAGATAGAGCGGGTCACGGAGTCCGATCAAGAGGAGGGAGCCCTTTATCCTGATGCCAATACGGAGGACGTTTCGGAGATACCCCTTGATGATAATTTCTACGGCGTATGGGTGGGAGCTTTTAAGGATTACGAAGACGCAATGGACCTTCAGGAGGTGCTCATAAACAATAACTTCGGCGATGCAGTGATAGTGGATTCCACGGATTTCTCGAACCTCAATAAGGATCAATTCTTCTGCGTAGCCGCACAGGTCACCTATGATGAGGACGAGGCTGAGGAAACCCTTGAGGCTGCCAAGGCTGCGGGCTATACCGATGCCTATGTCAAAAACGTGGGTGATTATGTGACGGGCAGATATCTCTACACCGTATTCAGCGGGAACAACATAGACGTGCGGGACGACAAGGTGATCATCCGGGGGGTGAAGGTACACCCTGCCCATGACTTCTATTTCGAGCCCTTTGAGGAGCATTACATGGATCTGGTCATAGATAAGGATACCGTTTTCGCGGAGGAAGGAGATCTCCTGGGCTTCGGGGATGTGGCGGACAGAAAAGACGCCCTCGGCTGGGTACAGGAGAAGGCGGAGTCCCTGTATCATCCTTCCGAGACGAATGAGGATTACCTGTCGCTGATAGGCGTGTTCGAGGTGAGCATCACCGGCAGCCACATCGATACCTTCTACGGAAGCTACTGGTGGGATTAAAAGCCCGCTTCCCTTGTAAAACATCTTTTCTTATGCTATAATAAAACGATTTTGTAAGCTGGAGGTGGACAAGTGAAAGTTGCAGTGATAGGAACCGGATATGTAGGCCTGGTCACGGGCACCTGCTTTGCCGATATGGGCAACGAAGTATGGTGCGTGGATGTGGACGAGGCCAAGATAGAGAGGCTCAAAAAGGGCGAGATACCCATCTATGAGCCGGGACTTACAGAGCTGGTGCTTAAGAATTTCGGTTCCGGAGCCCTGAATTTCACTACAAAGATAGAAGAGGCGCTGAAGCGCTGCAGTATCTGCTTTATAGCAGTGGGCACTCCCATGGGTGAGGACGGCAGCGCCGATCTCAAATATGTGCTTGCCGTTGCGGACAGCATAGGAAGGCACATGCAGAGGCATATGTACGTGGTGGACAAATCTACCGTGCCCGTAGGCACTGCGAAGCTTGTGCGTGAGCATATACAGGCACAGCTTGACGCGCGTTCCTCCGACCTGACCTTCGACATGGTCTCCAACCCTGAGTTCCTGAAGGAAGGCACGGCTGTGTCGGACTGCATGAGGCCCGACCGTATAGTCATCGGCGTGGAGAGCGAGGATGCTGCCGAGACCATGCGCGAGCTCTACAGGCATTACGTGCTGAACACCGACAATTTCATCCTAATGGATATTGCCAGCGCCGAGATGACGAAGTACGCCGCGAATTCCATGCTGGCCACCAAGATATCCTTCATGAACGAGATAAGCCGCATCTGCGAACAGGTGGGAGCGGACGTCAATAAGGTGAGGAAGGGCATAGGCAGCGACAAGCGCATAGGCTATTCCTTCATCTATCCCGGCTGCGGCTACGGCGGCAGCTGCTTCCCCAAGGACGTGAAGGCGCTGATCAAGACGGCCGAGGAGAACGGCTACACCGCCCAGCTCCTTACTGCCGTTGAGGAAGTCAACCACGCGCAGAAGCATGTGATCGCCGACAAGGTAAAGCAGCATTTCGGCGAGGACTTAAGCGGCCTTACCTTTGCGGTATGGGGGCTTTCCTTCAAGCCGGATACCGACGACATGCGTGAGGCTTCCGCCATCACCATAATCAACGACCTTACGGCAGCAGGGGCGAAGATACAGGCTTACGATCCCAAGGCCATGAAGGAAGCACAGGAGTTCTACCTTAAGGACAATGACGCGGTGAGCTACGTGGAGCGCAAGTATGATGCGCTCAAGGGGGCGGATGCGCTCATACTCATCACCGAGTGGAAGGAGTTCCGCAGTCCCGATTTCGAGGAGATAAAGGAAGTGCTGAAGAACGCGGTGATCTTCGACGGCCGCAACATCTACGGCAGCAAGGTGGCGGCGAAGTACGGCTTCACCTACTATCAGATAGGCGTGAAATAATACCGGAAAAGTTCCGGGATGTATAAATAACCAAACCCTACGGGGATAAAAGAAAGGAGAAGGATTATGGGATTGATCCAAGCAGCTTTGGGGGCAGGCGCAAATGTCCTCGGTAACCAGTGGAAGGAGTTCTTCTATCAGGACGCCATTCCCACTGACACACTTATGGTAGCCGGAAAGCACATGGTTACCGGACGTTCCTCCAACACCCACGGTGAGGAGAATGTCATCTCCAACGGCTCCAAGATCGTTGTGGCGGACGGCCAGTGCATGATCATCATCCAGCAGGGTAAGATCACCGAGATCGCAGCAGAGCCCGGCGAATACGAATTCAAGACCGACCTTTCCCCCAGCATCTTCGGCGGGAATCTTAAGGAAGGCCTTGTGGGCAGCTTCAAGCAGGCCCTCTCCAACTTCAGCTACGGCGGTATGACCGGCGTGGTACAGAAGGTGTATTACATCAACACCAGGCTCATCATGGACCAGAAGTTCGGCACTCCCCAGCCCATCTATTTCCGTGTGCTGGACAGCCGCATAAACTATGATACGGATATGGCGCTGAGGGTACACGGTACCTACAGCTTCCAGATAACCGATCCCGTTCTTTTCTATACCAACATCGCAGGCAACCAGGCAAGCTGCTACAAGCTCTCCTCTATCGAGGGACAGCTTAAGAGCGAGTTCGTGGATGCACTTCAGGACGGCCTTGCGCTGGTAGCCGAGGACGGCCTCCGTCCCAGCGGCCTGCCTGCAAAGAAGCAGCAGATGGTTGCAGCAATGAACAACGTCCTCAAGGACCGCTGGGTAGACACCTACGGTATCGAGGTGCGTACCATTACCATGGCTCCTCCTACCATGAGCAAGGAGGATGAGGATTCCCTCAAGGAGCTCCAGAAGGCAGCCGCTCTGGCAAATCCCCTTCTGGCAGCAGGCTCCATGGTCAATGCACAGAACCAGGCTATACAGACCGCAGCCGGCAACAGTGCAGGCGCAATGACGGGCTTCATGGCTATGGGCATGGCTCAGAATGCAGGCGGAATGAATGCAAACAACCTCTTCGCAATGGGACAGCAGGCAGGAGCAGGCATCCCTCCCGTTCAGCAGGCAGCGCCCGCGGCACCCGCTCCGGCAGCAGCACCCGCAGCAGCTCCTGCAGCCGAGGCTCCGAAGATGGGAGCATGGACCTGCACCAAGTGCGGAACCTCCAATACCACCAAGTTCTGTCAGGAGTGCGGAGCACCCAAGCCCGCAGATACCGGCTGGACCTGTGAGTGCGGCACACTGAACAAGGCAAAGTTCTGCGCTGAGTGCGGAAAGCCCAAGCCGGCAGGAGAGCCTACCTATAAGTGCGACAAGTGCGGATGGGAACCCGAGGATCCCAAGAATCCTCCCAAGTTCTGTCCTGAATGCGGAGATATCTTCGACGACAACGATAAGGTATGATAAATAATTCTGTTTTATGAACTATGTAGTATTCGACCTGGAGTGGAATCAGCCGCAGGACGGCGTGAAGACGGAGGATCGTACCCTTCCCTTCGAGATCCTGGAGATAGGCGCGGTGAAGCTCAACGAGCGTTTTGAGATCATCGACAAATATGATCAGCTGATAAAACCCCAGGTCTATTCCGAGATCAATTGGCGGATAAGAAAGATGCTGGACCTGAAACCGGGAGAGCTTGAGAGGGGCAGGCTCTTCCCGCGGGCCGCATCGGAATTCCTGAGATGGTGCGGTGAGGACTTCATCTGGTGTACCTGGGGTTCCCAGGACCTGACGGAGCTCAACAGGAACATGGCATATTATAAACTGCCGCCCCTTTCCGATAAACCGATGCCCTACCTGAACGTTCAGAAGATCTATGGCCATATGGTAGGTAATACGGCCCAGTCAAGGGCTCTGTCCACTGCGGTGGAGGAGCTGAAGATACCCATGTATGTGCCCTTCCACAGGGCTTACGGAGATGCCTATTATACGGCAAAGATCCTGGCATGCCTGCCTGAGGATCTCCGGCAGAAGATAATATCCTTTGAAAGCGCAAAGCCGTTGTCCAAAAGAAAAGCAGCGGGACTGCGGCGCAGTCACAGGAGGCGCGTGCGCAGGGACAGCGCAGAGGAGAGTACTGTTTGACCTACGAAGCAGCATATTCCATAGCGGCATTATTACTGTCGCTGATGATCATATATATTTTTATCAGAAGGAACAGGGTCTCTAACGCACAGAGCAGCTTGTTCCTTGCTCTTGTTATTGACAATACCATTACGGCGTCCATGCTCCTGGCGAGATGGATCATGACAAGGTACTTTAACCCGCCGGTCTGGGCACTGTCTGCCACAAGCTTTGTCTATTTCATTACTCACACGGCACTCATACTCATGATGTATCTGTATATCCAGAGCACCATACGCAGCTGGCGGGAGATACCCCGCTGGGGCAAGGTATGCGTTGTGCTGCCGATCAGCGTGATCATGCTCGTAGTCTTCCTGAACCCGCTTCTGCACTGGGTATACTATTACACTCCCTGGGGAGAGTACAAGAGGGGAGCGGGAATGGCGGCGGTCTATCTGGTGAGCCTTTATTATCTCATCCTGATAATCGCTCTCCTGATCATATACCGGCGTCTGTTCTCGATAAAACGTCTGACGGCCATCTTTTCTGCCATGACCATAGGCATGTCCAGCGTCCTTGTCCAGATGCTGCTCCCGGAAGTAAAGGTGGAATCTTTTTTCCAGACAGTCAGTGCTTTTATACTCCTGCTATTCATACAGAATCCCATGGACCAGACAGATTCCTCACTGAAAGTGCTCAGCGCTTCGGCCTTTACCGAGCGCATGCGTTCCAACTGCGTGGGCAGGAAACGCTTTGACCTTATCGAGATAATACTGGGAAACTATTCTGATTTTGAGAGGATATCGGGCATGGTCGCCGGCCGGGAGCTTCTGAAGGAGATCGCAGCCTACATCGACGGGCTTACAAATCATGCCAACGTCTATCATGTCCAGCGGAATATATTTGTAATGGAGCTGATACAGCCCAGGCCCGGAGAGACTACCGAGCTCATAAACCTGATCGAGGCACGTTTCCTGAAGAAATGGGAGACCGGAAACGCGACGATAATACCCAGGATCCTGAGGCTGGTACTGCCCTCCCAGATCCATGACGATAAGCTTCTTGCCGGCGTGATGCGCCGTTTTGAAAACAGCAGCTTCGAGACAAAGGTCATGACCGTGGAGGATTTCGATCTGGATAAGATCTCAAGGAACCTCCGCATAACCGGGGCCCTTATCAGAGCCGTAGAGGAGCAGAGCTTTGAGCTCCGTTTTACGCCCATCTATTCCATGGCCCTTGAGCGGGCGGTGGCAGGCGAGGTTTCCCTCCGGTTTTATGATGGCCAGCTCGGTTATGTGTATGACGAGGAGATATTCCGTTTTGCGGAACGCAGCGGCCATGTGCTGGAGCTGGGTGAGTTCATGTTTGAGCAGACCTGCCGGTTTATAAGGGACAGGGAACTGGAGAAAGAGGGCGTTTCTTTCCTTGCCCTGCGCCTCTATCCAGCAATGTGCCTTCAGTACAACATGCTGGAAAAACTGAAGGAGAGCATGGAAAAGTACGGCATTCCGGAAAGGATGATATGCCTTATGGTCTCCGAATACACGGTGTCACGTTCCGGAGCCGCCTTCAGGGAAGGCGTGGAAGAATTCAGGAAAAAGGGCATACGTTTCTGCCTTGAGGATTACGGCAGCGGTTTTACAAGTATGACCTCCATAATAGAGATGCCCTTTTCCATAATCAAGATAAACCGGACGGTGGTCCGTTCCGCCATGGCAAACGAAAAGGCGAGAGTCACTATGGAGAGTACCCTGGTGATGGCAAGGGAGCTGGGAATGATAACAGGCGTGGACGGCATTAACGAGGCCGCTTCCTTCCGCATGATCTCGGATATGGATTGTGACATGGCAAAGGGCAACTATTTCTTTGAGGAGCTGGATCCCGAGGAATTCATAAAGGTGCTTCATATGAGCGCCGAAGCTGCGGAGAAGGGAGGTGCGGAATGATAAACATCAATTTCGACATAGCTTCCCTGGCCCTGGTTTCGGTGCTGCTGATCTATTTCCAGGGCAAACGCACCGCGGCCATGCCCAGCACCAGGATCTATTTTGCGATACTTGTGAGTCTCCTCAGTACCGGACTCCTGGATATCTTTACCGTGATCTACCGCATGTATCCGGCTATTTCCGACAGGGGGACCATGTTTGTTGTAAATGTCCTCAGCAGGGATCTGCAGCTTTATGTGATCACAGTGTTTTCGGCCTATCTTCTGTGCATCTCCATGCTGGAGGAAAAACTGGAGCCCATGTGGGTGAGCCTGGTCTATGTGCCCTATGCGATAGCTTTCCTCATGATCCCGGTCTTTGCTTTCAGAGGCTACAGCGTGGGAGAGGAACCCTGGGAATTCAGGAGCCACCCCGTGCTTGTAATGATACTGCTGATATTCCTGATCTATTACCTGATCGTCTTTATCGTGATAGGTCTGCTGTACGCGAAAATGCTCGGAGCGGGACGTACCTTCCACGTGGTGACGGTGGGAGTGATACTTATCGCCATACAGGCTTACGGTCTTTTCTTCCCTGACCGGCTGGCCATCTGCTTCCTGTCAGCTCTGTGCATGGTAGAAATACTCTTTACGGTACAGAAGACCGAGGATATGTTCGAGCCCTCCGATGCCATGAAGAGAAAGTTCCTCAAGAGATCCGCAGAGCAGGATATGAGCAGGAATACTCCCTTCTATCTGGTATTCATAAAGATATTCGATCTGGGAGTCATGACCGAGGCTCTCGGACAGGAGAATGCCGACCAGTTCCTGAAGCAGGTCACGGCCTTCCTGCTGTCGCTTCAGAGGAACGCACTCTGTTTCCAGCCGGATAAGGATGTCATGCTTGTGAAGTTGCGCACCTCTACCCAGATGGATCAGGAGAGTATACTTAAGGAGATAAGGGAACGCTTTGAGCAGCCCTGGAGGGTAGGCACCATTGAGACCATGCTCTCGGCTGCATATGTCACGGCATCTTATCCTGACAACATAAAGAATATTGATGACCTTCATGATATAGTCACTCATCTGGACAGGCTCCAGCTTGAGGAGGGTGACGTCATAAGCGCCGATAAGCTGAACGGGGATGACAAGGACAGGCAGATACTGGAGGCCATCCGCCGGGCCCTGGATGATGACAGCTTCCAGGTGTTCTACCAGCCCATATATTCGACACATGATAAGAAGATCATAGCCGCAGAGGCTCTGATACGGCTCTTCGATCCGGTCTACGGCTTTATCCCGCCTGAGCCCATGATAGCCATAGCTGAGCAGGAGGGTTATATACTCCGCATCGGCGAGATCGTCTTCCGTGAGGTCTGCCGCTTCTACACCGAGAATAAGCTTGACAAGCTTGGCATACAGTACATAGAGGTTAACCTTTCCGCTGTGCAGTGCATGCACAACAGGCTGGCGGAGCAGTTCCTCGATATAATGCACAGCTATAACCTTTCTTCGGATAAGATCAATTTCGAGATAACCGAGAGCTCGGCCATGATATCGAATGTGGAGGTCAGCAGAAATATCTCCCACTTCGAGCTCCACGGAGTCTCCCTCTCACTGGATGATTACGGAACGGGCTATTCAAATATTTCCTATCTGTATAACCTGCCCTTCGTTTTCATGAAGATAGACAAGTCCATTTTATGGGGCTCTGAAAATAACAAAAAAGCTGACATCATACTGCGGAATACTTTCCGCATGGCCAAGAGGCTGCGTATGAAGGTGGTCATGGAGGGCGTGGAGACCGAGGAACAGATCAAGAAGCTGCTGGCGCTGGAATGCGATTATTTCCAGGGTTATTACTTCTCCAGGCCCGTCAAAGGAGAGGAGTTCATCGAGTACATTAAGAACTTCGAACTTCCGGAGGTGTGCGCATGAGTCTGAACAGCTTTTTCGCCTCCCACGGCTACCGCACCTATATGTGCTCCACCGACAGGCGCTACATCTCCTTCGTGCAGGAGGAGAATTACTATATAAATGTCATCACTCTTTTTGACGAAAGGCACCAGACAAGCACCCTGCCCCAGATGCAGGGGTACATGGATATCCATAAGCAGTTCTTAAGCTACGGAAGGAATAAGGATATACATTTTCTCCGCCTGGTCTGCACTTCGGCTGAAGGCGTCAGCAGGCTTATGCCTGGCGCGGATCCCCGTGACGGCGGTCTGGAGGGCAGGGAAAGGGAGTGGATCGACAGTGTCTGGTATCTGATAGATACGGGTTACGGCGAGGGCAGGCTTTTTATACCCGACAATGCCATGGAAGATTTTTACGGCATAAAGACCGGGCTTGAGGAATATATCGGCCTCTACGGCATAGACATAGCTCCTCCCGAGCAGGCAGCCATGGATTCGGTGCGGACCAGAGAGGCGATAGAGAAGGCCCCGGCCACTGAAGGCGCCGACGGCCAGCCCCGCATAAGGATGCCGGAGAAGCCTAAGGAAGAGGCGGCCTGGCTGACACTGGGCTTAATACTTATCAACGTCTTCATGTACATACTGAAGACCCTGGGGATCTACGAATCCGATGAGTTCGCCCTGGGACTGGACAGCCTGAGGAACAGCAGCCGCTGGTTCACACTGGTCACATATATGTTCCTTCACGGCTCCCTGGATCACCTTCTGAGCAATATGATAATGCTCTATGCCGCGGGGGGCATGGTGGAGCGGAATATGAACAGAGGGCTGTATCTTCTGATGTATTTCATCTCCGGCCTTGCCGGAGGCTGTCTTTCCGTATGGCAGCAGATGATGATAAATGAGGAATACGTATCCCTTGGCGCCTCCGGCGCCATCTACGGTGTGATGGGAGGCCTCATCGCGCTGATGTTCTTAAAGAACCGCTGGAGGAGCAGACAGTTCTTCAGCCGCATCATAATAGCCGTGATGCTCCTGTTCTACACCGGCACCTCCAGGGAAGGGATAGATTATATGTGTCATATAGGCGGCTTCGTGGCCGGTTTTGTTTTCACCGGCATCTGCACGCTGATAAGTTATCGCGGGGAAGGCTCCCTGAGAAATGAGAGGCAGGTATGAGGATAAACATCTATTACGGCGGAAGAGGACTTATCGGAGATCCCACCCTCTATGTCCTGAAAAAGATGACTGCGGTCTTTGAAGAGCTGAACGTGAAGCTGGGCCGTTACGATCTTTTCGAGCAGAAGAGCGGCATAACCATGCTGCCACAGACCTTTAAGGAGGCTGACGGCATAATCCTGGCATCCACAGTGGAATGGCACGGCATAGGCGGACATATGATGAGCTTCCTGGATGCCTGCTGGCTCTACGGTGATAAGGAGAAGATCAGCCATACCTATATGGCTCCCGTTATCATGAGCACCACCTACGGTGAAAAGGAAGCGGAGCTGGATCTCATGAATGCCTGGCAGACCCTGGGAGGCATAGTCTGTCCCGGACTGTCCGGATATATACCTGAGATAAGTGAGATAGAGAAGAATGAGAATTATCAGAAGCTGATAGAGAAGAGCGCGGAGAACATTTACAGGAGCATAAGCCAGCAGAGCTTCTCGCTGCCGGTGTCCGTTATGCAGGTGAGGAAGATCACCTACCGCACCAAGAACACCTCCCTTACGCAGCAGGAGACCGAGCAGCTTTCGGAGTATTCCTCCGATGACAACTACGTGGCAAGACAGAAGGAGGATATAAAGGAGCTGGCGGAGATCTTCAAGGGTAAGCTTTCCAGCGCGGCAGCAGCACCCGAGAAGGATTTTCCCGAATGCTTCAGGGCCTGCTTCAGGCCCCAGAGCAATACCCAGCTCAAGTATAAGATAAACCTCAAGGGAAAGGATGTCATCAGCATACGCGTGGATAACGCAAAGCTGGAGGTGGGCTACGGGGATCTGGTGTACCCCGATGTAGAGCTCACCATGGAGCCCGCTGTGCTCAACGAGATCTGCTCCGGCCGCAAGACCTTCCAGGGCGGCTTCATGGAAGGCAGCATCCTCTCCAAGGGCGATTTCAAAAGCCTGCGCATGCTCGATTCCATGTTCCCCTTCATGCCGTAAGCCGGCTCAGTGAGCCTGCAGCGAAGCAATTCTATTGTCTGTATCTATTGTAATAATGCACATAATGTGTCGTTTTGCTATGTGCAATTTCCATAAAGCTGCGATTTTCCGCAATTGAGTCCGTTTTATTACCCTTTAAAAACGAACAATAGGATCATAAGCTGCTTTTATATGAATGTAAAAAGAGGAGGTGTCGCATGAAGTTTTTACATACATCCGATTGGCATTTGGGAATGACGTTTCGTGGCGGTGTTTCTTATGCGATGGATCAGAGATATGCAATAGAAAAGATTTGTCAGATCGCAGTAGACGAGAAGGTTGATGGGATACTGCTTGCCGGAGATGTTTTTGACAAGAGTATAGCATCGGCAGAAGCAGTTCATCTCTATGATGAAGTGATGACATATATATGCGGGACCATCGGTATTCCTGTATATCTGATAGCAGGAAATCATGATGGAGCCGAAAGGATATCCCAGTGTAATGAGCTGCTTAAGAAAAGCGGTCTGTTTATAGCAGGGGCTTTATCGGACACTGCCCAAGTGATAAATGCAGGAGACGTAGATATCTATCTGCTTCCATGGATATCTACAGATAAGGTTAAGTCTGTTTATCCCGATGAGTCAGATAAGATCAGTTCTATGGAAGATGCATACAAGATCGTTCTTGATAAATACCGGGAATGTTTTGCAGAAGGACATAAAAACATCATTGTTGCTCATGCCTTTATTGTAGATGCGGAAACTTCCGTAAGCGACAGAGCGGCTGAGGTGGGAAAAGCAACCATGATCGGTTCCCATGTCTTTGAAGGATTTGATTATGTTGCATTAGGACATCTGCACGGACCCCAGCAGATCAATGAGAAGATCCGCTATAGCGGAACTCCGATGGCATATTCCTTTGGTAAGGAAGAAAAACAGGAGAAAAGCGTAACGATCATCGATACCGATACATGGGAGCAGAGGATCATTCCTATACCCCAGCTTCATAAGAGAACGACACTTACAGGGACATTCAAGGAACTTATGGATGCTGATCTTGAAGATGAGATCAAAGATGGTTATGTGCGTCTGGAGGTTACGGACAGCTATGTGGGCATGGATTCCATTGCGGCCTTCAGGGAACGATATAAGAATCTTCTGGAAGTGAGCGGTAAAGGCTTTGAGCGGGATGATGCAAAGATCACGATGACTATAGAAGAATTTGAAAATGCCGATACGGATCCTGAGACAGTATTTGCACAGTATTGCAAGGATATTTTAGATGAGGCACCCAACGAACATATGATAGCATTGTTTAAAGAGGCATTAGAAGGATTCGAGAAGGAGGTAGTTGAAGGATGAGACCGATAAAAGTTGAATTCCAGGCTTTTGGCCCTTATGTCGGATATGAGAAGGTTGATTTTGAAGCTATTGCCTCGAAAGGATTGTTTCTGATCTGCGGAAAAACAGGTATAGGCAAGACAATGATCCTTGATGCCATGACATTTGCTTTATATGGTAAGAGCAGCGGGCACGGAAGGGATGACTTTGAATCCATGCGCTGTACGAATGCAGAGTTTGAGACAGATACTTTTGTGAAGTTTGAATTTGAAAATCATGGTGAATACTATCTCTTTGAACGCAGATTAGAGAGAAAAAGGAAGAATCTTTCGGCTGCGTATAATGTGTCCCGCAAAGGAGATGACGGGATCTGGCATCCTCTTATGGAAAATGCAAAAGAGAAGGCTGTAACTGAGAAAGCAGTGGAAATAATAGGCTTGGAATATGATCAGTTCCGTCAGGTTATCGTACTTCCGCAGGGACAGTTTGAAAAACTGCTGACATCCGGTTCTGATGAAAAGGAGAAAATACTGACCAGTATTTTCGGAGAAGAAAAGTGGCAGAAAATTGCGGATAGTTTTTATTCAAAGGCGGATAAGCGTAAGAATGATCTAAAAGAAATTCAGGGAAAGATACGCAATAGTCTTGCTGAGGAAAAGTGTGAAACCATATCCCAGCTTGAAGATCTGGTGACGAATAAGCAGGATGAGGCAAAGAAGCTTGAGGAAGAGTACAAAGCGGCAAACTATGAGAAGATGATCAGCGAACAGCAGGAAATACTTGCTATTGTCAAGCGATTTGGTGATCTTCATAAGGCTGAGAAAGATTTATCCGAACTTGAAGGTAAAAAAGAAGAACGGGATGATTGGGAAAACACATTGAATAATGCGAGGCGTGCCGATAATGTAAGGAAATTTATTGAAGCAGAAAGAGATACATCAAAGAATCTGCAAAAGAGAACAGATGATGAGAAGGCTGCAAAAGATGCCGCGGAAAAAGCAAAAGATGCATTAAACAAGGCTTCGGAAGAGGTTAAGCTTCATTTGGAGAAAGAAAAGGATATAGAAGAGCTTAAAGAAAAGAAGATCCGTTTTGAAAGTAAACGGGAGGCATATGATGGCCTTGAGGAAGCAGAAAAGGAACTGAAGACCAGGATAAAAGCTGCTACAATTGCTGTGGACGAAGAAAAAGCAGCTAAAGAAGCCGGTGATTCCATCGCAAGGAGTATTGTTGACATTCAGAAAGAATATACTACATTACAAACTGAACATGAAGAACTGTTGAATTCCTATCTTGCAGGGATCACCGGTGAACTGGCCGGACAGCTGGAAGAAGGAAAACCCTGTCCCGTTTGCGGAAGTACTGCGCATCCGCATAAAGCAAAGCTGGCTGGGAATAGTGTCACAAAAGCAAAAGTGGATTCAAAAAAGAAGGATGTTGATAAAAAATATAACGAACTGCAAGGAAAGATCGGAGAACAGGAAGAGGTTAAAAAACAGGTAGAAATAAAACATGCTGCAGTAGAAAAAGCAAATAATGAAGTAACATCATCTTCCGAACGTTTAGATAACATAAAGAAGAATCTTGTTGAAGGTATAGACTCTACCGATAAACTGGAAAATGAGATCGCAAAGATCCGCGGATCGATCGAAGAGTATGAAAAGCGGAAGGAACAGATACTCAGGGCTGAAAAGCTGGCTAATGAGGCATTTGTAGAAGCAAATACGAAGATCGGGTCGGCAGAGAAGGAAACGAGAGAGGCCGCTCAAGAACACAAGGATGCTGAGAATGCTTTGGAAAAGGGCTTGAAGGATAATAACTTTGCATCCGGGGAGGATGCTGAAAAACTTATGCTTGATAAAGAAAAAATGGAAGAACTGTCTTCAAAGATAATAAAGTATGATGCAGGTTTTAAGACTGCAAAAGAGCTCTTGGAGTCACTAAAGAAGGAATTAGAGGGTAAGGAAGAACCGGATAAAGAAAAATGCCAAAAGAGCCTTGATGAGGCTCAAGAAGCACAGAAAGAGTACAGTGGAAAAAAAGCTGTATTATCTAAGGAGATAGAAAGACTTGAGAATAAGGTAAAGCTGCTTAAGCAGGAGGGTGAAGGTTTCGAGGAGAGGATCCGGGAGGCAGAAGAGGACTTTACTTTTGCAAAGAAGCTTCGTGGTGATTCCGGAACAGGACTTCAGAGATATGTGCTCGGGATCATGTTCTCATCTGTTGTAACTGCGGCAAATAAAATGCTGGAGCTGGTTCACGGCGGAAGATACCGTCTGTATCGTTCTGATGATAAAGCGCAGGGATCCAATAAGCGGGGGCTTGAGCTTAAGGTCTTCGATAAAAACAGTGATGAGCATGACGGGCGTTTTGTAAGTACACTTTCCGGAGGCGAGAAATTCCTTACTTCACTTGCACTGTCGATAGGTATGTCCACGGTGGCTCAAAAAAGCGGAATTAAGATAGAAGCACTGTTTATTGATGAGGGATTTGGCTCTCTGGATGATGAATCGATAGGAGATGCAATGAGTGTTCTCAACAGTATCCAGGAAGCAAACGGACTTGTGGGAATAATATCCCATGTGCAGATCCTGCAGGACCAGATAGCATCGAAACTCCGTGTTGAGCAGGATGCACATGGCAGCCACATTGTCCAGACGGTTGGATGACAATATCAGGTGAAGGAATTTGACATTTCCTTCAGTCCTCTTTTTACATCCCACTCAAGTTGTGATATACTCATGACCGATGGCTCACCGGAGTAAAGCGTGACATTGTCAGACACAGGTGGATAGTATGTTAAGTAAAAGAAAACGGCAGAGGCGTATGGATAATGATCATTGCAGTTCTGGCTGGTATAGTTGAAGAAAAAATACAAAACTTCCAAATCTGAAATTTTACACAAGATTTGGAAGTTCTGTATTTGACAACAGGCAAAGGTTATTGTAGAAAAAAAGTTATTGCAATCGCTTTTGAAAGAGGACGAGTCTCAGTTTGTGGCTGTTTTCGGAAGACGCCGTGTCGGAAAAACGTTCTTAATAAGAGAAAGTTTTGATTATAAGTTTACATTTCAACATACGGGGATCAGCACAGATTCAATAATAAAATCTGCCAGGAAGAAAACACAACTTGAAGAGTTTTCAAAATCACTTGCAGAGGCAGGATTCAAGCTGAACAAGGAGCTTTTAACGTGGTATGAAGCATTTGATTGCTTGAAAGAAATAATCAAAAAAAACAAGGACAAGAAAAAGGTAATATTTATAGACGAACTGTCATGGATGGATAC
>JAFWWB010000015.1 GCA_017518185.1 Lachnospiraceae bacterium
CGCAGCAGGCTCTGCCCCTCTTTTATGTCATCCCGAGCGCAGCAGGCTCTGCCCCTCTTTTATGTCATCCCGAGCGCAGCAGGCTCTGCCCCTCTTTTATGTCATCCCGAGCGCAGCAGGCTCTGCCCCTCTTTTATGTCATCCCGAGCGCAGCAGGCTCTGCCTGCGGAGTCGAGGGATCTTTCACTTCTCCCGCTGCTCTCATGCGGTTGCTTCCTTCTTCTATCTTCAGGATCTTCCCGTCCCTGATATGTATTATCCTGTCCCCGTAGCTGGCCAGGTTATTGTCATGCGTGACCATGATCATGGTCTGGTTCTTTTCCTTCG
Organism: Lachnospiraceae bacterium; assembly: GCA_017518185.1. GTDB lineage: Bacteria > Bacillota > Clostridia > Lachnospirales > Lachnospiraceae > NK4A136. The sequence goes on from JAFWWB010000015.1 coordinate 328, forward strand.
ATATCTTCTGTATCAGCTGCAGCACTTCCATTGTGGTATTGGAATCCAGGTTACCCGTAGGCTCATCCGCAAAGACTATCTCCGGGTTCACCACCAGCGCCCTGGCTATACCCACGCGCTGCTGCTGGCCGCCGCTCATCTGCCCCGGCCTGTGACGCATGTATTTCGAAAGACCTACCATCTTGAGCATGGCAATGGCACGCCGCTCCCTCTCCTTCTTTCCCACTCCCTGGAAGGTAAGAGGCATGGCCACGTTCTCTATGGCTGTCAGATTCTGCATGAGATTATAGGACTGGAAAATAAAGCCCACATGAGCCTGGCGGAAATTCACCAGCTGACTTTCGTTCTTCTTCTCGATATGCTCCCCGGCAATGACGATCTCTCCCTTTGTGGGACGTTCAAGCCCTGCCATCATGTTGAGCAGGGTGGACTTGCCGGAACCGGAGGTACCCACGATGCAGCAGAATTCTCCCCTGTTTATCTCGAAATCCACTCCGTTCAGGGCCCGTACCTTGTTGGTCCCTATGGTATATATCTTGTAGAGATCCTTTACCCGGATCACCGGTCTTTCCATAAATCCTCCGATTGCAGCCCCGTTTTCTTCGTCACGGACTCACAGGGAATATATTGTAACGCATTCCGAGCAATAAATCAAGATATGGTGGTATTCAGCCGCCGGCATGATAAGTCATGGTGCTGGCTACGGCTCTTTTCCATCCTTCAATGAGCTCATCCCTTTTGCCCGCTTCCATGGAAGGCTCAAAAGCCCTTCCTCCCGCCAGCTGCTTCTGCACATCCTCCCTGTCCTTCCAGAAGGATACCGCAAGCCCCGCCAGAAGGGCACAGCCCAGGGCAGTGCTCTCAACCGAAGCCGGCCTTATGACGCTGCAGCCTATGATATCGGCCTGGAGCTGCATGAGGAAGTTGTTGGCGCTGGCGCCTCCGTCCACCTTGAGGCTGTTTAAGCTTATGCCCACGTCCGCCTCCATGGCCCCGATCACATCATGGGCCTGATAGGCTATGCTCTCCAGCGTAGCCCTTATAATATGATATTTGTTCACGCCTCTGGTGAGGCCCACGATGGTGCCTCTGGCGTACTGGTCCCAGTATGGAGCTCCCAGTCCGGTAAAGGCCGGCACCACGTAACAGCCTGCGGTGTCCTCCACCTTTCCCGCCATATACTCTGAGTCGGCCGCGGAATCGATGAGACGCAGCTCGTCCCTCAGCCACTGTATGGCTGCCCCGGCCATGAATATGGAACCCTCAAGGGCGTATCTCACTCCGCCGTTTATGCCCCAGGCGATGGTGGTCACCAGTCCGTTCTTCGAGAACACCGGTTTTTCTCCGGTATTCATAAGGAGGAAACAGCCTGTTCCGTAGGTATTTTTTGCATCTCCCCTGTCAAAGCAGCCCTGTCCGAAAAGGGCAGCCTGCTGGTCGCCCGCGGCTCCTGCTATGGGTATCTCCCCTCCTAAAAGGGAGCTGTCGCTCATGCCGTAGACCTCCGACGAGGGTCTTACCTCCGGGAGCATGCAGAGGGGAATGTCCAGTTCCGCCAAAATTTCTTCATCCCAGTGCAGAGTATTGATATTGTACATCATGGTGCGCGATGCATTGGAATAGTCGGTGACATGTACCCTGCCCTTTGTAAGCTTCCAGATGAGCCAGCAGTCTATGGTGCCAAAGAGCAGCTCTCCTGCTTCCGCCTTCTCCCTGGCGCCGGGCACATTGTCCAGCAGCCACTTCAGCTTAGTAGCCGAGAAATAAGCATCGGGTATAAGTCCCGTCTTCTCTCGTATCTTTTCGGTAAGCCCCCTGCTTTTCAGCTCATCACAGTATCCCGAAGTTCTGCGGCACTGCCAGACAATGGCGTTATAGATTGGAATGCCCGTCTTTTTATCCCATACCACAGCGGTCTCGCGCTGGTTGCTTATGCCTATGGCCGCTATCTCTTCCGGTCCTGCACCGGCCTTGCTCATGGCCTCCACGGCAACACCCAGCATGGTGGACCATATCTCCATGGCATCATGCTCCACCCAGCCCGGCTTCGGAAAATTCTGGGTAAACTCCTTCTGCGCAACGGACACCACCGCCCCGCTCCTGTCAAATAAAATACAGCGGTTGCTGGTGGTGCCCGCATCAAGAGCACATACATATTTTTTCATTATCTTTACCTCAGTCGAAATCTATATTCCTTCCCATGATATAACCTGTAAGCATCCTTGCCACAGAAAAGAGTATGGCGAATTCATCATCCTGCCAGATACGCCTGTTCCTCGGTTCGGCGCAGAAGATGAATCCCCGGGTCATGGGCCCCATTCCCATGCGGGCTATGAGTACCGTCTCTATCTCCCTGCCTTCAAGGAAGGAATAGAACTTCGGAGCCACCTTTCTGAAAGCAACGATATTATTCGAAGAAAAAACCTCATCGGAAACTATATTATCTATATCCGGGATATCGGCGATGGCCTCATCCCCGCTTACGCTCTTAACCTGCCTGGATCTGCCGACATAATAGAGATCCGTGATCCGCATATCCTCCTGCAGCACGCCGAATACCGCCTTCAGCTTCTCATACACATCGGACGAGCTGTCAAAGGCCTTCATCATGTCCTTGAATGTGGCAAAAAGCCCATGGCCTGCCAGATCCTTGATGACTATGTCCTTATGCTTTTCTTCCACATAGATGATATAGCAGTTGCGTCCCTTGGTCTTGCCCCTGTAGAGCGTCTTGTCTATGAGCATGAAAAGGTCGTCGTAATCCCTTGCATCCTCGGGAAAGCTGGCACAACCCACGGTACCTGTGACAAAGGGCTGGAAATCCCCGAGACTGACATTCCTCCTCAGCACATTACCATAAAGATAGAAAGAGCTGATGTAATTCTTTTTGTCATAATAATCCAGATGGACAAGGTCCACAAAGACGAACTCGTCTCCGCCGAAACGTCCGACCACACCGCAGCCGTAGAGCACCCTTTCCAGATTCTCTGCCACTGACTGGAGCACCTTGTCTCCCGCCTTATGCCCATATGTATCATTGATAAATTTGAAATTATCCAGATCGACGATGCCGAAGGTAAAGGGGATTTCCTTTTCGATGAGATAGCGCACGAAACCTTCGATAAACTTTCGCGCCAAAACCCCGGTAAGGGAGTCCAGCATATTTTCGATGCCGTGCTCCCCTATCTGTCCGACAAAATATTCATAATCTTCAAGCTCTTTGACCGTATACACCCGATATAATTTCCCCGTATTCCGTTGCGGTTCATTCCAGGATGCTAAGTGCTTATATGGAAAACCCGCCCCTGTATGGAGCGGATCCACTATAAGCGGGTGAGGGGAATCGGACCCCCGTGTACAGCTTGGAAGGCTGTCATTCTACCATTGAACTACACCCGCATGTCCAACATTTGAAAATTATACCAGATTATGTAGTATTGTCAAGCTTTTCGGGCAATTTCCTGTAAAAATTTCCATGTTACTTTTGACTCTTCCCCAATTCTTCCCCAATTCTTCCCCATTATTACCAAAATATTGTCGATTTCCAGCCCGTAATCATTCCATAATCAGGTTATAGGCTGACAATCAACAATCAAATAATTTTTCCATAGTTATCACAGTATCAAAAAAGGTACTATATTCATTATATTTTAGTCCATAAATAGTTATCAATGTATTATGGATCACTTTACCCGCAGGTATTTCTTTTTCTAATAATCCCTGTCTGTTTATCAAAGTCCTATGGTATTCTTTACTAACTACAAATTCATTTCTGTAGAACTTGGATTCCACAACGTTTACAACATTATCTGCCCGTTCTATTATCATATCAATCTGTGCGCCATCAGTAGCATCTGCTCTTTTTGACCACAGAGATTGGCTGGTATTCGTCCTCATCAGAGGCCTCAACATCCTCTTCATCCAAGTCTTCATCCGGCGCAGAGCTGTCCTCAGGATCCGTTTCCGCATCCTTCTCCTCCTTAGCCCCGGCTGTTTCTGCCGCAACTGTCTCTTCTTCCGCCTCAGCCTCATAGCCTGCAGCTGCGACCTCAAGCGGCGGCATCGACCCAAAGGTTGCCGACAGCACCATGGTGAAGCTTAAAAACGCGCTGAGTACGCGGTAAAACTGGCTTCCTGTTTTTTGATCGGGTTGAGTTGATGTTTCATAGTCTTGCTTTCTTGTTTTATATAAATCCTCATTCTTTTACAAAGCTCTCTATCCTGCATTCGTGGGTCTTATCCTTCTCATCGTAGTTTACACCCACGAACAGAAGGCCGCCTTTATAATCCTTTAGGGAATCGAAATACTTCTTCTCCTTTATCTGGTCCAGGGCGCTTTCGGCGCACTTGTTATGCTTAAGCTCTATGATCATGGCCGGAAGATCCGGCACATACGGTATGAATACCACATCCGCAAAGCCTTTCCCAGTTGTCATCTCCTTTATGACAGTATATCTGTTCAGTGCATAGATATACGCCAGATATATGGCGCTCTGCAGGGCATCCTCGTTATTATAGCTCCGGTTGCTGGTCACGTGGATATGGCTCTCATCAAGAGCCCTTGCCACTGCTTCCTCGTCCCCGGCTAATGTAGCCTTCAGCAGCTCCTTTGAATCCTCTATGATACGGAAGGTAACTTCGTATCCGGGCTGGGTTTCCATCGCATTTTCCCATTCCTGTCTTATCTCGCGGTTCGGGATACGGCAGCTCCGGTCTTCTTCGTTATACGCAAGATAACCTACATGTATCAGATACGTAAATGCATCGTTACGGCTGTTAAAGGAATCCATGGTATTTAAGTATCTTGTAACATTGACAGGTATGTTTTCCCCTGAGAGCATTCTTATGACCATATCCTTCATACCGTCAAAGTTTGCTTCCAGCCGGTCGCTGATCACCCTGTAGGAAGAAGTCTTTCCCCAGTAATTCGAAAACTTCTTATCACGCATGCTCTTTACCACCGACTCGGGATTATATATCTCATATCCGTTCTGATAGTAGCCGTCATACCAGCGGCGGCATTCTTCATAATCCATTCCGTACTCTTCGCAAAGGGACTTTACTTCCTCAGGGATAAAGCCCACAAACTCCGTAAGCTCCTTTGCATCAAGTATCGAATATTCCTCGAAATTATTAAGCTTCGACTGTATCTTATCCCTGACGATCGGAAGGATACCCGTTAGATATGCCAACGATATCGCGGGACGCAGGGTAGCACTCTTGAAAAGACCGTTTAAGAAGCTCAGGAACTCGTCGAACAGTGCCTTCGGCACCTGCTCACGTACAAGGACATCATATTCATCGATAAGTATTATAAAGGTCTCAGCTGTAGCTGTGAAAACTCTCAGTATATTTCTGGCAAGCGAATCATCACTGCTTATATCACAGCCCGGAAACTGATCTTTCATTTCTTCAGCTATATCTGCCTCAAGCGTTGTTATCAGTTTATCTTTATTCCTTGAGTTCTGGTATTCACTGTTCAGATCGATCTTTATCACATTATACTTATTCAGCTTATCCTCATACCCCTCTGCCTTCGAGATCTTAAGATTCTCAAAAAGATCATGCGAATTACAGCCTTTCGAATAATAGGCCGATATCATCTCGCTTGCTATCGTCTTTCCGAAACGTCTGGGCCTTGATATGCAGACATAATTATTTCCTTTATCGATAAACCTGTTAAGAACACTCAGCATCATAGTCTTGTCGACATATATATCAGCCGCCAGAGTCCTTCTGAAATTCTCATTTCCCGGATTCAGATATATTCCCATGATGATCCCCTCCCGCAAACCTGCTTCCCCTGTATTTTTATCTCACGATCCAGCCATCGATGCAACGCTCTTTTGAACTAAAGTTCACACCAATTTTCAGTATTGTCCTTTTATCCGCTGCGTAGGGCTTTGCATAGCCCGTATCCTCGATCTGCTTAAGAGCTTCTTCAGCACTCTTATCGCGTTTGGCTTCCCTTTTATACTCGTCTTTATTGAAATCGAAATAGAATACCGGATACTTCTGCCATGCATCCGGTCCGTCCCCCTCCAGTTCCATGATCTTCAGTCCGGTAAAGAGCTCTTTCTTACCCTCAAAATAGGCGCGTAGTGTCGATAAGAACAGGCTCTTTCCGAAACGACGGGGGCGGCTCAGAAAATACGGTTTTCCGCTGTGCACCAGTCTGTATATATATTCTGTTTTATCCACATAAACATAACCATCTTCCCTGAGGCTCTCAAAATCCTGTATACCGATCGGTAGTTTTCTGCCCTGCACCATCATTCTTTCCTCCCGTAAGTGACTCCATTATAACAAAAATCACGGCCGAATCTCAATCTTTTTCATCTCAGGCCGCGTTGTCACTTAAGCGTCAGCTCACTGCCCGGCGTAAGTATAATGCCTCCGGGAACATCCGACACGAATTTTTCCGCATTATCTTCATTAAATACGGTAACGCTTGCAGAACCACTGTGATACGGAATACTGACTTTTGCTCCCACCAGTTTCGCACAATCAGCCGCTTCTTCAGGTCCCATATTGAAGACCCCGTCGCAGCAGAAAAACGCATAATCCAGATTTCTGCTGCCAAGAGATCCCATCTGATCGGTTTTTGATGTATCGCCACTCACATACAGACTTACTTCGTTATTAAATGTAAGGATATATCCGACACAGTTCTTCACATTGTGGTTCTTGTTAAATCCGGCCTCAACAGCTTCAACCTTTACATAACCAAGGTCAAAGTCCCTGTGCTCTCCTCCGGAAAGAGCTTCCTTCTGCGTGATCACCGTACAGTCGTTATTTTTCTCCTGTATTTTGGACATGTCGCAATGATCAAAGTGATCATGTGTCTGGAGTATCAGATCCGCTGGCTTATCATAACCATCACCACAGAACGGATCAATATAGATCACCTTGTTCTCTTCAGGAACGGTGATCCTTAAGCTTGCATGTCCCATATACAATAATACCGGTGCTTCCATAGACTCCTCCTTTTCTTCTGTTTGTTCCGGCTCTTCATCAAGGGCATCCTTGTTCTGTATATCAATGCTCTCATCCGAAGATATGATCACACTTTCCTCTTCCGTCTTATCTTCGGTAATCTGTTCTTTTTCATCAACCACATAGCTTACGGACTTCGGATCAGAATCAGCTTCAGGATCACCTTCTGCACCACATGAACACATAAGGATCATCACGGATGCCATTGTCGTCAAAAACGTTTTCTTCATATTTACAACATTCCAAACTGTTTCACCATGTCTGACAAACCAGAGCATCTATCCGCCTCCGTTCACAGATTTGATCTCAGTACTCTTTACACTAAAAACTCCACGGTTCCGTCTTCGATCCGGTATACCGCGCCTATCACCTTAAGCCCGTGCTCCTCATCCTTCTGTATCTCCAGGCTTGACTCTATGATGCTCACACTCTGCCTTACATTAAGTACCGCAGCCTTATAGTCATCCGTTTCCTGACCGATCGCCCGCTTGATCTCATCAGTTATAAACTTGATATATCCGTCCGGATCATGATGGATAGCCGCTGTTACGGCTCCACACTGTGTATGACCGAGTACCACGATCAGGTTTGTCCCCAGATGTCCTGCTGCATACTCGATACTCCCCAGCTGGTGATCATCGATCACATTGCCGGCCACGCGGATCGTGAAAAGATCACCGATCGCCGCATGGAATATTCTCTCCGGGATAACCCTTGAATCCGAACACCCTATAATGATCGCATACGGCTCCTGACCGTTCTTCGCAAAATGCTCCAGTATAGTCGGTGATACATCCGTATGAAATGTATCAATGGCAACATACTGC
>JAFWWB010000016.1 GCA_017518185.1 Lachnospiraceae bacterium
CTCCAGGCCTCCACATCACATGACTTGCACTTGAGATCTGCCAGGTCTCCCGAGCAGCACTCCAGTGTCCTTACGGGTATCTCCATGGATCTGAAGAGATCCACGGTATTCTGCCAGAGCCTGTCAAACCACATGGGGCTGTCCTCGGGCTTGCAGACCACGATCATCTCCTGCTTCTCAAACTGGTGTATACGGTATACTCCCCTCTCCTCCAGGCCGTGGGCGCCTTTTTCCTTTCGGAAGCAGGGCGAATAGCTGGTCAGAGTGTAGGGAAGCTCATTCTCGGGAATTATCTGGTCGATGAACTTTCCTATCATGGAATGCTCGCTGGTGCCGATGAGGTAGAGATCCTCTCCCTCGATCTTGTACATCATGGCGTCCATCTCGGCAAAGCTCATAACGCCGGTGACCACACCGGAACGGATCATGAAAGGAGGCACACAGTAGGTGAAGCCCCTGTCTATCATGAAATCCCTTGCATAGGCTATCACCGCCGAATGAAGCCTGGCGATGTCACCCATAAGATAGTAAAAACCGTTTCCTGCCACACGTCTTGCGCTGTCAAGGTCAAGGCCGTGAAGCCTCTCCATGATATCGGTATGGTAAGGTATCTCAAAATCGGGAACGACAGGCTCGCCGAAGCGCTCAACCTCAACGTTCTCGGAATCGTCTTTTCCTACAGGTACGGAAGGATCGATGATGTTGGGTATCACCATCATGATCTTTAAGACCTTTTCCTCCAGCTCGCCCTGCTTCTTATCGAGCTCAGCCAGCTTTTCGGCATCGGCAGCAACCTGAGCCTTTACCTGCTCGGCTTCGTCCTTCTTCCCCTCCTTCATGAGGGTGCCTATCTGCCTGGAGAGGCTGTTGCGTGCGGCTTTAAGCTCATCCGCCTCCTTCTGGCACTCCCTGCGCTCCTTATCCAGCGCGATGACCTCATCCACAAGGGGAAGCTTCTCGTCCTGGAATTTCTTCTTTATATTTTCCTTTACCTCATCGGGATGTTCCCTGAGGAACTTGATATCTATCATTGTTATTTCCCTTCTCTCGCCCTTCGTATGGCTTCGCGTTCTTCCTCGCTCAGGTCCGTATCACACTCGCCGCCCCTTATCCTTTTGGTGTAGGAGTAGCATCCGTTGCTGGAATGGACCGAATTCAGCACAAAGCCGTCGTCATGCTCATCCAGTATGGCAAGGGAGAAGCTCAGTTCTCCGCCCATTTCCTTGAAAGCGTCGTACTTGACAATCCCCGCCTTCTGCAATGCCGTCTCATGCTTCGTGAACAGCAGGTCGATGTCGTTGGCATAGGCCTTTGATTCCTTCTTAAGCCTTGCCACATCCTGGAACAGGCCCGCGAACTGGTCTTCCAGGCTCTGTGCCTTCTTGCCCTGCATGAAGCGGCTGTAACGGCGTTTCAGTTCCTTCTGCCTGCTGATCTGCACCATCACCGCAATAAAGAGGGCGATGATCATCAGTAACATTATAAGGATCAGTATCCCCAGATCCAGGCTTCCCAGCCCCATGGCCGAGAAAAGGGCACTGCCGTTTGTGTTTGCAGCTGCCTCCCCGCCCATTACTGACGGCTCAGCTTTTCATACAGTCCGTCAAAATCCGCGGCACTGTAGAAATCTATCTCAAGCTTTCCGCTGCTCTTATCCTTAAGGCTTACCTGCACTCTGGTGCCCAGCCTCTCCGTCAGCCTTCCGGCGTATTCGTCAAACTGGAGCTGGTACTGTGTCAGGTCTTCCTTCTGCCTTGCGGGCTTTTCGGGCGACTGCATCTTCTTGACCAGTTTTTCAAGCTCTCTCACCGAAAGCTGGTCGTCAAAGGCTTTCTGCGCAGTCTCGTACTGGCTGTCGCCACCTTCCACTCCCAGAAGGCATCTTGCATGCCCCATGGAGAGCTTCTCGTCTATGACCATCTGCTGGACTCTCTCATCAAGGCGGAGAAGTCTCATTGAGTTGGTCACCGCGGCGCGGCTCTTTCCCACCTTCCGGGCAACCTCATCATCGGTGCCCACGAATTCCTTGAGCCTTGCAAAGCTCTTGGCTTCCTCGATGGGATTCAGATCCTCCCTCTGGAGGTTCTCTATTATCTGCTCCTCCAGCTTTTGCTGGGGGGTCTCGTATTTCCGGATTATTACCGGGACTTCCTTAAGTCCCGCCAGGGAAGCCGCTCTCCAGCGTCTTTCACCCGCTACTATCGTATATCCTTCTCCCTCAGGCGTTACCACCAGGGGCTCGATGATGCCGTGTTCCGTAATGGATTCGGCCAGTTCCTGGAGCTTATCCTCGTTGAAGTACTCTCTGGGCTGGCTCTTGTCCTCCCGTATCTTCTTAAGCTCCACCATCAGCGGTTCGCCGGCCGGCGCAGCTGCTGCCGCAGGCGCCGCAGTCGTTGTTTTATTCTGGATGAGGCCGTCAAGCCCTTTGCCGAGGCCTCTTTTATTCTTTACCGCCATTCGCCGCTCCGTTCCTTATTGCCGATACATCGAAAGATTATAGCACACCCCCACGCCGATGGCAAGAGGAGTTTTTAATGCCGGGATCTGCTCACCGTCCCCGGGATCACTGTCCCTTCGCCGTGATTATCCAGGGTGCGGGCTGGTTTTCATACATATTGTTGGACTTGAGCTTAGAGACCGCTATCTGTATTATGCTGACATCCGTAAGTCCGTAGCTCTCCAGTATATCCTGTATGCTCGCCGCCACCTTGAAATCCAGGGTGTAGATCACGAAATCCATCTTCGGATTGATCTTCGTAAGGTATTCCAGCTCATGCTCGAGGCTTGCGCTGGCCACCAGCATGCAGGTGTCGGGTACCGGAAGTCCGTCCATGGTATCCGCGCCCACGTGATCCACTATGGTCACGTTGCGGAGGCCGAACTGGTTCACGTTCTCCTCCATGGTCTCGCGGTCACGCTCCTTGTATTCCACCGCGATGACCGTGCCTTCGCCGGCTATCATCGCCGCTTCCACGGCTATGCTCTCGCCGCTGATGATGCAGAGGTTCTTCCTGTCGTCGATCTGCATGCGGGAAAGGAGCACTGCCCTTATCTCGCTGCCCACATACTTGACGGATCCGCTGGCGAAGAGCTTGTTGTCCATGCCGAACTTCACCGTACTGCGGGCATTGGGGTTCAGCACTATCATACCCGCACTTGCGTTGATGCCGCGGTCGATCATGGCCGAGACCTTATCCCTCTTGATGGGGCCTTCGGGCTCGGAGCCCTCGTTGTAGATTATCTCGCAGTCGCCGAGTCCCACATCCCACATCTTATAGAAGATATCCATGTTGCCGGCTTCGGTGAACACCAGCACGCAGCGGTGGGCCTCCACCGTAGGGATCAGGTTCTTGTTCTTGCTGGTGATGTCAAGGATCTTGACATGCTCAAGATCGATGTCGGTATTGGCGGAGAAATACTCCAGCCAGGACAGGATGTGCTTGTTGGTAAATAATTTCTGATCCATGGTAAACCCCCTTTACGTTTTATTTACACTTGTTCAGCAATTCTTCCCACTTCTTATCCACGTATTCCTGGGCAGCCTCCAGCGTCCACTCGTTGCCCTTGGCGAAGCAGTGCCTGAAACGTCCCTGCTTGCGCATGAACTCCTCCACAGGCAGCTTCTTCTTGGGCTCGTAGGTCAGGCGGTACTCACCCTCAACCACTTCATAGAGCGGCCACACGCAGGTGTCGATGGCCAGCTTGCAGATCTCCAGCAGCTCGTCCGCAGGATACTGCCAGCCTCTGGGGCAGGGTGTGAGGACGTTCACGAAGGTAGGACCCTCGGTGTAGATAGCCCTGTGCGCCTTCTCGTGGAAGTCCTTCATGTTTCCGAAAAGCGTGGTCTGTGCCACATAGGGCGCGCCGTGCATGACCACGATCTGGGTCAGATCCTTCTGGTTCTGCTTCTTGCCCACGCTCTCCACGCCGCTGGGTGTAGTGGTGGCATTTGCGAACCTGGGAGTTGCGGAGCTCCTCTGGGTACCCGTGTTCATGTATGCGTTATTGTCATAGCAGAAATAGGTGAAGTCGTGTCCGCGCTCCAGTGCGCCGGACAGTGACTGGAAGCCTATGTCGTAGGTCCCCCCGTCTCCGCCAATGGTCAGTATCTTTATATTGCGGTCCTGCTCAAGCTTTCCCCTGCGCTTCATGACCTTCATAGCGGCTTCCACGCCGGAAGCGGTGGCGGAAGCGTTCTCAAAAGCGGTATGTATGTATGAATCCTCCCATGCGGTATAGGGATACTGGAAGGATGAGACCTCCAGACAGCCGGTGGCGTTGCAGATCACCGCCTGATCCTCCTCGTTTACCGCTCTCATCATGGCGCGGCAGACTATGCCGGCGCCGCAGCCCGCACAAAGGCGGTGTCCCGAATGAAAACGCTCGGGTTTGTTCAGTTCCTGTTTAAGATTATATGCCATTTGACGATACCTCTGTTTTCTGTAAGATCCCTCGACTGCGCCCTGCGGGCTCCGCTCGGGATGACAGGTTATTTACGCTTCCCTCTGTCCCATGTGGGTATACACAGGACCGGTCTCTCCGCCGGCGGCTATGCCCTCCAGCCTCTTGTAAACGCTGCGCGCAGCCTCCACGGTGAAATCCCTGCCGCCGAGGCCGAATACTATATCTATCATCTGCGGCCTGTCCTTGAGATTTATGCAGGCCCCCGCAGTCTCCGCGAAGAGCGGTCCGCCGCAGGCCGAGAAGCCCTCGCTCTTGTCCATCACCGCAACAGCTTTGCACTTAGAGAGCACTGCTGCCAGCTCCTCTCCGGGGAAAGGCCTGAACACGCGGATCTTCACAAGCCCCGCTTTTACGCCCTCAGCCCTGAGCTCATCCACGCAGGCCTTTGCGGTACCCGCGCTGGAGCCCATGATGACCATGGCGGTCTCTGCGTCCTCCATGCGGTACTCCTCAAAGAAGCCGTACTTCCGGCCAAAGGTCTTTTCAAAGTCCGCAGCCACCTCAAGGATGACCTTCTTCGCGTTCTTCATGGCCTGTGCCTGCGCCACCCTGGCCTCCATATAATAACCGCTCACGCCGTAAGGTCCCACGGCCAGCGGGTTCTCTTTCTTTAAAAGATAGTTCTCGGGCTTATACTCGCCCACGAACTTCTTCACGGCCTCGTCGTCCTCCAGCTCGATATTCTCGATGGCGTGGGAGGTGATGAAACCGTCCTCGCAGACCATGAGGGGCAGGCGCACATCCGGATGCTCCGCGATCCTGTGAGCCTGGAGGTAGTTGTCATAGACCTCCTGATTGTTCTCACCGTAGATCTGGATGAAGCCGGAATCCCGCTCCGCCATGGAATCGGAATAGTCGTGATTGATGTTGATGGGCCCCGTCAATGCGCGGCAGGCCACTGCCAGCACTACGGGAAGCCTTGAGGATGCCGCCACATACAGCACCTCGTTCATATAGGAAAGTCCCGCGGAGGAGGTGGCTGTCACGGCTCTTGCCCCGGCGGCCTCCGCTCCCAGGCAGGCTGAAAGCGAGGAATGCTCACTCTCCACCGTGATGAACTCCGTATCCACCCTGCCGTCAGCCACGTACTGCGCATAGTACTGCGGTATCTCCGTGGACGGCGTGATGGGGAACATCGCAAATACATCCGGGTTTATCTGGCGCATCGCCGTAGCGATGGCCTCGTTACCGGAAAGTCTCTCCCGGATACTCATGACCTCTCCTCCTCATCTTCCCAGTGTATTGCATTAAAGGGGCAGGCCTTGATGCATATGCCGCAGCCCTTGCAATGATCGTAATCAAAATCCCCTCTCTTTCCCTCCGAAACCGGAATGCAGGAATCGGGGCAGAAGGGCGCACAGAGCACGCACTGCTTGCACTTGTCCTTATCCCAAACAGGGGTGCGGCTCCGCCATTCCCCGGTCTTGGTAAGGCGGGAGGTCCCGGGCTCGTATATCTCACAGCCCACGGTCATCTCCTGCCAGGGTATCTTCTCATTTATTTCAGCTGCATGCTTCACAGTTCCTGTTCCGCATGCAGCTGGCGAATCGGGCATTCCAGTCGCACTTCGTGCGAGGCCCGCTTCGCCGCATGTCTCGGGACTCGACAAGCTCGCCCTCGCGGTATCGGCTGTTGACATTATTTCACTATCGCCTTTCCTCATCCCTTCACCTCATCAAATGCTTCCCTCAGGCATTTCAGGTTACCCTCAACCACCTGGGGCTTCTTCGCAAACTTATGTCTGTAGGAATCCTCCATATCCTTCAGGAACTGCTCTCTGTCCACACAGCCGCTGACTGCAACCACCGCGGCCAGCATGGGGGTGTTGGGGAAATAAGCCCCCAGGTTACGGAGCGAAACCTCTCTCGCGTCAATGGTGCAGACCCTTCCGCTGTAGCCCCTCAAATGCTTCCTGAGCTCTTCGGGATCCTTTGCGGACTTGATTATCACTGCCCCTCCCTCCTTAAGGCCGCCGCAGACATCCACGCTCTCCAGGAGCGTCTCGTCCACCACCGCCACAAAATCCGGATCGTATATATTGGAATGGACGCTGCAGCGTTCATCCGATATGCGGTTATAGGCCGTGATGGGTGCTCCGGAGCGCTCCGGTCCGTATTCCGGGAAGCTCTGCACATATTTCCCGGCCATGAAAGCGGCATCCGCCAGAAGCTGGCTCGCCGTTTTCGCACCCTGGCCGCCTCTGCCGTGCCAGCGTATCTCGATCATAGCAAAAAACCTCTTTTCCGAAAAAATAACTTTGTTGATGCTGGGTTCAACCCCGAACATCATAACATACATTTTTCTGTTGTCAATCACCCCCTTTTGTTTTTACTCTACAAGATAAAAAACCTCCCGGGACAGGGATCCCGGGAGGTTTACTGAGAGGTGCCAGACGGATTTGAACCGCCGATCAGGGAGTTGCAGTCCCACGCCTTACCACTTGGCTATGGCACCAAACGCAAAGAATATTTTACATCAATCCGGTTCTTTTGTCAAGCGGATAACTGAGCCCGGCTCCATATCTCTTGCAGGAATGCAAAGCTCAATGTACTCGCGGGTGTGTCCCACGGCTTTGTCCCCCCTTATCTCCTCGCAGAGGAATTCCACCTCACGGCTGTCATAACGCCTTCTGAAATCCTCCGAGAGCCTGCTGCTCAGAGCCACCAGCTTCTTCACTCTCTCCGCCTTTTCAGCCTCCGTAAGCTGCCCTTCCATTGAGGCCGCCGGTGTTCCGGCCCTTCTGGAATAGGGAAAGGCATGTATCTCAAAAAATCCGATATCCTCTGCAAATGCCAGGGTCTCCGCAAATTCCTCTTCCGTCTCTCCGGGGAAGCCGGCAATTATATCGGTAGTTATGGCCGGATCGTCAAAAATCCTCCGTAAAAGCTTCACCCTCTCCCGGAAATCCTCCGGGCTATAATGCCTGTTCATGCGCTTCAGCACGCTCGCTGATCCGCTCTGAAGCGATAAGTGGAAATGGGGACAGATGCTCTTAAGCTTTGAGATCCCCTCAGTAAAGCTCTCAGTGATAACCCTGGGTTCCAGGGAACTGAGCCTCAGCCGCTCCACTCCCGGCAGCGCATCCAGCTCCTGCATGAGCTTAAGAAGCTCCTCCTCCTCAAAACGGTCCGCCAGAGGCTTCTCCCCCGGATGCTTAAGGTCATAACCATAGGAGCTTATATGTATGCCCGTGAGCACGAATTCCGTTATGCCCGAGGCCGCAAGCCCCCTGACCTCCTCTATGATCTCCTCATGGCTGCGGCTCACCACCCTGCCTCTCGCATAGGGTATTATGCAGTATGTGCAGAACTGGTTGCAGCCGTCCTGTATCTTAATGAATGCCCGGCTCCGGTCGCCGATGGTCTTTAGCGGCTCATCCGTAAAGCTGCTGCACACCGGATCTGCCGGTGCGGGGCTTGCGCTGCCGCTTTTTAAATATTCGTCTATTATCTCCACGATGCGGACTTTATCGGCATTGCCTATAAGTATATCCGCAGCCTCATCGCTGCCTCCGGTCTGTACATAGCAGCCTGCCGCCACGATGACAGCCTCCGGATTCAGCTTCCTGGCCTTATGTATCATCTGCCTGCTCTTCCGGTCTGCGATATTGGTCACCGTGCAGGTGTTGATCACAACAAGCTCCGCGGGTCCCGGAAAATCTGTTATCTCATAACCTGCCTCCATAAGACGCTGGCACATCAGCTCATTTTCGTACTGATTGACTTTACAGCCCAGATTATGGAGAGCTGCCCTTTTTTTCGTAGGGTTCATTGCTTGACTATTCCCGTTCTTTTACCTATAATTGAATGTGCCAAAAAATCGAAAGGAGCACAACTTTTATGAAGACAACACATGTTCTCATTGATTCCATAGACAAGGTCAAGGCCTTTGTCAACAAGATCGGCCGTTTCGATTATGATTTCGACCTTATCTCCGGAAGATACGTTATCGATGCAAAGTCCATCATGGGCGTGCTCAGCCTCGATATCTCCAAGCCCATACAGCTCGACATCCACGTCAACGACGAGTCGGATGCCGCCGAGATCATGAAGGCTATTGACGAGTACGTAGCGGGATAGGATTCAGGGTAAGATCCCTCGACTACGCCTGCTTCGCAGGCTCCGCTCGGGATGACACGCAACGCCGGCTTTTCGTTTGCTCCTCTCTCGAGGGCACGTTATGCCGGCTTTTCGTTTGCTCCTCTCTCGAGGGCACGTTATGCCGGCTTTTCGTTTGCTCCTCTCTCGAGGGCACGTAACGCCGGCTTTTCGTTTGCTCTGACTGACACGAACGCAGTGCAGACCACATGTCATTCCGAGCGGAACAAACGCAGTGCAGACCACATGTCATTCCGAGCGGAACGAACGCAGTGAGTGGAGTCGAGGAATCTTCCCCCCCTCACGCCCTATCAATCTTCACCACATCCCTCTCTTCAACAGCCCTGCGCACCATTTCATCGATATCCTCTTTCAGGAACTCCTCGTGCCTCCTGATAACCTTCGCCGAAGGCTTTGTCACGGGATGCTTTGCCACCCATATGGTGCAGCAATCCTCGTAAGGCAGTATTGAAGTCTCGAAAGCCCCAATCTCCTTGGAAAGCTCAACGATATCCTGTTTGTCAAAACCGATCAGGGGCCGGAACACCGGCAGCTCCTCACATACCTCATTAGTCACCTTAAGGCTCTGCATGGTCTGTGAAGCCACCTGTCCTATGGACTCGCCGGTGACCAGAGCCAGCATATCCTGCTCCAGGGCTATGCGTTCAGCTATCCTCATCATATAGCGCCTCATGATTATTGTCAGCTCGTCATGGGGGCACTTCTCATATATATACTTCTGGATCTCCGTGAAGTTCACCACATGCAGGAATATCTCCCCTGCATAGCGGGACACTATCCCCGCAAGATCCTCCACCTTCTTCCTTGCCCGCTCGCTGGTATAAGGAGGCGCATGGAAATACACGGCGTTCAGCGACACGCCCCTCTTTGCTATCATATAGCCCGCCACGGGGGAATCTATGCCGCCGGACAAGAGCAGCATGGCCTTTCCGCCGGTTCCCACGGGCATGCCTCCCGCACCCGGGAAGCTCAGCGAATATACGTAAATCTTCTCCCTTATCTCGATATTGAAGGTCACCTCGGGCTCATGCACGTCCACATGATAGCCGGGATACGCATGAAGCAGCGCCTCCCCTATCTTTGCGTTTATCTCCATGGACTCCAGGGGATAGTTCTTCCTGGCCCGTCTCGCGTGGACCTTGAAGCTCAGCTCTCCGGGGTGGATCTCCCCGGCATAGGCAACCAGCCTGTCCTTCAATGCCTCAAATCCCTCATCCTCCAGTGTCAGCACCGGACAGATGGCAGTGATGCCGAAAATCCTCTGCAGGGCCTCCATGCAGCCGTTATAGTCGAAGCCATCCTCACCCCTCACATGCACGCGGCCCTGGGTCCTGTATACATGAAAAGAACCATCCACTCTTTTCAGCACCCGGCGTATCTGCTTTACCAGGGCTTCCTCGAAAAGCGGGCGGTTCTTACCTTTGATGGCTATTTCCGCGTATTTGATCAGAAATTCCGAAAACATCAGTCTCCTCCCTGCAGCATCCGGTTCTGGCTCTGGAACATCCTGTTCTTCATCTCCAGATAGAGCTGCTGGCTTATCGGTACATAATCCTCATTTTTCATGGTCGCCACATAGCGCTCCATGTTTGCCACCTCCAGCAGGTTCACTATATAGGATCGGTGGCAGCGGAAGAACTGGTCCGGCAGTATCTTCTCCAGATCCGAGATCTTCATATGCGTTATGAATTTCCGGCTCTTGAGCGTAAGCTCGATGTCCCTGGCCTGGCTCTCGCAGTAGATGATCTCATCGTAGCTTATATTGTAGAGCTTTCCCTCCGAAGAAAGCGACAGGCCGCCCTTGTTGGCGCTCTTCCTGTAGCTTATCAGCAGCGCTTCCCGGAGCTGTTCAATGTCTACCGGCTTCTTCAGGTACCTCAGCGCCTGTACCTTATATCCCTCCAAAGCAAACTCGGCCGTAGACGAGATAAAGATTATGTCCAGCTTCTCGCCTATGCTGCGGAGCTTCTCCGCGGCTTCAAGGCCGTTCATGTTACCCGAAAGTATGTCCGTGATCAGCAGATCATAGGGCTGCCCCGGGCGCATGAGTGTCTCGCTCATCACCTTGATGTCGTCGAAGGTCCGGATCTCGTATGAGATCTTCTCCTCCTTAAGTATGTTTTCGGTGAGCATGGTATTTAACTGAAGCGCCGTGGCTTCATCATCACATATCGCTATACGGAACATATTATAACCCCACTAAATAATTGTCATCACTACCCCTTATTGTATCACATAAACCCCATATTGTCATTTCTCTGATACAGGTATTTTTTCAGCATCTCCAGTATCGCCCCGTACTGCTCCGCCAGGTCATCGTGGTGATCCCATATATAGGTGATATCCCCTCTTTTCCCGGCCCGCTCCAGGTCGCTGGCCAGCTGCGCCACATCCGTAGCCCCGATGTTTACGCTGGCTCCCTTTATTGAATGGGCGATGACCGCATAGTTCTGCAGGTCCTCTTTTTCAAAGAAATCCTTCAACAGGTTCAAAAGGTTTGATGAGGCGTAGGTTCTCAGCAGCTCGAAATAGGCATCCACGCTGCCGCCGCAGTTCTTTATGCCGCTGTCGGTATCGATGCCGTCCAGCCTGGAAAGCTTCTGCTTGACGCTGAGATCCGACCAGCGCACCCTTGCCTCGCGGCGCTGTATATCCTCCTCCGACATTCCTGCGGGATAGACCTTTTCCTTGGGAAGGAAGCGTTTGAGTATATCCGAGAGCACCTCCACGCGGATGGGCTTGGGCAGGTAATCGTTCATGCCCGCCATCCTGAACTGCTGGTCCACGCCCTTTATGGCATTTGCCGTAAGGGCCACGATAGGCACGTTCCGCGCATACTCCGTCCCCAGCTCCCTGATATGCCTGGTGGCCTCCACGCCGTCCATATACGGCATCATGTGGTCCATGAAGATGATATCGTAATGGATGAGCTGCTTCGTGACCTTCTCTATCGCCTCCGGTCCGCTTTCGGCCGTGGCGGCATTGATATTGAAGAGCTTCATCAGCTCCTGCGCCACCTGCCGGTTCACCTTGTTGTCATCCACGATGAGCACCCTTGCATGCGGTGCCGTGAAATCAGGTATAAAGGTCTCCCGCCTGTAAGCCCCCTCGACAAAGCCCGCATCAAAGTTGCTTGGACTGGGATCGTAGATCTTCTGTGGCAGGATCACGCGGAATTCCGAGCCCTTGCCCAGCTCCGAGGTAACGCTGATGGTACCGCCCATTGCGTCCACCAGGCTCTTGGAGATGGCCAGACCGAGTCCCGTTCCTTCCACGTTCCTGTTCTTTCTCGTATCGATCTGTCCGAAGGCTGTAAAGAGCTTGCCTATGTTCTCCTGGGAGATACCGATACCCGTATCCCTTACGGCTATGGTCATGCGGCCCTGCTCCATGTTGTAGATCGCGCTCTCGTCCTTCCAGCGTATCTCCAGAGTAACGGTACCGTAATTGGTGAACTTCACGGCGTTGTTCAGAAGGTTTATGAGCACCTGACGCACCCTTGTCTCGTCGCCCTGAAGCTGTCTGGGGATATTGGAATCGATCTCCAGCACCAGGCGGAGGTTCTTGTCCCTCATCCTGAATTCGATGATGGAGACCACATCCTGCAGCATCTCGTTGAAATCGTAGGGCTCCTCCACTATCTCCATACGGCCGGAATCCACCTTGGAAAAATCCAGGATCTCGTTTATTATCGAGAGCAGGTTTTCGGAGGAGCGCTTGATCACCGCCACATATTCCCTGTTATCGGGATTGATGTCCCTCTCCTCCAGAAGCTCAGCCATACCGTAGATGGCGTTCATGGGTGTACGTATCTCGTGGCTCATGTTGGCAAGGAAATTGCCCTTCGCCTCAAGGGCCTCCATGGCCATCTCGTTCTTCTCCTCCATGTCCTTCTTGTAATTATCCACGGAATAGCCGATGAAGATCAGGGCAACCCCGGCGAAGGCGTACATGGTGATATAGGTTACGTACTGTGTGATGTCCAGGAAGTCCTCGATGACTGGCCGCTGGAATACTCCCATGAGCACCAGTATAAGGAGTGTGATGGCGAAATAGCCGATGAGCACCCGCTGCATCAGGAAAAGCGCGATGGTGGCTGCCGTGGCCAGGAACATGAACACCAGCATGGCCTGGGTGTGTGAGATCCAGCTCATGTAGTAGATGGAGGAGACCACCGCCACCGCGAGACAGCGCACCACCACCCCCTCCCTGCTTATCCTGTAGGAGAGCAGGAAGACCACGAGCACCGGTATAAGGCCCAGTGCCACGATGAAAGCCCTCTCCACGCCGTATTCCGAGACAGTGTAGAAAGCCTGAAGGAGCACCGAACAGAGGAACTCCACGAAAAAGATGGTAACGTTGGTCCGGAAAGGAAGCATTTATCTCCTCACGAAGCGGCGGAGTTCCGTAAGCTCCGACGCTATGCATTCCAAAGTATAGTCAAGCTCTTCGGCGGTGGTCTGCCTGAAGAAGGAAAAACGTATGGTGCCTTCTATAAGCTCCTTCGAAAGGCCCATGGCTGTAAGCGTCCTTGAAGGCTCGGGCTTGTGGGTGGCGCAGGCGCTGCCGGCAGACACATAGATCCCCTTCTCCTCAAGAGCATGCAGGAGCACCTCGGAGCGCACTCCCGCAAAGGAGGCGCTGACTATGGCCGGCGAACCGCCGCCGTTAATGCTCACGCCCTCCAGCTTAAGAAGGCCGTTTATGAAGCTCTCACGGATATCATACAGCCGTTTGCGCTCTTCTTCAAGCCCTTTGTGGCTTATCTCCGCAGCCAGCGCCATTGCCGCTATTCCGGGAACGTTCTCGGTCCCGGAGCGGAGTCCGGCCTGCTGCCCTCCGCCGTAGTTCACCGGAAGGAGCTTTGTTCCCTGTGCGATATAGAGGGCTCCGACCCCCTTGGGGCCGCCGAACTTGTGGCCGCTGATGCTCAAAAGATCCACACCCAGCTCTTTGGGATAGATATTCTCATGTCCGAAGCCCTGAACCGCATCTGTGTGGAAGATGATCTTCGGGTATTTGCGCTTAAGGAGACGGCCTATATCGCCTATGGGCTGGAGCGAGCCTGTCTCGTTGTTGGTGTGCATGATGCTCACCAGCACTGTATCTTCGGAAACGGATCGCTCAAGGTCCTCTATGGAAATTATGCCGTCCTTGTCGGCAGGAAGATAGGTTATGTCGAAGCCCTCGCTGCTTAGCTCCTCCATGCAGCGCAGGACTGCGGGATGCTCGAGCACTGTTGTGATGATATGCGTACCCCTGCGCTTTGCAGCCCTGGCAGCGCCCAGGATGGCGATATTGTCGCTCTCCGTGCCGCCGGAGGTAAAGATCAGTTCGCTGCTCTTTACGCGCATAAGAGAGGCGAGCTTCTCTGCCGCTGCCCTCATAGTCTCCTCAGCCGTCACCCCCCTGTGGTGGGCGCTGGAAGGATTGCCGTATTCGCCGGTGCTCAGCCGGTACTGCTCCTTTGCCGCCTCTTCAAAACAGGGCGTCGTTGCCGCGTTATCCAGATATATTTCTTTCATACTATGACTCCTTTTAGGATTCCTCGACTTCGTTCGCTTCGCTCACTCCGCTCGGAATGACATACATTTTTCGCTCACATCATTCTGAATGACATTTTTTTGCGTTCGCTCCGTTTTTTGTCATCCCGAGCGGAGGCCGCAGCCATTTTTGTCATCCCGAGCGGAGGCCGCAGGCCGTAGTCGAGGGATCCTCTCCTTACGATTCTTTGCACTCCACCTCATACATCATCATCGCCAATACCGCCATGCCCGCGGTCTCCGTCCTGAGTATCCTCCGGCCGAGAGATACGGGGCGTATCCCGGCTGCCTCCGCCAGTGCTATCTCTTCCTCAGCAAATCCGCCCTCCGGCCCTATGAACACAGCCGCCCGGGCGCCTTCAGGCAGAGCCTTGAGCTGTTTCATGAAATCCCTTAGGCCTTCCAAGCCCTCCGCCAGCTCGTAGGGTATTATCGCCAGCTCCATCTCCGAAGCGTATCCTGCAGCTTCCTTCATGCTAATGGGCTTTCCCACCCGGGGAACTATGCTGCGCCTGCTCTGCTCCGCGGCGGAATCCGCTATCCCCTGCCAGTGTTCTGTTTTCTTCGCCGCCTTTTTCTCATCCAGCTTCACTACGCTTCTTGCCGTAGCAACCGGTATTATCTCGGCAGCCCCGAGCTCCACCGCCTTCTGCACTATGAGCTCCATCTTATCGCCCTTGGGAAGGCCCTGGAATAGGCTTATCCTCACCGGAAGCTCACAGCCCGCTTCTTTTATGAAGCGCAGAGAACACACCACAGCATCCTCTTCAAAGCGTTCTATACCGCAGCGGTACTCCTTATCGCTCACGCCGTCCGAAACCGAGATCTCCTCCCCCGGCTTCAGCCGCAGCACATTTTTGATGTGATTAACGCAGCTCCCCTCAAGACGTATCTCGTTACCTCTTATATTTTCGGGGGCCGTAAAGAAATGGTTCATCTCTTCCTGCCCGTCACGCAGCGCCACTCGCCCTGGGACAGGGTCTCCAGCACCTCAAAGCCCGCCTCCTCCATGGCTTTTGCCACTGCGCCCTCACGTCCGTCTATTATGCCTGAGGTGATCACCAGGCCGCCTTTCTTCAGATGCTTCACCAGCTCAGGCATCAGCGGTATCAGCACCTCCGCCAGGATATTTGCCGTGGCTATATCGTAGACTTCACCCACCTCCTGCTGCACCGCCTCATCATCGATGATGTTGCCCAGTATCAGCTTAAACTTCGAAGGGTCAGTGCCGTTATTCTTCATATTGTCTTCCACCGCCGCTTCAGCGCAGGGATCCAGATCCGTGCCCACTGCTTCTCCGGCCCCGAACATAAGAGCCAGGATGGAAAGTATCCCGCTGCCTGTCCCGACGTCCAGCAGCCTCTCACCGCCTTTGATGTTCTTCTTCAGCTGCCGTATGCAGAGCTGCGTGGTCTCATGCATACCCGTACCGAAAGCAGTGCCCGGATCTATATGCAATACCGGACCGTCGTGGGGTATCTCCTCCTCCCAGGAAGGGATCACCAGAAGGTCGTCTATAGTGAAGCTGTGGAAGTACTTCTTCCAGTTGTTGATCCAGTCTATATCCTCTGTTTCGGAAACCGTCACACGACCGCTGCCGATTTCACAGAAGACCCTGCTCTCTTCCAGCTTTTCCTCTATAGCCGAAAGCATCTCCTCCCTAAGCCTGTCTTTGGAAGCCTCATCCTCCGGCGCCTCCACAAAGAAGCTGAGGTACGCGATGCCGTCGTCCTCCTGTGTCTCCGGCGGTATGTCCACGAACATCTTCTCTTTCTCCAGGGGAGTCAGCGGCAGCTTATCCTGTATCTCGGCCCCCTCAAGGCCGATATCATACATATCGCTTACCAGTATATCCTCCGCTTCCGTTACCGTCTCTATCATAAATCTCAGCCAGCGCATATGAACCTCCTGCACCTATTTGACATATATAATTATCAATGCTACAATAATAGCAGAAAAAGATGCCGCCAGCAGACGGCTAGCCCTATACAAATTGTTTTGGCAGAAAATAGCCGCTACGTTTTGCTAGGACGCGGGCGGCTATTTTTATTACGAATTCAATACTTCATTATATATTCATACTCATATTTCGCTATAGTACTATCCGCTGTCAGAAATCTCATGTTTTCACATTTTGCCTGACTCATCATTATTCTGTCAAATGGATCGTTATGTATATCTTTCATGTATGAAAGTCCAAAAATTTCTATCAGTTTTCTAATATTTTGTGGAATCATGCAACTCTTATATAGTGTCCAAAGCAAGGTGTGTGTATCCAGTAATATTCTCATTTATCTTCAGTCACTCCAAACATCTCTGCTATTTCATCATTGCAAAAATCAATATCATCTATTACATCAAATTTTCCGTCGTATTTTCCAACGATTCTCTTTGTTTTTTTTGTTTTGGTACTCTCCTTTTCTGACAGAAATACTTCTATCAGCTTAGCCAGTAAGTTTTGATCCTTTTCAGGCAGAAGATATGCTTTTTGTATAGTCATTTGCAATTCACTCATATCTCATCCCTCCTTTCTTATGATTATACCTTATTATTTTATATTTTTCAACGCACAACCGCCCGGGTTTCCCCGGGCGGCCTGTTCATGCTTCACTGCGTATGCAGCTTAGTTGTTGATCTGGTCGATCTTTCTTGCCTTGATCTTAACACTGAAGGTCTGGGTTCCGCTGTAGCCGTTTCCGCAGCCCTGTACGGTAACCTTCATGGTTCCCTTCTTCAGGTTGTTCTGGTATCCAACCACTTCGAAGTCCTCACCGATCTTGGTTCCGCCGCAGTCGATCTTTGCGAAATCCTCTTCCTCAAGCTCGATGGCTTCGCCGGTGTAGGTCTTCCAGAAGCTCTTGTTGTTAACCTTGAACTTAGGTAATGCCTTGCCGGGAGTAAGCTCAACGCTCACTGCATCAGCCACGATATTACCGTTTGCATTGACCTCTACCCTGATGTTTGCAGGGATCACATCCTTGCTTCCGATCGCATTTCCGGTCTCCGCATTCATTATGGTAACGCTGTAGTTGTTCTTCTGCTTGATCACGTTGCCGCAGTTGTCAACCACCATCACCTTGACCTTGCCTGCCTTCTGGCCTGCAACCGCATTCACAATGATGTTCTCTTCGCTGATCTCAAGCTTATTAACGGTATAAGGTACAGCATCGATCTTTCCGGTGAAGTTGCCTCTGCCGACGATCTTTGCGGTTCCGTTTCCGGCATCCTTAGCGCTGTAGCTTACCTTGAAGTCCTGTCCGTTGATGAGCTCCAGCTCTCCCATCTGTCCGTATACCTTTGCTGCCTCAGGCTTGACTGCCCAGGTAGCCTCATCGATCTCGAAGCTTGCTGCGGTTATGCTTGCTGCAGTGATCTTGAACTTGCCCTTCTTGGCCTTTCCGTCGCTGCCCACAGCTGCCACACATGCGGTACCCTTGTTAATGTTGTTGCAGACCGCTATACCGACTTCCTTCTCGGAATCAGTCTCGTAATCACCGTTTCCGTCGTAGGTATATACGATGGTGCTCTTGTCCTTAAGGGTTACGGTCACGGTCTTAGGATACTGTGCGTTTCCGTTATAAACGAATTCCTTATCGCTTACTTCCACCTTCTTGACAGGGCCTGCAAGGATCTTTCCGTCAGGAATGTTCTTTGTGGGATCAACGATCTTGAAGGTTGCCTCTACGCTCTTTCCTTCGTAGTTGCCCTTACCCTTTACGGTAACGGTGTTGGTCTCGCCGATCTTGTTCTTTCCGGATACAGTGTAGGTGTAGTCGGTAGACTCTGCCAGCACCATATCTCCGTCAACAATGGTGATGACAGGCTTGATCTTCGCGCCGGTGAACTCGTAGGTTTCCTCAAGTCCCTCGATGATGATGTCGCCGCCCTTAACGGTAGGTGTGCCTGCTGCGCCCTCGGTCACTTCGCCGCTCTTAGTGTTGATGGTCATTCTCTCGTAGTGCTTCTTTCCGGCAGGATCCCATACAGTTGCCTGATACTCGATCTTGTCATTCCATACCTTGTTGGAAAGGAACACATCTACGGACTCGGTCTCACCGCCCTTGCAGGTAGCTATGGCGGTTACCACTGTATCTGCAGTATTGGTAGATATGCTCACCCAGTTGAAGCTTACGGTGTACTCATGTACGTCGTGTGAGAAGGTCCTGTAGTACTCGGTCTTGTAGGTCCTGTCATACTCTCCATAGTAGAAGAATGCTTCGTAAATTCTGTAGATCTCCGGCTCGGGGCTGACGATCTCATTTACGCTGACGTTCTTTACATTCGCCTCAACGATATGTTCGCCGTCTCTCTCGCATACCAGCTGAGCCTTGTTCACGCTGGGTGCTGAAGGCCACTCGTTGTTGCTCCATTCAACCACAAGCTGATAGTCGTGCTCCATCTCGTTAACGGAGACAACCTTCACTACGCGGTGATGTGTATCCTCTATTATGGAATTATCAGTGTCAAACTCGTAGAAGTCTGCATAGTAGGTGATGGTTCCGGGCTTCTCGCACTCAGCTGCCACTTCGTTCTTGGAAACGAAGGCTGCGTTCAGCTTTCTGATCCTGTCGCCTTCATGCCATTCATGCTGGCACTCAAGGTCTATCACTGCGGAAAGCTCATCGCCGTCCTTGATCACCATGGAATCGTCAAGCCACTTCCAGTCATGGTCCGTTGCATCTTCCCTGGTTATCACCTTGACATCAACGAAAGGCTTCTCGATGCCGTCAAGGCTCACGCTTGCGGTCCAGGTGTATTCGGAATTGGTTATGCAGCCCATGGAAACGGTGTTCTCGCTTACTATGGTAACCTTCTCCCTGCCGGTGGAATTGTCGCTGACAACCTTTACATTATCCTTGCAGTCCTTCACGTCGCAGGTGAAGGTCACATAGGTGCCTGCGAAGTTGTCGCTCTCGCTGCTCCAGTGCCACTCGGGTGCGGTCCAGTTGTGGATGTGATCCACTTCCTCACCGGTGTTGATATCGTAGATCTTGCTCTCGGTCTTTCCTGCCTCGTTCAGGCTTGCAGTCCAGATGATGTAGTTCACCATCTCGATCTTGCTGCTCATCTCGGCCTTCAGCACTCTGGTCTCGTTGGAGTGGTTGGTGCAGTTGAAGCTTGCGGTAGCAGAAGCGTTTGCACTGGTGCTTCCGGTCCAGTCATAGCCCACGAAGGTCCAGGAATGTTCACCCTCCACCTTCTCGCCGGTGACCTTGTTGAATACGACGCTCTCGCTCACGGTCTTCGCATCGGGTCCGCTCACGGTAGAGGTGATGGTCACAAGCTCGAGCACCTCGGGATCATCCTCGCTGGTGAAGCTTGCGGGGAATGTCCAGCTCTCTGCATCGGGAGCTGCCTTCGGTGTGAAGTTTGCGGATACATCAAGGTCATTGGTGCTTACGCTGCCGTTGTAGATGAACTCGCTGTTCCATCCGGTCTTATTGTAGTTAGGTGCATTGAAGGATACGGTGGTGTCCTCGCCGTCAAACTTCACCTTAACATTGTAGGTAATCTCATCAGCCTCGGGATCATAAGCCGCTCTCTCGATAGCCGTGTTCTCGCTGACGATCTTATGCTCAGGATCGTTCTTGCACTCGAACTCGATATCTGCTGCGGTATATCCCTTCTCGATATCAATGGCGGTGAACTTGTAGCTCTTGTTCTCCCAGGTATGGCCGAGAGCGGGGATGGTCTGACGAGCGGAAACGATCTCCATCGTTACGGTGCCGTCTTCAAACTCGCCGAAGATCTCATCATTCTCAGCAGTGAAGGTTGCATTCCAGCTGATGCTTCCTGCGCTCACACAGGTAGGCTCAACAACGTTTACGCTTACGCCGTTCTCGCTGAGTGTATTGCTGCTGATCGTAATAACACTGTCACCTCTTGAGCAAACCTTGTTAACGGTAGCATAGGTGAGGCCGTTGCTGCTCACCAGCTTGAGGCTGTTCCAGTTCAGCTGATAATCATGTCCAAGTGCATCTTCACTCTTATAGATCCACCAGAATCTGTAATTTCTCACCACGGGATCATCCAGAGTTGCCACTGCGTTGAAGCTGATAGTTCCGTCCTCAAGGCAGGTTGCAGGTATCTCGGGCTCCTGGCCGATAACTGCAGGAATGTCAATGTGCTTAAGTGTAAGATCCTCATTCAGATAGATCCTTACAAAGCTTCCCTCGTAGGAGTTCTCGGATATTGCCTGTCCTTCAAGATGGAACTCTATCCTTCCGTCCTCAGTAGTGAATACGGTCTCACCGTTTGAGATATTTGCGCTGAGTGTCACATCTTCAGGATAGCTGATGGGTACCCACTGGGCAACCATATCATGATGATGAAGTACTACAAGGTCGTCATCCGGCTTGGTATAACCCTTCTCAGCGTCAAGCCAGCTCTTCATCAGCCAATCGTTCCTGCTTACGGTAGGAAGCTCTCCAACAGGTGTGCCGTGAGGATAGGTTCTTATAAGCACTCCGTTCTCGTCAAATATATCATCCTCACTTACGCTTCCGGGTTCATAGCCCTCGCCTTCCTCAAATTCCACGCCGGTGTCAAAGCTTACGGTGTCTATGAAACTGAAGTTAAACTTGCTGTAGTAGTTCTTGGTGTTATCCTTTGCCTTCTGGATCCTGAGAGCCTCGGCCACTCCTTCGGAAGGAGCGAATACCACTTTATCGGTAGAAACCGACATGGATGCAATACGGCATACGGCTGCTCCGTTTATGTTACCCTTCTTATCTCTTTCGATGTCTACACGGATATCATCTTTTCCATCCTCATTGATATCGAGCATGTAGTAGTATTCATCCTCATAATCATACTTTGTTACATTATTTTCGGATGAACTCATCATGTCAAAGGTAACAATAAATCGCTTTGCAACATCTGCATTCTCATAAGCGGTGTCTTCTATCGCGTCGCCGCGCTTTCTCTCTGTGCTCCTGAGAACCGCATCATATTCCTTTGCCCTTGTCACCTTGAAGATGACGGGTATAGTCTTTGTGTCTGCATTGTCTGCAGTGATCACGATGTTAAATCTGTAGATACCCAGAGGGATACCTACATTTGCATATACGTGGAAACCGAAGTCTTCTCCCTGTGCCAGAGGCTCTGCAATGCTGTAGACCTCGATAGGATCGTAAGAGAATTCATCCTCATCTGCGCGCTCTTCCCAGGGTGCTACAGGCTTGCTCAGATCACTCTCGGATACAGTCCACTGCTCCACCTCCTCTGCATTTCCTGTAGAAAGGTAGAACATTGTGCTTATGATCCTGTGATCTTCTGTTCCGAACGGTACAGGCCCCTTATTGTCGTCAGGGTCGTCAAAGGTAAAGCTTGCAGCGTCAATGGATACGGTAACACCGTATATGCTGTGCGCCTTATCTACGGTTCCTTCCTCTGTATTCGTAAAGAATACAGGCTTCGAGATGATATTGTCATAGGTTTCCAGAACCTCTCCGTTGCTAAGGTCGATCTCACCCTCGTTGGAGCTGACGGAAACGTTTGCTGCATACACTACCCAGTTCAGCTCGAGGACGAAAACTGCAGCCTCGGTGGAATAATACTGGGGCATATTCTGTGTACGGAATGTCAGATAAGTCTTGTGCTCGCCTACGGTCTGCTCGGTATCTTTAACAGCAATTGTAAAGTTCCTGTTGTTGTTTTCAAATGCAGGTATAGGACCGTCTCCAATAGTCTGCGTCGGATTCTTATACCCGCGAGTTACGCCTGAAATGTCAAGCTTCTTATCTTCTTCATCCAGCTCCATACCATTTTCGTTGGATTCGTAGACCTCATAACCTATGGCGATGTTACCTGCATTGGTAAGAGTTATACTTACAGGATTCACTCGGTTCCCGTCCTTTGCCGCGTTGAAGCTGAGGATCTTGTTGCTTTCATCATAGATGATATCATTTGACTCGATCTCGCAGCTGTAATCAGCTTCTTCCACAGTGAACAGCAGATGTACTCTGTTCATAGACACGCCCACGCCATAGTCGCTTCTTATGTTGTTGCTGCTTATGACCATGTATGCTTCGTATTCACCTGCCTTAAGACCGGACTTAGGGGCTACTATTACTGCAGTACCATTCTCAGCAGTTTCAAATGTTATCGTAGAAACACCATTCACTATCTCAAAATCCTCGCAGGGATTACCCTCTGCATCCAGTATCAGCACTTCTACATTCTCAAGCTTTACACCGGATTTGTTATACGCATTAAACAATGCCGGCGTAGCGTATGACGAACCACCTTTATAGTTGCCTTCTGTTTTATTATCAAACACATATTCATATGCCTGCTGATAGTCTACACTTCCAATCCTTATACTGCGCTCTGCATATCTGTCATCACTATCAGATCCTCTTCCTATATAGATCGCATCGGTAGGATCAACAGTGATATTAACGCTTACGGTCAGGCTCTGAGCGGGAAGTGCCACGTACTGCCCATCGGCAACATTTCCGGAGATCAGGGAAGCATTCACGCTCACGTTGAAGCTTACTGTTCCTGCACCGCGAAGCTTGCCGCCGTCCGCAGTCAGAGTTCTTCCCTTAAGATCAGATCCATCAGTATCATTAACCTCTATACCCATAGACTTCAGTGTAGTCACAACAGCAGTCGCATGCTCACCAGGGATCGTATACTTAAGCTGATTCTTATCAGCATCCTCATATACCTCTATACCGTTGATGCTGATAGTCTCACTGAAGGCCTTGCCCACGATACCCTTAAGATATACATCTTCAGCGCTGAACTTTTCCGCAACAGTGAAGTATACGGTTACAGTCTCAGTAGGAACATTATCGCTGGAGATAGAAAGCACCGCCTTATGTGTACCGGTTTCAAGTCCGGCCTTGGGAAGCACATTTATGCTCACCACATCATTGTATGAAATGGTGCCGATATTCTTGCCCAGCTCCTTCTTTACTCCGTTTACACTGATGTTGAAGTCAAAATCCTCACTGTCAGATCTCAGATACACATCGTTGATCTCGCTGTCAGCTATGTTATTGGAAACAGTGACAGTCAGATCCTCACCTGCAATATCCTTGCTGCTGTAGCCGGCAAACTCACCGGGGAATATATAGATGTTTCCGTTGTTTTCAAAATCCTTTACAGCAGCTTCGTTGACACTTGCACTGGTAGTATACGCTCCGCTTCCGGTAACCTTGATAGTAAGGATGACAGGTTCGCCTGCAACGATATTCTTTCCTTCAACGTAGCTTGCGGACACGAGCATCTTATAGGTTCCCGCAACGCTGGGCTTTCCGGATATAACGCCTGCTTCAGAGAAGTCAAAGCCTGCTTCTCCGGCGCTTACGCTGCCCTTAAGAACCTCCCAGCTCCAGATAAGTGAGCTGGAATCGATCAGGTCATTCTCATTATCTCTTGTATGAGCAGTAAGCTGTACAGGATCCGCATCCTTACCCACCTTGTAACCGGCGAGAGTGATGTTGCCACCTTCAGCATTGATGAAAGGCGCGTTGCCTACCGTCAATATTATGTCAAACGACTGTTCTACTGCTCCTACAGAATAATCACCAGCATGATTCAAACTGACAGTGATCTTATAAGTGCCTGCAGTCAATTCGGTGCCCGGCTCTATTGTTATCTTTAAGTTTTCATCACTGCCTTTTCCTATAGCTACGATGCTATTCTTGTCAAGTGAAACAGCGTTTTCACCTATTTCATTAGGGCTTATTGTTGTCTTCACGGTCACATTGCTCATATCAAAGCCGGTATTATTCTTTATGTTGACCGTGAAGCTCTGTTCGTCAGGATCGATGGTAGTGGTATATTTCTCCAGCTTTACATCGCCGCCAAGCACCCTGTTGTCCTCATCAGTGATGACAAAGGCCTTGTTGCTGCTGTTGTCGATGGTAAAGTAGAACCAGGTGGTAGCGGATTTATTCTCTTCGGTCTGTGCGCCGTTGGGATTGAGTGCAAATGCAACCACACCGGTCTTAACAGGTATACCGGTAAGGATACCGCTGCCTGCGTTAAGCTCGAGCCCGAATTCCTTAAGGCCGTCCCAGTTAACCTTTACACCAGCCTCATTATTAGGAAGTCCGCCCTGAGTATTAGCATATGTCTTGCCCTCATTAATACCGTCGGTCACTACAGTCCAGTTCACCTTTCTGTCCTTATTAGCGACAAAGTTGATGCTCATGGACTCATTGATAGGAAAGCTGCCGAGGTAGTATGCTTTGTTTATAGTCGCTCCGCCGGTGGCAGGTGCGATAGTACGTATCAGACCGGTATTATCGATCTTATAGTCGAATCTGATGATCTTTTTCTCGAATCCGACTATGCTGTCCTGAGAAATGCAGTCTATGGATACAGTACCTGCAAAACCTGCAAAATTAGCCGAACTACTATCCTTCGGAGTGATCCTTAGTACTGCAGTACCCTTTCCTGCTATCTTAACCTCATTCCAGCTTACAACAGTATCATCGCTGACCGTCGGGGCTTCATTTTCAGATACCACTATCTCTTTTGCTTCTCCGTTAACGGACAGTTCATATGAAGGTCTTGCAGCAATGTTTTCGCTCAGGGCAGGATCGGTATTCACCTGGACAAATACGGTTATTTCCTTGTCCCCGGGATTTGTGATGGTGAATTCCATCGCATCGCTTTCACTTGCGTTCTCTGATGCGCTGTACCAGAGATATTCATCCGCATTGGCAGTACCTATGCTCTGACCGCTGACTGTTGCGCTCCAGTTGATGGGGGTCTCCTCTACACCAAAAGCAAAGAAGCGTCCATCTCTGTCACCCTCTGTATTACCGTAGGTTTGTGCTTCAACAGTAAAGCAGTAATAGGTAATTCCATTCTCAGAAACTATCTTACAGCCTGTATTATTCTCATCCTCAAAATAGGCATGATTCCAGGCTGCAGGCAGTATGCTTCCGGTAAGTGTTATCTCATTTGAGCTGATACCCTTGACCTCTATACCTGTCTCATCAAGGATCGCTTTTTTGATATTATCATTGATATACAGTGCATAACCATACGGATTCTGACTGCTGTATACCCTGAACGTAACAGCTTTTTCATACTTATAATTCTTTGCAGGTGTAAAGGTACCAAGGTAAGCATATTCATTTCCTGAAATGGTCCTGTACTCGGCTTCAGCGCCATTGACAGAATCAATAAGGTCAGCTTTGACCTGGAACCATACCGTACCCATCTTATAGGGCTGATCAAACTCATTTGCAGTGACCCAAAGATCAGCGATATAAAACTCTCCTGCCTTGGTATAATCAAGACCTGTCTTGGGCTCAACAGTCACCATCATGCTGCTGCTATTCACAGCTACGGTTCCCATGTTCACGGAAGCGCTTGCCTGTGAATTAAATCTCAGAATAAAGTTTGATGCTGAGTTGGCGCCATCTTCAGAAGAATCAACAAGATATACCTTAACATCAGTGAGCTGCTTTCCACCATTGTTATATATCTTGATGCTCTTTCTGGGGATAGCATTCGCACCGGAATCACCTATGGTATACCCTGCCTCTGCAGTCTTGAATCTCAGGTTGTTCACGGAAGCGCTGCTGACCGTATCCTTGGTCGCGTACGGCAGATAATTATTTGCTTCCAGTTCTGCAAGTGTTCTCTTGGTAACATTAACGCTGTCTTCCGAAACTCCGGTTCCGACCGTTACCTTTATTCTTGTCTTGTCTTCATCACTGATGCAGTCAAAGCTTACGCTGAACTTCATAGTCTTGCTCAGTGCATCTCCGCTGAAGCCTTCCGCCTTATTACGGGATACCACAACAGTATACTCTTCCTCACCGGGAATATACTTCTTTGCCTTACCGGAAATGGTAAGAGTACCATCATCCGAACCGGTAACTGTGAGTCCGTTCAGGTCGCTTACTTCCTTCTTCTTTGAATCATAAAGCTTTGCATTAAGACCTGTTGCCTTCAGCCACTGTCCGCTGACACTCATTTCGGACACGGAAAATACTATACTGCAGTCCTCATGCATACCGGTCTCAATTGAATACTTATGATCATTTTCAGAAACCTGCGTTCCGGTTACTCCTTCACCTGAAATATCACTGTTATTAAACCTCAGTGTTCCGGGCTCAGCTTCCAAAACATGAACAATAAAGCAAACAGTAGTGTCATTATAGCGATTATTCGGATTTAATTCATTCCCTTCACCACTGAAAGCGTCAAGATCCACAATAACATGGGTATATGCCGTGTCTCCCTGTGGATACTGATACTCACCCAAATAAGAAAAGTACAGGGTCTGGCTAAAACTATTACACATACTAACACTATTAGTTTTGTCAAAAGACGCAACGCAATATGTATTATCATGTATATACCAATAACCGTTAGCCTCATTATTGCTGACTACAGAAAGACTGACAGAAAACCCTGTAGTGCCCTTTACGACACGGATCTCATAGGGATCTTCATTGGTTCCACTGCCACCCATAAGAACGGCATTTCCGGAGATGCTGGCCTGAGTAACCTTCGCAACCTCTGTATTCTTTCTCGCAATATAGCTGAAGGTGTACGTCTTAGGAAGATAATCCTCTCCGTCTTCACCGTCGGCATCCAGGACGATCGTGAAGTCGCCGCTGACGCTGTTGAAAGCTTCCTTTTTAACGGTCAGCTCAATATTCTGGCCGACGTTCTTGGTCACAGTGACATTATTGCTTGCACTACCACCACTCACGGTGCAAGTAGCACCGGTCACATCCTCAGCATCGATGCTGAGGGAGATCTTCATGTTGGCAGTATTATCACTTACCAGGAAGGTCTTGTCAGAGCCCACAAATGTATGATCATAGAATCTACCGTTCTCAACCTCTATGGAGCCACCAGCGATCTTGGTAGCCTGCGGAGGCGGTAAAATATTGACCTTAACTATATAATTCTTGAGAAGATTCTGACCTGTAGAGTCATACAAATCTACTTTAAAACAATACGTCTTTTTCGCATCAAGAGTGCTGGTATCTAATGAGACTACTTGGGGTAAATTAGAGCCGCTCGTAGGGCATTCTATTTTCTCTATAGGATACCAACCTTCTCCACTTACGCTAGAAATTACTATTTGACCATTTCCTTGCGGATCATCACCGCTTTTCTCAATAAAAGTGATCGTTGCAGTCTTACCCTGCACAACATCAATACTGATAGCGAGATTATCAGAAACAACCTTCCTTACATTTACGGTATTATCGCTTATCCCCAATTCTAAATCTAACCCTGGAACAGGTTGCCCAACATTCTCCACCTCAGCCTCTTCTTCAGGCTCTTCCTCGGCGGCTTCGATGATGTCCTCATCCTCAGCTTCTACGGCCTCTTCAGCCTCTTCGGCTTCCTCGGCCTCCTCTGTTTCGTCAGCTGCTTCTGTTTCCTCAGAATCATCGGAGCTGTCTTCTGTATCAGCCTCGTCGTTATCGCTGCCGTCTTCGGCATCTACGGTATCGGCGCTGCTGTCTTCATCGCTGCCGGAAGCATCATCCACCTCATTAAACTCCTCTTCGGTGGCTGCTTCTTCCTGATCCGTCACTTCGGCGTCTTCATCATCCGCGCTCTGGTAGACATATTCTGCATCGTCTGCGGCGTATACAGAAAAGCCGGTACCTTCGAAGGTCCCGAAGAGCATGGTCATGGTGAGCACCCAGCTGAGGATCCGCTGCCATTTCCTGTTTCTCATGTCCTTTCCTCCTTTAAGTTAATAGTACTTTCTTGTTTGTTTATATATAAATTTGGCAAACGACAAGCTTGTCGTTTGCTGCGCCGGATTTTGGCCGCTGAAAGCGGCATAATTCCTTACAAAATCCGTGCGCATCCTCGCGGAGCGTATAGTAAACGCGATGGTTTATAGCGTTTACTATATAAATCTAACACAAAAGCACAGAGCATCCCTGCTCAAATGCCTTTGCATCACCGTACAGTTTATCCTTTTCAGGGCGAATTGTCAAACATTTTATGTTAATTCTTCGCCCCCGAAACCCGCTCCTACCATATATTGTGTCCCCACCCCCGTTTACCATAATATATAGCGCGCCGCCCCCCCGGGCTCTTTCATGAACAGCTAACATTTTGCCCAACTCCCCCTTTTTGTTAGCCGGAATCCTTTATTTTTCCTGCAAATTTGCCCTGAACAGCTAACATTTCTGCCATTTCCTCCATTTTGTTAGCCGGAATCCTTTATTTTTCCTGCAGATTTGCCCTGAACAGCTAACATTTCAGCCATTTCCCCCGTTTTGTTAGCCAAAATCCTTTGATTTTCCTTCGTAATTGCCCTGCACGGCTAACATTTCAGCCATTTCCCCCTTTTTGTTAGCCGGAATCCTTTGATTATCCTGCAAATTTGCCTTGAACAGCTAACATTTCAGCCATTTCCCCCGATTTGTTAGCCGGAATCCTTTATTTTCCCTGCGGATTTGCCCTGAACAGCTAACATTTCAGCCATTTCCCCCGTTTTGTTAGCCGGAATCCTTTATTTTCCCTGCGGATTTGCCCTGAACAGCTAACATTTCAGCCATTTTCCCTGTTTTGTTAGACGAAGAACCAAGGGGACGTACCTGGTGGTTTTTTTCAAAAACCACCAGGTACGTCCCCTTGGTTCTCCATCAGAAACCTTACCGGCAGGTTGGGATTGTAGCTGCTCATAGATACTTATAGTAAGTGCAATAGATTATTGCGCTTACTATAAACGCCCCGGTGACCCGGGGCGTCTCCCGTGGTTTGTGTTTTACTTTACGCTCTGCATCTGCGATACTCTTCCAGCAGCTCAGCCTGAAGATTATTATCCATGGCCGATCGTATAAGATCCTCCTGTCTTCCCTGCTCGATCAGCCACCTGTTCAGGGAATTCAGATCATCTATACCTTCTTTTCTGCCTTCTTCTCTTCCTTCTTCTCTGGACTGCTTCCTGGTCAGCCGCATATGCTTTTCTTCATCATATTCCGTAAGTATGCTCATCTTCACAGCTCCCCTGTTCTCCATCAGGAAGGTCTTTATCTGGAAATCCTCCGGCATATCCTCAAGTGCCTTATCAACTGCCGCCTCGATCGTCATAGTCTTCCTCCCTTCTCTTATGCGGTCTACCAGCCACGCATATTCATACAGCGGACGGCTCTTTTCCATAAGCTCCGTATTTTTGCCGCTGTTTACGTTCAGCATGGTCACCTTAAGCTCTATGTCCGACTTATCCCTGATCGCCTCCGGAAATGCATCGCTAAGACGCAGCACCATTTCCTCACTCTCTTTTTCGGTCCCGTTGTAAAACACCACAAAACGCGGCACCGGAAGCTCT
Organism: Lachnospiraceae bacterium; assembly: GCA_017518185.1. Classification (GTDB taxonomy): domain Bacteria; phylum Bacillota; class Clostridia; order Lachnospirales; family Lachnospiraceae; genus NK4A136. Next base: position 29,418 of record JAFWWB010000016.1, read on the forward strand.
ATGAGTCTCGTTCCGTATATATCCAGATCATCGCTGCCATAAAGCCAGCCGCTCCACAGCGTTCCCAGATACATCAGAAACCTTACAGGCAGGTTGGGATTATAGCTGCTCTGGTGCTCGTAAACGCTTAAGTTACAGTCCAGGATGAATGAAAGATCGTTCTTCATCCCCATGAACAGCACATTCTCCAGCGTGTTGAACTCAATACACGAGGGATCCTCATAATCCGTGCCGTTAACCGCGTTGTAGAGGCTCAGGGTCCATTCCCTGTGCTCCGGCCTTCCGAAGATCATCTTGAAAAGCCTGTCCTTGTGTTCTCTGTTGACCATATACATTTCCTCCTTCAATAAAACCGGTGCAGGAGAAAA
>JAFWWB010000017.1 GCA_017518185.1 Lachnospiraceae bacterium
GCATTGGCATACATCAGTTAATCAGAATGGAGTGAGAAAAGCAATGGCTGATTTGATGCGACTATGATTGGTCATTCTTTTCCGACTCTGGGTGGCTGATTTAAAGCGGCTGTTTGTGGTTGAAATCGCCCGACCCTAACAAAGTATTACTTATTGCTCTTCAGATCATGTAATACCATTCCTCACTTTGCTTTATTTCTTCTTTCTTAAGCGTATTATCCGTAGTACGAAATTCCATCTCGGGATTCTTAATACTTACCCTGGTTGATGCCGGCACGGAAGATGTGATAAAGGTATTACCGCCTATGACCGAATTTTCTCCGATAACGGTATCTCCTCCGAGTATCGAAGCCCCGGCATATATCGTCACATTATCTTCTATTGTAGGATGGCGTTTTTTCCCTGAAAGCTTCTGTCCGCCTCTGGTAGAAAGTGCCCCCAGCGTAACTCCCTGATAGATCTTAACATGCTCGCCAATAACGGCAGTTTCACCGATCACAATTCCTGTTCCGTGATCGATAAAGAAATATTTTCCGATAGTTGCACCGGGATGGATATCTATTCCTGTTTCCGAATGTGCATATTCTGTCATAAGCCTGGGTATCACCGGTACCTTAAGAAGATACAGCTCATGCGCAAGACGGTTTACTGTAGTTGCTACAAGGCCGGGGTAAGCAAGTATTATCTCTTCATAACAGCCTGCGGCAGGATCACCGTCATAAGCAGCCAGCAGATCTGTTTCAACATAGCTCCTTATCAACGGTATCTTTCTGAAGAATTCTTTGCAGATACGATAGCTCTCCTCTATTCTGTCCTGTTCAGTCATAGTCCCCCTGAGAGTACAGAAGTCCAGAGCCATGGTAACCTGTTTATTCAGATGATAAAAGATATCTTCAACAGTTACAGCAAAACTGTTTTTGGGATTGTAGATCTTGACCTTTCTCTCCCTGAAATAACCCGGAAACACAAGCCTGAAAAGATGATCCACCAAATGACGGACTTCCTCTTTATCAGGCTTGTTATAAATGTTCACTGCATCAATATTTTTCCCACCTTCAAAATCACCCAAAACCAGGCGGACAAGACCGTCTATCTCGTTTTGCTTAATGATATTTTCCATTATAAAACCTCCATAAATATTGAATTCATCTGTACAACAGGTCATAGGCAGCACTGTAAGACTCGCCCCAGGCTGCATTGGGCTTAAGACCGAAAAGCTCTTTTGAAAGCAGATAAAACCTTTCCCCGCTAACGGCGCTTAAGCTGCTCCATGCAGGCTGTGATGTAAAGAGATGTTCAAAACTCTCAAGAGCTTTTTTCTCATTTCCTCTTGGCACCAAAAATATATAATCGGGATCGGCCGCAACGATAGCTTCAAGAGAGAGTTCATCAAGTGAACTGTCATCTGATGCTATGTTATACAATCCCAGATCATTAAATATCTCGCAGGCAAAATAGTCATTTTTTTCAACTTTACTCTTCGTTGCGGATACGTGAAGCAGAAGATAAGTCTTTCCTTCCGCACCCTCAGGCACTTTTCCAAGAACCTCGTCTATCCGAGTGCGTACATCCACAACATTTTTCTGATAGTTTTCCGGATGCCCGGAATATCCTGTCAGATCCTTCATAACCGTTTCATAATCTGCAAAGCAGTCTATATTTGTGTAGTATACATTTATTCCTACCGCTTCCGCCTCTTCACCGAGCGCTTTCTGAGAAGGGTCGGTAGAAAACAATATGAGCAGATCGGGCTCAAGTGCGGTTATAGCTTCAAGACTTACTTTATCCATATCTCCGAGAGATATTACATCTTCGTTAAGACCTTCGATCTCCAATGCATCTTCGGACGTGGCAATAAGCTTTCCTCCTGCCAGGATCCATAATTCAGCATTTGATCCGGATAAAGCTATAACCCTTTCATATTCAACAGCTGACTCTGTGGATCCCGTTGTCTCTCCGGCTTCTACTTTAGAGATACCGCATCCTGCCAGGAGTAATATTGTAAATATAGCAAGTCTGGCTAACCTAATTTTCCCCTTTGTTATATGCTTCCCATATTTTTTCAACTAATTTTTCTCTCCCTACTCTGTCTATAGTATATTTGAATCTCTCACTCGGTTTTGCATTCTCTTTAAAGAAACTGAGTGCTGCATCACAGATAGCAAACAAAGTCTCTTTATCCTCGACGAAAGGAACTATAAGTTCGCCCTTGTTGATCTTATTTCCAAACAGACCTCCGAAGCTGATAAGATATCCCACTGTGGTCTCATAAGCATCGGTAGGACATGCGAAGGCACAGCGCCCGCAGTAATTACATTTATCCGTTTCAAGGCTCACTATGCCGTCAGTCAGCGTTATCGCTCCTTCCCTGCACTGTTTTACGCATATTCCACAGTTGATGCATTTTTCTTTATTCCAGCTGACTCTTACGCCGCCCTTGATACCCACATCATTTTCTTCAGCCTTAAGGCAGTTATTCTGACATCCGGTTATCCCGAATTTAAACTTATGCGGCAGCTCCCGGCCGAAATACCTGTCATTTAATTCCCTGGCCAGTTCCTCAGTCTCGATACATCCGTTAGGACATACTTCCGATCCCTGACAGGCAGTGATGGTCCTTACTCTTGGCCCGCATACGCCGGGTACTGCTCCGCCTTCAGCAAGTGCATCCTTTACCTTATCGATATCCTCCAGCTTTATATATGGGATCTCTATGCCCTGCCTGCTGGTAAGATGAATATATCCGTGCCCGAATTCCCTGGCCACTTCGGTGATAGCCACAAGCTGTTCAGCATTCACCTGTCCGCCTACCACCGATAAGCGAAGCGAAAAATGATCTTTCTGCCTCTGCTTCATAAATCCGCCTTTTTTTAACGTTGAATAATCTGTAGCCATTTCATATTCTCCTTTTATTAGATCTGCAGTTCCTTATATTTCTGAAGTTCATCTATATACATTTTCCCATAGCATGACATATTGCTGCCTTTTCTGGTGATATATCCTATCATCAGCGGATCTTCCTCTTGTAGCTTTATTGACACAAGCCCCTGAAGTACGGCATCCTCAAGGGAAAGCATTCCTGATCCGATGGAATACCCGCCAAGTTGCGCTATCAGCTCCATCGTAGTGGCACGATCATCAGATTTGATCATCTTTTTAAATTCATAATCCGATAACGCTTCCTCCGTCAGATAATACTTTCCCTCATCCGTCTGATCGAAGGAAACACAGGGATAATCCTTTAATTCCTCAAGAGATAGGTTTTCCCTGTCGGCAAACTCATGTCCCTGCCACAGATATACATATGCTTCCCTTTTCATCAACGGTACAAATTCAAGCTGATAATCCTTAAACAGTTTTTTGATCAGATTCTCATTTGTACCCGAAAAAGAAATGATACCCACTTCGCTCTTTAAATTCGCAACATCCTCAAGTACATGTTTTGTCTTTGTCTCGTGTATTGAAAAGTGATACTTTGAAGGATCGCTCTTCTTAATCATTTCAGTAAATGCCTTTATAGCAAAGTTATAATGCTGTGTTGTAACAGAGAATCTTTCCTTATCACTTTCTTTTGAAAAGTATCTGTCTTCCAGGATCTCGTACTGGGATGCCACCTTCTTCGCATAGGAAATAAACTCCCTCCCCTCATCGGTAAGGGTTATTCCCTTATTGGTCCTGTCAAAGATAAGTATCCCCAGTTCCTCTTCCAATTCCCTGATGCTTGCTGATAATGCCGGTTGAGAAATATACAGACGGGTGGATGCGTCCCTCATAGATGTGCTCCCTGCTACTTCTAGCACATATCGTATCTGCTGGATATTCAAACCAAAGCCCTCTATAATATACTATTTGCCTATCGGCTTGATGGGTATATTACACCCAAAATGCATATCATGTCAATAGGTTTTCGGGGGTTTTGTGTTGATCCGCGGGGTAATATTTTTATATGGATATTTCAGACGTTGATCTTCTCAAGTTTTAAGACTTCAAAGCCCTCGGCCTTTCCCTTGACTTTCTTAACGGTACCCTTCTCTTCCTTCATAACCTTATGACCATCCCCTGCCTTGCAAAAGCCGCACGGGTATCCTTAAGTCCTTCTTCAGATTTTTTCAGCATATCATCCGTATGCCTGGGGTCATGATGTACGAACAGGATACGCTTTGCCTTACTTGAATTTAAAAGCTTCAGCCCCTCTGCCACGGTAGAGTGTCCGAACCCTTTCATCTTTTCATATTCTTCATCGGTATACTGGGCGTCATAGAGTATCAGATCGGCAGCCTCTGCGAAATCTGCGAGTTCAGCCTGCTTTTCCGTACTATGCTCATGATCCGTCGCATACACCAGGGACTTACCCTCATGCTCCAGCCTGTAGATCAGGGAGCCTCCGGGATGATTGGCTTCCATGCAGCTGACGCTGATCCCTCCGATGTTCATGAACTGTTCAGTCTCATGAAAATGCAGCTCGGAAGGATAGACCTCAACTCCTGCCGGCCACAGTGGCAGCGACATAAGCCGCTCTAACTGCTGACGTATATCCAGACCGTCCCTGGTCTTCCCATAGATATCCACCCTCCTCTTCGACAAAAGCAGAGGCGAAATAGGCAGACCTATCATATGATCAACATGCGTATGGGTAAAGAGGACGGAAGCGCTTTCTTCAGAAGTATCGGGCGAATGCAGCATGCCGCTGCCTCCGTCAAGATATACGGCCTGTCCGCAGGCCTGAACCAGCACACAGGAAGTGGCGCCTCCGAATTCCAGATGATCTTTTCCGTCCGTGGGTATCGACCCGCGCACTCCAAGCAGCGTTACCTTCATCTTTCAGTATATGACCCTGTTCCTTCCTGTCTCTTTAGCAGTATAAAGATGACCGTCCGCAACGCTGACATTTTCCTCTATGGTCTTTTCGGGATCGAAACGGCAGCAACCGAAACTTGCCGTAAGATTGATGATGTTTCCCTCAGCCTCACAGGGTGATGCCTCCAGCTTTGCCCGTATCTTTTCGGCCATGGCGACTGCACCGTCCAGATCGGTATCGGGCATGAGCATGATGAACTCCTCGCCGCCCCAGCGGTATACACCGTCGTCTATGCGCGCAAAGCTCTCCACAAGCGCAGACATGAATGCCAGCACCACATCGCCGGCATTATGTCCGTAGGTATCATTAACACGTTTGAACTTGTCTATATCCGCGATGAACATGGAAAGAGGCCTTCCCTCTTTCACGAGACGGCTGTATTTCCTTGAAAAATCGCTGTAGAAGCCCATACGGTTCTTAAGCCCTGTCAGCTTGTCGTGCATGGAAGCTTCCTTGAAGGTTTCGGATTCCAGCGCAATGCCGCATATTATGGCCGCCAGCGAAAGACGGCGCACATCCTTTTCCGCATCAAAGCCGCCATCCAGCTTGTTTATGATCTGGAAAGCGCCTATGCATTCGCCGTTCACATCGGACACGGGCATCACCAGCACGGACCTTGTCACATAGCCCGTCTGCTTATCCACGGCCGAATTAAAATCTGGGTCGCTGTAGGGATCGTTGGTCACGACCACCCTCTTTTCCCTCAGGGCTTTGCCCACAAGTCCGGAACTGTCGGGTATGACTATCCTGTCAACACCGGTAGCCGAGGTGGTCCACAGCTCTTTCCGCCTTTTATCCCACTTCCAGAAGCTGGCACGGTCTGCTCCCGCCAGGATCTTTCCGAGCTCCGTAAGATAGGCGAATACTTCCGAATGATCTCCGGCAGCGCCGCCGGACATGCCCTTGTATACTTTGTCGCAGATGTCATATATCTTTGTGAGCATCTGTGCACCGTTGTTCTCCACTACCCGCATTCCATACCCCCATTAAAGATTCTTCCTGTTGCTCCGCAACCCCTCGCCGGGGCGGCACCTTATCCGCTTCGCGGACAAGGTCTGCGTCGACTCCGCTTCGCTACGCTCGGAATGACATTTTGTGCATTCCCGGTTCCGCACTTTACTCGCATTGTTCGGAATGACATTTTGTGCATTCCCGGTTCCGCACTTTACTCGCATTGTTCGGAATGACATTTTGTGCATTCCCGGTTCATCGCTTTATTCGTTTCGCCCGGTATGACACGAAGATCATTCCCGCCTCATTGTCATCCCGAGCGGAGTCTGCGTCAGCAGACGAAGTCGAGGGATCTTATTGATTTATTCGTTCTTATTATCAGCCGCAGTAAATACCGCCGCAGCCGCAGCCGCGCCCTTTGCAGCCTCCGGAGCATCTTTCCCGTCCAGGCCGCTCACATTGATGTTCTTCGTCACCTTGGCATCATAAGTGGACGCGCGCATTATCTCGGTAAAGTCAACTCCGGTAGCCTCTGTCATGGTATCGAAGACCTGCTTCATTACCACGGGAAGATTACCGCTTATGCCGGAGATGCCGCTGCCTTCTCCGCCGCCTCCGTATATGTTCACCTTATCGATGGAGGAAAGGGGCTTTGCCACCTCCGCAGCCATCTCGGGCAGTATCTTTACCATCATCTCGATGACGGCCGCACCGTTGTACTTGCGGTATGCCTCCGCCTTCTTCTCCATGGCCTCTGCCTCTGCAAGACCCTTGGCCTTTATGGCTTCTGCCTCAGCCACACCCTTTGCGGTGATACCGGCAGCTTCCTGCTCGGCCTGGTATCTGGCAGCGTCAGCCCTTGCCTTCTGTGCCTCTGCAGCCTTCTCCTGCTCGTACTTCTCGGCCTCAGCCTGTCTCTGGCGCTGGATCAGCTTTGCTTCAGCGTCCTTCTCAGCCTTGTACTTCTCGGCATCAGCCTGTCTCTCGATCTGAGCGGAGAGCTCCTGCTGGCGGACCAGCACTTCCTTCTGCTTCAGTTCTGCCTCTCTCTCGGCCCTTGCGATCTGTACGTTGACAGCCTGGGTCTCGATGGTCTTTGCCTGCTCCTGCTTCTGGATCTCGTAAGCCGCATCAGCCTCTGCTCGCTTGATATCCGCCTGTACACGGAGTTCTGAGCGCTTGATATCCAGCTCGGTATTTCTCTGGGCAATGGCCAGGTCGGAAATGACCCTTGCATCGTTAGCTTCCTTTGCAGCTTCAGCCTGTGCCACGGCCACATCCCTGTCTGCATTGGCCTTGGCTATAGACGCATCCTTCTGGATCTTGGACATGTTGTCCTGACCCAGGGCATTGATGAGTCCCTGCTCATCCTCTATACGCTGTATGTTGCAGGAAATTATCTGTATACCCAGGGAGTTCATGTCCACCTGTGCCTTTTCCTGCACCTCGTCACCGAACTTTTTACGGTCGGTGTTCAGCTCTCTCAGTTCAATAGTACCGATGATCTCACGCAGGTTACCCTGAAGGGAATCGGTAAGGGCAACAACAAAGTCCTGCTCCCTCATGTTAAGGAAGTTCCTCTGCGCCTTGAGTATGCCCTCCTCTGAGGTGTCCACCTTTACCTTTGCAACGGCATCGATATCAACACCGATGAAGTCCTTGGTGGGCACATAACCGCCGGTCTTTATATCGATGGAGATCTGCTTGAGCAGCAGGGTATCCTTCCTTTCAAGGAAAGGGATCTTGATGCCCGCGCGTCCTATGAGGACCTTGGGCTTTTTCTTGATACCCGAAATGATGTAAGCCATATCCGGGGGCGACTTTACATACCCAGACATTATGATAGCCAGCAGGATGATGACTGCCAGCACAACTACACCCACAATAATGAGTTTTTCTTCCGGCATAACACATACCTCCTTAAAAAGTATAGATATACATTAAAACACCTGATAAGATTATACCATATCCGATGTCCGCGGTCTATATCAAAGATACTCTATCCTGCATTCAAACAGGCCCTTTTCGGCTTCGATCACTCCATAGCTTTTGACCCTTGGGTTCTGTCTCGGATAGGAAAGCGATCCCGGGTTCATTACAGTGATACCGGCTTCCTTATGTATGTCCGGCATATGGGTATGTCCGTAGAGCGCGATCACGCAGCCGCAGGCAGCCGCATCCTCCGCAAGCACCGACGTATCAAAATCCACACCAAGCAGGTGTCCGTGGCAGGCAAAGAGAGAGATTCCGGAGGCTTCCACCACGCATTCGGGAGGCAGCAGTCCCGAGAAATCCATATTTCCCCTGACTATATGGCAGGGACAGCCTGCGTATTCCTTAAGCCGCTCTTCATCACCGCAGATATCCCCGCAGTGTATCACCATATCCGGTCTCCCCTCCCTGTTAAGGGCCTCTTCAAAGCCCCGGAGGTCACCGTGGGTATCGCTTACTGCAAGTATCTTCAAAGCAGCCCCTCCTTTTCAAGAAGAGCCTTCATGCTGCGTATTGCCTTTCCCCTGTGGCTTATAGCGTTCTTCTCATCCGGAGACAGCTGTGCGGTGGTAAGCCCCCGCTCAGGCAGGTAAAAGAAGGGGTCATAGCCGAAGCCGTTCTCACCTATGATCTCATGACCGACTATGCCTTCCACGGTTTCCTGTACCGTAAACTCCCTTCCGTCGGGAAGGCAGGCTCCTATGGCACAGACAAATCTGGCGGCCCGCTCCTCATCCGGCACGTCCTTCATCTCCTCAAGCACATCCGCCATGGCCTGTGGATAGGTCCTTTCTCCCAGCCAGCGGTGGCTCATGACTCCGGGCATGCCTCCCAGTGCATCGATCACAAGCCCCGAATCGTCTGCAAGAACGATAGCATCCGCATACTCCGGCCTTTCGGCTCCGATAAAGCTTCTCACAGCCCTGGCTTTTATCAGAGCATTCTCCCTGAAGCTGTCTGCTCCTTCTTCGATATCGCCCGTAAAACCGGCCTCAGCCATGGATACCAGACGACAGTCCGGGATTATCTCCCCTATCTCCCGCAGCTTGTCCTTATTTCCCGTGGCAAATACTATGGTATTCATCATTCAGGTATCCTTTCCGTCCAATAGCTGTTATTGTAGATGTCGGTAAACCTGTAGCTTGCGATATAGTCCGTATCCAGATAGGTATCGCTGATCACCGGCTCACCGTTCACTACCCACTCATCTCCGAGATAATAGCTGGTCTGGTAATCCCCGTCATAGCTGTAGAAATCGCAGAGGAAGCGTATCCTGTCACCGTCCTGAAGCTCGATGAGTCCGCGCGCGACTGTCTCGGTCTCGCCATCCTCATAATCGGGATCCGCGCCCGCTATATAGCCTTCAGGATGCTCGTCTGTAAGCAGTATGATAAGATGTACTCTGTCGCCGTTAAGCAGCGCGGGGACATATCCGCTGATGGTGTAATGGTCACCATCCTCCAACGTATCAGTGTGGTAATATGCCACAGGCTGGTCGTCTATGGACATCCAGGCTCCGCTGGTATCGGGAATGAGCCTTCCCTCATCATCAAAGTCAAAGACGTTATCCAGGCCCATGTCCACATATCCTTCGCCGTTATCCACAAATACGTTAAGATCCACGCTGTGTACCAGCGACCACTGATCCTCGGGAAGGGATAAGACATAACCCTTGCCCTCCTTCTCCCAGGTAAGCTGCGCCGCATCCAGCTGATGGTCAAAGACATATTCCGCAGTATCCTCGTCGCTCAAGCTCCTGCCGGAGAAGCCCGTGCCGGCTACAAGGCTCAGTATGCTGTCCAGGCTGTCCAGCGAATAGGAATTCCCGCCACCCCCGAGCATGGAGAAGGGTGAAGAGGGCCCTGCCGCAGACTGACCGGTAGCCTGAACTCCCGCAAATTCCCTTATACAGTCGGAATACTCGGAATCCAGCCCTATCTCGTTATAGATATTGCTTGCGGTGTTCACCTTTGAGGTCTTCCTGTAGGGGAAGTACACGGAAACACCGTAGGCATTGGTCATATTCGAAGAAGTCCTGTTGTACTTTACAGCGCTCTTTAAGGTATCAGCCAGGGCATCGCCTTCTGCGGTCCCCATGTTCCTTGCAAAATGTACAAGGTCGATCTGGTCTATGCCGGAAGACTTTGCGAACTCCCGACTCCCCGTCCTTGCATCGGAGACCACCTCATATTTCTTATCTTCAATTAGCTTTGAAGTACTCTTTGAGAAGGCCTTGAAGTCATCTCCAAGAGTCATGGAAAGCTCGGCCAGATCCACGATAGAGAGTGTGGTCTTCTGACCCTGGCAGCTCCTTGCGCACACATCCACAAAATCATCTATGATATTTTTGCCTATCTCTATGGTCGGCATGGAAGTGTCCGCCGAAAGCTTTGTCAGCCAGTTGGTGTAATACCAGCCCACACCGGGCTCCGTCTCTTCGGAGGCGATACAGTAATCCGCGTAATTTGCGATGGTGAGATCCGTCTCTACCGTTGCCATGAGGCAGGCGTCAAAGCCTATGAAATCATATTTTATCCCCGCATCCTTAAGTGCGGTGTTGATGCCCGCCAGGGACATGGAACCGCTGCCGGAATGAAGCTCGTCATAGCCGTAGCCCGAGATCGAACCGCCGCCGTGATCCCAGAAGATCAGCATATTGCGGTCTGCGGGATAATTAGAGGAGCAGTACTTAATGAATGAGGTCAGTACCGCGGGATCCGTCATCGCCTTGTCCCCCAGGCTGCTCTCGAGGGTTATGAGCTTTCCGTTCTCTATCTTATGTATCTGGTTGGTAGTATTTGATATGGCAGAGGTCTTCCACTGCCTGCAGCCGCCGGTGTAGACCAGTATGTTCACCTTATCGGAAAGCGTGGCCGAAGCCATTTCCTTGATATCGTTGGTGGCCATGCCATACTTGGACTCAAGGTCGGTACCGCACATATAGACCATGATGGTAACGGTATCTGCACCGTTTCCCTTAATGTTGGTATATTTTGCCCTGGCTGCAGGATCCACTTCGGTATTCAGCTTCCCGGTATTTGCACTCTCTATCCAGTCTGCGGATCCGCCTCCGAGAGCCTGGGCAGAGGACATGCCTCCAAAGCTTGAAAGAGCCGTACTAAGGAGATCAGCTCCGCCTGAAGCCGCGGTCGAGCCTCCGCTCTCGCCCCCTGAGGATCCGCCGCCTCCGAGAAGAGCGCCTATTCCGCCGCCTCCTCCCAGCAGCACCACAAGTACGGCTATGATGAGCCCCAGCTTTCCGCCGCCTCCTCCGCCGGAACGGTTACCGCTCCCTCCGCTGAGGCCGCTTCCGCTTGTGTGAACGCCCTTTCCGCTTCCGCTGATGTTCCTTTGTCTTCCTCTTGGTCTGTTGTCAGCCATTGCTTCTGTCTTCCTTTCTTTTCGGCGGTCTCGCACCCATATACTGCAGGTACTCCGTCTTTATCATTCCGTTATAAAGCTTTCTGGTCTTATCGGCCTTGCGCCCTATATACTTCTGTGCATCTTTGTATGAAGTGATCAGGAACATGGACCAGTCCTGAAGCCTTCCGTAGCGTTCCCCGATCACTGTATACAGCTCCTTCAGGCTCTCCTCGTCATTAAGCCTCTCTCCGTAGGGCGGATTGGTTATGATGAAGCCGTAACGCTTGGGATGGCTTAATTCCGCCACGTCCCTCTGCTGGAAATGGATCAGCTTCTCCACCCCGGCGCGTTTTGCGTTTTCTCTCGCTATCGTGAGCATATGCGGATCCAGATCGTAACCCTGGATATCCGTATGCTCAGGTATCCTTATCCTGCTCCTGGCTTCCTCGCGGCAGTCCGCCCAGAGCTTTGCGCTGATACGTTCCCAGTTATCAGCTGTAAAGCTCCTGTTTAAGCCCGGAGCCATCCCGGCCGCCATCATGGCTGCCTCTATGGGAATGGTGCCGCTGCCGCAAAAGGGATCCACCAGTATCCTGTCCCCATGCCAGGGAGTCAGCATTATGAGCGCTGCAGCCAGGTTCTCCGCGATCGGCGCCTTTGACTGGGCCAGCCTGTAGCCGCGCTTATGGAGGGAAGCTCCTGTGCTGTCCAGTCCTACGGATACTCTGTCCTTTTTGATGAAGACCCTTATGGGATAATCATTTCCGTTCTCTTTGAAATAGGTCACTCCGTATTTGCCGGAAAGCCTGTCCACCATAGCCTTCTTCATAACGGACTGTATGTCCGAGGCGGAAAAGAGCGCACTGTTCACACTTCCGGCCTTTGCGACCCAGAAATGCCCGTCCTTCGGGATCCATTCTTCGATCGGCAGGGCTTTTGTTCCCTGATAGAGTTCTTCGAAACTCCTGGCCTCAAAGCTTCCCAGTTTTATGAGTATGCGTTCAGCAGAGCGCAGGAAGATATTGGCCAGGCACACAGCCTCATCATCTCCCATGAAGCTGACCCTGCCGTCCTCGGTCTCCGTGACCTCATAGCCCAGCTCCGTTATTTCTTTTTTCAGCACTGCTTCCAGCCCGAAATGACAGGGTGCGGTAAGTTCATAAGTATTTTTCAATAATATACTCCTTGTTAAGATTCCTCGACTCCGCTTCGCTACGCTCGGAATGACAAACAGGCTTGACATCCTTCCCCAAACACTCTATAATGACCCACTAAACCACTATGTGTTTAAGGAGGTAACCCAAATGTCCGATAAGACCATCAAAAGAATGAGTATCACCGCGCTGTTCATGGCAATGACAGTCATCCTGTCCACCTTTTCCATACCGGTCCCCGGCGGCCACCTGTACTTCTGTGATCCCGCCATCTGTCTGGGTGCCCTGCTTCTGGGCCATCCCGGCTATGCCTTTGTGATGGGCGGCTTCGGTTCCTTCATCGGCGACCTGTTCTTCAACCAGGCCTCCATGTTCGTATCCCTGATAACCCACGGCATACAGGCCGCAGCCATAGCTTTTCTCTCCAGACAGCTCTTTAAGAGCGGCAGCTTTCATGAGAAGCATCCCTCGGCCGCAGGCATAACTGCCAGGACCATAGCACTTCTGGTGGGAGCCGTTATAATGGTCACCGGCTATACCATAGGCCGTGCCTACGTCTATGCCACACCGGAATATGCCCTGCTCAAGCTTCCCTTTGAGATACTGCAGGCCCTCTTCGGTGTAGCTGCGGCCCTGCTGCTCTTCCAGCCCCTCAGCAGCAGGATCAGGTTCTGATCATCTCTTGCTTCCGCCTTTTGAGCCGAAGCTTGCGGAATTCAGTATATTGGTATCAAAGCTGTAGTTGATCTCTTCTTCGGCCCTTGCCCGCTTCATCGCAAGGTTTACCAGCTCGTCCAGCAGCTCTTTATAGGACAGTCCCAGAGGCTCCCAGAGATAGAAGGAAAGGGAGCCCGGGATGGTGTTGATCTCATTGAAATACAGTTCCCCGCTCTCTTCGTCTATCATGAAGTCCATCCTGGCCACGCCGGCGCAGCCCAGGGCCCTGAAGGCGGTCACCGCCAGCTCCCTTATGCGCTCCCTGAGCTCAGGGCTTATCTCTGCCGGGATCTTTCTGGAAACTCCCGCCATTCCGCTGCTCTTGCTTTCCTTTCCTCCGTGGACATATTTATCCTCGTAGCTTAAAATATCCTTGCTGTGCAGGGGCTCCTCGCATTCCGAGGCTCTTGCATCGTTCTCATCCCCGAGCACCGCGCAGTTTATCTCCCTGAGTTTTTCTATACCGTGCTCAGCCAGTACCCTTGAAGAATAGAGGAAAGCGTTGTCTATGCTCTCCATAAGAGCCCCCCTGTCCTTTGCCAGGCTTATGCCCACGCTCGATCCCAGGTTCACCGGTTTGATTATAACCGGATAGCCGAAACGTTTCTCTATGGTCTCCAGAAGCTTCTCGGGCTCCGCATAATCCGAAAGCCTGTAGATACCGGCATCCAGAAGAGGCACTCCCGCTTCCTTCAGCACCGGCTTCATGTAATACTTATCCATTCCCAGGGCGGAAGCCGTCACGTCGCAGCCGGCGAAAGGGACTCCCAGCGTTTTGAGGTAGCCCTGCAGCGCCCCGTCCTCAACATTTGTCCCGTGAACGACCGGCAGCACGCAGTCTATCACCGTCCGCTTTTCCTTTCCGAACATCTTTGTCTTCACGCTCTTTATGACCACCTCGCCGTCCTCATTGATCATATAGGACTCCTCGGCGCCTGCCAGCAGCGAGTTTATGTCCTTATAAGCATCTATCTCGCCTACCCGTCCGCCGGTGTACATCACGTTCTTTTTTGTAAGATATACCGGGGTGATGTCGTATTTTTCCGTATCCAGGTTCTGCATGGCCTGCAGTGCCGAGATGACGGATACCTCATGTTCCACGCTCTTTCCTCCGAAGAGCAGCGCCAGTCTTAGCTTCATATCATACCTCCTGATAATTATCCGGCAGGTCATTTTCCAGAAGTATGTATTTATGCCTGTCGGTCTTTATTCCCATTGCATATGTGAAAGCCTCCTCGAACCTGTCGAAGGAAAGGCATTTCTTCTCGTCAAAGCCCGCCTTAAGGATCCCCTCCCTTATGGGAAGGCTCCGTTTTTTTCCTACCAGCAGTATATGGTCACAGCAGGCCGCCGCATAGCCGCCGAACTTCTCATTGAGCTCAGCCTCTCTGGCCCCCAGTTCCACCATTCCGGGGGTAATGAGTATGCGCTCGCCTTCGAAGAGCTTCAGTGTCTCCACCGCAGCCTTCGAACCTTCGGGGTTGGAATTATATGCGTCGTCAATGATGCTGTAATCCCCTTTAGGCTTAAGCTCCATCCTGTGGGCCACGGGCTGCAGCCTGCGTACCGGCAGCTTCAGTTCGGACAGAGGTATCCCCAGCTCATGGGATACGGCTATGGCTGCCGTTACGTTTATGACGTTTACGGAACCCACCAGCCGCATGGAAAAATGTTCGCTCTCGCCCGAAGGCGTCGTGACGTCAAACTCACAGCCCTGCCAGGAAAGCTTTATGTTTCCTGCCCTGTAGCCTGTGCCTGCATCACCGCAGGTGGAATAGTATACCGTATCACTGTACTCTTTACCCTTTTCGCGTATAAAGTCATTGTCGCCGTTTAAGAACAGTTTCCCGCCGGAGGGCAGCGCATCAGCCAGCTCAAACTTAGTCTTTACGATGTTCTCCTGGCTCTTGAAGGTCTCCAGATGCTGTGGACCGATGGCAGTGATCACGCCCATCTGCGGATGAACGATATCGCAGAGCTCCTTTATGTCATGCACATGCCTTGCTCCCATCTCGCAGACAAAGACTTCGGTGACCGGCTTCAGTGAGGCGCGTACGGTCTTCACCACACCCATGGGGGTATTGTAGCTCTCGGGAGTGATCAGCGTATTGAACCTGGTCTTTAAAAGAGCCCCCAGAAAAAACTTCACGCTGGTCTTTCCGTAACTGCCGGTAACACCTATGATCTTAAGCCCCTGAACGGATTTAAGCTTACGCTTCGCGTCATTGATGTAATAACGGTTTACCGCAAGCTCCATGGGCCTGTTTATGATGTTCGCTATGATGTTCAGGCAAAACTGTACGGATAATACAAAGAGCATCGCGGCGGTAAGATATTCCCAGCCTGCTAAAATGGCGGTAAGTGCCAGCGCCGCCGCGGATAATATGAATTCCGTGGCCATGAGGCGCTTTACCCTTGCGGTAAAAACAAGCTTTTTCTTGGTGTTAAGCCTCTTCATGGCCCTGAACACCAGGTATATGAGATAAAAATGGAAAAACAGAAATATACCGAAGGCGATATGATCAACAAAGATCCTGAGTACGCCAAAGACTATGGAGATAAGCAGCAGCCACTGTCTCTTCAGGTTCTTCTTAAGCCAGCGGAGCTGCTCGGTGTTCTTGTAGCCGTTCTGCTGGAACATATGGAGATTATGCCGCAGCGCCATATAATATGCAGGCACGAAGAATATGGCGCTCAGTATTGTCATAATGACAGCCGTCATCTTTTCTTACCGTCCAGATATGAACTGAGTATACCCGCAAAGCAGGCGGGATCGTCCAGGAATGGGTAATGCCCCGCATCCTTCACCACAGCAAGGGCAGCATCGGGCATACGCGCCTCCATAAGCTTTGCGTCGCTCAGGGGCGTGGCTGTATCCTTCTCACCCCATATGAGAAGAACCTCTTCCTTAACTTTTTCAAATAGCCCCGTCAGGTCTTCGTTTACAGAAAGTACCAGACAGCTGCGCATCATGGGGCTGGCATTCCTGTAATCCGCAGAGCCCTGGCGGCTTCTCCACTCGTCAATAAGCTCCGGGAAAAGCGCATAAAGCAGCCTATTTGCCGCAAAGGTCTTCAGTATCTTATATTTCCGTATCTTCAGCTTCTGCATGAAGCTCTTTTTCGGCATGACTCCGGCGCTGTCCACCAGTATCATGTTCTTTATGACAAAGTCGCTCTGCTGTCTTGCGGACAGCTTTATCATCATCCTTCCGCCGTAGGAATGTCCGAGTAGCGTGGCTTCCTTTATACCCAGGGCCGCCATCAGCTTAAGAAAGAAATCCGTGAAGGCATCCACATTCCAGGGCTCTTTCGGCTCATCGCTCTCCCCGAAGCCGGGCAGATCGAACTGCAGCACGCGCATATAGCGGGACATTATGGCCGCTACGCTGTCATACACCGGCATGGAGGTTCCCCAGCCCTCGAGTATCACGGCCGTATCCTGCCCCTCACCGCTGAATTTATATGCTATGTCAAGCCCGTCAACATTTATCTTCATTCCGCATCACCGTCCACGGGTCTTCTTATCACAATTCCCAAAAGCATCAGCACTCCCCCCGCGATCCAGAATACAGCCGTCAGGGGATGGTATGTGCCGTAGATCTCCAGCGCCCCGTAGACCAGACCTCCCACCGTAAGTGTGGTGAGCCCGGCATTCCAGAGGCAGGCAAAGCCAGGTGATACATATTTATGCTTTCTGCCTATGAGCTGCCAGAAGAGCACTCCTCCTATAAGATAAAACTTAAAAGCGTAAAGCATCGGAAAGGAAAAAACGCCGAAGCTGAAATACTCATAGACTTCGCCGATAACGGCCATTATCACCGTCAGTATAAGGCAGGCAAAGGCCATACGGCCGCAATCCGCGCCCCTGTACTCATCTGCCGATGTAGACAATGTCGCTGACACTCCTTTCCGCAATATATCCGCCGCCTCCCGTGGGCTGGTTTTTCAGTTCATCCATAAATATCATGGTGGAGGAACCGCCCCCGTCCAGGTTGTAGGCAGTCTCAACATCAAGTGTTTCCATGAATTCAGCCAGCTGCAGCAGGGACATCCCGGCATTTTCATCCGTCCTGCCGTCCGAGACAAGAAAAATGTAATGCCCCGGGCCCATGATGCCGATGGCAGTCCTGGGATTGCTGTGCATGGCCCTTCCAACCTCCTGCCCTGCCCGGACACTGATGCTGCCCTCCTCGATCAGCGCCGGCCCGAAGGAGAATACCTGGGCCGCTCCGTCCTCCAGAAGCTCCTGTGCAGTCACCATATCCTCATTCACTATGGCAAAGCTGCCGTCCTCATATATGACCAGATCCTCATTGCCACTCTCCGGTTCATCCCGGTAGAGCACGGAATTCCTTATGACATAGCCGGTCTGACGGCTGCCGTAAAAATCTCCGTTAATAGCCAGCACCGCCTCTTTTTCCTTAGCAATGACCGAAACAGGCGCATTCACGTTCCTGCCGTAGGTATCCTCGGCAAAAGCCGTCTTGAGACAGGCCGGATCCGAGATCTTTATCTCTGCCACATGAATATCCGTATCGTATTCACGGTACTCCGCCATCCTGACCTTTATGCCGTCTTCTTCATAATCCCAGGGACCGTCATCCTCTTCCTCGGGCTCCTCTTCCATGGCCTCATTTTCGGAAACACTCTCCGAACTGTTGTCCGAAACCACAACATCTTCGGAGACGGTCTCCTCCGAAGACTGCTTCTCCGGCGCAGCCCCGTTTTCTCCCGCACCGCTTCCGTTATCCTCAGAGTTGCCGTTTTTCATATCATCCCGGCCGGAATCCGATACACGGCCATTTTCTTTGTCATCCTGAGCGGAGGCCGCAACGCGGTCATTTTCTTTGTCATCCCGAGCGGAGGCCGCAACGCGGCCGGAGTCGAGGGATCTTCCCTCCGCCGCAACATATCTGTGTGGGATAACAAAACAATCCAGAATGACATAAAGAGAAAAGCCTGTCAGCAACAGACCGTAAAGTACCGAAAAAAGCTTAACGGGGAAACGCTTTTTCATGATCAGCTGCCTATGATCCCCGACAGTTTCTCAAGCAACTCTTCTTTTCCGAGGCTTTTCAGCAGATATCCGGTAGGACACATGGAGATTATCCGCATGATGCTCTCCCTGTCATTTTTGCCCGTAAGTATAACAACGGGGACATATTTCAGATCCTCATCATCCTTAAGACGCTCCATGACCTGGGGGCCGGGCATCACAGGCATCTCATAGTCAAGCAAAATAAGGTCCGGAGTATTCTCCTCCAGCCATCTGAAGGCCTGTTCTCCGCTTGAAGCCATCGAAAGACTGTAAACCTCCCCGATCCACTCATTTATGGTCTTGAGATACGTAACATCATCATCGATTATGAGTATTCTCTTCTTCTTTTTCATTACTGCTATTTTACCACGAAACGGTTTACATAGCAAGCAGGGCCGGATTGATGTTTTATTACAGGCCCGATTGATGTTTTATTACTATCTGACTATCTTTATGCTTACGCTTTTCGAGCAATCTCCATCAAAGTCAAGCCAAAGCTTTGCGTTTACACTGTTTTTTTCAAGTTCACTCACGTATATCAGGGTCTTATCCCTGTTATCCCACACGACTGTCACCATTGCCTCTTCATCTTCATTGAAAGTCTGCTCGATTTCCTTCGGTATTATCTGATGAAGCTTTCCGTCTATACCCTTATAGGTACATATCACATTTGAAATCACTTCAAACTCGTAATCATTATTCCCCATGCTGATCGTCTTTGCGCTTTTAATACTGATGGATCCTTTTTTTGCTTTAACATTCTTCAGCGTGATATCCACAGGATCTTTCACGCCGTCTATAGTCAGGCTGAATTTCATATCCCCTATATCCGTATTGCCCTGTGAAAACTTATTCCCGTTATAACTCAATATGATGTTTCCGTCGGAAGCAAGCTTGGCGTCAAAACCCTTGGTATCCACAGTCACCGCGGTGATCGTACCCGATACATACTTAAGAGTGGGCGTAACCACCATAGCCTCTCCTGTAACAATGTCATATTTGCTCTTTATCTTCAGCTTAACTGAATCGGAAAGGGCTTTATTGCTGAACTTTACCTTAAGCTTGCAGTTTGTTGTTCCGGGGGCGCTGAGGGTCAGGGACGTTCCCGAACCGATAAGGTTCTTACCGGCAGGGCAGGACAGTCTGAGGTATCCGTTCTCAACACTTGCTATACCCGTTTTCTTGCTGTCGGCCACAGTTACGGAAACAGCTGTCGCCTTTTCCCCGTTAATATATATGGGGAACTCCAGGACCTGTTCAGCCGCGTTACTGTTAAGGACCACCGTCTTGACAGCCCCCGTATCCAGGGTAAGCACATCCTTATCCGCTGCTTTTATGGTGTACTTAAGCTCTATAGCTTTCTCCCAGCCGGACTTTTTTACGCTTATCTCACCCGTTGCTGCCTGTGAAGCATTAATACCTATGCATCCGTCAGGATACAGCTCTGCCTCTGTGCCATTAAACTTTACCTCATCGAAGCTCTCAAGCTCCAGCGGTACATAAGAACTTCCTTCCTTCACAAGCACCGTAGTACGCGCTATGCCTGAACTGTCTTTCTTTATGGTAGCCCGCGCCGAAGAGAGCTTAAGGGAAGGAACTGTATAAGTGACAGGAAGAACATAATCCACTCTTCTGTCCCCGGAGAGCGTAAAGCTCAGCACGGAATTATCCTTGTTGGCCGCTTTTTTCCGATCAACGCCGGGTTTCAGGCTGACACGGATCGAACCGTCACTGAATACGGCATCATAGTAAGCCTGGGACGCACTGTTGCTGTTTTTGATCTCTCCGCCGGCGCTCACCCCGTTGAATTCATAGACAGCCTGATCACACTCGAACAGATTCCATACATCCTCCAGATAGGAAACGACAGTCTCACCGGCAGTGACCGTGACAGGCTGTTTCGCAGTGTATACGATACCGTTCTGCATATATTTCACAACGACACTGTCATTTTCTTTCCTGAGATGACTGCCCGGATCGCATACATAACACTTTATGGGTCTTGAACTGTTATCGGAATAGTGGGCTGTAACTACCATTCCTTCAGTATCGAATCTTTCTCCCGAAAGATACTCTGTTTTTTCCGGAGCCTCATCTATACTTATTGAGCGGAGACTTACACCTTCGGGAATATCCGAAGCGGTAACATAGTAATAGAATCTCTTTCGGCTGTATTGTGTTTTCAGTATAGCGGCGGCCTTCAGCGAAATAGGTTCATCCGGCACATCATATATCTCATCCCCCCTGAAGATCACTACATATAACTTTGAGGGATCTGACGCATCATAGTCGTAGATAAGATAGGAAAACTGCGCTCTCTCTTCCTCTTCGTCCAATTTCCAGTTCATCGCCGCATCGCGTGAACAGTGCATAAATCCCGGAAGTCCGTCCTTTGATATATAATTTTTCGGTTTATTCAATCCATCCAAAACCGCCCCATCCAGCCTTACAGCTGCGATGGCAATTCCGGTATCTGCAGGATCTTCTTCTGTATCTTTAACCGCATCGGGAATGGTGATCTCAACATCCGAAACCGGTGTTCCGGAAACGGTTACGGTCTTTTCGTCATTTCTGACAACGATGATACCGTTACTTGAGATATCTTCAAATCTTTCAAAACGATAGCCTTCAGCCGCAGTGAAGGTCACGGTTTCCATTGCTCCTTCCAGCCCGCTCTGCGACATATTACCGCTGACTGTTGCATTGCTGCCGCCGCTAAGAGTAACAGAATATGTTGTCTCAGCCGGATTTTCATTTTCCGGCTCAGCGATCTGCGTCAAAGTGATGATATCGTCATCAGCTTCACTTGTATAAACCGCCTTCCAATGCCTGCCGTCTTTCAGGATATCCTCCAGGCTGTCCCCTGACCCATCCGAAAATTCATATACTATTCCCCCTATCGAATCATCAATAAAAAAGTAAACAACGTCATCCAGATCATTATCATACCCTTCGACCACCAGCCTGAAAGGAGGGCCTTCCACGCTGTCTCCGTTGTCAAGATCAACACCCTCCGCAAGGGCCTGATTGTCTTCCGTGTTATTAAGTACGTACGTATCAGCGGCCGCCTTCACCCGCATACTGCCCGCCGCCATCTGTATAAAGATGATACAAAACGCCGTTAACACCCATGATACTCTGTTTCGCCCGGTTTTCATTACAGCCTGTCTCCTTTTTTATGATGATATTATAGGCTTCTTTGCACATTATAACAGTAAAGCAAGATCATTTCAATCCTGACCCGAGTTTGCCACTTAATCATATGATCTGTTACTGATAAAACTTCAAAAAATGTTTGATTTTGCAAGGTTTCCCCTTGCTTTTTTTGTCTTTATGCTATGATTTCACTGTAGGTAAATCGTTATATTTGGCTGTACGAGGTGCATCTATGTTCATTGAACAAATCAAAAACAACGGCAAACCATATCTCCGACTCGTCCATGCCGTCAGAAAACAAAATAAGAATGGGGACATGGTTTCTACAAAGCATGTTTTGCTAAATATCGGTCCTGTTGACCGCTACGATGACGGCCAGCCGGATTTTGTTGAACGTCTCAAGAAATCCTTTAAGGCCGGCACACCACTGATTCCCTCACTTCTTCCCTACTGCGATGATAAAAAGAC
>JAFWWB010000018.1 GCA_017518185.1 Lachnospiraceae bacterium
ATAGAAAACGAAAAGCGTGAGGCAGTAAAGAAGGCGGTTGAAGAAGTTGAGGCCAAGGCCGAGCAGGAGAAGGCAGAGGCCATACAGGAATATGCAGCCAAGGCTGAGCAAACTCTGGAGGAATACGCTGCCAAGGCCGAGCAGGAGAAAGCGGAGGCTGTGATGAGCAGTCTGGAGAGGATCGTCAGGAATATGATCGCCGACAGGGAGCCGGCCGAGAAGATAGCAAGGCAGACAGGGGTTCCGTTGGCTGACGTCAGGCTGCTGGAAGCTGAGATGAACGGATAATGCGTAACTTATAAAATATACTTTGAATTAAAACCAGACTTATGGTATAATATCAGTCGCTGCGTGGCAGCGACTTTTTTATTCAGGAGAGACAGGATAATGAGCGAGCAGAGAACAGGAACAAAATGCGTGCAGGCGGGGTATACGCCCGGGAACGGAGAACCCAGGCAGATCCCCATCATTCAGTCTACTACTTTTAAGTATGATACCAGCGAGGATATGGGTAAGCTTTTTGACCTGGAGGCTACGGGCTACTTCTATACCAGGCTCCAGAACCCGACCAACGATCATGTCGCTGCCAAGATAGCAGCGCTGGAAGGCGGCAGCGCCGGAATGCTCACTTCCTCCGGACAGGCGGCAAACTTCTTTGCCCTGTTCAATATATGCGAATGCGGCAGTCATATCGTAGCCTCTTCTTCCATTTACGGCGGGACTTTTAATCTTATCTCCGTTACCATGGCAAAGATGGGCATAGAGGTGACTTTTGTCTCACCAGATGCTTCGGATGATGAGCTGGATGCGGCATTTAAGGACAATACTAGGGCAATGTTCGGCGAGAGCATCGCAAATCCCGCTCTGACAGTGCTGGATATAGAGCGTTATGCGGCTGCGGCCCACAGACATGGAGTGCCTCTTATAGTTGACAACACCTTCCCTACGCCGGTGAATCTGCGGCCTATAGAGTGGGGAGCAGATATAGTAACACATTCTACGACAAAATATATGGACGGCCACGGCGCTGCAGTCGGCGGTGCGATAGTCGATTCCGGTAAATTCGATTGGATGGCCCATGCGGACAAGTTCCCGGGCCTTACCACTCCTGACGAATCCTATCACGGCATAACCTATGCCGAAAAATTTGGTAAGGAAGGGGCATTCATCACTAAGGCTACCGCACAGCTTATGAGGGATTTCGGATGCATACAGTCTCCCCAGAATGCATTTCTGCTCAATCTTGGACTTGAGTCACTGCATGTTCGTATGCCCAAGCATGTAGAGAACGGACTGGCAGTGGCGGAGTTCCTTGAGGGCAGGAGCGAGGTGCAGTCGGTAAGCTATCCGGGCCTTAAGAGCAGCCCTTATTACGAGAGGGCAAAGAAGTATATGCCGAATGGCGGCTGCGGTGTCGTTTCCTTCGAGCTTAAGGGCGGAAGGGAAGCCGCAGGAGCCTTTATGAAGAAGCTTAAGCTGGCGGCTATCGAGACCCATGTGGCAGACGCCAGGACCTGCTGCCTGAATCCGGCAACATCTACCCACAGGCAGATGACTGAGGAGCAGCTCGCAGCAGCAGGCATACCCGCAGGACTTATCCGTATTTCCTGCGGTCTTGAGGATAAGGAAGATCTTATTGCAGATCTGGAACAGGCTTTCGCATAAAAAGAAAGGAAAAAGATCATGGTAAAAGCAGTAGTAGGAGCAAACTGGGGTGATGAGGGCAAGGGCAAGATCACCGATATGCTGGCGAAGGACGCGGACATCATCGTCCGTTTCCAGGGCGGAGCGAATGCAGGCCATACCATTAAGAATAACTATGGCAAGTTCGCGCTCCATACCCTTCCTTCCGGCGTGTTTTACGATCATACAACCTCTGTCATAGGGAATGGTGTTGCGCTCAACGTTCCCATCTTTTTTAATGAGCTCAAGTCCATAACGGACAAAGGAGTACCCAAGCCGAAGATAATGATTTCCGAGAGGGCCCAGATAGTGATGCCCTATCACATCCTTTTCGACCAGTACGAGGAGGAGAGACTTGGAGGTAAGGCCTTCGGCTCCACCAAGTCGGGAATAGCTCCTTTCTATTCCGACAAGTACGCCAAGATCGGCTTCCAGGTTAACGAGCTCTTTGACGAGGCCGCCCTTAAGGAAAAACTGAAGAGGGTCATAGAAGTTAAGAACGTGCTCCTTGAGCATCTCTATCATAAGCCTCTGCTGGATGCTGATGAGCTGTTTGCCACTCTCATGGAGTATAAAGATATGGTGGCTCCCTATGTGGGCGATGTTTCGGCCTTCATAGATAAGGCGCTTAAGGAAGGAAAGACAGTACTGCTTGAGGGACAGCTGGGTACCCTTAAGGATACGGATCACGGCATATATCCCATGGTCACTTCATCCAATACCCTTGCTGCTTACGGTGCAGTGGGAGCGGGACTTCCTCCCTACGAGATAAAGCAGATAATCACGGTCTGCAAGGCATATTCCTCTGCAGTTGGCGGCGGTGCTTTTGTTTCCGAGCTTTTCGGTGATGAGGCCGAGGAGCTGAGAAGACGCGGCGGTGACGGCGGAGAGTACGGAGCTACCACGGGACGTCCCAGACGTGTGGGCTGGTTTGACTGCGTGGCTTCCAGATACGGCTGCAGGCTTCAGGGGACTACTGATGTAGCTTTCACCGTGCTTGATGTGCTGGGATATCTGGATGAGATACCTGTATGTGTTTCCTATGAGATCGACGGTAAGGAGACAAAGGATTTCCCCGTTACCCACCTTCTTGAAAAGGCTAAGCCCGTATTCAAGACGCTGCCGGGGTGGAAGTGCGACATCACCGGCATAAGAAAATATGAGGAGCTTCCCGAGAACTGCCGGAAGTACATCGAGTTCATAGAGGGTGAGATAGGCTATCCCATCACCATGGTGAGCAACGGCCCTTCGCGTGAAGATATAATCTACCGCTGAATAATTCGGGAGAGGAGTTCTGCTGGCAGTGGAAGAGGAAACTACAATGGCAGAGAATAATGAGCTGCAGGATGCCGGATCAAGTACGGCGGATAAAACACCGGGCAGGCATGATGTCTTTATAAGCTACTCGACAAAGAATAAGAACGTTGCCGATGCTATCGTCTCGAATTTTGAGCAGGAGGGCATACGCTGCTGGTATGCGCCCAGGGATATTCTCCCCGGGCAGGAATGGGTCAGCGCCATAAATGACGCGCTGGAGGCGGCAAAGGTCCTGGTGCTCATCTATACCGAAGAGTCCAACGATTCGAGACAGGTTATGAACGAAGTGGCGCTTGCTTTTAATGCGGGGCTTACTATAGTTCCCTTCCGCCTGTCCGAGGGAGAGATGAACAGGGAACTGAAGTATTACCTGACCCGTGTTCACTGGCTTGATGCGGTCTCAAAGCCGCTCAGCAAGAATATCGTTGACCTCAGGGAGTATGTGGAAGTCATCCTGAACAAGGCACCTTCGGTGGAAGCAGCCAGAGAAAAGGATCATGCTGAAACTAAGGCCCCGAAAAAGAACGGGGTTAATGTTGCGCTGATTGGCGTGGCAGCTGCGGCAGTGCTGCTCTGCATTGTTTTAATTGTGATGATGATCTCTGGGAACAAGGATAAGAGTGGTGCCGGAACGGATATCCAGACAGCCGGTGTACAGGATGCCGGAACTGAAAAAGCAGCGGAAGAAGCGGACGCTTTACAGACGGAGATTCCGACGGAAGCCGAGCAGGATACCGCTGTGGAAGAAGACGGAGGAAATACCACAGAGGAGGCTTCAGAGGCCGAAACTCCTGCTGTTGAAGAGGCTGAGATCCTCGGTGAGGGCGGAACCCTTATGGAGGATGATCAGAAGTATGACTATAATGATGAGTTGGGGGCCTTATCTTTCGGGACCGATATCAGAAGACCCGATGTAGGTTCTGTCACCTTTTTATCCAGTATCCCTGAGAGAACTGATGAGGGGATAGATATATCTGCCGACAAGGATGGGAGCGTGCTGGCATGGTACGACAAGAATAACGGATACTATGATCTTACCATAGCTTCGGATGGTATCATCAAAGCTCCCAGAAACTGCGACAATCTCTTCGCTGGATATACCTGTATGGAAAGCATTGAGTTCAACGGCTGTTTTGATACTTCTGATACGGATAGTATGGATTCAATGTTTGAAAATTGTATCAGCCTGAAGAAACTTGATGTTACCGGATTTGATGTATCCTGGGTAGAAAACCTTAGGGATTTTGTGAGTTTTTGCGACAGTCTGGAAGAATTGGATATGGGTGGCTGGGATACAAAAAGGGTACAGGATATGTACGGCGCTTTTTCTTGTTGTAAGTCCTTGAGAAGCCTGGATATAAGCGGGTTTAATACGGCGAAGGTTACGAGTTTTGGTTTATTATTCAATGGATGTGAAAAGCTTGAGAGTGTAAATCTGGGAAGCATTGATACATCTTCGGTTATGACTTTCAACAGTATGTTCGGCGGTTGCAGCTCCCTTAAAGAGGTGGATCTGAGCGGGCTTGATACTTCCTCAGCGACCAATATGAACTGGATGTTCCATGGCTGCAGTTCGCTTCAAAAGCTAGATATAAGCGGCTTTGATACATCTAAAGTTGAAAACATGGGCGGTATGTTCGGTGAGTGCTCACACCTGGAGGAGCTTGACGTGAGCGGTCTGGATACCTCAAAGGTGACCACTATGAATGCGATGTTCAATGGCATGACGGGACTTTTGAAGCCGCTTGACGTAAGCAATTTTGACACCTCGAATGTAACAGATCTTTCATTGATGTTTCAATACTATCCCTGCGATAAACTAGATGTGAGCTCATTTAAAACTTCTAATGTAGAAAACATGGATTCATGTTTTTACGAGTGCAGTTATGTAAAAGAACTTGATCTTTCGGGCTGGGATGTTTCAAAAGTAACAGAGGCAAAGTATATGTTTTCGGGTTGTAAGGGAATGACAGTATATGTAAATGATAAGCAGCCTTCCTGGAACAGTTTCCTGAAGCTGGAGGATTTCCCCGGAGCAACGGCCGATGTTGAGTTTGTTACTAAATAAGTGAACGCGAAAAAATATATTGACAAGCATCAGGCTTTGTGATTTAATTCATTACAGCTTGATGAGAAACCGATGAAGCGGAAGAAAAAGTGTTTGAGCGCCGGGGCGTGAGCCTGAGCGAGTCCGGGACGGTGAGAGCCGGATGGTATGCAGGATGCGTGGCTTGATAAAGAGCCTTATATGGGCCGCTGAGGGCATGGGGAACAGGCGTATGCCTTAGTATCCGTGACGTAGGGCATACGTTAGTTGCCTGGGATATGCAGGTATCCCGTAAAGTGCATGGGTCATACCATGAAGCAAGGTGGCACCGCGGATAATGAGATTATTCGTCCTTGACAGAGATGTTTTTTCTGTCAGGGATTTTTTTATTAACAAGAGGAGGAAAAAGAGATGATCAAAGAAGCAATCGTAAAGATCGTGAACAAGGGGGACTTAAGCTACGATGAGGCTTATTCGGTAATGAATGAGATCATGAGCGGAGAGACCACCCCCACTCAGAATGCTGCTTTTCTGGCTGCCCTCTCCACGAAAAGCGCCAGAGCAGAGACCACGGATGAGATCGCAGGCTGTGCGGCGGCAATGAGGGATCATGCAACGAGGGTTGAAACCGGCATGGATACTCTGGAAATAGTGGGAACCGGCGGCGATAATGCGGGAAGCTTCAACATCTCCACCACCACCGCTATAGTGACCGCTTCCGCAGGAGTTAAGGTAACCAAGCACGGGAACAGGGCAGCTTCTTCTCTCTGCGGTACGGCAGACTGCCTTGAAGCCCTTGGCGTAAAGATTGACCAGAGCCCCGAGATGTGCGTGCGTCTTCTTAAGGAGGCCGGAATGTGCTTCTTCTTTGCACAGAAATATCACAGCTCCATGAAGTATGTGGGCGCCATCAGAAAAGAGCTGGGTTTCCGTACGGTGTTCAACATTCTTGGACCCCTTACCAATCCGGCATCTCCTTCTATGCAGCTCCTCGGTGTATATGACGAGTATCTCGTTGAGCCCCTTGCACAGGTTCTCGTAAGCCTTGGTGTAAAGCGCGGCATGGTGGTATACGGAATGGACAAGCTGGATGAGATCTCCCTTTCATCGCCTACAAAGATCTGCGAGATCAAGGACGGATGGTTTAAGAGCTTTATGATCAAGCCTGAGGATTTCGGCTTTGAACGCTGCAACAAGGACGATCTCAAGGGCGGCACTCCCCAGGAGAACGCAGCTATCACCAGAGCTATACTTAATGGAGAGAAGGGACATAAGAGAAATGCAGTGCTCCTTAACAGCGGCGCGGCTCTCTGCATAGGAGGAAAGGCGGAGAGTATCAAAGAGGGCATAGCCCTTGCAGAGGAGCTTATAGATTCGGGTAAAGCAACCGGGACGCTGGAGAAGCTGATAGCTGTCTCCAATGAGGAATGAGAATATGAGCATACTTGACGAGCTGGCAGAGCACGCTAGATACAGGGTATCCAGGGCTAAGGAGAGAAAGACCGCCGAGCAGATAAGGGAGGAGGCGTATATCCTTCCAAAGTATGATCTGTTCTTTGAGGAAGCATTGAGAAAGCCCGGGATGTCGTTCATCTGTGAGTGCAAGAAGGCTTCCCCCTCGAAGGGGATAATAGCTGATGATTTTCCCTATCTGGATATCGCCAGGGAATACGAGGACGCGGGAGCGGATGCCTTATCTGTTCTTACAGAGCCTAAGTGGTTTCTGGGCAGTGAATATTATCTTAAGCAAATATCCGAAAACGTGTGCCTGCCGCTGCTCCGAAAGGATTTCACCGTCGATGAGTACATGATATATGAAGCAAAGCTCCTGGGGGCTTCGGCTGTGCTGCTGATCGTGGCGATACTGGATAAAGAGGATATAGAAAAGTATCTGAAGATATGTGACGAACTTGCCCTGTCGGCGCTGGTGGAATGCCATGACGAGGCTGAGATAGACACAGCCCTTTCCGCAGGGGCAAGGATACTGGGTATAAATAACCGTAATCTGAAGGATTTTTCCGTGGATACTTCTCTCTGCGGGCGTTTAAGGGACAGGGTCCCTAAGGAAATATGCCTGGTATCGGAGAGCGGTATAAAGGAGCGTGCCGATGTGGCCGCCCTTGAGAGTGCAGGTGTCGATGCGGTGCTTGTGGGAGAGACCCTGATGCGCGCATTTAACAAGAGAGAAATGTTAAGGAGCCTGAGAGGATGACGGCAATAAAGCTCTGCGGTATAAGAAGGCCTGAGGAGATCGAATTGATAAACAGCCTTAAGCCGGAATACGCCGGCTTCGTATTCTGGGATAAGAGCAGAAGGTATATCAAAGCTGCGGCTGCTGCTGAGCTTAAGAACAGGCTGGATCCCTCCATCAGGGCAGTTGGCGTATTTGTGGACGAAGAGTCGGAAAAGGTGGCGGAACTGTTAAACAGCGGGACTATCGATATGGCCCAGCTCCACGGTAAGGAAGATGAGGAATACATAAAAAGACTGAGATCCATGGCATCGAAGCCCATAATAAAGGCCTTCCGCATAAAAGCAGAGGAGGATCTGAAGGCTGCGGAGAGCTGCAGTGCCGAGTTTCTTCTCCTGGATGCCGGGGCAGGAGACGGGGCTGTCTTTGACTGGAGCTGGCTTAAGGCCTTCGGCAGACCGTATATACTTGCCGGGGGCCTGAATACGGAAAATGTGGCTGAAGCGGTCATAAAGCTGAAGCCTTACGGAGTGGATGTGAGCTCCGGTATAGAAACAGAAGGAGTTAAGGATAAGATAAAAATGCAGACTTTTGTAGAAACAGTCAGGAGGATAGGATAATGGGAAAGGCAGGAAGATTCGGCATACACGGCGGGCAGTATATACCGGAAACCCTTATGAATGCCGTGATAGAGCTGGAGGAGGCATATAACAGATTTAAGGATGATCCGGATTTTAAAAGGGAACTGAAGGAGCTTCTTAATGATTATGCCGGAAGACCTTCAAGACTTTACTACGCGGAAAAGATGACAAAGGATCTGGGCGGCGCGAGGATCTACCTCAAAAGAGAGGATCTCAACCACACCGGAGCACACAAGATCAATAACGTACTTGGTCAGGCCCTTCTTGCGAAGAAGATGGGAAAGACCAGGCTGATAGCGGAGACCGGCGCAGGGCAGCATGGCGTGGCTACTGCTACGGCGGCGGCTCTCATGGGCATGGAGTGCGTGGTATTCATGGGCGAAGAGGATACAAAGCGCCAGGCCCTCAATGTATACAGGATGAGGCTTCTGGGATCAGAGGTGATCCCGGTAAAGACCGGTACGGCAACCCTTAAGGATGCCGTGTCCGAGGCTATGCGCGAATGGACGAGGAGGATCGCGGATACCCATTACTGTCTGGGGTCCGTGATGGGGCCCCATCCCTTCCCTACCATAGTACGTGATTTCCAGGCCGTGATCTCCGAGGAGATAAAGGAGCAGATGCTTGAAAAGGAGGGCAGACTCCCTGATGCCGTACTTGCCTGTGTGGGCGGCGGTTCCAATGCCATAGGCACCTTTTACAATTTCATAGAGGATAAGTCGGTCCGGCTCATCGGCTGCGAGGCGGCGGGCAGGGGCGTGGATACCTTCGAGACTGCGGCTACCATAGCCACAGGCCGGGAGGGTATTTTCCACGGTATGAAATCCTATTTCTGCCAGGATGAATACGGACAGATCGCGCCTGTATACTCCATTTCGGCAGGCCTTGATTATCCCGGGATAGGGCCCGAGCATGCTTATCTTCATGATATCGGAAGGGCAGAATATGTACCTGTGACGGATGAGGAGGCTGTGGAGGCTTTCGAGTACCTGGCCAGGACCGAAGGCATCATTCCTGCGATCGAATCCGCACATGCACTCGCCTATGCAAAGAAGCTGGCACCGGGGATGGATAAGGATAAGATAATAGTCGTGACACTGTCTGGCCGCGGAGATAAGGACTGTGCGGCAATAGCCAGATACAGGGGAGAGGAGGGCATCCATGAGTAAGACAGCAAAAGCATTTGAGAACGGAAAGGCATTTATTCCTTTTATAACCTGCGGTGATCCGGACCTTGGAACAACAAAGGCATGTGTGCTTAAGATGATAGAAGCAGGGGCAGATCTTATCGAGCTGGGCATACCCTTTTCGGATCCTACGGCTGAAGGCCCCGTGATACAGGAAGCCAATGAGAGAGCCCTGAAGGGCGGCGTGACCACGGATAAGGTCTTTGGGCTGGTGAAGGAACTGAGACAGGAGACGCAGGTTCCCTTTGTATTCATGACCTATGCAAACGTGCTCTTTTCCTACGGCGCTGAGAGATTTCTCTCAAACTGTGCCGATACCGGAGTGGACGGTGTGATACTGCCGGATCTGCCCTATGAGGAAAAAGATGAGTTCCAGCCGCTTTGCAAAAAATACGGGGTGGATCTTATATCCCTTATAGCTCCCACTTCAGAGGACCGTATCGCCATGATAGCAAAGGAGGCAGAGGGCTTCATATATCTGGTATCCAGTCTTGGCGTTACAGGCATGAGGAGCGAGATCAATACGGATCTGGAGTCCATAGTCAAGGTGATAAGGGAGAATACCGATATTCCCGTGGCTATAGGCTTCGGCATATCAACTCCCGAGCAGGCGAAGAAGATGGCTGCGGTATCCGATGGCGCGATAGTGGGCTCTGCCATCGTGAAGCTCATAAATGCAAGCGGCAGTGAAGCACCCGAAAAGGTGGGAGCATTCGTAAAGGCCATGAAAGAGGCCGTGAGGTAAATGAACATGAAAACATTTCCATCATTGGAAGAAATAAAGAAAATTGCTGAAGCAGGAAGTTACAGAGTGGCTCCGGTGAGCTGCGAACTGCTCTCGGATTTTACCACTCCGATAGAGACTCTGAGAAAGCTTAAGAAGGTCTCTGAACACGTATATCTGCTGGAGTCCGCAAGAGCTGATGAGAGCTTCGGAAGATACACCTTCCTGGGCTATGATCCGAAGATGCTTATCTGCTGCGATTCGGGTAAGCTTACCATAGGTGAGGAGAGTTTCGAAACGGATGATCCCTCGTCCCACATAAGGAAGCTGCTGGCTGAGTATAAGAGTTCCAGGATAAAGGAGCTCCCGCCCTTTACCGGCGGCCTTGTTGGTTATTTTTCCTACGACTATCTGGGTTACTCTGAACCGGTGCTCAGACACGAGAATGATGACCCCGACTGTTTCAGGGATGCGGATCTTATGCTCTTTGACAGGGTCATCGCCTTTGACAACATGAAGCAGAAGATAGTGCTCATAGTTAACATGAGGCTGGATGATCCCGAAAAGGGCTATGAAGAGGCTGTTAAGGAGCTGGAGAGACTTAAGGAGCTTATAAAGAACGGAGAGAAGTGCGAAGAGTCCGCGGGAAGGATCACAGGTGAGGTGAACGCGGTATTCGAACGTGATACCTTCCGTGACATGATAGAAAAGGCAAAGAAGCATATCTTTGAAGGGGATATCTTCCAGATAGTCCTGTCAAACAGGCTGAGCGCCCCCTTTGAGGGCAGTCTTCTGGACACTTACCGTATGCTCCGTACAATAAATCCCTCTCCCTATATGTTCTATTTTTCAGGGACGGATATAGAGGTGGCCGGTGCTTCGCCGGAGACCCTGGTGAAATTGGAGGACGGAGTACTCCATACCTTCCCGCTGGCAGGAACAAGACCGAGTGGAGTGAATGAGGCAGAGGACAAAAGTCTTGAAGCTGAGCTGCTTAAGGATGAAAAGGAGCTGGCAGAGCATAACATGCTGGTAGACCTTGGAAGGAACGATCTGGGCAAGATCAGCCGCTTTGGCAGCGTAGAGGTGGAGAAGCTCCATGTCATTGAACGCTTTTCGCACGTGATGCATATAGGTTCCACGGTGCGCGGTGATATCCGGGAGGATAAGGATGCCCTGGATGCCATTGAGGCAGTGCTCCCTGCAGGAACACTCTCAGGTGCGCCCAAGATCAGAGCCTGCCAGCTGATATCAGAGCTTGAAGGAGTAAGGCGCGGTATCTACGGCGGCGCAATAGGTTATATCGACTTTACCGGAAATATGGACACCTGCATAGCCATCCGCATAGTGTATAAAAAGAACGGCAAGGTCTTTGTGCGCAGCGGTGCGGGGATCGTGGCGGATTCCGATCCGGATAAGGAGTATACGGAATGTCTGAATAAGGCAAGGGCTGCGCTTTCGGCACTGGAGAAGGCAGGGGAGGTGGAAGGATGACACTGCTTATAGATAATTATGACAGCTTTTCCTATAACCTGTATCAGTACATAGGGGAACTGGAACCCGATATAAAAGTCATACGCAATGATGAACTGAGTGTACGGGAGATCCGTGAACTGGGGCCCCGGCGTATCATAATATCACCGGGACCCGGAAGGCCGGAGGATGCGGGGGTGATCATCGATGTGGTGAAGGAACTTGGAGGAGAGTTTCCCATCCTGGGAGTCTGTCTTGGACATCAGGCCATCTGTGCGGCCTTCGGCGCCGAAATAGTCCATGCAAAAAAGCTGATGCACGGGAAGCAGTCCGTGATAAGCATGGACAGGGAATGCACCCTTTTCAAAGAATGCGGTGAAAGTACCACTGTTGCCAGATATCATTCCCTGGCCGCTGAGGAATCGACACTGCCGGAAGTATTGAAGGTCACTGCAAGAACGGATGACGGCGAGGTCATGGCTGTGATGCACAGGGAGCATCCGATCTTCGGTGTGCAGTTCCACCCCGAGTCCATCATGACTCCCGAAGGGAAAAAGATGCTTGCTGCTTTTCTTGCTATTGACAGAAAAGGATAATTATGTTAGTTTATACCGCGATGGAAAACGTGATGAACTGTAAACTTAATAACGCACAGGTTTTCGCCTTTTACTTTTTTCAGGCTTGCAGCTTTGCAGGCTTTTTCGGCTTTTGCTTTAAGGACAGAAAAGAGGACGGGGCGGGATCGCGGCTGAGATGATACGGGCTTGAATAAAGGGATCATGACCCTGTCCTGAAAAAGGACAGGGTTTTTTCGTTTAAGGGAGGAAAATGAAAATGGAAAACAGATGTATTGCATACAGCGGGATACCGGGAGCTTACGCGGCAATCGCGGCTTCGAAGATCTTTCCCGGAGAAGAGCTTAAGCCATACCCGTCCTTTGCTGCGGTATTTGATGCCGTATCAAAGGGAGAATGCGGCAGGGGGGTGCTCCCGATAGAGAACAGCTACGCCGGAGACGTATCCCAGGTCATGGACCTTCTGTATTTCGGAGAGCTTTACATACATGGAATTTACGAACTGCCCATATATCATAACCTGCTGGCCGTGAAAGGGGCATCCCTTGAGGATATAAAATGTGTTACCAGCCATCCCCAAGCCCTTGACCAGTGCGCGGGCTTCATCGAAAAAGGTAAGCTTATGAGGAAGGAAGCTGTAAATACCGCGGTGGCGGCAAGAGAAGTGGCGGAAAGAGCCGACATATCGGTGGCGGCCATTGCGAGCACTGAAACAGCTGAGATATACGGACTTGATATACTTGCGCGGAATATCAATGAGAGTGATGACAATGCAACCAGATTTGCGGTTGTCTCGGGAAGGAAGGAGCCGGAGGATGCGGTACGGGAAGCCTTTTCCATGATACTGATAGTAAAGAATGAGGCGGGGGCTTTTGCTAAAGCGATCACGGCGATAGGTGATAACGGCTTTAACATGAGGGCCATAAGGAGCAGGCCCATGAAGTCTCTTCCCTGGAATTATTATTTCTATGTGGAGGGAGAGGGAGACCTGGAGAGTGAAGCCGGAAGGAAGATGATAAAGGACCTTGAACCAAGCTGCGAAAAGGTAAGGATACTCGGTAACTACGCAGGTGAAAGGGTGCTTTAAAGAAGACTATACATTTTAGGGAGGAAGAAAACATGAGCATGCAGTTTGAAAGAAAGCTGGCACTGCCGGCAGAAGTCAAGGAAATGTATCCGCTGAGCGGAAAGATGAATGAGACCGTTGAAAAGAGGAATGCCCAGATTAAGAGCATATTTGAGGGTCGTGACAGGCGGCTTCTTCTGATAATCGGTCCATGCAGTGCCGATAACGAGGATAGTGTCATCGACTATACCCTGCGTCTTAAGGATATCCAGGAAAAAGTGGAGGATAAGATCTTTATAGTGCCCCGTATATATACCAACAAGCCCCGTACCACCGGAGCCGGTTATAAAGGCATGCTCCATCAGCCCGATCCAAATGAAAAGCCGGATATGTTCAAGGGGATAATAGCCACCAGGCATCTGCATATGCGCGCGGTGGAGGAGACGGGCTTTTCCTGCGCCGATGAGATGCTCTATCCCGAGAATTACCAGTATCTGGAGGATCTGCTGGGATATGTTGCAGTGGGAGCCAGGAGCGTTGAGGACCAGCAGCACAGGCTTGTGGCCAGCGGGATAAGCGTACCGGTAGGAATGAAGAACCCTACCTCAGGGGACTACTCCATAATGATGAATGCCATATCGGCAGCCCAGCATGCACACACCTTCATCTACAGGGGCTGGGAGGTCCATTCCGGCGGGAATACGCATACCCATGCCATACTCAGGGGCTATACCAACAAGCACGGCCAGGCTCTGCCCAATTATCATTATGAGGATCTTATAAGGCTCTATGAGGATTATCAGAAGGGAGACTATCTTAATCCGGCAGTGATAATAGATACTAACCACGGTAATTCGGGAAAAGACCCCTTTGAACAGCCCAGGATCATAAAGGAAGTGCTGTACGCCTGCAGGCACAATAAAGATGTGGGGGGCATGGTCAAGGGCTTCATGGTGGAAAGCTATATAGAAGACGGAAACCAGAAGGTAGGCGGGGGAGTTTACGGGAAATCAATCACCGACGCCTGTCTGGGCTGGGAGAAGAGCGAAAAGCTGATACTGGAGATGGCGGAACTGCTGTAGCTTTCAGCCTTCCGCCAGCCCCTTTATAAGCTCTTCAAGTATTGCATCATACTCCTTCATGGTATCATCGTGATGGCTGCGTATATAATCAAGGTCTCCGGATTTAGCAGCCATCTCCAGGGCTTTTGCATGCTCGGAAAGCTCGGAAGCACCGATATTTAAGGAAGAACTCTTAAGAGCATGGATGTTGATCTCGTAATCCTTCCAGTTTTCCGCATCAACCAGTTCCCTGAATTCGCCGCGCTTATCCCATTTGACATACTGTTCTATAAGCTTGAGAAGGAAATCTTCGTTGTTTGCGCTGTAGGAAAGCGCAACAGGGATGTTAAGAGAAGGAAAACGGGAAGCCAGACCGCCGGCGGGTTTTTCTTCATCGACGGTTTCTCCGAGTATGATCTCTCCGGGACGGGGGCCGTCCCTGAAGACAGTTTTTTTGCTGCCCTTTTCCGGAGCAGGTGAAGCTGCGGAAAGCGGAGCAACGGTTTTTTTCGGCTCGTTATCATTAATGGGGCCAGCCTCTTTTATCTTATCAGAAGGCAGATACTTGAAGAACATATCCAGTATCTCTTTTTCCTGAATGGGCTTGGAAAGATAATCTGCAAAACCGGCCTTAATGTAAGTTTCTCTTGCGCCGACGATGGCATTTGCCGTAAGTGCGATGATGGGAGTGGTCTGGTTAGGATGTTTGATGTCCCTGCGCAGGTGTTTCAGGGTCTCCATTCCGTCCATCACGGGCATCATGTGATCCAGGAAGACCACATCATACTTGTTCTTCCGCATGAGTTCGAGGCATTCCTCGCCGCCGTAGGCCACCTCTATCCGGGCTTTGGTGGAGCCGAGAAGACCTCTTGCCACTTCAAGGTTCAGCGGAACGTCGTCAACCACCAGAACCCTTGCCTCGGGAGCTGTCTGTCCGCGGCTGATGCTTTCAGACTGATGAACAAAGCTCTTGTATTTCTCCGTAAAATCGCCGATCTCTTTTTCTGAGATTATCTTCTGGTTTATGTACACTGTAAATACGGAGCCGATGCCGTACTCACTCTTGACATTTATACGGCCGTCCATAAGATCCACAAGTTTTTTGGTAAGACTGAGCCCAAGACCGGTACCTTCGATATTCCGGTTCTTCTTTTCATCCAGACGGGTAAAGTTCTCGAAGAGTTTTCCGAGATCCTCTTCCCGGATCCCGATGCCGCTGTCCTTGACATCTATACGGAGCGTAATGACGCCGTTTTCAATCCTTTCACTGCGCATGCTCAGCAGTACTTTTCCGCTTTCCGTATATTTTACGGCATTGGAAAGGAAATTGTTGATTATCTGGCGCATATGTACTTCATCACCGAAGAGTACGGAGGGAAGTGTATCTTCGATGTCCATCTCAAAGATAAGGCCTTTTTCCCTGGCCCGGGGCTGGTTCATGTTGTAGCAGTCGTTCAGCACGGAAAAGAGCTCGTATTCCACGGGAACTATCTCCATCTTGCCTGACTCGATCTTGGAGATATCCAGAATGTCATTGATTATGGAAAGAAGAGCCTGGCTGGCACTCTGTATGTTCCTTGCATATTCAAGTACATCTTCGGGATTGCCGTTATCCAGATTCTTCAGAAGCATGGTGTTCATGCCCAGAATACCGTTGATGGGAGTACGGATCTCGTGGGACATGTTGGCCAGAAACTGGCTTTTTGCTTCGTTTGCGATGTGGAGCTGTTCATCCTGCTCAAGTATGCGGAGCTGCTGTTTTTCGTAAACATAGGTCTGGTATTTAAATATGATACCTATTATGCAGGAGACTATGATAACGGACTGGATGATGTCGTTCATCATATATCCTTCGGGCATTTCGGTGAACCATTCGGGGTGGCTCTCACCTAAAACGATGATACCCACGAGGGCAACAAGATTGAGGCCATACATTATATAACACAATACGCCCTTCAGGGTCAGCCAGGTGAAGATAAGGCCCATGACGAACCAGATGGGCATACCGCTGTTCATGCCGCCGGATTTCAGATACATGATGGGGAAGATAACTATATTGGTCATGCCGCAGACCAGGGCTCCGGCAAGAGTGATCTTGTTGAATTTCACTGAAAGGATAAGGGAGGTGAGGACAACGATCATGACGATGCCCACCACAAGGGTGCTTTCCCACTGGCTTATAAATGCTGTGATAAAAAAGGAAAGACCGCCGCCGACAAGAGCTGCGCTCAGTATAAGGTTGAGCAGACGCTGCCGTATCTGTATATCCTCACGAAAAAGCATGTGGAGAAGTTTTTTTATCATGATCCGAACCTCCGATATCAGGCAAAATATAGAAGATATTTTACCATAAATATATTCGTGGTACAACAAACATTTTTTATGATGGGAACAGGGGCTGCTTGCAAAAGCTGCCTGTTTTTGATACAATGTATCGGTTATAAGTACAGGGGCTTTGCCCTGTTTTATGGAGATCGATATGCCTTCAGGAGAGGACTACCTTGACCAACTGCTCAAGGCAGCACAGCAACAGATAAAAGATCTGGGGATAGAGCCTAAAAAAGAGCCTGAGAAAGAGAAACCCAGGAAAGAGGAGCCGGAAGCTGTTCCGGAGCCTGTTGTTGACGTGGAAAAGATAGCTGCGGCAGCTGAAGAGGCCGCAGAGGTTGTCACGGAAGAAGTTCCTGCAGAAGTCGCTGCAGATATTCCTGAGAAAACAATAATAGTTGATACGATACCGGAGGAGGAGATCCCGACGCCGGAAGAACCCGCAGAGCTTGTGGCGGAGCAAGTACCCGAAGTATTGGCTGAGCCTGTGGCAGAAGAGCCTGAGCCTGCATCAGAGCCTGAACCAGTAGCAGAGCCCGAACCAGTAGCAGAGCCTGAACCTGCAGAAGAGCCTGAACTGATGGCAGAAGAACCTGCGCCGGCGCCGGAACCTGAACCAGAAGTGTTGGCGGAACCTGAACCTGCAGCAACGGAGCCTGAGCCCACAGCGGAGCCTGAACCGGTGGCAGAAGAATCTGCGCCTGTGCCTGCGGATCCGAATGCGAAGATGAGCGATGATGACATCGCGGCGCTGATAGCGTCCATGGGGAACATGGATGAAGCACCGGCAGAGGAAGCGCCTGCAGAAGCAGCAGCGGAGCCTGAGCCCACAGCGGAACCAGAACCGGTGGCAGAAGACTCTGCGCCTGCCCCTGCGGATCCGAATGCGAAGATGAGCGATGATGACATCGCGGCGCTGATAGCGTCCATGGGGAACATGGATGAGGCACCTGCAGAGGAAGCCCCTGCAGAAGCGGCAGCGGAGCCTGAACCGGTGGCAGAAGAATCTGCGCCTGCTCCGGCGCCTGCGGATCCGAATGCGAAGATGAGCGATGACGACATCGCGGCGCTGATAGCGTCCATGGGAAAAATGGATGAAGCACCGGCAGAGGAAGCGCCTGCAGAAGCAGCAGCGGAGCCTGAACCGGTGGCAGAAGAATCTGCGCCTGCCCCTGCGGATCCGAATGCGAA
>JAFWWB010000019.1 GCA_017518185.1 Lachnospiraceae bacterium
GGCTGCCTCAAACTGGTTCCAGGTGATAGCTTCAATGTCAGGGTGGGTGACCTGGTAATTATCCCACCATTCTGCGGCTGGTCCCTCAAGTTGGTGAGCGGCGAAACGCCTCCCTTACGGTACATCCCGCAACAATATGCCCGATCTGAGTCCATCTTTTCCCGTGTGGTCGGCTGTGCATCATGACGGATCAGCTTTGATTCGCAATCGGCACAATATAACAATCCGGTAAGATTAAACGGATCCTCGGCATATGGTGTCTTCTTCTTGCGAGCCTTCTGGTTTCGCTGTTATACTTAAGCTTTACGGTCACACTGCCTTTTTTCTTTCCTGCTGCGATGTTATCACCGTATAACAGTTCTGCATTCGCTGCTTTAAGCTCAGTCCCGTTCTTGAGAGTAACGTTGATGATACCGTCATCTGCATTGCGGTCGAAGCGTATCTGTCCGCCTTCAAATACAAGCGTCGGTATATCCGCGGCGGAGAAGGTGAGCTCCTGTCCCTTATATCTTACCTTTACGGCGGCTATCTCTGCCTTTTCGTCATACATATGATAGAGTGACGAGGTGTAAATGTTGTCTCCGAACTTAAAGCCGGTGATCAGCGGATTGCCGCCGGCGCTTATCCGCACCCTGCTCTCATTTTCGGAATTCTTTATGCCGACGGCGGTAAACTGGTTGTTCTTGAGCGGCGCCACGGAAAGCCGTCCGAAATATCTGTCGTTTTTATTCTTAAAATATGTCTGGTAGAGCGTTATCGTCGGACTCTCTATGGAAGCTTTACCGCCTGCGGCATCCTCGCCGACCACTGCAAAGAGCGTGCCGTAGCCGTAATAGGAAGGCACGTAAGAGCTCTTCTTTCCGTTCACCTCCATATATACGCTGCTGTCGAGAGTGGGGATAGTGAGGTTGTCGAGCTCGATGGGATTTATCACATATGAGAACCTCATGCCGTCCTTTCCCTTGGTAGCGCTTCCCTTCAGTCCCTTTCCTTTGAGCTTTACTTTTACATATGCGGTGCCTCCGGCTACCTTGTTCTTAGTGCAGTTGAAGACAAGGGTCGGATAAATGTAGCTGCAGACGTAGCTGTCGGATCCTACTGCCAGAGCTCCGAGGGAAACCTCATAATTATTATAATTCATATCCGTAACTGTCCTCGTGGACATGCTGTAGGAATACGTTCCGTTGGTGTTCCTTGTGGCGGTCCTGTAGTTTATCACTATATCCGGGTAGCTTCCCTTAACATTGTAATTATTGCTGCTGAAAGAGAAGTTTATATATCCCAGGTCGATGAGCTTCTGCATCGTGGCATCTTTTACCGACACCACATCCTTTGAATACTGTGTGCTGTGGTCAACATTATCACCTACCGCATAGAGCGTGGCAGTATATTTTCCGGGGGCAGTCTTGTTAGCCGCGGAATAGCAGCCTATGGCACCCTTGGGATAATTGCCGCTGCTCAGATAACCGCCGGTGTACATCTTCAGACCTTCATTAAGGCCGTTTTTGGTGATGCTCCACTTTATGTTCACATTTTTGCCGGTAAAGTTATAGGACTCATTGCTCACATCGAAATAGGAAGGCTTCAGGTCTATGCCCTGTATCTTTATCTTTGTCTTAGGTGTTAAGCTGCCGAAGAAATCGCTTCCGGCTATAGCTTCTATCTTTATGCTGTAGGTGTTGGCTGTCTTTACCTTTGCGTAGCTGTATTCGCTTTCGGTGCTGCTGATGTACTGTCCGTCGTTATATACGTATACCTTTCCGGTGGTCTGATCCTTGCCGAGGTATGCATATTTTGAGCTGGTAAGAGTGAGCTTATAGTCAACTCCTTCCCTGAGCTTTCTCTTCTGTGAACCCGTGCCTATGGTCACATCCATCTTGAAATCGTCTTTGGTGTGGTAATTTCCGTCCCATTTGACGCTCTTCCTGCCGATGACGAGCTTAGCGTTGGCAAGATCCCAGTAGGAATCCCCGTTGGTCACCCTGAACTGGCTGGTATAGTTCTGGGTGGTACCGTTATAGCTGAAGTGCGCAGGCGTGGGAGTGCCGCTTTCGATGCCATCGTCAAAGCAGTCGTAGCTCCACTGGCCGTACACGCTGCCGCAGTAATTGCCGCAGCCCCTTATAACGTAAACATAATCACCGGCTTCGGTTATATTGTTGATATCGCCTGCCAGCTGATCCTGCAGTACCCAATACCCGCCGGCGTCATTCCACTTGTATAAAGAGGGGATATAATCCGTGCCTTCCTTAAGCTTGAGGGTGGTCTTGTATTCGCT
Organism: Lachnospiraceae bacterium; assembly: GCA_017518185.1. Taxonomy (GTDB): domain Bacteria; phylum Bacillota; class Clostridia; order Lachnospirales; family Lachnospiraceae; genus NK4A136. The sequence continues at coordinate 2,279 of JAFWWB010000019.1, forward strand.
GTACTTGTATTTGGGATAATCTCCGTAGCTGTAGTCCCATATCTCCTTGCTGATAGAGACAGAGGCTTTCGGGGAAAGCTTTCCGTTTTTGATGCTGTAGCTGTTCTTAAGGCCGCTGATAACGGCGGTATCGCCGTAGCCGCTGTAATCGTATCCGTAGCTGTCCGCCTGGGTTCCGAGGCCTATCGGTATGATCTCAAAATATGCGGTTGCGGTAAAGCCGGCATATTTCCCTTTTCCGATTATGATCGCTGAAGGACGCTGCTCATCATTGGTATATGCGGCGACAAATGCGCCTGTGATCTCATCCAGCTTCATCGAGGCGTTTTTATTGTTTTTATACTTAATGGAATAATCTTTTCCCGCGATGAGCTCTTTTCGGTCGTAGACTGTCTCCCCTGCATATTCGCTTTCGGAACTGAAGACGGATATCATAAGGTCGTTCTGTTTTGCCTTCGAAGCCGAGTCGGTTGAGGAAACATGATTCTTTCCGCAATAGAAGACCTGTGGGATAACACTTATATAAAGCCGGTCGCCGGCGTGCTTTATGAGAATGGCGGTGATGTGATAATCCGTTCCCCAGCTTACCGTATATTCATAGGGATCATATTCATCGTAGTATTCCGTTTCTGCAAAATCAGTACCCACAGTATAGGCGCCGGAGCCCGCATAGCCGTCGGGGTCTATCAGCCAGCCGCCCAGTACGCAGTCCCTGCCGTCAATGAGGCCGTTCATGTTCGAAACCTTTGATGACATGCCTGCGTCGGCAAGCAGGGAGGCTATGCCGATGTTGACGGTGTCCCTGGGTATCTCCACGTTGATGGTTTCTCTGCGTCCGTTATTCTCGGCAGAGAAAAAGAGGTAATACCTGGCCTTTTTCGTGCTTACATCACCGAAGATATTGCCGACTACTTCGAAATCGTCAAGGAAATCCGCTTCCCATACCACTTCCATGGGGAGCAGTGCTTCGCCGTCTTCTTCAATCCCGCCTTCGGGCATTATGAAAAACACATCTTCTTCCGTATCCACGGCATCGGGGATATCGGCCGCAAACCTGCTTCCGTCGTTTTCCTCACTGTTGAAGATAAAGCTGCCGTCTGCAAGGATATTTCCGGATACGCAGTATCTTCCGTCTTCAGCTTCCTTTTCATCTATCGTGAAGCTGTCGTATCCGTTAAAGCTGACGCTTATCTTTCTTTTTACGATGGTGATGTCACAGACAGCGATAAGGTCTTCAGAGCTGTCGTTACCGGAGCTTAAGAGTACGGCGGCCGTCAGCTCTGTACCGGCATGCTGTTCGGAAAGCTCGAGAGAGGGGATATCAAAAAAGTTTTCTGCGGTGATTTCAGTTCCCGGAGCGAAGAAACCATAGCAGAGACTGTATCCGTTAAGATCTTCCGGCAGGGAGAGTTCGGATCCGTCCTCTTTAAGCTTCAGGACCGGATTAAAGAGCGCGTCCAGATTCCCGTTTTCGTTGCTCCCGTCTTCACCGTACATTATCACGGGGACGGTTATCAGAAGTTCGGCGTTTTTGATGGATGCTGCAGCTTCACCGTCGCCGGCAGCGTCTTCAGACTCATTGCTTTCTCCGGTATCCGCATCATCCGGTGCTGCGGGTTCTTCCCATTCCTCCTCGAGGGCTTCTTCCGCGTATTCAGCCTCGTAAGCCTCCTGCAGATCCTCCTCTTCGGATTCCTCAAAGTCTTCGTCGAAGCCTTCGGTCTCTTCCTCTTCCATGGAGAAGTCTTCAGAATACTCCTCTTCGGCAGCATCGCCGTCAAAGGCGTATACAGCCGGGGCTTCGGAAAAGAGCATTGCAGCCGTGAGCATGACCGTCAGCGCACGCCTTACACCGCGTTTTTTCATATCCCACCTCCAAAAATAAAAAGATACATGGCGTTATCGCACACATTCCGTTTGCGATTATACCATATATCCCGGATATATAAAAGCTGAAAGAAAGCTGACAGGCCGCAGCCGTCGTTGACGAGGCTGTTGTTCACGGCGCCTCCTGTTTTCACAGCGCATCGCTGAGCTTTGCGAATTCTTCAAGCCCCAGCGCTTCGCCGCGTATCATGGGGTTCAGTCCGAGCTCTTCGAGGGCGGCGGCAACACGTGCGCGGTCGCCGGAGGCATTGGCCAGGGTCTTGCGGCGCTGGTTAAAGGCAAGACGGATCAGGGCGAACATCTTTTCCGGATCCTTTGCCTTTACGGGAGGCTCCGTATACATATCCAGCCGCACCACCGCGCTGTCCACTGAGGGACTGGGATAAAAGCACTCCGGAGGGACTGTCATGATATACTCGGTCTTCGCCCTGTACTGCACGGCAAGTGAAAGCGCTCCGTAATCAGAGGTGCCGGGAGCTGCGGCCATGCGCAGGGCCACTTCCTTCTGCACCATTACGGTCAGGCTCTTCATGGGAAGAGAGGATTCCAGAAGCTTCATTATTATGGGGGTGGTTATATAATATGGAAGATTCGCCACCACCTTCAGCGGCTTTTCCGCGTCAAAGAGCTCTTCAAGCTCGGTTTTCAGTATATCTCCCTGGATAAGCGTGAAGTTTTCGAAAGCTCCCAGCTCCTTCTTCAGGACGGGGATGAGCTCACGGTCGATCTCCACGGCAGTTACCGACCCTGCCGCCCTGCAGAGCAGTTTTGTCAGGCTTCCGGTGCCGGGCCCTATCTCAAGGACATCATCTTCTTTTGTAATGCCGGCGGCTTCGATTATCCCGTTCAGGACCGAATCGTCCTTCAGAAAATTCTGGCCGTAGCGCTTTTTTGCTTTTACCATGTAGACGATTGTAAACATTCTTTGACACACCTGTCAAGTGGTGTTATACTGGCTTTTATGGACAGAAAGAAGATAGTGCTCACAGGCGGAGGGACGGCCGGCCATGTTACGCCGAACATAGCCCTTTTGCCAAGACTTCAGAAACTTGATTACGAGATCTTTTATATCGGCTCCTACGAAGGCATCGAAAAGAAGCTGATATCGGATTTCTGCATACCTTATTACGGGATAGCCACAGGAAAATTCCGTCGGTATTTTGATCCCAAGAATTTTTCGGATCCCTTCAGGGTGCTGAAGGGCATAGGAGAGTCCAAAAAGATCCTGAAACAGATAAAGCCGGACATTGTATTTTCAAAGGGCGGCTTTGTTTCTGTACCTGTGATACGGGCGGCCCATTCCCTGAAGATACCCTGTATCATACACGAATCGGACCTTACTCCCGGGCTTGCCAACAAGCTGTGTATCTCCGCTGCATCAAAGATCTGCTGCAACTTCCCGGAGACTCTGGGCTACCTGCCCCAGGGCAAGGCTGTGCTCACGGGCTCACCAATAAGGGAGGAACTGCTGGCAGGGGATGCGGAGAAGGCGAGAGCCCTCTGCGGCTTCGACGATATCCGCCCCGTCATACTGGTGATGGGTGGAAGCCAGGGAGCCAGTGCCATAAACAAGGTAATAAGGGAAGCCCTTGACAGACTGCTCAAGGATTTCCAGATCATACATATCTGCGGCAGGGACAAGATGGACAACCTGCTGATAGGCACCAGGGGATATAAACAGTTCGAATATGTAAGAGGCGAGCTGAAGGATCTGTTCGCCCTTTCGGATCTGGTGGTGTCAAGGGCAGGCGCCAATGCCATCTGCGAACTGCTGGCCCTGCGCATACCGAACCTTCTTATACCCCTGCCCTCAAAGGCGAGCCGCGGCGACCAGCTCCTGAATGCCGCTTCTTTCGAGTCCCAGGGCTATTCCATGGTGCTCAAAGAAGAAAGCCTGGACGAGGATTCCCTGCTGGATTCCCTCCATGCCCTGTATTTCAACCGGGACAGCTACATCGCCAACATGGAGAGGAGCAGCCAGTACAACGCAATAGATACCATAATGAACATAATAGAGGAGACGATCAAAAATGGGTGACTGCATTTTCTGTAAGATAGCAAACGGGGAGATCCCCTCAAGAACGGTCTACGAGGACGAAGAGTTCAGGGCCATCCTGGATCTGGGGCCTGCCACGAAGGGTCATACGCTGATACTCCCGAAGGAGCATTTCGCGGATTTCTTCGAGCTCCCGGAGGAGAAGGCCCACCACCTTATGGATGTGGCAAAGAAGCTGGCGCCTAAGCTGGTCTCAAGGCTTCATGCCGACGGTCTGAACATCATTCAGAACAACGGAGCAGCCGCAGGCCAGACCGTGATGCACTACCACCTTCATCTGATACCGCGTTATGAAAATGACGGGGCAAACCTTCTGTGGACCCCCGGGAAAATGTCGGATGAGGAGCTGGACGAGGTGCTTAAAACACTGGAATAACGCCATTATTTGTGCCCCGTGCGCGGGCGACCACAATATAGGCGTATTGTAATAATCCTGTTTTTTTGGTAAAATTCTAATTTAGGTAATTATCTTATAACCCCATCGGAGGTCACCATGGACAATTTTATGGACAAACTGGCGGAAAGGTATAATGCGCAGGAGATGATCCGCGCCAATTCACAGGCCGAGAGCGCACAGCTCACTTCCCTGCAGGAGCAGGTGGAGGCTTATGAGACCGTGCTCCAGGAGATGCGCAAGCTCAATTATAAGAACACCGAGCTTACCGAAAAGATGTATGCTCTGGTTGATGAGAGCATCGAGAAGGTCCGCAGCCTTCAGTCCGAGGCGGGAGCCGGAATGGATACCGAGCAGGTTTCCAGGGAGATGACCGATGCGGTGAACACGGCAGTCAGCGAGGCGGTGAGGAGCCTTGACGAGAATGTGGCCAGGTCACTGGCGCAGACTCTTGAAAACGCGCTCCGCCAGCCCACCGAGGACATACGCCTCTCTACGGACGGGATACGCGAGCAGACCAGCGGCCTGAAGGAGAGCATAGAAGAGATCAGGAATGAGACTTCCGGCCTGAAGGAAAGCCTGGAAGGCATACGGAGCGAGACTTCCGGTCTTAAGGAAAGTCTGGAGGAGATAAAGAACCGGGCGGCAGCCGCCCCCGCTGAAGATATCGAAAGAGCAGCAGAGCCTGTTATCTCCGAGGTCACCGTAGACACCTCCGAATTAAAGGAGAGCCTTGATGCCATCCAGGATAAGCTCTTCGGTATGCAGCAGACCGAGACCGGCAACGAGGAGATGCTCTCTGCAGTGGCAAGGGCGCTTGCGGAGATCAAGGACAGACTGGAGAGCGCAGAGGAAAGCAGCGGTGCATCGGATGAGAGCGAGAGCCGCATCTCCGAGCTTATAAGCGAGCTTAAGCAGCAGTCCACCATCGACGGCCTGACCCAGGAGACCCTCTCGGCTCTGGCACAGTCCAATGCGCAGACCCTGGATTCCCTGACCGAGCTCAAGGCATCCGTTAATGATATGAAGGAGCGCAGCGATTCCGGCGAAAGCTCCGAAGCCATACTTTCCAAACTCTCCTATATCACCGATTCCATGGAGAGCACCAAGAATGCCATCGCGGATATCAGGACCATGCAGTCCCAGGCACCCGCGGCAGCAGCTCCCGATGACCAGATCGTCCAGGTCCTGGGCGAGATCATGAACAAGAGCACGGAGATCCACACCAATGTCCGCAGCCTGAAGGGCACCTCCGATGAGAACAAGAAGAACATCCAGTCTGCCCTGGACAGCGCCGTATACGGCATCAAGCAGGACAACAGGGAGATCATCGAGTTCATGCAGAGGCTGAACGCAGCCCTGACCAAGCTCAACAGCGCCAATGCGGATAAGGACGAGGAGAAGGCGGCTGAAGAAGCCCAAAAGGCCGAGGAAGAAAGGCAGAAGCTGGAGGAGCGTTTCAGGCAGACCGAGGACTTCATGCACAAGGAGAGTGTGAAGGTCTACCGTAATGTACAGGCTGTGATAAACGAAAAGAGCGACATGCAGAAGCAGAGCTCTGAGGAGGACAAGCGCAGTCTTTCCGGCGGTATCGGTGGCGTAAAGGCCATGGTGCTCATCAACATGATCCTTACCGTTGTCAATCTTGCGCTTATAGTACTGCGTATATTTGAAATAATCTGAAAAGATGTCAATTTATGTTATCAACAAGGTCCGTACCGTAACGGGCCTGCGTACCCGCCTTTTTTGTGCGGGTATGTTTCTTTTACTGATGCCGGGAAAGACGGTGGAAAAGCCTGTTGCCGGCACTGTATATGAGATAAGCGTAAACGGCAGCGTGGTCGGCACTGCGGATGCCCCGGAGAAAGGGCAGGAGCTTTACCTTGAGGCAAGGCGGGAGCTCTGCTCGGAGAGCGGGCAGCTGCTCCTGATGGACAGCCCCGTTATAAGCGTAAAGCCTGTGGAGGACTTTTATGGTTTTCCGGACAGTGATGAGACTATCCGCTCCGGGATAAAGCAGATCATTTCTGCCGGCAGCAGCACAGCTTATGTGCCTGCCTGGACCGTAAAGGTCGGTGATACCGAAGTGTGCCTTTCCTCAGCGGATGAGGTCACGGCGGTCCTGCAGGATGCCATTGATAAGTACAGCGAGGGCTTTACCGTAAGCCTGCAGGCGGATCCGGCAAGAGAGCTGGGAGTGCTGATCCCGGTGATAAAAGGACAGGGAGAGGATCCCGAGGAGTTCCTTGGCGGCGCGGCGGATACCATCGAGCTTGCGGCGGAAGAAGCGGATCATGCGGGTTTTGACAATTTTGATTACGGTGTATGTTCCGTGGCCTTTTCCGAAGCCGTTGAGGTGGTGGAGGCCCATGTGCCGGCAGAGGTGCTCATGAGCCGTGGGGAAGCTGTGTCGGTACTGACGGAGCCCAAGGAACTGGAGCAGACCTATAAGGTGCAGCCCGGAGATACGCTTTCCGAGATATCCCTGAAGGTGGGACTGCCTCTGGACCGGATAATAGAGCTCAACGATGAGCTGGAGAGCGAAAGCTCCATCATAAGACCGGACCAGGAGCTGCTGATCACAACCCCGGAACCGGTGCTTTCCGTTACCTGGTCGGAGATCGCCAGGTTTTCCGAGGTCTATGACCTGCCCACGGAATATGTATATAACGATGAGTGGTTCACCAATAAGAGTGTCACCATAACACAGCCTTCCGCCGGTTATCATGAGGCAGTAGCGCTGATAACCAGAAAGAACGATGATGAAACGGAGCGGCAGGTCCTCTACGAAGAGATAGGCATGGAGCCGGTGGCAAAGGTGGTGGAAAAGGGTACCATCGCGCCGCCCAGCTACATCAAGCCTATTTCCGGAGGGCGGATCTCTTCCGGATTCGGTAAGAGGAGCGCGCCTACGGCAGGAGCCACTACCTATCACCAGGGCGTGGATCTTGCGACTCCGCTGGGAACGCCTGTATGGGCCTCAAGCGGAGGCACTGTCAGCTTTGCCGGCTGGGGCGGAGGCTACGGGAATGTGGTGTACGTGGACCATCCCGACGGCAGACAGACGCGCTATGCGCATCTCTCTAAGATATATGTGAAGGTGGGGCAGAGCGTGAACCAGGGACAGGTTATCGCAGCCAGCGGTTCTACCGGACGTTCCACAGGCCCTCATCTGCATTTTGAGATGAGGATAGGAGGAGTGGCCAAAGATCCGAGGGACTATGTTCCCCTGTAAATGATAAGTATCTGTACAGATCTTAAAGGCGCGGTAAACAGAAGATAAGGAGACAACAGCCTATGAAGCATGTCAGGACCTCTGTTCTTAAAGCGGGAATGATAGTGGCGACGGATGTCATCGCCAACGGAAATACCCTGGTATTTCCTAAGGGCTATGTGCTCACGGACCGCGCCATCGCCCGCCTGGAGAGCTACGAGATAGGTGACATCAGGATAGAGGACCCCGTCGACTGTGAGGTCGAGGAGATCGAGAATGAGGGCGGAAGCGCTGCGCCCGAGATAACGGTCAATACGATCGAGGAGCCTTCCCATTTTGAAAAGCTGAAGGCAAGCGAGGAGTTCCAGGCTTTCAAGGCAAGCTTTACCGAGAATGTTAACGGCCTCAGGAGCAATCTGAACGAGATAGTCGAAAAGAACACCCCCATTAATGTGGATAACATGATAGGCGATACCATGCGCATCATCAGCGCCCAGGGCAATACCTTCGGCGTTTTTGATATGCTCCACAACATGAGGGATTTCGATGACCTTACTTATGCCCACAGCATGAACGTGGCCATGATCTGCAACGTCTTTGCCAGGTGGCTGAATTTTTCCGAGGACAGCGTGAAGCTGGCCACGGCATGCGGTATGATGCACGACATAGGCAAGCTCAAGATCCCCGATGAAATAATCAAGAAGCCCGGAAAGCTTACGGATGAAGAGTACCGCATGATCAAATCCCATCCTCTTGAGGGCTATAATATCCTTAAGAGCCAGAACATCAGTGAGCATATCAAACTGGCGGCCCTTGAGCATCACGAAAAGTGCGACGGTTCGGGCTATCCCATGAAACTTACCAGAGAGAAGATCGACGGCTATGCCAAGATCGTTGCCATAGCAGATGTTTACGACGCCATGACAGCGAACCGTGTCTACAGGGAGGGCCTCTGCCCCTTCCGTGTAATAGAGATATTTGAGGAAGAGGGTCTCCAGAAGTACGAGATACCCTACATAATGAAATTCCTGGAAAACGTGGTCAACACCTATATAGAGAACCGTGTCATGATCAGCGACGGCCGCATCGGTACGATCCGCTGGATCAACAAACAGCGGCTCTCAAAGCCCATGCTCCAGATGGCAGACGGCACTTTCCTGGAGCTGGACAAGAGCCCGGGACTCAGCATAGAGAAGATACTGTGAGGACAAGACGTGCCGGAGAGGGCACGTTTTGCATATACGGATACCGGAGTCATGCGACCGGAAAGTTGTGAAGGACCGGCTGATAAGGATAAGGCCATATGAAAATGGGATCGAAGACAGCAGCCGTTGTAGTAACATACAACAGGAGAGAGCTGTTAAAAAAGTGCATAAAACGATTGCTTGAACAGACGATTCCCTGCGATATCTATGTGATAGATAATGCAAGCGCCGACGGTACTGCCGATATGATCAGGGATGAATATGTCGGATCATCTCTGCGTTATTTTAATACCGGGAAGAATCTCGGCTGTTCCGGAGGAAATGAATTCGGGATAAGGGAAGCGTTAAAAGCCGGATATGAATACATCTGGACTCTTGATGATGATGTGATCCCGGAAAGGGACAGTCTGGAACAGCTGTTTAGGGGCGGGAAGGCACTGAAGGGCAGATGGGGAGTCCTTTCCAGCGTCGTAAAGTGGAAGGATGGAAGCATCTGTAAAGCAAACCGGCAGAAAAAAAGTCTGTTTACCTTTGTAACGGACAGAGAGCTTAAGAAGAAAAAAGCAGTCCGTGTTAAGATGGTTTCCTTTGCATCCATGCTGATCAGAGCTTCCGTGGTAAGGGATGTGGGACTTCCGAAGGTGGAGTACTTTATCTGGACGGATGATTATGAGTACAGCGGAAGGGTATCCCGCAGGTATCCGGTCTATGTGATCCCACAGAGCGTTGTGCTCCATGAAATGAAAAGGAACAGAAAACACGATCTGGCAACGGAACAGGGCGAAAGGATTCACCGGTATAAATATCTGTTCAGAAATGATGTGGATTGTTACCGTGATTACGGGATCGCCGGATGGTCTTATATATTGCTCAAAGATATCGGTACAAGTGTAAGGATACTGATGTTTTCCGGAGCCGATGCCGGTCACAGGCTCCGGGTTGTATGGAGCTCTTTCAAAAAGGGACTGCATTTCAGGCCGGAGGTAAGATATCCGGACCGGTCTTCCGACCGCGTGTGAAGCAGTATGGAGAAAATGGGGAATATACTGTCAGAGAAAACAGATCTTCCGCTCGTATCGGTCATCGTTCCGGTGTATAACGTAAAAGGATATCTGGAGGAATGCATCGATTCCATTACAGGGCAGAGTTATAAAAAGCTTGAGATCATCATAATAGATGACGGATCCGATGACGGGAGCGGGGATATATGCGACAGTTTTACGGATGAAAGGATCCGGGTCTTCCATCAGGAGAACAAAGGACAGTCCTGCGCAAGAAATCTGGGCCTTAAACATGCAAAGGGTGAGATCATATCTTTCATAGATGCGGATGATAAGATCGGAACATATATGATAGAAGGGCTGTTAGATAATCTGCTTACGTATGATGTTCCGGTCTCGAGCTGCGGATATACAAGGGATCCCAAAAGATTCACAGACCGGATCCGCAGCCGTGGGCGTCTGTATGATAAGAAGGAAGCGCTGGCACATTTCCTTGATCATTATGGATTCAGGATGAGCGTCTCGAATAAGCTGTACCGCAGGGAGCTCTTTGAAAACGTCCGTTTTCCGGAAGGTGAATACTTTGAAGATACAAAGGTGACTTATCTTCTGCTGAAAGAAGCTGATGCCTTATATCATGTTGATGATCCGATGTATCTGTATAATATCAGGGAAGACTCAACGACAGAGCTTCCGTTCTCAAAACGGAATTATGATAAGATGCGCGTGATCAACTTCATCATGAGGGACTGCAGGGCTTATGACAGGGAGGTATTCCACCGTCTTTATCCGGGCTATGCGGCATATGTTCTGTCTTTCATAAACAGCGCTATCCGTGACGGTAAGCGCGTAACGAAGCAGGAAGAGAAGCTGAAGCGGTTCCTGTCCGGGAAAACGGGTATCATTTTTCGTGCCGGGGGGATCTGCAGGTCGGTACGTCTGGGACTCCTCCTGTTTCGGTTTTCGCCGAAGCTTTACAGACGCTTTTATTCTTTCTACAGTATGAATTTCAGAAAAAGCGGCATTGTCCGATAAAATGGACATGTGACTGCACCTGGCTACAGACAGTGTATTTAGTTTCCGGGAAATGTGTGAGATAAGTGTTATCATCCCTGTATACAATAAAAAAAGATATCTGAGGGAGACCGTAGGATCGGTGCTGGATCAGACGGCTGGTGATCTTGAGCTCCTTCTGATCGATGACGGATCAACGGACGGATCCGGCAGGCTCTGTGACGTTCTGTCCGCTTCGGACATACGGATCAGGGTGTATCATACCAAAAACCGCGGTGTAGGCGCAGCACGCAATCTTGGTATAAGAAAAGCCTCGGGGAAGTATATCTCTTTTATCGATGCTGATGACCGTATTGAAAAAACCTTCCTTGAAAAGCTTAAGGATGCTATTGAAAAGGACCGCGCTGATATGGCCATGTGCGGTTATTATGAGATCATAGACGGAAAGAGGATCGACCGGGATCTGAAAAGATCCGGTCCGGATAATGTGTATTATGACGTCCTCAGACAGAACAGATTGTGCACTTCGTGGAATAAGCTGTATCTGAGAGAAAAGATACATCATTTATTTGATGAAAGAACTTCAACCTGTGAAGACAGTATCTTCTGCACACAGTATTACTCGGATAATCTTCCCAAAACAGCTTATGTATATGAAAACCTGTACGGATATATAAGGAGAAAAGACTGCCTGACGGCAGATCTTCAGGAACAGGCGCTTTACGGGATCACGAAATATATGTTATGTAATATGAAGATCGCCGGGATGATAAGTGATGAACGGACGAGACGGGCGGCGATCCAGCATATCTGTAAGGTATATTTCTACGGGGTATATATGTTCATTTTTCAGAACCTATGCAGCGGACCTGTCACCGGAGAAAAGCTGTCGATCATAGACAGCGTGTTCCGGGATGAAAGATACAGAAGGATAATGGGATATATCATAAGGTATCCGTTATATGACAGCAAAGCGGAAAGAGCATCAAAGTCGGAATTCCTTTATATACTGTTTTCTTTACTTGGCATGAAGAGGGCAACGCTGTTTTTATCCAGGGTGAAAAAACTGTAAAAGACTGAAAGGTTAACGGACCGGTGGGGATCAGGATAAGCGTTGTGGTAGCAACGCTGAATTGCGAAAAAGTGATAGAACAGTTTCTGAAGAGCTATGCGGAACAGGACTATGCGGACAGGGAGCTGATCGTGATAGACGGAGGCTCTTCCGATGATACGCTGAAGATAGTTGAACGATACCGTTCCGAAACGGCGATCATAATCTCGGAGAAAGACCGTGGCGTATATGATGCATATAATAAGGGTATCGAAAGGGCAAGCGGAGATTATGCGGTATTCTTCGGCGCTGATGATGCTTTTTATGATAAACGGACTCTGAGTAATGTCGCGAAGACTATCGTCAGGGAAAATGCTCCGGATCTTTTGTGTACAACGGTGCTTTATGTTGACAGGGCATGGGCGTATATAGAAAAGAAAAGGGTGCTATACGGATGGGAAGAAGGCCTTAAGCGGAAACAGCCGATGATACCGCATCAGGGACTGTATGCAAAAACAGAGATCCTGAGGGAGCATCCTTTCAGCTTAAGGTATGATATCTCTTCGGATCTGGAATTCTATCTGTATTGTCATAAAACCCGAAAGAATATAAAATACATCGACAGGGTTACCGCATTCTTCAGCCGCCAGGGGCTCTCTTCGAACAATGAGATCAAACGAAAAAGGGAAGAGAATGAGATCCTGGCTCATTACGGAGAAGAGAAGACGGAGGATCACGGCGGCAGTGAATTGCGAAGAAAGCTCCGGCAATGGCTCTGCAGGTATAAAGCGGGAATGATCCTGATGATCCGTTTCCGAGGGTTCAGGATACATAAGTGCGGAAACGCCTGCTGCAGGTGGTGTGCGTATAACAGGATGAAAACGGGATATAAGGGATTGCGGATGAGACTATGATATATCAGCAAGCCCTAGCCTTTCCACTGCATGCGGACTATCGGATCTTTACAGATTGGATCCCTGAGTACTTTGACTAAATCGGGTTTCATCTTTTCATTTTCGTCAAACATGGATACATCACTGAATTCTTTTTCGGAAAAGGTTCCCCAGTTTCTTATATGCGACAGATTGACCTCATCAAATCCCATTCTTTTTGCCCATGCAATAAAATCCGGGATTTCTTTATAATTTGACTTTTGAACTATCATATTAACTCTTACTGAAGCTACCTTATTGTTTTTTCGGAGAGCGGAAAGAAGTTCCATGTTTTTCATAAGCTTCTCATAGTTTCCGCCGCACCTGATCTTTTCATATGTTTTTCTGGTGGCTGCATCGATGGAAACTGAAAAGCTGATATTCTCATATTTATCTTTCAGCCTCCGCCACTCTTGCTGGGTAAAAAGTGTGCCGTTAGTCATGATGACGATATTATTACGTTTTATGATCCCGTCATAAAGGAGCTGTTTGTAATTATTTGACAGGAAGGTTTCGCCGTTTCCACCTATTATCAGAGTGTCAGCTTTTTCAAGCCATCCTGATCCGAGCAGTGCCTGTGTGCATGATCTGACGGCAGATTCAACAGTTTCAGGATTTTTAACATATATACTCTTTCTGCAGGAAGGACAATGCAGGTTGCAGATCGTATCGTTAGCAACAATTACGGTATCAGGACAGTCTTTTTCTGCTACATAGAGCATAGGATCGGGGGAACCGGTATGATCACTGCTGCTCTTCAGCTTTCCGCACAATGCTCTGGAACAGAAAGTGTATGTGTTGTTTATCATTGATAAACGTATTATTTTTGCTAGTGTTGAATTCCATATATCATTGATATCTGTTATCCCGATATTACCGTATCCGACATCGAGAAATTCAGGACAGTCACAGAGACGCGTCATGCCGTCCTTTCCTACATATAAAGTGTGAAAAGGGGTCTCACAGTTACAACCATTCTGCCTTTTGTCAAAATACACTGCTCTCATGTATAAAGATGCCATAGTATGTGATTTTAGTTCTTCCGTGGTGATAACTTTATCTCTGACTGAGGGATGATCTTTGATGAATCTTGTAGCATCTGATACATCATAAAAACAGATATGATCGCAATCATCATAGGAATCTCTTTTGGCGAACAATTGAGGTATCGACTCCAGAATGCCGGATAAAAGATAATATGAGTAAGTGATCCATCTGAAGATTCGGTTACTGCTGTTTGCTGTATCCTTATCATAATATCCCTGTAAGAGGTCTCTGCAAGGATCGTTTGGGAGAATCTTTCCGTGTTTGGCTGCGTATCCGAATACGACGGCTTTTATATATTCTTTCACGCTTCCATGATATGATCTGAATATGATCTTGCATTTCTTCCAATCATCCAGCATCGGAAAACAGTCTTCGGCAAACAGAAAATCCCTTTTGTATATAAGGCCGGATCTCTTTAATTCCCGTAAGGCTTCAGCACGTTCATATGTGCAGCATATGAAAAGATCTTGTATGAAAGGGACAGCAGTGAGAACGCCGTTCAATCTAATGGCGTCCCCAAGATTAAGTATGTCGGAAAAGATATATCTGAAATCCTCGATAAGTTTTTCGCTCCCATCACCAAACCCAAGTATCCCGATGGGTTTACTATTATGATGAAATGTCATGTTATCTGTCTCCAGTAGGCCTGATGAATTCATTGTCATTCTTATTGTTTCCGTTGTCTATGATCTTCATATACTCGTATTCTTCGTTCCTGCTATGCTTATAAAGGTTGCTCATAAAGCTTACCGAAGACTTTCCTGCCACAAGGCCGTCGCAAAGGCTCAGGGTATACATATCCCTTGCTATTTCGTATCCCAACAGGTATTTATGATATTTTCTGCTGCTTTTACTGAATGCAACTGAGGTGTTTCCGTTACTGCGGAAAACATCGGGATGCTGCAGGAATCTTATATTTCTGAAGGAGGATTTTATTCTGCTGGGAAAAGCGGCATCGTCTGTTGCCAGAAATACTGTACTAAGGCCTGTTGCCTCCAGAGCCTTATCTATTTCTGATATCATCCGGTCTTCGTCAATAAAAACGGGATGATCGTTGTTGCAGTTTTTATAATCGGTACCCCTGAAATGAACGCCAAGGATCTTTCCGTTTTTCTCTTTTTCCAGAAGTGCGGATGATTCCTTTATTATTTCCGGTTTCAGGCGCATATATTTATTTATGATGGGAGAACATATGCGAAAAGCCTGTCTGTTATAATAATTCTTCAGGGAATATGCATCCAGGGCACTGTATTCTTTCATTGTCATCATATGATAATAACGGGAATAGCATACATTTAACGCGATGTTTTCATCAAAAGACTCTTCAGAGGACAGGAAATAGTATTCCCAGGGATTGCTGCATTTTGTACGCATATCTTTGTCATAGTATGCAAAATCCTCGGAAAGCCTTATTACCGGAGCGAAACCATGCTGTTGTGCAAATATGATCAGCCAGATGATAAACCTGAGAGTAGCGCAAAAACCCTCATTCGGAGAGTTCTCGGTTATAACATAGATCGTTTTTCCGTAGTCTTTAGTTCCGTTATGTAGAAGTTCGAGATAATCACAATTTGCGGAATCTCCGAGAGCCAGTGCTCTTTGCAGGTAACAGTCATCTTTTTTGATCATGCGTCTGATCGTACGCAATAGCAGAAATACACCGGGATTTTTTTCTCTGATAATAGTCTTAAGGTTTCTTTTCATTTATCTGTCACCGTCCAATTAAGTATCGGAGCACATACCCCTGAACGTTTTAAAGTCCAGAAGGGAGAGTCGCTGAGACCGCCCTGAATATGAAGCTTCAGACAAGGAGAATCTTCGTCGGGGTTCACTATCCACTGTATATAATGTAAAGTTGCCGATAGAAAAATGCTGTATTCTCCTTCGTTCAGAAAGTGCCCGGGGATCTCACCGATAAGTATATTCCGGCCGAGTCTGACACTATGATCCTCTCTGTAAACATCTGTAAGATAAGACCAGTACATTATCAGGCTATCAGAATTACGTAATGAGTAGCCGATAGTAAATGCATGGTGCAGCTTTTTCATATTTACTTCAATCCGAACGAAGCACTTATTGCTGTTTTCAGTGGGCTGCGCAAGATCACTGCCATTTTCATCGATGAGCCTGAAATCAAGCAGATCAAAAAAATCATTATCGTAATGGGACAGAGCCTCGCCACTGCAGTGTGTGTGCAGATCCTTCAGGTAGGTTTTTATGCATTGGTCTATGGTGTCCTTAAGGACGATCCGTCCTTTATGCAGAACCATACCGTTACTGCACAGGGCCCTTACCGCATTCATCTGATGACTGACAAATAGTACTGTCCTTCCCTGACTTGTACTTAATTCGTTCATTCTGCCAAGTGCTCTTTTCTGAAATTCAGCATCCCCTACGGCAAGGACTTCGTCCGCTATAAGTATGTCACTTTCAAGATTCGCCGCCACTGCAAAAGCAAGACGTACATACATACCGCTGGAGTATCTTTTGACCGGAGTATCTATGTGTTCGTTGATCTCGCTGAATGCTATGATCTCATTAATCTTTTCGTTGATCTCGGCTCGTTTCATTCCGAGGATGGCACCGTTTAGGTATATGTTTTCCCTTCCGGTCATTTCGGGATGAAAACCTGTTCCGACTTCAAGAAGGCTGGCGACACTGCCTTTGATACCGATACGGCCTTTAGTGGGCATGGTGATCCGGCTGATCACCTTTAAAAGTGTGGATTTACCCGCACCGTTTTTTCCGATGATACCGACACGATCGCCCTGTTCGATCTCGAAATTTATATCATTGAGAGCCCAAAAGCCTGCTTTGCCGGAATTGCTTTCTCCAATCTTGAGAGTTCTGTCATCACGCCTAAGTTTTTGCACTATCCAGGATCTTACGTCCGTATAGAACATACCGGTGTCGATCTGCCCAAGACGATAATACTTTCCTATATTTTCTGCTTTTATTGCTATATCTTTCACTTGTTCCTTCCGATCAGATCACGTCTATGAAGGTTTTCTCATTCCTGTTGAACAATATCAATCCGGCTGTAAGAAATACTATGGAACAGCCTATACTGTAGGATACAGACCTTAGTGAAACGGTTCCTGTGTGGAAACACACCCATCTGAAGCATTCCATCAACGCAGAGACCGGATTCAGTTTAAAAAAGATCCTGTAATTCTCCGATACCTCAGAAAGCGGATATACAACAGGGGTCACATACATAAATAATGAAAGAAAATAGGAAAGGGCCTTGGTGAGATCACGGTATCTGATTGTTATGGATGAAACTATCAGGCCCAATCCAACTGCCATGATCCCTGTCCATAATATGATAACAGGTAAAAGCAGCAGCTTTATCGAAATGATATTCGGGTGGCCATTTATGATATATCTGGCATATATCGGGGCAAATAAAACAAGCTGTATAATAAGTTTTATTAGCTCGCCGCAAAAAACGGAGATCGGAACTGTCAATCTGGGGAAATATACTTTTCCGAAAATTTCTTTATTGGCTGATAATACTCTGGCCTCATTTGTGAGCAGGTTACCGAAGAATGTCCATGATATCGTTCCCGCAAAGTAGAAGAGTACAGGCGGTATCCCTTCTGTTCCGATATTTGCAACGTTTTGAAATACTATCAGGCACATTATCGTGGTACATATGGGCTGGATCAGATACCACAGTGGTCCGAGAAGGGTCTGCTTATAGGCAATTGCCATATCTCTCTTAACAAAAAGAAATATGAGATCCCTGTATTCTATTATCTGCCGTATATCAAAAGAAAAGGGATCGTGTTTTGCTTTTATAACGGTATCCCATTTTTGATCATCAAAATTCATTTCATTTACCCGTTTAACGCATGTTTATCGTTGGCAGAGACCACATCGTATCCATAACAGTATGAGTATACCACAAACACCGAAAAAGTATATGAAATCTTGCGTTATTAGCCTGACGGACCCCCGGATTTGACATTTCCTGCCATATGCATTATAATCCGTCTTTAGTGCATTGATCTGAATGGAGTTCGATATGGACAGATATGCGATAAGGGGAGGCGCGTCGCTGTTTGGCGAGGTGCAGATAGGCGGAGCCAAGAACGCGGCTCTGGCCATACTCGCGGCAGCAGTGATGACAAACGATCCGGTACGGATAGAGAATGTTCCCGATGTAACGGATTGCAATGTTCTCCTTAAAGCCATGGAACGCCTTGGAGTAAGCGTTGAAAGGCCTGACCGTCACAGCGTCATCATTGACGGTTCCAAGATAGACAGCTGCATAGTAGACGATGAGTATTTAAAGAGGATCAGAGCCTCTTATTATTTGGTTGGCGCGCTTTTAGGAAAGAACAGGCGGGCCGAAGTACCCCTGCCCGGCGGCTGTAACATAGGCGTGAGGGCCATAGACCAGCATATCAAGGGCTTTTCCGCCCTGGGCGCAAAGGTGCGCATAGTGCACGGCGCCATATCCGCAGAGGCTGCAGAGCTTCGCGGAGCCCATATCTTCCTGGATAAGGTATCAGTGGGAGCTACCATCAATATAATGATGGCGGCTGCTCTGGCATCCGGCAAGACTATTATCGAGAATGCCGCGAAGGAGCCCCACGTTGTCGACCTTGCGAACTTCCTGAACAGCTGCGGCGCCAATATAAAGGGCGCAGGTACCGATGTCATCCGCATCAAGGGTGTGGAAAGGCTCCACGGCACCGAATACTGCATAATCCCCGACCAGATAGAGGCCGGTACCTATATGATGGCTTCGGCGGCCTGCCATGGCGATGTGATGATAAGGGGAGTTATCCCCAAGCATCTGGAATGCATCACCGCAAAGCTCTGCGAGATCGGCTGCCATATCACCGAATATGACGACGCAGTGCGTGTTTCGGCGCCGGATCCCCTGATGTCCACGCAGGTCAAGACCCTGCCTTATCCCGGTTTTCCTACGGATATGCAGCCGCAGATCACCGTTGCACTGGGTCTGGCACAGGGTACCAGCATCGTTACCGAGGGCATATTTGAGAACCGCTTCAAGTACGTGGACGAGCTCATCCGCATGGGCGCTTCCATAAAGGTTGAGGGAAATATGGCCGTTATCTCCGGCGTGAAGAGCTACAGCGGCGCAAGCATCACCGTACCTGATCTCAGGGCGGGCGCGGCCCTGGTCATCGCGGCACTTGCGGCAGAGGGCGACACTGTTATCGAGGATACCCGTTTTATCGAGCGCGGGTATGAAGATTTCGAGATCAAACTGAAGGGTCTGGGCGCGAATATCGAGCGCGTTTCAACGGAGAGAGACTTAAGAAAAGCAAGACTTAAACTGGCCTGATATGCCGGCCGGACTGATCATATTTTACTCTATTCCCCGGAGCCTGGCCCGGGGCATTTTTTCCTGTGCGATCCTGAGAAGCGCATGGAGCTCCTCACGGTCAAAGCTTTCGGGCTTTGCGGCGCTGTCCGTAAGGAATGCGGTGACGTTATCCCCGGGGGCGTAGGACTGGAGGTACCAGTGTTCCGCCTTTGAGAGAAAGCTGGACATATTGCTGATGCATTCCGCGCTGTGGAGACCCTTTACAAGGGTGGTACGGAATTCGTATTCATAAGAAGAGGAGAGCAGGAACTCTGCCGTCCTGAAGTAAGGGGCGGGATCCATGCCCGGCAGTCCGCAGACAAGGGGGTAGGAAGCCCTGTCGGCCTTAAGGTCCATGGCCACCATGTCGACGAGCCCTTCCTCAAGGAGTTCCTTCACAAGCTCCGTATCCCGTCCGTTGGTATCCAGCTTCACCAGGAGTCCCAGATCCTTAAGCTTCTTTATGAAGTCCTTAAGATCGGGCTGCAGTGTGGGTTCGCCTCCGCTTACGCAGACGCCTTCCAGCAGCTTTGAGCGCTTCCTGATATGAGCCAGCACCTCCTCCTCATCAAGAGGAGCCGGGAAATGCTCCGGCAGCACCAGTTCGCCGTTATGGCAGAAGGGGCAGCGCAGGTCGCAGCCCATGGTGAATACCGTGCAGGCAAGGTGTCCGGGGTAATCCAGAAGAGTTGTGGGTAAAAATCCTCCAATACGCATGAGCTTATGATATAATAAAAGCATGAATGATTCAACAGAAAAAAGAAGACAGCGTTTTGAGGAACGGCAGCGGCGTAAGGAGCAGGCCCTGGCGGAAGCAGAGGCGGCGCAGCATAAGACGGATCTGCGCTACATGCGACAGGCACTGACCCAGGCCAGGAAGGCCTATGCCCTTGGAGAGGTGCCCATAGGCTGCGTCATAGTATATGAGGATAAGGTGATAGGCCGGGGCTATAATCGGAGGAACACGGATAAGAGCACCCTGTCACATGCGGAGATCACGGCCATGAAGAAGGCCGCAAAGTATCTGGATGACTGGAGGCTGGAGGGCTGCACCTTCTATGTTACCCTCGAACCCTGCCAGATGTGCTCCGGCGCCATAATACAGGCCCGGGCGGACCGGGTGGTGATCGGCTGCATGAACCCCAAGGCGGGCTGCGGCGGTTCGGTCATGAACATACTGGAGGCCGACGGCTTTAATCATAAGGCGAAGGTCACAAGAGGGATCCTGGAGGAGGAATGCAGCAGGATGCTGAAGGACTTTTTCAAGAGCCTGAGGCAGAAGCTTAAGACGGAGGATAAGGATGAGCTTTAAGGAATTTGCGAAGCTTTTCGGCATATATGCCGTGCTGGTGGTACTGGGCACCCTGCTTTATATAGTTAGTTTCAGGACGCCTCTTTTCGGAGGCATGGATGTGTTCTTCTACAGGGGCATAGCCATAATAATCTTCTGGGGGGCGGTGATAGCCGCGGCCATGGCGCTGCTTAAGCGCTTTAAACAGTTTAAGGAGCTTATCACGGTGCGTGACATACTGCTGCTTTTTGCGGGCTTCTGCTGTGTCCATGTGGTGATATTCACCCACCTTCCGGTGACAGCGGAACGCTCCATCTCTGTGTTCATGCTGGGCTACATGGCGGACAACGCTGATAAGAGCTTCACCGAAGATGACATCGAGCAGTATTTCGTGGACCGCTATGTGGGGGATTACGGCGCCTTCGAGAAGCGTTTCCACGAGCAGCTGGTGACGGGAACCATCGAGGAGGCAGGAGACGGACGTTACAGGATCACGGAGGGGGGAAAGAAGCTCATGAAGCTCTATGACGCCGTGGCGGACTGGTACTGTATAGATAAAAAGCTGATACATTCCTCCCAGCCTTGACAGGGAAGGGGCTTTACGGATATAATAAGTCGGTCGTGCAACCGGGGCGGTAGCGGTGCCCTGTACCCTCAGTCCGCTTTAGAGGGGGTGATGGCCTGTTTGAGGGCGTTTGCCGGTATGGCTGCCCTGTATAAGCGATGTTGAAGTCCGGGTCCTGCGCAATGCGTGCCCGTGAACCGTGTCAGGGTGGGAACACAGCAGCACTAAGCGGGAATTCGTATGTGCCGTGGGGGTGCTTGGGCGGAGTTGGCTGTACAGGTAACGCATGTTGGTTTGGTTCGAGACCGGGCCGCACGGCTTTTATTTGGGATCATGACAGCTATCTTGTACATATTGTTATGCATCATGAGCGGAAGGGCGGTACTGGACGCCTTGTTTCCGGCCTACAGGAAAGCAGGGAAGGATCTCCCTGCTGTTTTTGTGTGTTTTCCTTTCTGGTATATAACGGGCACTATGCTGGTCAGCTGGTGCGTCTATATCCTCGCCGTTGCAGTAAAGAAGATCAGCGGCAGCAGGCAGCCCCTACTGGCGGCAAACATCATCGCGGGCCTTATATTCCTGGGAATAGTGATACTCTCATATATATTTAAGAAATCAGGGAAAAGAACGGCCCTTCCGGATCTGTGGGAAGTGTCCGGCGCCGATCCGGATGAGAGCGGCTTCCGGCGTTTCCTGAAGCCCGCGGCATACTTCCTGCCGCTCATACTCTGTCTCATATTTGTCATCAGGATGATGTATCACAGCTTCAGCATAAAAGGCGGGAATCTTGAGGTGGGCTTTTCTGTCTTCAGCGATTTTGCGGTGCATCTCGGCCTCATACGTTCCTTCTCCTCCGGGGCAAACTTCCCGGCGGAGTATGTGCACTTTGCGGACGGTGACATACGTTACCATTTCCTTTTCCAGTTCATGGCCGGAAATCTGGAATATCTGGGACTTCCCATACATCATGCCTTTAACATACCCTCGGTGCTTTCTATGATGAGCGCCCTCATGCTGCTCTTCGTGCTGGGAAGGCAGGTAAGCGGCAGTATAGCCGGAGGCTGGCTTTCGGTGGTCTTTATGCTCTTCCGCTCATCACCGAGCCTCTTTACCTATTTTGCGGAGGGCGGGACCCGTGATGCCCTTAAAGGCCGCATAGACCATTTCGATTATACGGACCACGAATCCTGGGGACTCTGGAGCCTGAAGGTCTACCTGAACCAGAGACACCTGGCCTTCGGCATGGCCCTGTGCCTTATGGCGGTGCTGGTGTTTCTGCCGCTCATGAGGAAAAAGCCGGGCATTTTTAAGAAGGAAGCCATACTTCCTGAAGATATAGCCAGGGGTGTGGTTATGGGTATACTGCTTGGCGCGGCGGCCTTCTGGAACGGGGCCATGGTCATAGGAACGCTGTGCGTGCTCTTTGTGATGGCGTTAATGTCAGATCACAGGCTGGAATATCTGGTAACTGCGGTGATCGCGGTGGTGATGTCCCTGCTTCAGACGAAGATCTTCATACACGGCAGCAGCTTCAGTCCGGAGCTGTATTACGGCTTCCTGGCGGAGCACAGGAACATAGCCGGAGTGATCTCATTTCTCCTGCGGCTCTGCGGAGCACTGCTTCCCGCGCTGCTGGTGTATTTCTGCCTGGCCAAAGGGCAGAAGCGGCAGGCTATGGCGGCCTTTGCGGCGCCCCTCATATTTGCGCTCCACGTTTCACTGACTCCGGATATCGCGGTGAACCACAAGTATATCATGCTCTCGCTGGTCCTTCTGGGGACTGCGGCGGCGGCCATGTGCGTGAACCTCTTAAAGGGAAGGCGCATCGCGGCGAAGCTCCTGGGCGCAGGGCTGGCCCTGATCTTTACGGTCACGGGAATGTGCGAGTACAATATTAACCGGAACATGGATAAGTATAAGATGGAGTATGAGATGAACGACGGCCTCAGGGAATGGGTCAATAAGGAAGCCGAACCCGGGGCTGTGTGGCTTTCGGACAGATGCTCCTTAAACAGGCTGGTGCTCTGCGGGGTGCGGCTTTATTACGGCTGGCCCTACTACGCCTGGAGCGCAGGCTATGATACCTTCGCCAGGGAGGAGACGGTGGTGGAGCTTTTCGCCCTGAGGAATCCGGAAGCCCTGAAGAGCCGCCTTAAGGATGAAGGCATCAGATATGTATACGTTGACGGCGAGCTGAGGAACAGCGAGACCTACGACTTTTCGGAGGAGACCCTGGCCGAGGCTCTTGAACTTGTATGGCAGGATGAAAAGGCTGCGGTGTATGAGGTGAAGGACTGATGAAGGCAAAAGGATGGGTATTTCTGATCCTGACCATGCTGGTGATATGGGCAGGGATAATGCTGACGGGAGAGGACGTGCTTCCGGCCATATGCTGGTATGTCATGCTCCTGGTGATAGCCATAGGCTTCTACCCTCTGGCCTCGCTGCTCTTCCCGCGTTTTGCCGACAAGGGCTTTGCCTTCGGCGGTGTCCTGGGCTTTATCTGCTGTTCCTGGCTCATGTGGATTTTGTCATCACTGCATATTCTGCCCTTTACCACGCTCTGGGTGGTGGTCACCGCAGTGATCTGCATGGCGGCGGTGTGGATAACGGCCGCTCTGGATAAGCGCAGATCCTTAAAGATCCTGGTAACGGAACTGCCGATGGAAGAGATACTCTGCCACATCTTTGTCTTTACCCTGGCCTTTTTCTTCTTTGTATACGTAAAGTGCGTGAACCCGGATGCCTACGGTACTGAGCGGATGATGGATTACGCCTTCATGCAGACCATGTACAGGAGCCCTTATATGCCTGCGGAGGACATGTGGTTTGCCGGGGAGAGCATAAATTATTATTACTACGGCCAGTATCTCTGCACTTACCTGACGAAGCTGGCCTTCACTGATGTGTCTTTCGGTTATAATCTTTCGCTCTGCATGTGCTTTGCGCTCTGCGTCACACTGGTATTTTCCCTGGCGGGAGAGGCGGCATCTTTCAGGAAGATCCCTCTGTCCCGTCCCGTGACCTCGGTACTTTCGGTCATCGCGGTGTGTTTTGCCGCCAGCTCACACTATATCATCTTCAATTTCCTGATACCCCACCTGTGGGATATGATGAAGCTGGAGGGGAATAAGCCCTCCTTCTGGTATGCGGATGCAACCCGCTATATAGGCTACCATCCCGATACCGATGACAAGACGGCCCACGAGTTCCCGGCTTATTCCTTCCTGCTGGGCGACCTCCATGCTCATGTGATAAACATCTTCGTGGTGCTCACCATACTGGCCCTGCTGCTCTCCTTCATGAAGCAGCATACGGAAGAGGATGGGTACAAGCCGAAAAAAACGGCGCTGGATCCGAAACTCATGCTTATCGGAGGGCTGCTTGGCATAAGCATGATGGAGAATTTCTGGGATTTCCCCATCTATTTTATCGTGGCAGGTTCGGTGCTGCTGGCCATAAGCTTAAGGAGCGGAATGACGGGAAAAGAGGTGGCACTTACCACGGCCCTGCAGGGAGTGGAGGTACTGCTCATTGCCTTCGCCGTATCCCTGCCCTTTCATCTGGGCTTTAAGGGCATGGTCAACGGCATAGGCATAAGTGAAAAACATACGCCTGTATACCAGCTGGCGATACTCTGGGCCCTGCCCCTGTCACTGCTGGCGGCGCATATCATAGCCATGCTGGGACAGGCTGAGGGAGAGAATTTAAGGGCTGTCATGCGTTCCTTTGACAGGGCCGAACTCTTTATCGCCCTTATCGGTCTCTGCGGCGCGGGATTGATACTGATGCCCGAGCTCATTTATATCAAAGATATCTATACCGGCTCCTACAAGCGTTTCAATACGATGTTCAAGCTGAGCTACCAGGCCTTCATATTACTCGGTCTGTGTACAGGCTTCAGCGTCAGCCGCATGGCCTTCAGGCACAGGACTCCGGGAGAGAAGAAATGGGGCATCATAGCCCTGGTGCTCCTTATATGGACCGGAGGCTATTTCATCACGGGACTCCGGATGAGCGCCGGAAATATCTTTGACAGGGAAAAGTTCAAGGGACTCCGCGCCGACCGTTATCTGGAGAGGGAAGAGCCTGCGGATGCCATGGCGGTGGAATGGATAAAGTCGAATGTTCCCGCCGGCAGCCTGGTGCTGGAATCGCCGGGAAGCAGCTATACCCTGAACAACAGGGTCTCCGTACTTACGGGCTGTCCCACCATAATAGGGTGGCATACCCATGAATGGCTCTGGAGGAACAACGTGGATGTGGTGAACGAAAGAGGCACGGAGGTGGACAATATCTATACCTCCGCCGATACGGCTCATGTACGCGGCATACTTGAAAAATACGGCGTGGACTATATCTTCGTCGGCTCCTGTGAATATGAGAAATACGGGCTGACCATGGACGTGAACAGGCTCATGCATTACGGAGAGCCTGTCTACAGCGCCCAGGGCGAAAGCAGTGAAGTGGATTATGTGATAAAGGTGGAATTATGAGTACGACCGTTTTAATAACTGCAGGCGGAACGGGATCCGCTTTCAGGCTGAGCGAGACCGTAAAGCAGCACTTTCCGGGATACCGCCTTGTGATCAGCGATACGAATCCGGAGGAACTGGTGGCTTCTGCCGTGAATGCGGATGTCTTTTACCGTGTGCCGCCTGTAAAGGAGAATGGCTATAAGGAGCATATGTACGGCCTGCTTAAGGAATGCGGGGCGGATGTCATCATTCCCCTCATACCCTGGGAGCAGGAGTTTTTTGCACCGGACTGCAGTGAATTCGCGGCACTTGGCGTAAAGAGCGCCGCTGCGGAGCTTAAGACCCTGGGGCTGAACGACAAGAAGCGCCTTTATGAGATCTGTGCTTCACTGGATATTCCCACGGTGCCCCTGCTTACATATGGCAGCATCCCGGAGGGGGAGAGGATCATAGTAAAGGAACGCAGCGGCTTCGGCAGCCTGGGCATACGCCGTATGAAGGCGGGAGAGCTCGGGGCCGATCCCGGGGACGGATACGTGATACAGCCCGACCTGAGCGGAAAGGGAAGCTTTCCCGATGCGGTGGAGGAAGTGACGTTGGAGTGCGTGCTCTCAGCAGGAAAGCTCTATACCATTGCCAGGAGAAGGCTTGAGGCCAAAGGGGGCGTATGTACCAAGGCGGATTTCCTGCCTGCGGAAGCCTTCATCGGCGCGGCGGAAAAGCTTACGAAGGCCTTTGCATTTCCGCCTGCTTTTAATCTGCAGTTCGTTCATGCAGGGGATGAGTGGCTTCTTATGGATGTGAACTTGAGACTTGCGGCGGGGGGCAGCGCCTCGGAAGCCGCGGGCTTTCAGATATCCAGGGCGCTGGTGGCCCTGCTTACTGGGAAAGAGGCGGACAGCGCCTGGCTTAAGAGAGATGAGAGCGTAAAGACCGTGCTCCGCGTATACCGGGAGGTGGTTGTCCGTTGATAGCATTCCTGGATCTGGACGGCACGCTCATAGATTCTTCGGAAAGGCACCATGTGCTCATGGAGAGCCTGGTCAGCAGCCGCTGTGCATATATCAGGCAGGGAGGATCCGTCTGCGGAACCCTGCCGGGAAAGCCCTTTGATGCTAAGGAGTATATGGAGTTCAAGGCCTCCGGAAAAAGCGGAAAGCTTTACCTTAAGGATGTGCTTGGCTTTGATGATGCTTCGGCGCAGATGATACAGAAGGCCTGGATCGCGCAGATAGAGACAAAGGAACTGACGGACACTGACAGGCTCTATCCCGATGCACTGCCTTTTCTTGAAAATCTAAAGGTAAACGGGTATCATACTGTATATCTGACGGCGCGCAGGGAAAGGGAGCTTCTGGAGGATGAGCTCGAACGTCTTGACATCAGACGCTATGCTGATGAGCTCGCCATTGCCGATCCCTTCCGGGCCTTCGACGAGAAGCTTGCCCTTGCGGAAAGGATATTGAAAGAACATCCCGGGGAAGAGGCACTCATCGTGGGCGACAGCGAGAACGAATACGATATTGCTCTTACACTCGGGATAAGGTCATACATATTGAACAGAGGATCCAGAAACAGGGTTTTCTGGGATGAAAAAGGCGTGGGGAGCCATGACGGGCTGCCCCGCGGGATAAAGGAGAACGGAGATGTTTTGTAAAAACTGTGGAACACCACTGGCAGACGAGGATGCATTCTGCCCGAATTGCGGTACTGCAGTGACCATCCGTCCGAACAGCACTAATAAGATAATGCCTCCGTCGCAGACGGATCAGGTACCGCCCCCGCCTCAGGTAAATGTGGCACCGCCGCCGCAGATAAATGTGGCTCCGCCCCCTCAGGCAGCGTATGCGGCAGGGGCTGCGGCAGCAGGGACAGCAAAAAAGCTTTCGGGCGGCCTGATCGCAGGCATTTCCATAGGGGCGGTGGCCCTGGTGGGAGCTGCCGTGGCAGCTGTGCTGATATTTACCCATCCCGGGGATGAGGATGAGGGCAGCCGCCGCAGCAAGGACAAAAAAAGCTCCGGGATAACAGCGGGAGAGGAAGAAGTTACAGAAGAGGGCGGCGAAGAAGGCGCAGGAGAGAGCGGCACCGGAAGCGTGGCCGAGGAAGAACGTGTAACAGACCTGGTGCTGCATCTTATGGATGCCAATGTGGATGACGAGGGCATAGCCGGGGTCACCCTTACCCTGTACGAGGGGGCGGATGCCGGCGGCACCTCCTATGCCGTTACCTCCACGGACAATTCCGGTACCGCGTTATTTGAAGCGCTTCCCGAAGGGGAGTACACCCTTATCTGCGATAAGGACGGATATGTCCGGGATAAGGAACAGATCAGCGTGAGCAGCACGCAGAACGAGATCTCCAGACGTCTCCTTCATGAGTTTGAAGCGCCTTTTGCCTATGTGATGCTTGAATGGGAAGGGGACCGGGACATGGACCTGGTGCTCTACAACGATTCCACCATGGAATATGTAAGGGAGTATGCGCCGGTGGACCGTTCCGGAAACTTTCTCTTTTCCGATAATTCCGGGGACAAGGGATACGAGCTGGCCTGCATAAGGGAATGCGACGCACCCTTTGAGCAGGATGTGTTTGTTTTGGATTACGACGCCGTAAACGGCAGCAGCAGCGCCGGAGACTTTACGGTCACCGTTTATACCGCTGCGGGCATAGCATACAGAAAGGCCGTGGATACGGCGGAGAGCCCGGCCTTCAGGGCGGGAGGCTTTAACGGCGGCAGCTTTACGGGGGCAGACCGCTTCGAGAGCGGCGAAGAGGAATGGATGACGGTGGACAAGAGGGATGAAGCCTCTGTCCATAACCTGGAACTGACCCTTCTTGGTAAGAAGGTTGAGCTTTTGAACGGCAGCAGCGGCCTTGCAAATGATGAGCTGGAGCTCCAGTCCGTGGAGTTTGAACCGGGCGTCAGGAATATGGCAGACCACTGGGACAGCTCCCTTTTCTATTATCTGGAGGATGTGGATCCCGGCAGCAGCGCGGACGGTAAGATCAACGATTACATACTCACCCGCCGCAGGGCCCTGAACACCACCACCGGTAATGAGATGGAGTTCGAGATATACCGCAACCCCGACAACAACAAGGTGAATAAGATAGTCAGCATAGAGTACTATCCCGATCATCTCGGTATCTTTGACTATTATTTTGATAATCAGGGAAAGGTCAACATGATCTTTGCCAGGACGGATATGAACTACAGGCCCATCCAGCCCAATATGACGCTGGCCGGAGATTATTATTTCCTTGCCAACGATACGGTCACCAGACGACGTATAATCCGCAAAAAGGGAAACAGGACCGAGATCACGGATTATGTGACAGGCATGGACAATGCCTCCGACGGCTTCAACACCATCGAATACGACAACATGACCGATGCCCAGAAGCAGGGTTTTGACACTGAGGAGCTGGTGGGAGTCAACAGCGCCTACAAGATATACCGATTCGTGAATTCCTCCGAGGCATCCTGCGCCATCACCGGCTATATCTACGATAAGGACGGAAATGTGCGTCCCGGAGCGGACGTGGTGCTCTCCTGCGATGACAGGGATCTTTACTCCGTCCGTACCGACAGCGAAGGCGGCTACCGCATCTATGTGGCGGCGGAGGAAAGGCAGTACGACCTTGACCTTTCCTACAGCGGCTGCGAGAGCGTAAGGGTTTATGATGTGGAGGTGGAACCCTCCGCGCTGGAGGTCTATGAGGACAGCGCCTACCTGGTCCCCGCTTCCGACACCGTAACTAATGTTACCATGGACGTTACCGATGCACTGAACTTCAATCCCAACGGTGAGGGCATGCTGAGGATAGCCAATGCGACCCTGTATATAAGAAAGGGCATGAATAACCGGAAAGGCGATGTGGTGGCCACCGTATATACCGACGCCAACGGATACGCCTATGTACCTCTGAGCCCCGGTATGTACACCGTGGAGGTGGAAAAGGAAGGCTACGATAACTTCTTCATGAACATACATGTATATGAAGGCCTGTCCACCGTATACCTGAGCACTTCGCCGAAGCTGGCGGAGGGTGAGGTGCGTATACAGCTTACTTGGGGCCAGACCCCCAGTGACCTGGATTCCCATCTCTTTGCGCCGTACACATCAAGGGGCGAGCAGCATATCTGGTACAGCAACAAGACCATCAGCACTGGAGAAAACCTGGATGTGGACGATACCTCCAGCTACGGTCCCGAGACCATCACCATACCCGCCCTTAGGGATGGCGAATACAAGTACTACGTGGTGGACTACACCAATTCCAACCGCAACAACTTCTCCTACGAGATGTCCTATTCCGGAGCTACGGTGCGCGTATACACTTCACACGGACTCACCAACACCTGGCACGTGCCCCAGGGTATGCAGGGTATCATATGGGAGGTCTTTGAGATGCGCAACGGCCGTATCATTCCCATAAACCGTTATTATACCTACAATAACGATCAGGACTGGTACGCACATTAAAAGATTTTTAGGAGGAAACGCCTATGAGAAAAAATCGGATCAAAGCGGCCTTAACCGGACTTATGACGGCAGTGATGCTGGGAGCCTGCACCGGGGACAGCGGTGTATCCGCGGACTCAGTGAAGGAAAGTGTTACCCCTGAGGCTCAGGAAGCGGAGCAGAAGCCTGAAGAGGGCGCGGAGAGCGGAGAGAAGGGCACAGAAGAGCCCGGAGCGGAAGGCGGCGTGAGCGCTGCCACGGGAGATATGCCCGAGCGCTCCTCTGTGACACAGGCTGAGCTTGAGAAGATGAGCTCCGTGGAACTGGCCCGCTTCATGGGCAACGGCATAAACCTGGGAAATACCATGGAGGCCACGGACAATACCAACTGGAGCAGGCGGGACGTCAGCTTCTGGGAGACCTACTGGGGACAGCCCGTTACCACGCAGGAGATGATAGACGACATGAAAAACGCCGGTCTTGACACGATCCGCATTCCCGTGGCCTGGACTAACGGCATGGATGTGCTGAATAAGGATTATACCATAGACCCGGCGCTGCTCTCACGCGTTAAGGAGATAGTGGACTACGCCTACGCCGACGATATGTTCGTGGTGCTGAACGACCATTGGGACAGAGGCTGGTGGGGCATGTTCGGCTCCGAAGATGCAGCCCAGCGTGACGAGGCCTGGGTACTCTACGAGAGCATGTGGACCCAGGTGGCAGAGTATTTTAAGGATTATGATCATCATCTGATCTTCGAAGGCGGCAATGAGGAGATAGGCGACAGGTTAAATGACATAAACGACCAGCTGAACCCCCGCGGCGCCGTCCTCGGCAAGGATGAGTGCTATCAGAGGGCAAACGAGATAAACCAGCGTTTTGTGGATCTGGTGCGTTCCACCGGAGGAAACAACGCCACCCGTTTCCTGCTCATACCCGGTTACGGCACCGATGTTACCCAGACTCTGGACGAGCGCTGGCATATGCCTACGGACAGCGCGGAGGGCAAGCTCTTTCTGTCTGTACATTATTACACCCCCTGGAATTACTGCGGCGGCAGCGGTTCCTCCACCTGGGGCACGAAGAAAAACTATGAAGAGATGGACAGGCTCATGGGAAGCCTGGATAAATACGGCAAAGACTACGGTATCATCATAGGCGAATGCGGAGTGCTCCCCGCCTCCGATGGCGGCCTTAAACCAAACACCCTGCTGTGGATGACCCACTTCTTTGCTTACTGTGACCTCAAGGGCTATGTGCCCCTGCTCTGGAACACTGGGGACATACTGAAAAAATATACGCATCAGTGGATAGATCCGGAATACGAGCAGTTCCTGAAGGATAATTCCTACGAGAGCCAGAGGGCTGCATACGGCAGCTATGAGGCGGTGGCTGCGGCTGCGGAAGAAAAGCTGAAGGCCGGAAGGGACGCGGCTCCCGAGACCTTCCAGACTGATGCCATACTTTCCGGCGACGGTAAAGCCATTGCCTGGATAATGTGGAACTCTGCGGGCTGGGATATGGCCTACAGCGTGGGGGATACTTACAACCCGGATGACATCACCGCGGGGCTTATCCCCGGCGTGACCGAGATAACCGGTGAAGGGGAGTATGAGGTGTCACTGGATTTCACCGGCACCGACAGGGGCTATTCCAACAGCACCGCTTTCTCCGCCATAGGCATCTCCAACGGTGAAGAGCTCTTCCCGGGCTATGTGATCACCATAAAGGAGCTGCTGATAAACGACGAGCCCTATGAACTTCACGGACGAAATTATACCTCTTCCGATGACGGTCTCTGCACCAGGACCAATCTCTATAACGGCTGGGTGGCTTCACCTCCCTCCGATGCAAGGACCATAGGCGGCGGCCTTACGGGTGCATCTCCCCAGATCCTGGATCCTGCGGATGAAGCGCTTCAGGAGGTCAGGACGATAAAGATAGTCTTCAGTTATACACCGGGCGCGGAGGGGATATCCCCTAATGATGCGAACTCAAAGAATTAAAGCAAGATCTTCCTTTGCCTGTTCATAAGATTTAAAAAGGATGCCGTTTATGCCCAGCGCACAGGCGGCATCTATATTTATCTGACGGTCGTCTATAAAGGCGCATTCCTCCGCCTTAAGGCCGTAGCGTGTAAGCAGCAGCTCATATATCCGGGGATCCGGTTTTGACATGCGCTCAAAGCCGCTGACCACTTTGCCGTCAGCCAGCTCCGTAAAGCGGAAATGCTTTTTTTCATGTATCGTGAAGACATCCCTGGGATAATTTGAGAGAAGATAGACTCCGAGGCCCCTGTCCTTCAGCTCTTTAAGCCAGTCATAGCTGTAGGGATAGGAGGCCGCGATATCCTCGATGTGGTCGAAAAATACTGCTGCTTCTTCCGGATATTCCGAAACAGCAGCTTTCATCTCGTTTATGATGACTTCGCTGTCCTTTACGCCAAGGTCGAACTCATTCCAGAGCTCGTTCATCACAAGCCTTTCCACGAAGAGCTCGGTGAGCTCTCCGGAAAAGCCCAGGTCCTTCTGCATATAATCCCTGTAGCGGAAATCGGCAAGGACATTGCCTATGTCGAAGATGACGTTTTTTATCATTGGATGCAGATACAGTTGCCTATATCGGTCCAGACCGATCCGGTATTGGCTGTGTATTCCTTCTTGCCGGTGATGTCCGTATAGGTAGCCCACATTGCCAGAGGGTTCATAAAGCCGCCCTTATATTGCACGTAGATCTCCATCTGCGCGTCATCGTGTGATGATGAGATATACTCCTTATAGGTGGAGCGGTCCAGGTCCTGCCAGTCGAGGGAGTCCAGTATCTCCTTGCCGAAAAGGGTGTCGGTATCGATATCTTCCAGCTTCGTCGGACCCAGAAGCTTGTCGATCTCAGCCTGGGATGCCGGTTCGAGAACTACATCGGGGTCATTGGAGGCATAAACTACTGCCTGATATATGGTGTCCAGAGTCTGAAGATCGGAGGAAACTTTGGATTTCTCGATATACTTGATAAGCTGGGGGGCGAGCACACCCACCAGTATCGCCATGATCGCTATGACGACTATCAGCTCCACAAGGGAGAAACCTTTATCATTTTTCATAACTTCCATCCTCCCACCGCAAGTATAGAACATGGAGACCCGTTGAAAAAGGGGTTTTATGCGTATTTGTTCATATTTCGTTAACATAGGAAAACTCCCCCGGCCGGAGCCGGAGGAGCTTTCCTATAAAATAGAGGGGGAAAAAGTTATGCCGTTTTAATAATTCCGGAAATCGGTCATGCGATCGAGATGACCTTCTTCTCTTCTACGGCAGGCTTCTTTTCTTCGGAAGGGAAGTTCAGCTTCAGGACGCCGTTCTCGAAGTTAGCCCTGATGTCTGTCTCGGTGAGGTGCTTGCCTACGAAATAGCTCCTGCGGCACGGTCCGGAATGTCTTTCCTTGTAGATCACGTTGCCTTCTCCATCCTTTTCTTCCTTCTCATCATCCGTGCCTGCGCTGATGGTAAGGTAGCCGTCCTTGAGCTCTGCGGTGATATCCTCTTTTTTGTAGCCCGGCATGTCGATGGTCATGTAATACTCGCCGTCCTTCTCAACGATATCCGTCCTCATGGGATTTGCCATCCTGTTCAGTGCGGATACGGGCTTTCCGAAGAAATCATCCAGGAAATTGTTCATAAATCTGTCTTCAAAGATACTCGGTGCATACATAAGTCATTCCTCCTTTTTTAAGGGGCGTCTGCGGAGCCCTGCTCCGTCCGTTGGCCCTGAGTTGTTGTTTTCGCAGTTTCGGGATCAGCTCCCTTAACTGTGCCCTATCATATCACAGTTATTAGCACTCGTCAAGGGTGAGTGCTAATAATTTTTGTGAACATTTTGTGAACGTCATCATAGGGGCCTGAAACGCTTATTTTTTCTTGATATAGATAAGCAAAACATGATAAAATTTAACGGGTATTTAGCCTTAAAAACTATGCAGATCATCTGATACGTTTACTGACAGCAAGGGAGGCACGGGGATATGAAAAAATCGAAAGTGATGAAGAGAGCGATAGCATTGTTCTGTTCGCTGAGTATGATGTGCGGCAGCTTATATGCGGAAAGTGAGATACTTTTCTCCGGCAGCAGAGTCTATGCGGCGGAGGAGGAGACTGTGAGCATCGATGACGCGGAGGAAAGCGAAGTCGGCGATGACCCCTCTGTGTCATTCCGAGCGGAGCGCAGCGAAGTCGAGGAATCTTACAATGACGAAACTGAATCTTTCGACGACGAAACCGAGTCTGTAGACGAGGAAGAGCCCGGCGAAGCCGAAGAGGCCTTTGAGGCGGAGGAGGAAGAGCCCGAAAGCGTATCCGCGGATGAGATTGATGAGGCTGAGGACGAAGCTCCCGCAGCTTCAGAGGAGCCTGTCGGAGCGGTAACTCTCACACAGTCACAGCTGGAAAAGTTTTACCATTATGAAGAGGATCCGAATGTTGAAGACGGCTTAAAGCTTTCACTGACAGCCGAATTCAGGCAGGCGCTCAACACTCCGGGAGGAAGCCTTACTGCGGGGGATTACACCTGGAAAGAATTCGACCCCGTACCCGATCCCGGTGTGGAATACGTGGACGATGAAGGGCATTCATATGCGATCACCAGCATTTCAGGCCTGTTCGCGGATCTGGATAAAGTAACGGAGATCGATATGTCAGGCTGGAATTCCGATCTGGACCGCCCCTACAGGGATATGAGCGGTATGTTCAGAAGCTGCGGCAAACTGGAATCCCTGGGAAACAGCCTGGGTCTTGCGCTGGACACCAAGGAATGTACCAATATGACGAGTATGTTCTATTTCTGCAGCTCCCTGAAGTCCATTGGGATATTTATGTCTACGGAGAAAGTAGAGAGCATGGCAGGAATGTTCCGTTACTGCACTAAGCTTGAGAAAGTGGAATTCTATAACACGGATACTTCCTCTCTTGAGAAAATGAATTTTATGTTTGAGTCCTGTTCTTCTCTTAAATGGCTCAATCTTGAGAGCTTCGGTACCGGCAAGGTAAGAGAGATGTATGGTGCTTTTGAGGGCTGCTACTCCCTGGAAAAGCTGAACCTGTCAAACTTTGATTTCTCGTATATCGAACCGGAAACGGGACACAGCGCCGTCGGAAGTGATGATATATTCGACACGGCCGGAACAAAAGGCTCCGGCCTGAAGATCTATGTCCGCGATGAAGAGGCAGCGGCATTTATAAAGGCTGAGAAGCAGAACACCGCTTATGACAGTGACCGTATGGAAGTGATCGTATTTGATCTTAATTCCCTGGATGATGATTTCCTGGGCATGATCTACGTTTATACTGAGCTTCCCGACGGAACCTTTAAGCTTTCACTGAATGATACCATGAAGGGATCGTATGTTACAGGCGGAGGGGTATTCTACCAGCTCTTCTATATGGCCGGCGGCGCTCCTCTTCCCAACCCTGATTCTGTCAACAGCATATATCACGGAAAGATAAGCAGCTATGAGGAGCTGTTCCGGGGGATGCACTCGGAGGTCATAGATATCTCCTTATTCGACGGCAAGACCATAACGGATATGAGCGGTATGTTCTTCCGCTGTGAAAAGGTCCAGACAATAAAGATGGGAGCTTTTCAGCCCCGTTCGGATGCGAAGACCGATAACATGTTCTACATGACCGGCTGCGGCTCGTACAAGACAGGATCGGGAAGAAGGGAGCATTATGCTGATGCTCAAGCCTGGATATCCGGCAGCAGCGCGGAAACGGTCTTTAAAAAGGCGAATACCAAATGGGAGGAAGCGAAGCTTAAGTTTAAGGTCAAGAGAAAGGTGATCCTGGATTACGGCGGGAAGATACCGAATCAGGTGATCAACGTAACGGATGGAACCGCGATCGGTACGTGGCCCCAGTCCTACAGCGGATACAAGCTGACAGGCTATTACAGTGATAAAGAGCTGACGCAGCCATTTGATATAGAGAACACACCCATAACCCGCGATATGACCCTCTATGCAAAGTGGGAGTACAACCTCCAACTCAGTGAGAAGGAGCTGGAAAGCTTTTATGATTACTGCTATAACGGTGAAGACCTGCGGCTCCAGCTGAACGATAACTTTAAAGAGATCCTTAAGCAGGAAGAAGGGGAATACTGGGTAAAAAGGGATGACGGGATAAATTCTTATGTCTGGCATGTGGGTGATCCTCTTCCGGATCCCGGGAGCACGCATCATTACGGTGACAGGGAGCTTCCGGTGACCAGTTATTCCCGCTTGTTCATTAACAGCAACGTACAGATCCTGGATCTCAGTAAGTGGGATACCTCAAATGTCACCGACATGTCATCCATGTTCGAAAGGCTTTATAAAATAAAGAAGCTGGATGTAAGCTCCTTTGATACTTCGCACGTAACGACTATGAAAAATATGTTCGTGTATTTCGGTGCATATTCCGATTTCGACACCCTTGATCTCAGGAATTTTGACGTGTCCCGGGTCACGGATCTTGATTCCCTGTTTGAATTCGCAGATATACGGAGCATCAATATCGACAGCTGGAAGACAACTTCCGCTGCCGATATGGATTATCTGTTCTGGTGCTGTTATACCGACGAGATATATATGAGGAGTCTGGAGTTTCCTGAAGGCTGTACCTATGATAAGTTCTTCCAGAACAACAAGGCGATCAACGGAGAGGGTGAAACCTATGTGTATGTGAAGAACTCAAAGATGAGGCTGAATTTCCTGGAAAGATCCGGGGAATATGGTACTGCGAAGCTTAAGTTTGTGTCGGCGCTGGATCCCGGAGAGTTTTCCGATTCCGAACTGGATTACTTTTATATTTATGATACCTATCAGGTGAAGGGCCTTAGTGTAAGCCTTAAGCCGGAATTCAAGGCGGCTCTTGACAAGGCGGACGGCGAATATGCTCTGCCCGGCGGTACTTACACCTGGCGTGCGGGGGATCCTCTCCCCGACCCGGCTCCCGCTACTTCGGCCCTGTACAGGGATAAGGTAAAGAGCTTTGAGGGCATGTTTAAGGACTGCAAGGCCGTAAGCCTCGATCTTTCCGCGTTCACCACAAAGGATGCAACGAACTACAGCGGGATGTTAATGAACTGCGGAAACCTTAAGAAGCTGAATCTCGGCGGTTTTCAGATAGATGACAGCGACATTGTCAGTGATATGCTTAAAGGAACCTGCGCCGGTAACACAGGAACTCCCGTGATGGGAACCATCGATGACACCGCAGCCGCGGCTATACTGAACGATGCATCAAAGACAGGCATAGATACCAACAAGCTCACATTTAAGAAGCAGTATGTGATACGCTTCGATGCCGGCGGCGGGAGCGGTATGATGGAGAATATCGTGGTGGATGCCGGCAATTCCATTACCCTTCCGGTCTGCGCTTTCACGGCTCCCGAGGACGGCAGTTTCGAAAAATGGGACAAGGGCTTACCGGGAGAAAAGTTCACGCCGGAAGGATCCTGCACAATAAAAGCGATATGGAAGCACCAGCATGTCGGGGTAAAAACAGATAAGAAGGATCCCGGCTGTACCACAAAGGGAAATATTGAATACTGGACCTGCTCGAAGTGCGGGGCGATCTTCAGCGATGCGGCCTGCACCAGGGAGATAGAGCTTTCCGCTGCCGAGGTGCCTGCCTCCGGCCACGAATGGGGTGCGTGGGTGACGGTTAAGGAACCTACAGCCGATGAAGAGGGTCTGGAGGAGCGCGTATGTATCAATGACAATACCCATAAGGAACAGAGGACGATCTCTGCCATCGGTTATACGGAAGAGTGGCAGATATACTTTGATGACAGCTGTATGCATGCGGTTGGCCTCGGCGGCTACGAGGCGGATTTCACCGGTGCCCAGATAAAGCCTTATGTAACCGTGATCCACGCCGGAAAGAAGTGCGCACTGGGAGTGGATTACACCCTTAAATACGGTAAGAACAAGTCTGCCGGTGAGGGCACCGTCACCATAAAGGGTAAGGGCAGCATCAAGGGCCAGAGGACGTTGAAATTCTCTATCGCAGAGAAGAACCTTTCCGATTCGGATGTCATTGTCGGAAGCACCTTCTATGACGGCAGCAAGAGTGTGGCTCCGGTTGTGGCGTACAAGGGTATGATCCTTAAGAAGGACAAGGATTACAAGATCCAGGATGCGGGAGACGGCTTTATCAATATCGTAGCCGTCGAAGGATCTGATTACACCGGAATGAAGAAGGTGGCTGTGGCCGGCACCGATGCCGCCCATGTCAGGAGCCATAAGATAAAGGCGACGCTGGACAGCACCGACCTGACTTTCAACTATGACAGGCAGACTCCCCTGGGTAAGCTTTCGGTGACGGATGCAGAGGGAAAAACACTTTCCTACGGAACCGACTACAGGGTAAGCTGTACCGATAATGTGCATGCCGGCAAGGTGACGATGATGGTCATAGGTACCGGCAGCTATAACGGATCCGTAAAGTTCAGCTATAAGATCAAGCCTGCAGCCTCGGCAACGATCAAAGCCACTCTGGATAAGAGTACTTACGAATATTCCAAGGCAGGAGTGAAGCCGGGGATCAGGGTAATGGCCACGGTGGACGGTCTGGAAATGGAACTGAAGGAAGGCCGGGATTTTACCTGCAAGTTCCAGAACTGCAAGAAGGCAGGTACCGGATCCTTTAAGCTTACGATGAAGGGTGACTTCAAGGGCGCAAAGTACAGCGGAAATACTGAGTTCACCATAGATCCGGTGGAAGTGACATACATGAACGGTGTTGCTGTGGCATCAGATATGTGCTTTACAAAGCCCGGTGTCTATAAGCCGAAGGTGTGCGTGATAGTCAACGGTGAGCTGCTTAAGAAGTCCGATTACGAAGTGTCATACGCAAACGGCGGAAAGATGGAAGATGAAGGAAGTATGGCCGTAGAGATAAAGTTCAAGGGTAACTACGTTTCACCTTTAGGTTCGCTCACCACTTATGCCCTCATCGGAAAGAACCTGACTGAGGTGAGCAAGGGCAAGGTCCTGCTTTCCAAAGACGGACAGAGTATCAAGGGAGTGCCGTTTAACGGAAAGAACGTAGATCTCGGTATCTTTAATCCCGGCGGAGCCCAGGCAGAGCTTAAGCTGAAGGGCAAAACCATAAACGGTACGGAGCTGTCATCAAATTTCTACGCAGGATACGCGGATAACGGCTCCGTGGGAAAAGCTACGGTGATCTTTCGGGCAGATCCTGCTTCGGGATACGCAGGCTTCTGCACCGGAACCTTTAAGATAACCAAGGCCGAACTGTAAGGACCAAGTGAGGTAACACCTGAATGAATGAGTATCAGAAAGAAAAGTGGTACCAGTATCTTTACTACACCGAAAACAGCGCGGTGAACATCGAGCGCGTGGATACGGTGTCCGGGATCACAGGGCGCGAGACCCTTGATTATGTGCTGCGGACCCTGAGTATACTGGATGCAGATGAGGAGAGCGGCTGCGGGGGCCTCGGGAAAAAAGATTTTGATATCATCCGCACCGTGCTCTCCTGGTCGGAGGTGGCCAAGGGCGGGAATATCCGCGAGCGCGCAATCTGGGAAGGAAAGGGCTATCCTCTTGACATACACAACATCGCATCGGCGGAGATCTATCTGGAAGATGCCGGAGAGGATGAGGACAGGGAACTCATTTATACCCTCATAAAGACCCACGGCATGATAGGCCAGTGCCTGAGGGGAGAAGTCCCGGTATCGGAGAATGCTCCTTTAAGAGAGCTCCCGGTGGAGAAGGAAAGACTCATATCGATAGTCTCGCTTCTGAACGAATGCATCATCAGAGGAGTATCCGACGGTCTGTGGGAGAGAGTGGGGACGTCTGCTCTCTCAATGATAAGGAAGGTCATCGAAGGCAGTGCGGAAGAGTTCGCTCCCGAAGAAAGGGTGCGCCGTCTTCTTCCGGGCATCGATGATATCCCGGGAAAGCTGGTCTCTCTTTTTTCAGAAAAACTCTTTCCGAAATATGAACTCTGGTATTTCGAGGCCGCACTTTCCGATTTCGACGCGGAACAGATCTTCAGCATACTCTCGGCGATACCGGAAGGCTCCGAATACGGGGATGTGCGCTACATTTCCTTCAAACCTCTTTCCGACAGCCTTTATTATGATTACGAAGGCAGGAAGCACATCAATGTCTATAAGAAACGCATCATCGAAAAACATTTGAGGGACAGCAGTCTGGAGAACGTGGCTTTCTGCGCCAGGAAGAGCGGGAGCGCCATGCTGGTGGATTTTGAGTTTTCCGCTGTCTGTGAGAAGCTCATAGATTTCTGTGTTGAAGCGGAGAGGTGCGGGCTTTTGAGCTTTGAAAAGAGCATCACCGTGCTCTATGACATGTTCGGCTTCAGGCGGGACGAATTCGACCGTCTGAACAATGAAGAAAAGTATCTCGCCACCATGAACGACAGCGAGGAATCCACCAAGAACAGCATAATCGACTACGTTACCGGGGACAGCGTCGTGGATGTGGGGAGCGGAGGCGGAGTGCTACTGGATCTTCTCGAGAAAACCTATCCCGGTAAAAGAGTGATGGGTACCGATATCTCGGAAAACGTGATCGATGTACTCAATAAGAAAAAGCGCGCCGAAGGCCATAAGTGGACGGTGGTGCGGCATAATTTCGTGGATGGCCCCTTTGCGGTGAACGGTGTGAAGGAGCCGGTGGATACGGTGGTCTTTTCCTCCATAATCCACGAGATCTTTTCCTATACCGAGACAGCGGAGGGCCGTTTTAACATAGAGGTTGTTAAGCAGGCGCTTAAGAACGCCTGGGATTCCTTAAGAAGCGGAGGGCGCATCATCATACGCGACGGCATACGCGTTCCCGAAGAGAAGGCCGGAGAGATCATAAAGGTCAGCTTTAAGGAAAAAGCCGGGCTCGAGTTTTTCAAAAACTACCTTCGGGATTTCGAAGGCCTTAAGGATATTGAAGATAAGCATATATATATCGATGAAGACAGCCTTAGCGTGAGCGGCTGCGCCGATTATATCCGTGAATTCCTCTATACATACACCTGGGGACAGGAATCCTACAGCCATGAGGTGAACGAGCAGTTCGGATACTTTACCATAAAAGAATACAGGGAATTTCTGGAAAGCCTGGGGGCTGTGCTTTTGCGGGGAGATGCCTTCCTGGAACCCGGATATCCGGAGCATCTGCGTCCTCTTGTAACGCTGGAGCCGGATATCTGGCCCGATTCCAACTGCATACTTGTGGCTGAAAAAAAGCTTGTGTAAAGTGTTTTATGAAAACAGAGAACAGGCATCAGGGCTCCGGCTCCTGCGGAGCCACCTCATGCCGAATTTGAAAGGATAAAAGATGGATATAGCAAGGCAGATAGCAATGGAACTGAATATACGGCCGGCCCAGGCGGAGACGGTCATAAAGCTGATAGACGAGGGAAATACAATACCCTTCATCGCAAGGTACCGTAAGGAGATGCACGGAGGCCTGAATGATGAGGTGCTCAGGGATCTGGAGGAACGGCTCGTGTATCTGCGCAATCTGCAGGAACGTAAGGATACTGTCCTTAAGAGCATCGAGGAACAGGGAAAGCTGACTGACGAGCTTAAGGCAGCTATCGACGAGGCCCTGACCCTGGTGGCGGTGGAGGATCTGTACCGGCCCTATAAGCAGAAGCGGAGGACCAGGGCCATGATGGCAAAGGAAAAGGGTCTGGAGGGCCTGGCTCTGTGGCTGCGCCTGCAGAATTCCGCGCATTCCGTGGAAAAGGAAGCGGAAAGATATGTGGATGAGGCTAAGGGAGTCGCTTCCGCAGAAGAAGCTATCGCAGGGGCAAAGGATATCATCGCGGAGGAGATCTCGGATGATGCGGCGGTCAGAAGCTGGATACGGAACATTACCCTGAAGGAGGGAAAGCTGGTTTCGGAGGCGAAGGATAAGGAGCTGTCTTCGGTTTATGAGCTGTACTATGAGTTCAGCGAGAACCTTTCGAAGATGAGCGGCTACCGCACCCTGGCCATAAACAGGGGGGAAAAGGAAAAGATCCTCGGAGTGAAGATCGCTGCCCCTGAAGAGAAGATACTGGAGCACATAGAAAAAGGTATCATAGTAAACGGCAATGATGCGGCCGCGCCTTTTCTTAAGGAGGCCTGCGCGGATGCTTACAAGCGCCTGATAAAGGAATCCATTGAAAGGGAGATCAGGAATTCCCTGACAGAGACGGCGGAGGACGGAGCTATAGACGTGTTCGGAAAGAACCTGACGCAGCTGCTGATGCAGCCTCCCCTGGCGGGATATGTGGTGCTGGGCTGGGACCCCGCTTTCCGTACCGGCTGCAAGCTGGCGGTGGTGGATGAGACCGGAAAGGTCCTGGATACAAAGGTCATCTATCCCACGGCGCCACAGAATAAGGTAAAGGAAGCCAAGCAGGAGGTTGCCGCGCTGATAAAGAAATACGGCATAAGCCTTATATCTGTCGGGAACGGTACAGCATCAAGGGAATCGGAGCAGATCATCACGGAGCTTCTTAAGGAGATAAAGGAGCCGGTAAGGTACGTGATCACCAATGAAGCCGGAGCCTCGGTATATTCCGCAAGCAAGCTTGCAACGGAGGAGTTCCCGAATTTCGATGTGGGTCAGAGGAGCGCCGCTTCCATAGCAAGGCGTGTGCAGGATCCCCTGGCGGAGCTTGTAAAGATAGATCCGAAGTCCATAGGAGTGGGGCAGTACCAGCATGATATGGATCAGAAGAAGCTGTCAGAGGCACTGGGGAACGTGGTGGAGGACTGTGTGAACCGTGTGGGAGTGGATCTGAACACGGCTTCCGCTTCACTGCTTGAGTATGTTTCCGGGATAAACAAGACCCTTGCGAAGAATATTGTCAGCTACCGTGAAGAGAATGGCAGCTTTAAGAGCAGGAAGGAGCTTTTGAAGGTTCCGAAGCTTGGGCCCAAGGCCTTTGAACAGAGCGCGGGATTTATGCGCATAACGAACGGTACCGAGCCCCTGGACGGCACCAGCGTGCATCCCGAGGCTTATACCGCTGCAAAGAAGCTTATAGAAAAGCTGGGCTATTCCTTAAGCGATGTTTCCGGCGGACTGCCGGGGATCACAAAGAGCGTTAAGGACGCAGGCGCCCTGGCAAAGGAACTGGAGATAGGCGAGCTGACCCTGAAGGACATACTTAAGGAACTGGAAAAGCCGGGCCGGGATCCCAGGGAGGAGATGCCGAAGCCCATACTGCGTTCGGATGTACTTGCCATGGAGGACCTTACTGAAGGAATGATACTCAAGGGCACGGTCCGCAATGTCATAGATTTCGGAGCCTTCGTGGACATAGGCGTCCATCAGGACGGCCTTGTGCATATCTCCCAGATGGCAGACCGCTTCATAAAGCATCCCCTTGAGGTGGTATCCGTAGGCGATATCGTGGAGGTGAAGGTGCTGGAGGTGGACGTTAAAAAGAAGCGTATCGCCCTGAGCATGAAACTGTAAGGGAACCAGGGGGTGGGGTGAACCAAGGGGACGGAACCAGTATCACCCTGCGTTATGCAATGCGATGGAACTGGAACTCTTCTATGACAGGGAATTACTGGAGTTTCAGCAGGAAGTCACTTTGAACACGCTGCCAAGGGAGATAGATTTCCTTGTTATACGAAAGGAAAAGCCCGGCTGATAATGGAGCTTTCCTACAGTATTAACGGGGATGAGAAAGGAGGAACAGAGATGGGAGGATTTTTTGAAACTTTTGTAGATCCGCTGGAGGAGACGATAAAAAAGCAGAATGAGGAGCTGGAGCAGAATAAAGCGGAGCTGGAGCAGAAAGAAGCGGAACTGGAGCAAAAGGATGCTGTGATCCGTCAGCTTCAGGAGCAGCTTGCGGCATTACAGGGATAAAAGAAAAAGGCAGTGAAAATGAGCATAGACGCCCCGGTTCGCCGGGGCGTTTTTAGGTGATTTCTGCGGCCTCCTGGCGGACTGAGGTGTGATTTACCATAACAAAAATTATGTATATTCGCCTAGCAGATACATGGATCTGTTTCTATGCTACGTAATCAGCCTATGCTAACCGATATATGGTGGTGATCATGAAGAAAACTATACA
>JAFWWB010000020.1 GCA_017518185.1 Lachnospiraceae bacterium
AAACTGGCAGGATCATCCGAAGTATTTGAGATCAGATACAGAAAAATGTTTAAGAATGAGCTGAGATCATATGTACTACGTACCATTCAAACAAGGAACAGGGACGAGAGCCATG
The DNA here is from genome assembly GCA_017518185.1 of Lachnospiraceae bacterium. Classification (GTDB taxonomy): domain Bacteria; phylum Bacillota; class Clostridia; order Lachnospirales; family Lachnospiraceae; genus NK4A136. The sequence continues at coordinate 116 of JAFWWB010000020.1, forward strand.
TGGTCATCGGTATTTCTCAAGAAAAATAACGGTGAAAAGCATTATGAATCTGGCTTATACTGTTATCAAAAGCAGATGAATGGATGAAAAAATGTTAAGCATGTCTGATCGTGAAAGGGAATGCTTTTTCCTGTTGATGGTAAAGGCAGCGGAGCCTGCAGAGATGACAGACTTGGGAGCAGTATCGAAGGTGATGAGACTGCCGAAGATCTGATACGCAGGGGGCGCTGCCTTTTTGAAACCGATGATGATGCGTGTTCCCGGGGGCATTGCATCGTCCATGATGAGGATTACAATGAACTGGCGCCGTGGTCATCAGCCAAAAGGAAATATGAGCTGATCTATAAGGAATGAAAAAGTGGCGCAACGGGATACAGGGCTGGATCAGGCACTCAGGCTGATAAACGCGGATCGGGAAGAAATACGCTGAACCGGATGAATCCCGCGGATTGGTACTTGACAAAAGATCCGGCCTGATATAAGATACTCAGAGCAAAGGAACAAAGGCGTTCCGAAGGTTTTCTTCGGGACGCTTTTTCGTTTTTTACAGGGTAAAGGCAATGGCGCCTCCGCATTACCGGGGGCGTTTTTTCTTTTTTTGCAGGGAAGGACGGAGAAAAGGAGGAAAGGACAATGGAACGTCTGGAAGAACTGGAAAGGAAGGGGCTGTACCGCAGTCAGTTTGAGCATGATAACTGCGGCATAGGTGCCATTATCGATGTGGAGGGCAGGGCTTCACACAGACTGGTGAGCGATGCGCTCTCCATAGTGGAGAATCTGGAGCACAGGGCCGGAAAGGATGCCGAGGGAAAGACCGGTGACGGTGTGGGCATCCTTACACAGATCCCGCATAAGTTCTTTGTCAGGAAGCTTAAGGAAGCGGGAGTGGAGCTTCCGGGCCCGAGACAGTACGGTGTGGGGATGTTCTTCTTCCCGCAGAACGATCTGGATATGCGGCAGGCCAGGTCAATGTTTGAGATAATCGTAAGAAAGGCAGGGCTTAAGCTCCTGGCCTGGAGAAAGGTGGATTCCGATCCTGAAGTGCTGGGCAGCAGGGCAAGGGAATGCATGCCCCGCATATATCAGGTGTTCATTGAGCGTCCGGAGGATGCAAAGGAGGATATAGACTTTGACCGACGGCTCTACGTGGTCCGCAGGGAATTCGAGCAGAGCAATGTCAACACCTATGTGCCTTCGCTTTCCTGCAGGACCATTGTTTACAAGGGCATGTTCCTGGTGGGACAGCTCCGTACCTTCTTTACCGATCTGGAGGATAAGGACTATGAATCGGCTATAGCCATGGTCCATTCAAGATTCTCGACAAATACGGCACCCAGCTGGAACAGGGCGCATCCCAACCGTTTCATTGTCCATAACGGCGAGATAAATACCATAAAGGGCAATGCGGATAAGATGCTTGCAAGGGAAGAGACCATGCATACGGATCTCTTCTCGGGCGAGGATATGACAAAGGTGCTGCCGGTCATATCCCAGAGCGGTTCCGATTCCGCAATGCTTGACAATACCCTGGAATTCCTGGTGATGAGCGGCATGGAGCTGCCCCTGGCGGCAACCATACTGATCCCGGAGCCCTGGGCCCATAACGAGACCCTGTCCCAGGAGGAAAGGGATTTCTACCAGTATTACGCTACGATGATGGAGCCCTGGGACGGGCCGGCTTCCATACTTTTCTCGGACGGTGACGTGATGGGAGCCATACTTGACCGTAACGGGCTGCGGCCTTCCAGATATTACGTGATGGATGACGGAAGGCTCATCCTCTCATCCGAGGTGGGCGTGCTGCCCCTTCCCGAGGAGCACATCATAAAGAAGGAAAGACTGCATCCCGGCAAGATACTGCTGGTGGATACCAGGGAGAAGAGGATAATACTCGATGAGGAGCTGAAGGAAAGATATGCGCTCAGAAATCCCTTCGGAGAGTGGCTGGACAGCAGGATGCTGCAGCTCTCGGAGCTTAAGATACCCAACAGGAAGGTCCCTTCCTTTACGGTGGAGCAGAGAAAGAGGCTTCAGAAGGCTTTCGGCTATACCTGGGAGAATTACCATGACGGCATACTTCCCATGGCGCTGAACGGAGCTGAGGCCATAGGCTCCATGGGTGTGGATACCCCGATAGCGGCTCTTTCCGACGAGTACCAGCCTCTGTTCTACTATTTCAAGCAGCTTTTCGCGCAGGTGACCAACCCGCCCATTGACGCGCAGCGTGAGGAGATAGTCACCTCCCGCACCGTCTATGCCGGAAAGAACGGCAACCTGCTTGAAGAAAAGGCCGAGAATTGCCAGGTGCTGAAGATCAACAATCCCATCCTTGCCGATCTGGATCTTTTAAAGATCGAGAACCTGAAGACGGAGGGCTTCAAGGTGGCAAAGGTCTCCATACTCTTTTATAAGAGCACGCCAATGAAGAGAGTGCTCTCACATCTTTTCGTGGAGGTGGACAAGGCCTACAGAGAGGGAGCGAACATACTCATACTCTCCGACAGGGGAGTGGACGAGAATCATGTGGCGATACCTTCGCTGCTTGCTGTGGCTGCGGTTCACAAGCATCTGGTGGAGACCAGGAAGAGCACGGCCATGTCTATCATACTGGAATCCGGAGAACCCAGGGAGGTGCATCATTTTGCCACTTTACTGGGATACGGAGCTACGGCGGTGAACCCCTACCTGGCTCATGCCACCATTGCCCAGCTGGTGGAGGAGGAGCTGCTTGACAAGGATTATTATGCGGCCGTGGAGGACTATGATAAGGCAGTGCTCTTCGGCATAGTGAAGATCGCCTCCAAGATGGGGATATCCACCATACAGTCCTATCAGGGCAGCAAGATATTCGAGGCTATAGGCGTATCGGAGAACGTGATAAATGAATTCTTCCCCGGCACCGTAAGCCGTGTGGGAGGCATAAGCCTGGAGGATATAGGAGAAGCTGCGGACAGGCAGCACAGCAGGGCCTTCGATCCGCTGGGACTGGATGCGGATCTGGAGCTTACGGCCTTCGGAAGACATAAGCAGAGGAGCAGCGGCGAGAGACACAGGTACAATCCCAGGACCATACATATGCTCCAGCTCGCCACGAGAGAGGGAAGATACGATAAGTTCAGGGAATATGAGGAAATGGTGGATGCGGAGAGCACAGGCTATCTCAGAAGCCTTCTCGACTTTGACTTTCCGAAGGAGGGTGTGCCTCTTTCCGAGGTGGAGAGTGAGGAGGAGATAGTAAAGCGCTTTAAGACGGGAGCCATGTCCTACGGTTCCATTTCGGAAGAGGCTCACGAGACACTGGCCATCGCCATGAACCGCCTTCAGGGCAAGTCAAACAGCGGCGAGGGCGGTGAGAGCGAGGAGAGGATACTCTCGGCCGGGACAAAGGACGACAGGAGCTCCGCCATCAAGCAGGTGGCCAGCGGGCGTTTCGGCGTCACAAGCCGCTATCTCGTGAGCGCAAGAGAGATACAGATAAAGATGGCCCAGGGGGCAAAGCCCGGAGAGGGCGGACATCTTCCCGGAAAGAAGGTTTATCCCTGGATCGCAAAGACCAGGCATTCCACTCCCGGCGTGAGCCTGATCTCACCGCCCCCTCATCATGATATCTATTCCATCGAGGATCTTGCACAGCTGATCTTTGACCTTAAGAATGCAAATAAGAATGCAAGGATATCGGTGAAGCTTGTGTCCGAGGCCGGTGTGGGGACCGTGGCAGCCGGTGTTGCCAAGGCGGGTGCGGGAGTCATACTGATATCAGGTTATGACGGAGGCACCGGCGCTGCGCCGCTTTCGTCCATACATAATGCGGGTCTGCCCTGGGAGCTGGGTCTTGCAGAGACACACCAGACCCTGATGGCCAACGGCCTGAGGAAAAGAGTAAGGATAGAGGCGGACGGAAAGCTTATGAGCGCAAGGGATGTGGCCATAGCGGCCATACTCGGAGCAGAGGAATTCGGCTTCGCCACGGCGCCGCTCATCACCATGGGCTGTGTCATGATGCGTGCCTGCCAGTCCGATACCTGTCCCATGGGCGTGGCTACACAGAACCCGGAGCTGAGAAAGCGTTTTGCGGGCAGGCCCGAGTATGTTGAGAACTTCATGCTCTTTATCGCAAGAGGTCTCAGGGAGATAATGAGCAGGCTGGGAGTACGCAGCATAGATGAGCTGGTGGGAAGGACGGAATTCTTAAAGCTCAAAGACGGCCTGTCGGAGAAGGAGCGCAAGCTGGATCTTTCGGCGGTGCTGGCAGAGCTGCCTGACCAGGATAAGGAGGGCAGGACCTTCAGTCCCGAAGCACTCTATGATTTCGGCCTTGAAAAGTCCAAGGACGAGAGCGTGCTGCTCAAGTCGAAGAATATCAAAAAGGCTATCGAGGACGGTACCCATGCAGAGGCTGAGGTGGAGCTCAAGAGCGTGGACCGTACCTTCGGAACGCTGCTGGGAGCGGAGATCACCAGGAAGCATCCCGAAGGCCTTCCCGCAGACACCATTGTGGTGAACTGCAAGGGATCGGGCGGGCAGAGCTTCGGCGCGTTCATTCCTTCCGGGCTTACTCTCAGGCTTAAAGGCGACAGCAACGACTATTTCGGCAAGGGCCTTTCAGGAGGAAAGCTCACGGTCAGCACGCCGGCGGGGGCAAAGTACGATCCTGATGAGAATATCATCGTGGGTAACGTGGCTCTCTATGGGGCTACCTCGGGCCGTGCCTTCATAGCAGGTGTGGCGGGGGAGCGTTTTGCAGTGCGTAATTCCGGAGCAACTGCCGTGGTGGAAGGAGTCGGTGAACACGGCTGCGAGTACATGACAGGCGGCGTGGTGGTGATACTTGGGCCTACCGGGAAGAACTTTGCCGCAGGCATGAGCGGCGGTGTCGCATATGTTCTGGATGAGGAAAACAAGCTATACAGGAATCTCAACAGGCAGCTCGTGCTCATGGAGAACCTGGAGCACAAGAATGACCTTGAGGAGCTGAAAAGGATAATAAAGGAGCATGTGGAGGAAACGGGTTCCGCAAAGGGCAGGAGGATACTGGAGAACTTTGAGGAATATGTCCCCCACTTCAAGAAGATAATCCCTGCTGATTACAGGGAGATGCTAAGGCTCATCGCCGCGGCACAGGAAGAGGGAGCAGATGCGGAAACGGCAAAGATAGAAGCCTTCAGGAAATTTGTGGGATGAGGTGAAGAAAAATGGGAAAAACGACGGGATTTCTTGAATATGAGAGAGCTGAGGGACCGATGAGGGAGGAGACGGAGCGGATAAAGGATTTTCGTGAATTCCATGGCCGGCTGAGCATTACGGAGCAGCGCAGGCAGGCGGCAAGGTGCATGGACTGCGGAATACCCTTCTGCCAGGCAGGAGTTATGATAGCCGGGATGGCATCGGGCTGCCCTCTTCACAATCTGGTGCCGGAGGTGAACGACCTGGTGTACAGAGGCAGGATGAAGGAGGCCTATGAGAGGCTTTCAGTGACCCACAGCTTTCCGGAATTTACCTGCAGGGTCTGTCCGGCCCTCTGTGAAGCGGCCTGCACCTGCGGCTGCGGCGGCGCTCCGGTATCCACAAAGGAGAACGAAAAGGCCGTGATCGAGTATGCCTATGAGAACGGTCTGGTAAAGGAAAAGATCCCTGCAAACAGGACGGGAAAGAAGGTGGCAGTGGTCGGCAGCGGCCCTTCCGGACTGGCTGCGGCACAGCTCCTGAACAGAAGGGGACACGAGGTGACGGTGTTTGAGAGACGCGACAGAGTGGGAGGACTCCTGCGTTACGGCATACCCAATATGAAGCTGGACAAATCCGTGATAGACAGAAGGGTCAGGCTCATGGCGGAAGCGGGAGTTCATTTTGTGGTGAATGCGGATGTGGGAAGGACAAAGGACGCAAAGGAACTGCTCAGGGAATTCGACGGGGTGGTGCTCTGCTGCGGAGCCTCCAATCCCAGGGATATAAACGCCCCCGGAAGGGACGCAAAGGGGATACGCTTTGCGGTGGACTTCCTGGGCGAGGTGACAAAGAGGCTGCTGGATTCGGAGTTCAAAGAGGTACCCTTCGATCTTGCAAAGGATAAGGATGTGATAGTCATAGGCGGCGGTGATACGGGAAACGACTGCGTGGGTACCTGCATACGTCTCGGGGCAAAGAGCGTGACACAGCTCGAGATGATGCCCAAGCCCGCGGAGGAGAGGCTGCCTTCCAATCCCTGGCCCGAATGGCCCCGGATACTCAAGACCGATTACGGCCAGGAGGAGGCTATAGCGGTATTCGGGCACGATCCCCGTATCTACCAGACCACCGTTAAGGAATTCAAAAAAGACAAGTCCGGCGCGCTTAAGGAAGTAGTGCTGGTATCCCTGAAGCCCGAGAGGGATGAAAAGACCGGCAGGATGAACATGGTGCCGGTGGAGGGCAGCGAGAAGACCGTACCTGCGGGCCTTGTGCTCATTGCAGCAGGCTTCCTGGGGAGCGAGAAATATGTGACGGATGCTTTCGGAGTGGAGACGGACGGCAGGACTAATGTGAAGACAAAGCCCGGGGATCATGCTACCACAAAGGCGGGAGTCTACACGGCAGGGGACATGCACAGAGGCCAGTCGCTGGTGGTCTGGGCCATATCGGAGGGCCGGGCGGCTGCAAAGGCCGTGGACGAGGCTCTGATGGGCTACAGCAATCTGTGAGGTGAAGAAAATGGCTAAATACATATTTGTAACGGGCGGTGTGGTCTCGGGACTTGGGAAGGGGATCACCGCCGCGTCCCTGGGCAGGCTCTTAAAAGCCCGGGGACTGAAGATAGTGGCCCAGAAGCTGGATCCGTATATAAACGTGGATCCCGGGACCATGAGTCCTTACCAGCACGGAGAGGTATACGTGACTGAGGACGGGGCGGAAACGGATCTGGATCTCGGACACTATGAGAGGTTCATAGACGAGGATCTTACAAAATACTCCAACCTGACTTCCGGGAAGGTGTACTGGAACGTTCTAAACAAGGAACGGCGGGGGGAGTATCTCGGCTCCACCGTTCAGGTCATACCGCATATAACAAATGAGATAAAGGATTTTGTATACAGGGCAGGAAAGGAAAGCGGCGCGGACGTGGTGATAACCGAGATAGGCGGCACCATCGGCGACATTGAATCACAGCCCTTTCTGGAGGCGGTAAGGCAGATCTCCCTTGAACTTGACAGGGACGACTGCCTTTTTATACATGTGACCCTTGTGCCTTATCTTCACGGCTCAAAGGAGCACAAGACAAAGCCCACCCAGCATTCCGTAAAGGAACTGCAGGGGATGGGCATCAATCCCGACATCATAGTCCTTCGCTGCAACGAGCCGCTGGAAGGCGACATCTGCAAGAAGATAGCCATGTTCTGCAACGTGCGCGAGGACTGCGTCATAGAGAACAGGACGCTGGACAGTCTTTACGAGGCACCCCTGATGCTGGAGGAGAACGGCTTCTCCAAAGTGGTCTGCAGGGAGCTTGGGCTTGAGCCGAAAGAGCCGGATCTTACGGAGTGGGTGGATCTTGTTAAGCGCATAAAGAACCGCAGCCGCGAGGTGACCATAGGTCTGGTGGGAAAATACGTGCAGCTTCACGACGCTTATCTCTCGGTGGCTGAGGCCCTTCTCCATGCGGGCTTTGCCCTGGATGCAAAGGTGAGCATCGAGTGGATAGATTCGGAAAGCATGGATGAGAGCAATTATAAGGAGAAACTTTCAGGCGTTTCCGGTATAATAGTCCCCGGCGGTTTCGGCGACAGGGGCATAGAGGGAATGATACTCGCGGCCCGTTACGCCAGAATGGAGAACCTGCCCTACCTGGGCATATGCCTGGGCATGCAGATAGCTGTGATAGAGTTTGCAAGAGATGTGGCGGACATAACGGACGCCTGCTCCGGTGAGTTCCACGATGCTTCGGAGCACAGGGTCATAGACCTGCTCCCGGGACAGAGCGAGGAGATGGAAAAGGGCGGGACGCTCAGGCTTGGAAGCTATCCCTGCGTCATTCAGCCGGGAACACTTATGGACCGCTTATACAGGCAGGATAAGATACAGGAGAGGCACAGGCACAGGTACGAGTTCAATAACGAATACAGGGCGATGCTGAAGCAGGCCGGGCTGGTGATCTCCGGTGTGTCCCCTGACGGTACGCTGGTGGAAACGGTGGAGCTTAAGGACCATCCCTTCTATCTGGGCGTGCAGTACCATCCCGAGTTCCGTTCGAGGCCCAACAGGCCCCACCCCGTATTTTACGGTTTTGTAGATGCATCGATAAAAAGGGAGACAGGAAAATGAAGACTGACAGAAAACTGGTGCTTGAAGACGGCAGTGAGTATTACGGCTACGGCTTCGGCAGCAGCGCAGAGAGGGTTTTTGAACTGGTGTTCAACACCTCCATGGCAGGGTATCAGGAGATAGTCTCAGACCCTTCCTATACGGACCAGGGGATAGTGATGTCCTATCCGCTGATGGGAAATTACGGTATTAACGATGAGGACTTCGAGAGCAGGCTTATATCGCCCTCGGCGTTCATAGTAAGGGATATAAACGAGAACCCTTCCAACTTCAGATCCACCAGATCGCTTTCCGAACTGCTGGAGGAGAGCGGCGTACCGGGCATTTCGGGAGTGGATACCAGAAAGCTGGTGCGCGTGATAAGGGATAACGGATCCGGAAGGGCCGTTATCACGGATGCGGACAGACCGAAGGAGGAGGCGATCAGGCTCATAGCGGATACTCCGGTACCCCATGACGCGGTGAAGCGGGTGAGCTGCGCAAAGAAAAGATACAGCCGCACTTCCAATCCCGTGTTCAATGTGGTGGCGGTGGATTGCGGCATGAAGCTGAACATCGTGCGTATGATGAACAGGCATAAATGCAATGTGACCATAGTGCCCTACGATACAACAAGTGAGGAGATCATGAGCCTTAAGCCCGACGGTGTCTTTATCTCCAACGGCCCCGGGGATCCCGAGGACGTGCCGGAGGTGATAGAATGCCTGAAGGAGCTGAAGGGCAGGGTGCCTGTGTTCGGGATCTGCCTGGGGCACCAGCTGATCGCCCTTTCCTACGGTGCAAAGACATATAAGCTGAAGTTCGGTCACCGCGGCGGCAACCACCCCGTAAGGGATGTAAGGAACGGAAAGATCGAGATGACCAGCCAGAACCACAGCTACGCGGTGGATGAGAAAAGCCTTGAGGGCACGGCTCTTAAGGTTTCAAAGATAAATGTGCTGGACGGCACGGTGGAAGGGCTTTACAGCGATACCGACAGGGTGTTCTCTGTGCAGTACCATCCCGAGAGCGCACCCGGACCCCAGGACGGAGGCTACCTCTTCAGGGAGTTTACGGAGCTGATGAGCGGACGCTGAATAAAGACAGGAGAAGAACAATGCCTAAAAGGACTGACATTAAAAAAGTACTGGTGATAGGCTCGGGGCCTATCGTGATAGGGCAGGCGGCGGAATTCGATTACGCCGGCACACAGGCCTGCCTGGCGCTTAAAGAGGAAGGCTATGAGGTGGTACTGGCCAATTCGAACCCGGCCACCATAATGACGGACCATTCCATAGCGGATAAGGTTTACATGGAGCCCCTTACACTGGAGTACATGGCCAGGATATGCCGTTACGAGCGGCCCGATGCCATAGTGCCCGGCATAGGCGGACAGACGGGACTCAACCTTTCACTGCAGCTCTACGATAAGGGAGTGCTGGATGAGTGCGAGATAGAGCTGCTTGGGACCGATGCCGACAGCATACGCAGGGCAGAGGACAGGGAGCGCTTCAAGGAGCTCTGCGAAGAGCTTGGTGAGCCTGTGGTACCTTCGGGTATAGCGGAGAGCATAGAGGAAGGGCTTGCAGTAGCTGAGGAGACAGGCTATCCCGTGATACTGAGGCCGGCCTTTACCCTTGGCGGAACAGGCGGCGGCTTCGCGGAAAATGCGGAGGAACTCAGGGAAAAGATGAAGACCGCCCTGGCTCTTTCACCCGTGCATCAGGTGCTGGTGGAGAAGAGCGTACGGGGCTATAAGGAGATAGAATACGAAGTAATACGTGACGGCAACGACACGGCCATCACGGTCTGTAATATGGAGAATCTGGATCCCGTGGGCATACATACCGGAGATTCCATAGTGGTAGCTCCCAGCCAGACGCTTACCAATAAGGAATACCATATGCTCAGGGACAGTGCCCTAAGGCTCATCAGGGCCCTTAAGGTAAAGGGCGGCTGCAACGTGCAGTTTGCGCTTGATCCCGAGTCCTTCAACTATTATGTCATAGAGGTGAACCCGAGAGTCTCCAGATCCTCGGCGCTGGCTTCAAAAGCAACAGGCTATCCTATAGCGAGGGTTTCGGCAAAGATAGCCGTGGGCATGAACCTGGATGAGATAAAGCTGGCCAATACACCGGCCTGCTTTGAACCGGCGCTGGATTACGTGGTCACGAAGATGCCGCGTTTTCCTTTTGATAAGTTCACGCTGGCTTCCAATGTGCTGTCTACCCAGATGAAGGCCACCGGTGAGACCATGAGCGTGGGCCGTACCCTTGAGGAGAGCATGCTCAAGGCTGTGCGCTCCCTTGAGGACGGAAAGAAGCATATCCATCTGGAGAAGTTTGATGTCAAGAGCCTTTCCGATAAGGAAGGTGAAGAGGCGGTAAAGGAAGCGGAGGAGAAGCTGCTTGCCTATATTGAGGAAGGCACGGACGACCGTATCTACGCCATCTCACAGCTCTTATGGCTGGGAGTGGACGAGCAGGTCATCTACTCCAGAACGAAGATAGACCTCTTCTTCTTAAGCGCCATAAAGAGGATCGTGGAGTTTGAGAAGAAGCTGGAAGGGATCGTTCCGGATAAGGAGCTTATGTACGACGCTAAGCGCATGGGCTTTTCCGACGCCTATATAGCCGAGCTTGCGGGAAAGAGCGAGGACGAGATATATGCCCTCAGAAAAGAATACGGCATAAGGCCTGTCTACAAGATGATAGATACCTGCGCCGGTGAGTTCGAGAGCTACGTACCTTATTTCTACTCCTGCTACGAGGAGGAGAACGAGTCCCAGATCTCCGATGCGAAGAAGGTCATAGTACTGGGCTCCGGCCCCATACGTATTGGCCAGGGCGTTGAATTCGACTATTCCACTGTGCATGCGGTCAAGACCATACACGAAATGGGCTACGAGGCCATAGTCATAAACAACAATCCGGAGACAGTATCCACCGATTACACCACAGCGGACAAGCTCTATTTCGAGCCTCTTACCGTTGAGGATATCATGAACATCGTGGAGCTGGAAAAGCCGCTGGGTGTCATAGCCTCCCTTGGCGGACAGACTGCGGTGAACCTTGCGGAGCCTCTTGCCAGGAGGGGAGTGAACATTATCGGAACCTCGCCTGAGGCTATATTTGCTGCCGAGGACAGGGATGCATTCGAAGCCGTGATAAAGGAACTGGAGATACCCCATCCCGAGGGCATAGCCGTGACGAACATAGAGGACGGTGTGCGTGCCGCCGAAAAGATCGGTTACCCGGTGCTGGTACGGCCTTCCTTTGTGCTGGGCGGCAGGGCCATGGAGATAGTCGCCAACGAGAAGATGCTAAGGAACTACCTCAGGGACGCCGTGGAGGTGGACAGGGACAGGCCCGTGCTGGTGGACAGATATATAGTGGGCAAAGAGGTGGAGGTCGATGCCGTATGCGACGGAAAGGATGTGTTCCTGCCGGGCATCATGGAGCTGGTGGAGCGCACGGGAGTGCATTCAGGCGACAGCACCAGCGTTTATCCGCCCTACTCACTTTCCGATGAGGTCAAGCATAAGATATGGAAGTATACCCGTAAGCTGGGGACTAAGATCGGCATAGTCGGACTCTTCAACATACAGTTCATAGTGGATAAGGACGATGAGGTGTCGATCATAGAAGTGAATCCCAGGGCTTCCAGGAGCGTTCCCTTCCTTTCGAAATCGACGGGGGTATCCCTGGTGGATATAGCAGCGAAGGTGATGCTGGGTGTGAGCCTTAAGGAACAGGGACTGGCTGACAAGGTGCTGCCGGAAAAGGATTTCCGCTATGTGAAGGCTCCCGCATTTTCCTTTGCAAAGCTGAACGGAATGGACGCCTATCTCTCTCCCGAGATGAAATCCACGGGTGAGGCCATAGGATATGACAGGAGCCTTAAGAGGGCGCTGTATAAGGCTCTTCAGGCATCCGGTGTCAAGGTGAAGGAATACGGCACCGTGATGGTGACGCTGGCGGATGAGGACAAGGAAGAGGCGCTTCCGCTGGTCAGGCGTTTCTATGAGCTGGGATTCAATATAGAAGCAACGGTGGGAACAGGCAATTTCCTGAAGGAGCATGGTATAAAGACCAGGATAAGGGCAAAGCTCTCCGACGGCAGCGATGAGGTGCTGAAATCCATAAGCGCAGGCTATGTGAGCTACATCATAAATACCAGAGCCATACTCTCGGGTGTCCATTACAGGGATGGCGTGGAGATACGTCGCTGCGCCATCATGAACGGAGTCACAATGTTCACTTCCCTGGATACTGTGGGGATACTGCTGGATGTCCTTGAGGACATCTCACCAAGGATAAGTACGATATAAATGCCGGCCCGGGAAACATAGGGAACTTGACACAAAAAAACATATGTTGTAGGATATGGATTGAAAAGATATGATATGGTTTTCAACCAGACGAAAAGCCCGAGGGTGCCATCCCCGGGCTTTTCTCACTCTTAAGTAAAATATAGACGGATGAGAAAAGCAGAAAATTGCCTTGCAAAATTGTGTCGAATCTGTCATGATATAATATTGGCAGCAGAGGATCTTTTTTTGCAAGAGGTATTGACAGCCATGGACGG
>JAFWWB010000021.1 GCA_017518185.1 Lachnospiraceae bacterium
GAGGGGCAGAGCCTGCTGCGCTCGGGATGACATAAAAGAGGGGCAGAGCCTGCTGCGTCCGGGATGACATAAAAGAGGGGCAGAGCCTGCTGCGCCCGGGATGACATAAAAAGAAGGGAACCTGCTGCGCCCGGGATGACATAAAAAGAAGGGAACCTGCTGCGCTCGGAATGACATAAACGGGGAAGCCGGAGAAGATATAAGGGAGAATGATGACATGAAGAAGAGGATTTCAAAACTGATCACAGCTGTGCTGGGCATCGTGCTGGCGGGGAGCATAAGCTTCTCGGCGCCGTCTTATATGCCAGGGGCTGTGGTGCATAGCGCCTCGGATAACGAGGCACAGTACAGGAACGAGGATCCGACCAGGATAGCCAACACCAATGACAGGGAACAGGCGTACATCCGCATAATGGAGCACATAAAGAGCCTGAGAGCCCTTTACGACCTTTCGCCTGAGGCGGAGGCAAGGATACAGTCGGTGTTCTATCAGGGCAACGTATATATCGCAAACACCACGATGACACTGGGCGAACTGGATGCCTACGTCAGTGAGCTGAATTCAAGGCTTTCCACGGCGGCTACCACCAACATTGCCGGCGCCAACCAGTTCCTCTATCTGGACAGCACCACTCCGGTGTCCACGGTGTTCTACGGCTATGACAGCGCGGTGAACATCGCGGTTGTAAACCTGGGCAAGGCCCTTATTCAGGACGTGGTCATAACCCCGGTGCTGGATTCCGACGTTAAGAAATGGCCCTTTGTCATTGACAGGGTTTCCGACGCAAGACGCATAGAGAGCCTGCAGCCGGCCTACACCATGGCCGAGGCTGCGGTACTCAAGAGAGAGCTGAGCTGGCCTCTCCAGGTTTCGAAGGATGCGCCCAGCGGCACCTATCCCATAACCTTCCACGCAAGGTATTACAGGAACGGCGTCATCGAGGATGCGGATCTCCTCACCTTTGTCCACGTGGTGGGCAACCCTGCGGCAGGCAAGCTGGGGGAGGAAAAGAAGCAGAGCGAGGAAGAAGAAGGCAAGACCGGTACTCCCAGGATAATAGTCACGGGCTTTAAGACCGAGCCGGAGCAGGTCTTCGCAGGGGACACCTTCAAGCTCACGGTGACGGTACAGAATACCGCTGAGAGTACGGCGGTCTCCAACATACAGTTCGATTTCAAGGCGGCAAGCGAAGGAGATGACAACAAGAACACCTTTGAGGCTTTCCTGCCCACCTCCGGTTCCGCCACCATCTTTGTCAACAAGATCGAGGCCGGCGCCACCACTGACCTTGAGATAGAGATGACCGCCAGGAGCGACCTGACGCAGAAGCCCTATGTCATCGATCTCCATGCGGCCTATGAAGACAGCAAGCATAATCCCTACACCGCCAGCACCAGCGTTTCCGTGCCAGTGCATCAGGAGGCGAGGGTGGATACCGGTGATTCCGAGGTGCTTCCCGAGGCTATAAGCGTTGGGGGCAGCAGCAACGTGATGTTCCCCATCTATAACAAGGGCAAGACCACCCTTTACAATGTGTCGGTGTCCTTTGAGGCCGACAGCATAGCACCGGCCACCAGCTTCATAGGCAAGCTCGAACCCGGTGCCACAGGCAACGTGGACGTGATGCTGAACGGCGTGATGCCCACCGAAGACGACGGTACCATCGTGGCTGTCATAAGCTATGAGGATGAGGCTGCCAATGTTACCACGCTGGAGAAGCCCGTCAATCTCTATGTCATGGAGATGGATTACAGCGACATGGGCATGGATGACTACGGCATTGAGGAGGATATGATGGAGGAGGAAAAGAAATTTCCCGTAATACCCGTTGTGGGCGGCGGTGTGGCAGGCCTCGCCGTTATCGGCACCATCATAGGCGTGGCCGTTTCAAAGAGTAAGAAGAAAAAGGCCCTGCAGGCCGAACTGGACTCCATGGATGAGGGCTGATAAGTGAGGATAGGCGATCTTTTCGGGATGAGCCTTTCATCCCTCTTCAAAAGAAAGATCCGTACCGTGCTGACGGTGCTCGGTGTTGTCATAGGTACCACTTCCATAGTGGTCATGATATCGCTGGGTATCGGCATGAAGCAGTCTATGCTCTCGGGGATGGAATCCTGGAGCAATCTGACAGCCATTGAGGTGCAGAGCGGCGGCAATGATATGGGCGGATCGGATGAGAGCAGTAAGAATGACAGTACGGACATGTACTTGAGCGATGAGAAGATAGCGCTCTTCGAATCCCTTGATCATGTGGAATCCGCGGATCCCCAGCTGAGCTGTTCAGCCATCATACGCTGCAACGGTTATATCGGCTGGGTGGATATCATCGGCGTGACGCCGGGCTGGCTCGAGAGCCAGAAGATAGAAGTGGCAGAGGGGCATCTTCCCCTGGCATCCGACAAGCTGGAGCTTTTATACGGTAATGTGGTGCTGCAGCGCTTCCAGAATGAAAAGACCAACAAGGGCTACTGGGATACGGGAGAACTGCCCCCCATAGATTACATGAAGGATACGCTTTTTGCGATCTTTGATACCGACGGCTATTTCCAGGCCGGCACTACGGACGAGAACGGACAGATACGTCCCATGCCAAAGCGCTACATAATGGATACAGCCGGAGTCGTCGCGGGAGGACCGGAGGACTGGAACCAGTTTTCCTACAACGTATACTGCAATATTGATGCGCTCAAGGATGAGCTGAAAAGGGTATACAAAAAGAAAGCCATTCCGGGGCAGCCCACCAGAAAGAACGGCAAGCCATACAATGAGATCTTTTACAACACCATCATCGTGAACGTGGATGACATGGCAAATGTGATGGACGTCCAGAAGCAGATCAACGAGATGGGCTTCCAGACCTACACCAGCGCCGAGTGGATAGAGTCCAACATGCAGCAGATGAACCTGATACAGGGCGTGCTGGGCGGCATAGGCGCCGTGTCCCTGCTGGTGGCGGCAATAGGTATAACAAATACCATGATGATGAGCATCTATGAGCGCACCAAGGAGATAGGCATAATGAAGGTCATAGGCTGCCGTATCAGGGATATACAGGCGCTCTTCCTTGTGGAGGCGGGCTTTATCGGACTTATAGGCGGCGTGCTGGGCGTGGGCTTAAGCTATCTGCTGTCAATGGTGGTCAACAAGCTGACCGCAGGAGGGGAGGATATACTGGGCTTCGGAGCCACCGACGCATCCCTTTCCGTGATACCGCTGTGGCTTTCCGGGGCGGCGATCGTATTCTCCATACTGATAGCGGTGCTTGCGGGCTTCTTCCCGTCACTGAGGGCGATGAAGCTGTCACCGCTGGCTGCCATAAGAGCTGAGTAAGATCCCTCGACTCCGCAGGCAGAGCCTGCTGCGCTCGGGATGACAAAAAAGGCTGCCGGGATGACAGGGAAAGTTGCTTAGTTAAGTAAAAAAATCTTTGAATTTTGTCGGGTAATCGTGTATAATATGTCGCGTATGAAATCTCTTCCGCTCCCGACGCGGGGCGGTATCATCCGGGGGACTAAATGGAAGCTTCAGAGATCGGAAAAATCTGTTTAAGGTGCATGAAGATGAGCGAGGAGCAGGAGATCTGCCCCTTCTGCGGCAGGGAGAAGGCAGGGTCCCGCACCTGGTCCAAGGCCATCGCTCCGGGCACCATTCTTAATTCCAAGATCCTCATAGGAAATATACTGGGGAAGGGCGGCTACGGCATAACCTACATAGGCTATGACATGCTGCTCGAATATCCCGTTGCCGTAAAGGAGTTTTTCCCGGACGAAATGGTAGACCGTGCGGATGACGGCCTTACCGTTCTTGTCCTGGATGAGGTCAACGCAGAGGAGTATGAGCGTGAGACCAAGGCATACCTGAGGGAGGCCAGGATACTTGCGGAATTCTCCAAGTTTCCCGGCATCGTGGCCATAAAGGATCTTTTCTATGAGAACAACACGGGTTACCTCATCATGGAGTACCTTGAGTGCGGTAACCTCCGAAAATATATTGACAGCCGGGGGGGCTGGCTCTCCGTCGAGGAATCATTAAACCTCATGGAGCCGGTCATCAACATACTGGGCAAGCTCCATAAATCCGGGCTGCTCCACAGGGATATCAGCCCCGACAACATAATGATGGATCAGGACGGCAGCATCAAGCTCATCGACTTCGGCGGCTCCAGAAAGATGGGTGTGGCCAACCAGCAGGTGTTCCTTGGAAAATGGGGCTTTGCGCCCCTTGAACAGATGCTCTCCAAGCTCTCGGAGCAGGGACCCTGGACGGATATCTACGGCATCTGCGCGACGCTGTATTCGATGATGACCGGGGACATACCCCAGTCGTCCTATGAGAGGAACGAAAAAGACGAGCTGGTCAATCTGGCGGACTATACCATACAGATAGACAAGAAGATAGCAAGGGCCATCATGAAGGGCCTTTCCATGAAGCCCGAGGACAGGCAGCAGAGCATAGAGGAGCTTTACAAGGATCTCTACGGCATCTATCCCGATGAAAAGAGCGTGGTGATACTCTCCACGGATGCGGGGGTGCATGTGCTGAAGGACAGGAACGGCAGGGTCTGGTTCGGGGAGTATCCCATGAACGAGCTCACCGGGGCCCAGCTCACCTCCGATATAGTCTATGCGGATTATAATGAGGATGCCGTGGCGGTGGTGGACGGCGAGCGTTACTTAAGGCTTCCGCTGCCGAAGGAGAGGAACAGCAATCCTGTGTCCTTCTTCAACGTACAGAAGGCGTCGAAGAACGATGATGAGCCTGTGGGCTTCAGGTATTTCAAGTTCAACATGCTCTCCTGGAAGGTGGTACAGGAGCGGAACGGCAGGGTGACCCTGCAGTCGGAATATATAATCGAGTACAGGCTCTTTGACAAGAAAAAATACATGGGCCTCACCGACAGGGAGATCTCAAAGGTGAGGAGCGGCATATACTGGGAGGTCAGCGATATAAGAGGCTGGCTGAACTCCAAGTTCGTGCGCAGGGCCTTCAAGGAGGAGGAGAGGGGGCTTCTGAACGTGACAAAGCTCTCGACTCCGGTGTCGGCATTTTCGGAGCGCACTACCTATGATAAGGTTTATCTTCCTTCCATAGAAGAGCTCAGGTACGGCTTCGACATTGACCTGTCCCTGGCCAGATCCATGGGAAGGAACAAGAGACAGGTAGAGCCTTCGCCCTGCTCACAGTTCGTAGCGGCGCTTGCAGGAAAGCCCCTGACCCATTCCAGCTTCGGACTCCGTTCAAGAGGACCCATAGACGGTGACGATTCCTATAAATGCGCCGAGAACTTTGAGGGACATGCCATGGTGGACAACAAGCTGTCTCTCTGGAAACTCTCCGAACAGATGGGTATAAGGCCCGTGATATGCGTGAATGCTGCGGACATTGAGGAGATGCAGTGATGAGGACCTTTGTTCTTAGCGACATACACGGACATTACGAGACCTTTCTGAAGATGCTGGATCTTATCGGATTCAGGGATAAGGATTTCCTGTATGTGGTCGGTGATGTGGTCGACAGGGGCGAGGACGGCATAGAGCTGATACATGATATAATGAAAAGAAAGAACGTGGAGCTCTTTCTCGGTAATCATGAGCTTATGATGCTCAATGCCATAGTATATGAAAGGAAGAAATCCAGAGGCCTCATCAGGGAGAATCCTTTTGATGAGCATCTCACCCCCTATGAGCTGTGGACGCACCCGGCCAACGGAGGGGACGAGACCTATAGAGATTTTTATGCGCTGAGCAGGAGCGAGCAGAATGAGATAGAGGAATATCTCAGGGGCCTCCGGCTCATCAAGAGGGTCAAGATAGGCAAGAAGACCTTCCATATATCGCATTCCTATTCGCTCAATTACCGTTTCGGCCAGGAGGTCTTCTACTCTGAGATCAGCGACAGGGAAGCGGAGAGCATAGTATGGGAGTCGCTCTTCGACAGACCTGCCGATGCGGTGAGCCCTGACGGGGCAAAGCTCTTCGGCTATCTCAGGGATATCTATATTGTGGGGCATATCTTCACCCAGAGGCTCAACCATGTGGATCCCGAGGGCAGGGGAAAGATATTCAGAGCCTCCAATTACCGCGGATACCACGTTATAGACCTGGACTGCGGCATGGCGCTGAATTCCAGATCCTCAAGGCTGGGCTGCATGCAGCTTGAGACCATGGATGAGTATTATGTCCCTCTTGTGGAGGATGTCTGATTTGGATCTTTTTGAGGATATTGACAGAGAAGAAGTTGAAAGGATGCTGAGGTGCGCCCATGCCTCGGAACGGGTAAGGGCGGCCGGCGACTATATCTTCCGGCAGGGCGAGACTCCCAGGATGATATTCATGCTGACGGAGGGCGAAGCTGCACTGGTGAAGGATTTTGCTTCCGGCAGGAGGAACCTGCTCTACACCGTAAAGCAGGGTGATGTCTTCGGTGAAGCCTTTCTCTTTTCCGGAAAGATACGCTACTGGTATGATGCGGTGGCCATGAAGGATTCGAAGGTGCTGGAGATACCCTGGGATTTTTTCTACGGCTTCTGCAAAAATGCCTGTGCCCATCACCAGATGATAACCAGGAATCTTCTTGGGATACTGGCGGGCAGGAATTTTTCCATGACAAAGAAGCTGCATCTTTTAAGCTCCGCTTCCCTGAAGGAAAAGCTGGCAATATATTTCCTGGAAAATGCCGACAGGGAAGGCAGGGTGGCCATGGATATGAACAGGGAGAACTTTGCTGATTTCCTTGGAGTGGCCAGGCCTTCGCTCTCAAGGGAGCTCATGAACATGCAGAAGGAAGGTCTCATCGGTGTTGAGAAGGACCGTGTGACCATCAACAACAGGGAAGCGCTGGAATATTTTTATTAAATGTAACATATGTTACGTCCCTCCGGGCGCCGCAGAGTTATAATAGAGCCGGAAACAGAAATCCGGGTTTGACCGGGGTTAGATAATAAAGGAGGGAAATAACATGGACGCATCAGGAGCACAGGTTAACAATCTCGTATCACTTCTGGACGGTTATGCATCAAAGGGTGGACATCATCTGAATGTCAACGTGCTCAACAGGGATATGCTTGTTGACGCGCAGCAGCACCCGGAGAACTATCCCCAGCTGACCATCAGGGTATCAGGCTACGCGGTGAACTTCATCAAGCTTACCCCCGAGCAGCAGGCGGATGTGATAAGCAGGACCTTCCATGAAGCCATCTAAAAGGAGAAAAAATGGATAAAGGCTATATCCCCAGGGGAATGAAGATAACGGGTGACGTGGAGTCCGACGGCGATCTGGTACTGTCGGGCGAGGTGGACGGAAATATCTGCATCGCAGGGCTTCTGGAACTGGACGGCACCGTTAAAGGCAGTACCCTGAAGGTGGGGCGCATAGAGCTTTCTGAGTGCACCATAGAGAGTGACATCGAATGCGCCGATCACATCGGCATCGACAACGGAGTGACCATAGTCGGAAATGTCAAAGCCAGGAGCGCCGAGGTAAGAGGCGCCGTGAAGGGCGACATGGATATAATGGAGAATATCTCCGTAGGTTCCACCGCAGTGGTGGAGGGACGCATCACCACCGGCGGCATAAACGTGGAGCTGGGCGCCATCTGCGATATCAGCCTTACCCGCAGCTATTCGGACCGGCGGGCTTCGGAATTCTTCGAGGAATATCTGAGCGCAGCGGAATAAGGAACGGCTTTTCAGGGGGCGTCAGCCCCCTTTATTTTTTGCTGGACTAATCGTGGACTGTTGTGATATAATCCGAGAGTGTGTGCCGTGAGAACGGATGCGGCCTTTTTATAATCTTATTCAAGGAGCAGATGGGAAATGAACGTAAATGTAGAAAAACTGGAGCACAACATGGCGCGCTTCACCGTGGAGATCGAGGAGAAGGATTTCGACAAGTATGTGGAGCAGGCATATAAAAGGAATAAGAATCGGATCAACATCCCCGGTTTCCGAAGAGGAAAGGTGGCCAGACAGGTCATAGAGAAGATGTACGGAAAGGATTTCTTCTATGGCGATGCTGCCAATATCGCGATCCCGGAGCTCTGGGAGAAGGTTTATGACGAGAGCGAGGAGGATATCGTTTCCTCTCCCGCGATAGATGTGAGCCAGCTTGAGGCAGGCAAGAGCTTCATCTTTACCGCAGAGGCTGCCATCAATCCCAAGGCGACCCTGGGACAGTACAAGGGCCTTGAGATCGAGAAGGTGGACGATACGGTCAGCGATGAGGAAGTGGAGAAGGCCATCAACGACGAGCGCGAAGAGCAGGCCCGTTTCGTGGCTGTTGAAAGACCCGTGCAGAATGGTGACCAGGTCATCCTTGATTATGAAGGCTTCTGTGACGGCGAGGCTTTTGCGGGAGGCAAGGGCGAGAACCATCCCCTTACCATAGGTTCCGGCAGCTTCATCCCCGGTTTCGAGGACCAGATCATCGGCCACTCCGTGGAGGAGGATTTCGATGTTAACGTTACCTTCCCCGAGGAATATCATTCCGAGGCGCTCAAGGGCAAGGCGGCAGTGTTCAAGTGCCGTGTCCATGAGATCAAGGAGAAGCAGATCCCCGAGCTGGATGAGGATTTCGCTGATGATGCCGGTTTTGATTCCGTAGAGGATTATAAGAAGGATGTCAGGGAGAAGCTTGAGAAGAGAAAGGCAGCTGAGGCCAGGGATAAGAAGGAGCAGGCTGTTATCGAGAAGCTGGTGGAAGGCGCCGAGATGGATATCCCCGATGCCATGATCAGGACCGAAGCCAAGAGAAATGTGGATGAGTATGCACAGCAGCTCAGGATGCAGGGTCTTTCCCTTGAGCAGTACTTTATGTTCAGCGGCCTTGACGAGGAGAAGATGATAGAGCAGTCCAAGGAAGGCGCCGAGAAGAGCATCAGGGCAAGGGTTGCGCTCCAGGCTGTGGCAGAGGCTGAAGGCCTTGAGGTCACAGAAGAGGAGAAGGAAGCCGAGCTTGATGAGCTGGCAAAGAGATACCGCACCGATAAGGAGAAGATCAAGGGCATGTTCATCGGCAAGGACGAGAAGCTGTTCGTGAGGGACGTACTGATCAAGAAGGCAGTGAACTTCCTGGTGGAGAATGCGGTAGAGAAGTAAAGGAGGTGTCCTATGACACAGACTATATATAACGATCTTGTGCCCTATGTAGTCGAGCAGACCAGCAGGGGCGAGCGTACCTATGATATCTATTCACGTCTTTTAAAGGAAAGGATCATATTCCTGGGGAATGAGGTTACGGACGTGACCGCCAGCCTTGTGGTGGCACAGATGCTCTTCCTTGAGGCAGAGGATCCGGAGAAGGATATCCAGCTTTACATCAACAGCCCCGGCGGTTCCGTTACCGCGGGCATGGCTATATATGACACCATGCAGTTCATAAAGTGCGACGTGTCCACCAACTGCATAGGCATGGCTGCCAGCATGGGAGCCTTCCTTCTGGCAGGCGGCGCAAAGGGAAAGCGCTACGCCCTTCCCAATGCGGAGATAATGATACACCAGCCTCTGGGCGGCGCAAAAGGACAGGCTACCGAGATCGAGATAGCTGCAAAGCACATACTGCAGACCAAGGAGAAGCTGAACCGCATCCTTGCGGAGAACTGCGGACAGCCCCTTGAGGTAGTTGCACAGGATACGGACAGGGATAACTGGAAAACGGCTGAGGAGGCGAAGGCATACGGCCTTATAGATGAGGTCATCACCAAGCGCCCCACGGCAGATGAGGATAAAAAGGGTAAGGCATAATGGCTGGTAAGATGATCGATCCCAAAAAGGTCAGATGCTCCTTCTGCGGAAGACCGCAGGAGATGACCCACCGCATGGTGGCAGGCCCGGAGGGAATCTATATCTGCGATGACTGCGTGGAGATCTGCGTGGACATCATAAACGAAGAGGAAGAGGGCTACGGCGAGTATGTGGGCCGCAGCAATTCCGGCATGGAGATCAACCTGCTCAAGCCCGTGGAGATCAAGGAATTCCTTGACAGCTATGTCATCGGACAGGAGGAGGCAAAGAAGATCCTTTCGGTGGCGGTGTACAACCACTACAAGCGTATCACCGCTCCCCACAGAAAGGATGAGGTTGAGCTCCAGAAATCCAATATCATCATGGTGGGACCTACGGGTTCCGGCAAGACCTATCTGGCGCAGTCTCTTGCAAGGATACTGGGCGTGCCCTTTGCCATAGCGGATGCAACCACACTGACCGAGGCCGGCTACGTGGGCGAGGATGTGGAGAATATCCTGCTGAAGCTCATCCAGGCTGCGGATGATGATATCGAAAAAGCACAGTACGGCATAGTCTATATAGACGAGATAGACAAGATAACCAAGAAGAGTGAGAACGTGTCCATCACCAGGGATGTATCCGGTGAAGGCGTGCAGCAGGCGCTGCTCAAGATCATCGAGGGTACCCTTGCTTCCGTGCCTCCCCAGGGAGGACGCAAGCATCCCCAGCAGGAGCTTCTGCAGATAGACACCACCAACATACTCTTCATCTGCGGCGGCGCCTTTGACGGCCTTGACAAGATAATAGGGGACAGGCTCAACAAGAAGGCCATAGGTTTTAATGCGGAGCTGCAGTCCACCAGGGAGGAGGATGTTTCCAAACTCCTTCATTCGGTGACGCCCCAGGATCTCATCAAGTTCGGCCTCATACCCGAGTTTGTGGGCCGTGTTCCCGTGGGAGCGGTGCTGGACGGCCTTGACAAGGCTGCGATGATAAGGATACTCAAGGAGCCCAGGAACGCTCTGGTGAAGCAGTACCAGAGGCTCTTTGACATGGATAACGTGGAGCTTTCCTTTGAGGATGACGCACTTGAGGCCATAGCCGAGAAGGCCATGGAGAGAAAGATCGGCGCCAGAGGCCTGCGTTCCATCATGGAGGATACCATGATGGACGTGATGTACACCATCCCTTCGGACGAGACCGTGGAGCGCTGCGTCATAACCAGGGATGCGGTTGAAGGAAAGGCACAGCCACAGCTCTTCCATAAAGAGGAAGGGGCAGAGGAAAAACGCAGAAAGCACGCTTAGGGCTTTGATTGCAGGAAGAATGATCAATGAGAGTTTGGGCAGGGGCGATGCTGGTCTCCCCTGCTCAATTTACAAGGAGCTGAATGATGGCTGAAAAGAAAAGGGAGCAGTACAGGCTCCCGGTGCTGAAAACGGAGGCCGTGCTCTTTCCGGGCATGGTGCTCCAGTTCGATATAAAGGGTGAAGCCGAGACCTCGGCGGTGGCCGCTTCCATGACCGCAGACTGCGAGATCCTCCTTATCAGGGAGGGCGGAAAGTGCGGCAGCAGATGCATGATCATGCAGGCGCTGAAGACCGGCGGGGACACCATGCGCATACAGATAAAGGCCCTTACAAGGGCGGTGCCCGTATCGGAGTTCTCCGTGTCCGGCAGTACCGAGTATGTTACGGTGGAGATCCCGGAAACAGGCGTTATAAGACCCAAAGCCCGCAGGATCGCCATGGTCAGGGAGATGAGCGACAAGTATCTCTTAAGCTGCAAGGAAAGGGGCATAATGGGCCTCATTGCCATGGAGCAGTTTAAGGATGATGACGATCCCGGCGTTGTGGCGGACCGCATCATGTCTTCCCTGCCCATAGAGGACGATAAGAAGCAGAAGGTGCTGGAGTGCGGCGATGTCAGAGACCGTGTCGATGCGGTGCTGAAGCTCCTGCAGGAGGAGGCGGGGATCGCAAATGAGAGGCATCTGCTCTCCGAAAAGATAAGCCAGCAGATAGACGACCACCAGCGGGAGTATGTGCTGAGGGAGCAGCTGGCCCTCATACAGAGCGAGCTGGAGGAGGATGACGAGCCTTCGGAGACCGAGCAGTATAAGAAGGCCGCTGAGAGCCTGAAGGCGCCCGATGAGGTCAAGGAAAAGCTCAAAAAGGAGATAAGGCATCTGGAGCTCAACGGCTTTGCAAATCCCGAGAGCGCCACTATCAGAGCCTATATAGAGACACTTCTGGAGCTGCCCTGGGATAAGGAGACCGAAGGGGCGGATTCTGTCATAGACATTAATAAGGCACGGGAGATACTGAACAGGGATCACTACGGCCTTAAGGAGGTCAAGGAGAGGGTGCTGGAGTACCTTGCGGTCAGGAGCCTTACCAGCAAGGGTGAGAGTCCCATACTCTGCCTTGTGGGACCTCCGGGAACAGGAAAGACCTCGATAGCAAGATCCGTGGCCGAGGCCACGGGAAAGCCCTATGTGCGCATCTGCCTCGGAGGCGTGCGGGATGAGGCCGAGATAAGGGGCCACAGGAAGACCTATGTGGGAGCCATGCCCGGCAGGATCACCGCAGGCATAAAGCAGGCGGGAGTAAAGGATCCCCTGATGCTCCTTGACGAGATAGACAAGATGAGCGCGGATTACCACGGCGAGACCTCATCCGCCATGCTTGAGGTGCTGGATTCCGAGCAGAATAAGAATTTCAGGGATCATTACGTGGAGCTGCCCATGGACCTGTCAAAGGTGCTCTTCATAGCCACGGCCAATGACGACAGCATGATACCCAGGCCGCTCCTGGACCGTATGGAGATCATCGAGATAAGCGGCTATACCGCAAACGAGAAGTTCCATATCGCCACCGAACACCTTATGAAGAAGGTGTATGAAAAGAACGGCCTGAGCAGTTCGCAGCTCAAAGTTTCCGACGGCGCGGTAAGACGCATAATCGAGTGCTACTGCCGCGAGGCCGGTGTCAGGGCCCTGGAAAGGGAGCTGGACAGGCTCTGCCGCAAGGCGGCGGTAAAGATGCTGGAGGGCAGCGGGAAACGCGGCCGTAAGAAGAAGGGCGTCACCCTGCCTTTAAGGGTGAGCGAAAGGAACCTGGAGGAATATCTGGGGAAGATAAAGTTCCCGAAGGAAAAGCTGGGCGGCAAAGACGAGGCGGGCATAGTCAGAGGCCTGGCCTGGACCAGCGTGGGAGGCGATACACTCCGCATCGAGGTGAACATCATGCCCGGAAAGGGTGAGCTGATGCTCACGGGACAGCTGGGAGACGTCATGAAGGAATCCGCCATGGCGGGACTTTCCTATGTACGCTCCGTTGCAAAGCGCTACGGCGTCGAAAAGAATTATTTCCAGGAGAACGACATACATATCCATATCCCGGAGGGGGCTGTGCCCAAGGATGGTCCCAGCGCCGGCATCACCATGGCGACCGCCATGCTCTCCGCTATAACCGGACGGAAGGTGAGAAGGGATCTGGCCATGACCGGCGAGATATCCCTGAGGGGAATGGTCATGCCCGTGGGAGGCCTTAAGGAAAAGATACTGGCCGCAAGGATGCTGGGGATAAAGACCGTGCTTGTTCCCGATGAGAACCGGCGTGACGTGGAAGAGATCGATAAGGAGATCACAGGCGGAGTGGAGATAAAGTACATGAAGCAGATGGACCAGGTGATCAGAGAGGCCTTTGTGGGAGAAAATGAAGATTAAGAGCGTCACGCTGGAACTGGTCTGCGGCATAAAGAGCAGCTTTCCCGAAAACACCCTGCCGGAGTACGCTTTTGCGGGCAGGAGCAACGTGGGAAAGTCCTCAATGATAAACGTGCTGATGCAGAGAAAATCCCTGGCGAGGACCTCCTCGCAGCCGGGAAAGACAGCGACCGTAAATTATTATAACGTTAACGGCGAGTTCTATCTGGTGGACCTCCCGGGCTACGGCTACGCAAAGGCCGGCGCCGCAGTGGCGGCCCAGTGGGGAAAGATGGTGGAACGCTATCTCAACAGCTCAAAGAGCCTGGCTAACGTCTTCCTGCTGGTGGACATACGCCATGAGCCCGCAGCCAGCGATAAGCAGATGTATGAGTGGATCGCGGGCAGCGGCTACCGCCCGGTGATAATAGCCACCAAGGCGGACAAGATAAAGCGCAGCCAGCTGGATAAACAGAAGAAGCTGATACGTGAAGGCCTGGGACTTAAGAAAGAGGATATACTCATAGCTTTTTCGGCGGAGACCAGACAGGGGAGGGATGAGATATACGCCCTGCTCGAAGGCGGAGCGGAAGAAGGAGAAGCGGATGGAAATCCGCAGAGTTTTGATGCCGCTGATACTTGAAAATAAAAACAAAATGTAGTAGAATAGCAAAGGTGTGTTTACATAAACGAACGGGGGATTATGATCATGGCAATGACACCGTGTTGACTGCCTGTTCAGGCGGTGATGACGTGACGAGTGATATAACCCCTGTGTCTCAGCCTGCAGCCGAGGCTGGTGACGTGGTAGAGCTGAGCGGCACCCTTGGCGGCAAGAGCAGCACGACGCGCGCTATTGCCGAAAATGGTACTGGCACTTGGGAGGTCGGCGACAAGTTCGCCGTTTACTACGAAACTTCTAACGGTCACGCCTCGGCCGTTGCCACGGTGAACAGCGTCAACGATGACGAGTCTGCCAACTTCACGGCCACGCTTCAATCCCCCAAGTTAGGCAACAATAGCGTTAAATTGGTCTATCCCGCCACCGCACACGACGGTAAGGGCGGTTTCAAGACCGACGGCCTAATGACTCAGGACGGTACAGTAGATTGTATCAATCAAAAAGGTCTCGACATCGAAACAGCCGAAGCGACAATGAACGTGGAAGGAACAACCGCAACGCTGACAGATGATGTCTACCTGGAGCCGCAGGTGTGC
>JAFWWB010000022.1 GCA_017518185.1 Lachnospiraceae bacterium
CGAAGGAAGAAAAGACCGAAGGCAAAAAAGAGCTGGAGGATTTCTGCCGCATCTTATATAACACCCTGACGGAGAACGAGGTCAGCGAAAAGAATGCCAACGAGCTGGTGGACGATATAGGCCAGAACTTTGCGGAGGGAGCGCAGGTCGAGCATGTGCTTTCCCATATCTATCAGAAGATAGTGCTGAAGTTCGGAAAGACCGAGCCCATATCCCCTGCCGAAAAGGGAGTGAAGATCATCTTCTTCGTGGGTCCTACGGGAGTAGGCAAGACCACCACTCTGGCTAAGATCGCCTCCAAGTTCCGCCTCAGTGATAACAGAAAGGTGGCTCTTTTTACCACCGATACCTACAGGATATCCGCCACTGACCAGCTGAAGACCTATGCCGGCATACTGGGCGCCCCCTTCCACGTGATATATTCACCGGAGGAGCTTAAGGAAAACTATGCCAATTATAAGGATTTCGACTATATACTGGTGGATACGGCAGGGCATTCCCACAATAATGAGGAGCAGAAGCAGGAGATGGCTACCTTCCTTAACGCTCTTGGGGACGAGGCTCCCACCGAGTATTATCTGGTGCTTTCGGCTACCACGAAGTATAAGGATCTGCTGGCGATAGCGGATGCCTACAAACAGCTCTGCCCCTACAGGCTGATATTCACCAAGCTGGATGAGACGAAAGAGTGCGGTAACCTGCTTAACCTGAGGCTTCACACCGGAGCCTCCATGAGTTATGTGACAAACGGTCAGAACGTGCCTGAGGACATCGAGATCTTTGACCCCCAGACCATGGCAAGGATGCTTCTGACAGAACAGGAATGATATGGATCAGGCAACACAGTTAAGAAACATCATAAAGGCTGCTCCGGGGCAGCAATCCTCAAGGCCTCTCGCCAGGGTTATCACCGTGACCAGCGGCAAGGGCGGCGTGGGCAAGTCCAACACGGCCATAAACCTGGCCCTCCACTTCAAGAAGCTGGGGCAGAGGGTGATCATTCTGGACGCTGATTTCGGGCTGGCCAATATTGAGATCATGTTCGGCACGGTGCCCAAGCACAATCTCTGCGACCTTATCTACCAGGGGAAGAGCATTACGGAGATAATAACTTGGGGGCCCGGAGAGGTGGGCTTCATCTCCGGAGGTTCGGGTATAGCAGGCATGTCCAACCTGGGCAGGGAATACCTTACCTACATAATCCAGAACCTGGCCCAGCTGGATGCCATCGCCGATGTCATAATCATCGATACCGGCGCGGGCATATCGGATGCGGTGCTGGAATTTCTTGTGGCCAGCGGCGAGATAGTGCTGATCACCACTCCGGAGCCTACCTCCATCACGGATTCCTATTCGCTGCTGAAGGCTCTGAACAGGCACCCCAGGTTCTCAAAGGAGAACAGCCAGATAAAGGTCATAGCCAACAGGGTGGAGAATGAGGCTGAAGGCCAGGTGCTCTTCAAGAAGCTGAACGCCGTTGTGAGCAGGTTCCTTAATCTGCCGCTGGAATACCTGGGAGCTGTGCCGCAGGATAAGTACTTAAACCAGGCCGTCATGCAGCAGAAGCCGGTGACTCTGGCCAATCCGCAGGCGAAGTCCGCGGTGGCCTACGAACAGATAACCGCAAGACTCATGCATCTGGAAAACGAAGGAAAAGTAAAGAAAAGGGGGATGGCCGCGTTCTTTTCGCATATAGTGGCCAATAAAAAAGCAACATGATAGACATGTATGAGATAGTCCGCCCCGGAGACCGTGTGGACATAGAGAGCGCAGACGGCCGCGAGGGATCGGAGAAAAAGTATTACATAACAAAGGTCTACGACATCAAGGAGGACAACCTTGCCGAGATCATGATGCCCATGGAGAAGACGCATCTCATAGTGCTCTCCGTAGGAGCCCAGTATGATCTGTTTTTCTATGCCGGCAAGGGCATATATGCCTGCCGGGCCGAGGTGGTTGACAGAAGGAACGACAACGGCGTGGCGGTGGCTGTGCTCCAGCCCATAACGGCATTGCAGAGGCACCAGCGCCGTGAGTATTACCGTTATGACTGCATCATAGGCATGAATGCCAGGGAACTGTCGGACCAGGAGGCTGCCATCTATGAGGAAAAGGGCAGGATGGATCTGCTTGCCGAGCCTGCCGACAAGGCGGTGATAGTGGATATCAGCGGCGGCGGGGTCAGGTTCGTCAGCGCTGCCCATTACGAGAGCGGGAAGCTGGTGCACTGCCGCTTCATACTGCCGGTAAAGGGAGTGAACAAAGCCCATGACCTGGTGGTGCGTATACTTTCTGCCGTCCCCGTAGCAAACAGCAATGTGAACAAGGAGTACCGGGGCCAGTATCTGAAGCTTGAAGAGGGCGACCGCGAAGATATTATCCGCTTTATCTTTGAAGAGGAGAGAAAGGTAAGGGCAAAACAGCACGGTTATTAAAGATATAACTTGTGAAAAATTGTTAATTATGTTATAATATTCTATTGTGAAATCAATAATTTTCGGGAGAATTGACTGATGATCGCTAAGAAAATTTTAATTGTTGATGACTCTGCACTCACAAGAAGAGTTTTGTGTGATATAATCAACTCCGACAGCAGGTATACCGTGGGCGGGATGGCCAATAACGGGATAGAAGCCCTGCATCTCCTTGAGAAGGAAAAGTTTGACGGTATCATTACCGATATCAACATGCCGAGGATGGGAGGCCTTGAGTTCCTTAAGGAGCTGAAGAAGCAGAAAAGGGAAGAAAGGGTGATGGTGCTCTCCACGGAGACCAGCGAGGGAGCAAGGGTCACCATGGATGCGCTGGAGCTGGGAGCGGTGGATTTCATACAGAAGCCCCAGAGCGCCATATATTCGAAGGATCAGGACTTTATAACCAGGTTCTTCAGTATACTGGAGGCCGTGGTGTTCTCCAACAGGAAGGCATCCAGCGGCATACACCGGAATACGGTGGTCCTCCGTCCCGGCGGGATGGTGGTCAAGGTTGACAATATGAAAGTGCCCAGGGAGGGCAAAGGGAACAAACTGGTGGCCATAGCTTCCTCGACGGGAGGCCCCAAGGCTCTCCAGAGCGTTATCCCCAGGCTTCCCAAGAATCTGGACGCACCCGTGCTCATAGTGCAGCACATGCCCGTGGGCTTTACCAAGTCCCTGGCCGACAGGCTCAATTCGATGAGCGAGGTGACGGTCACCGAAGCGGTGGACGGAGAGTTTCTGGAAAAGGGGCATGTTTATATATCCAAGGGCGGCGTCCACATGAATTACGAGGAAGCCGGCGGCCGCGGGCGGATAAAATATACGGACGAACCCTCCAGGGAAGGGGTCAAGCCCTGTGCCAATTATATGTATGAGTCCCTCTGTGATTCACCTTTCCACAGTATAGTATGCGTGGTGCTCACCGGAATGGGACATGACGGCACGGAGGGCATTCAGAACCTTGCTAAGAAAAAAAAGACGTTCATCATCGCCGAGGATGAGAAATCCTGTGTGGTGAACGGAATGCCCGGGAGCATCAGGGCTACGGGGCTGGTGAACGAGGTCGTGGATCTCGATCTTGTGGCACAGTCCATCGTGGCGAATGTGGGCGTAAGATAGCAGGAAGGAAGATTTGCCTGACGGCAAATCTTTGAAGCGCCTCAAAGCCGGCGCGGGCTCCCCCGGGCTGAGCCCGGGGGCAGAAATGGGAGAGTGAGCGTTACGCGTGCCCTGTGACGGGTGCGTGAAAAATAGAAACCACAGATAAGGAGAATAGACATGGATGTAAGCCAGTATTTAGACATTTTCCTTGACGAGAGCAAGGAGCATCTCCAGAACCTTAACACCAGCGTGCTGGGACTAGAGCAGGATCCCGAGAATCCCGAGACCATCGGCGAGATCTTCCGTGCGGCCCATACGCTTAAGGGAATGGCGGGGACCATGGGCTTCAAGCGCATGCAGACCCTGACTCACGATATGGAGAACGTATTTTCCGAGGTCCGTGACGGTAATCTGAAGGTGAACGCAGGCATGATCGATGTGCTGTTCCGCTGTCTTGATGCGATAGAGGAGTATGTTTCCGTTATTGCTGAGACCTCTGATGAGGGCGATAATGACAACGAGCCCATCATCAAGGAACTGAACGATATACTGGCCGGCAAAGGCTCGGGAGCTGCTTCCGGTGCTGCAGCCGAAACGCCCGCCGCCCCTGCGGAGGAAGCAGCGCCTGCCACTTCCGCAGCAGCTAACGCAGGAGCATGGACAGGCATAGAATTCACCGATGAGGAGCAGAAGGCTATTGAGGATGCCATGATGGCAAACAAGAAGCTTTACGGCATCACGGTGAGGGTCGAGGAAAACTGCCTGCTGAAGGCAGCCAGGGCTTTCCTGGTTTTCAAGGCTATAGAAGAGAGCGGCGAGATCATAGCCGCAAATCCCTCCACACAGGATATAGAGGATGAAAAGTTCGAGCTTGAGTTTTCGCTGATAATAGCAACGGAAGCAGAGCTTGACAAGGTGCTTGCTGACATAAAGGCAGTATCCGAGATAGCCGATGCAGTCGGAGCTCCTTTTGACGGAGATACCGCACCTGCGCCGGCAGCTGCTCCTGCCAAGGAGGAGCATACGGAGGAGAAGCACGAAGAGCCTGCAAAGGCCCAGACCGCCGAAGTAGCTCCCGTAAAGAACGAAGTCGCCAAGAAAAAGCAGGACGGCGGAAAGGCTGCGGCTGCTCCTGCAGCGAAGACTGACAAGAAGGCAGGCGGAAAGCCCGCGGTGAACCGTACCGTCCGTGTGGATATCGAGAAGCTGGATTCACTGATGAACCTGGTCAGCGAGCTTATAATCGCGAAGAACTCACTCGTGAGTTCAGCCACCAGCGATTCGGAATCCTCATCAAATCTGCATGACCAGATAGATTACCTGGAGAGCGTGACCACCAACCTTCACGAATCCGTCATGAAGGTACGAATGGTGCCTATCGAGAGCGTGGTGAGCAAGTTCCCAAGAATGATAAGAGATATCTCCAAGCAGCTCAATAAGCCCATGGAGCTCTACATGAGCGGTGAAGAGACAGAGCTCGACCGTACCGTGGTGGATGAGATCGGAGATCCCCTTATGCACATGCTCCGTAACTCCGCAGACCACGGACTTGAGATGCCTGAGGAACGTCTCGCAAAGGGCAAGCCCGAGACCGGATCCATTTTCCTGGATGCATATCAGGACGGCAACAACGTTGTCATCGAGGTCAGGGATGACGGTAACGGCATCGATACCGAGCGCGTGCGCCAGAAGGCTATCGAGCGCGGCGTTATGACAGAAGAGCAGGCTTATGCGGCTGACGAGTCCGAGATAATCAATCTCCTCTTCATGCCCAGCTTCTCCACCGCCAAGCAGGTATCCGACCTTTCGGGCCGCGGCGTTGGTCTGGACGTGGTCAAGAGCAAGATAGAGGCGCTGTCCGGTGAAGTCAGCGTTAAGACAAAGCTGGGAGAGGGAACGACCTTTACCATCAGGCTTCCTCTTACCTTGGCTATCATACAGGCACTCATGGTCGTGGTTGGCGGCGAAAAGTTCGCTATTGCACTTTCCGGCATACAGACCATAGAGGACATCAATCCCCACGATGTAAAGACTGTGGAGAGCAAGGAAGTCATCAACCTTCGCGGCAATGTCATACCGCTGCTGCGTCTGGATAACATACTGGGCTGCCAGTCCACCAGAAACCCTGATAAGAACATGATCGTTGTCATCGCAAAGAAGGGTGATAAGCTGGCAGGTCTTGTGGTCGACGAGCTTATCGGCCAGCTGGAGATCGTTATCAAGTCCCTTGGCAAGTACATCAACAAGTGCAAGTTCATAAGCGGCGCAACGATACTCGGCGACGGCGAGGTGGCCCTCATCATAGATTCCAACGCGCTGATCTGATAAGTGCGCAGTCGGATGCAGTTATCTTAGATAAAGGAGATAGAATATCATGGCAAATGAATTGAGCACCGATGTTAATGAGATAACACAGTATATCGTCATCAGGGTTGGTGAAGAGCAGTACGGCATCGATATCAAGTATATCGACAATATAGTCAGAGATCAGCGTATGACCAGGGTTCCCCAGGTTCCCGCCCATTTTAAGGGTGTCATCAACCTGCGAGGCGAGATAGTGCCCGTTATGAGCATAAGGGTCAAGATGGGGCTGGAGCCTGATATCGAGACCAAAGATACACGTATCATCATAATAAAGATGGATCAGCATGAGCCTATAGGCATGATGGTCGACTCCGTGAAGGAGGTAGTGAACCTGAGCGCTGCCGAGATAGAGCGTGCAAGCTTTGACAAGGGGGACGGTCAGAACGCTTACGCATCAGGCATTGGCAAGCATGAGAACGGGCTTATCACGCTGCTGGATCTGGACATGGTGTTCCAGGGACTTTGATGATCCGGAGATGATATAGGAGGTGTATCAGTGGCAGAAGGAAATGATCTTACCATAGAGCAGATGTCCGATCAGTACTTTGATGTGCTGAAGGAGATCGGAAACATAGGAGCCGGCAACGCTACTACGGCTCTTTCCACCATGCTTGGGACCAGGGTTGATATGATGGTGCCTAAGGTGCGGCTTATGGAGTTCAAGGAAGTGGGTACCACCCTTGGCGGTGAGGAACAGCTGGTGGCAGGCATATACCTTGTTGTGGACGGCGATATCCACGGCAGCATAATGTTCGTGCAGAAAAAGGAATCTGCGAGGGCTATGGTGCAGAAGCTCATGGGAATGCCCTCCGAGGGTGATGATTTCAGTGAGATGGAGCTTTCCGCCCTTAAGGAGATAGGAAATGTCATAACCGGAGCATATCTTAATTCACTGGCTACGCTTACAAATCTTACGATATATCCCTCCGTACCGGATGTCTGCATTGATATGGCGGGAGCCATCCTTTCGGTGCCGGCCATAGAGTTCGGGGCTATTTCCGATAAGATGCTGCTCATACAGACGGATTTTGCGGATGATGATGATCTGTCCGGCTACTTTATCCTTGTACCCGATGAGGAATCGGATGCAAAGATACTTCATGCACTTGGATTCTGAGGGAAGATTGATCAAGAAGGAAAAAGCATATGCCTGAAACGATAAAAGTTGGAATAGCAGATCTTAATGTGGTGAAACCGCCCCAGCTCATCACCACTATCGGACTGGGAAGCTGTGTCGGAATAGCTATACGTGATAAGGTCAGCAAGGTGGGCGGTCTGGTCCATGTCATGCTGCCCAACAGCAGAGAGGTAAAGAGCAGCGGTAATGTTGCCAAATTTGCCGATACCGGGATACCGGAGCTGGTGCGCAGGCTGGAAAAGATGGGAGCCGTGAAAAGCCGTATGGTTGCCAAGATCGCGGGAGGCGCCACCATGTTCTCTTTCCAGTCCAAATCCGAGCTTACGGGTATAGGTGACCGTAATGTGGCCGCCACAAAAGCGGCGCTGAAAGCCCTCGGGATACCGATACTTGCGGAGGATACGGGGGCAAATTACGGGCGGACCGTAACCTTCAATCCGGAGACAGGGGATTATGAGATAAAGGCAGTGGGTAAACCGGTCAGGGTGATATAAATGGCTGATGCACACGATATGGTGCCTCTCAAAAAGAATGACCTGAAAACAAAGCTCCTGCCGTCGCTTTTTATGCTGCTGGGCGGATCCGTAGCACTGATCTTCGGACTTCTGCAGCATTTCCCGATGACGGAGCTTTTGGTTGTGTTGCTCATAAGCCTGTTTGTGTTTGCGGTGATCGGAACCGTGGTAAAGACCGTGGTAGATAATTTTAACATGAACATGAATTACAGCGACTACTTTGAAGAAGCCGGAGATCTGGTGGAGAAGGGCGGAGAGGATAGATAACAACTGATGGATGAGGCCGGAAAGAAAAGATTATGGGATGATTACGTAAGGGTCGGAAGTTCCCAGCTAAGGGAGCAGCTGATACTTGAGTATGCCCCCCTTGTGAAGCTGGTTGCCGGCAGGCTCAGTATGTATCTCGGCTATAATGTGGAATATGACGATCTTGTGAGCTACGGTATCTTCGGACTTATCGATGCAATAGACAAGTTCGATCCCCGTAAAGGGATAAAGTTCGAGACATATGCTTCCCTGCGCATCAGGGGCGCCATACTTGACCAGATCCGCAGGAACGACTGGATCCCCCGTACCATACGCCAGAGACAGAAGCAGATCGAGAAGGCCATGAAGGACATCGAGGCAGAGACCGGGCGTCCCGCCAGTGATGAAGAGATAGCTAAGGCTCTTGGGATAGGGGACGACGAACTGCTGGAATGGCAGTCCCAGATGAAGCTTACCAATGTGGTCTCCCTTAATGAGTTCATGGAGTCCGGCAGCGAGGTGGCCGGGGACTCCGCAATGGGGAGGCATTACGAGACTCCCGAGGAGGTAATGGACCAGTCAGAGCTTAAGCAGATGCTTGTGGAGGCTCTGGATATGCTCACGGAGAAGGAACGCAGCGTGGTGGTGTTCTATTATTACGAAGAGCTCACGCTGAAAGAGATAGCCAATATCCTGGGAGTCACTGAATCCAGGATATCGCAGCTGCACACCAGGGCGCTGGAGAAGATGCGTCTGAGACTTGGGGATTACGTCGGTATACTCAGTAAGGGGATATAGATGAACGCATATTTTCAGGTGATCATTGATGACAGAGGGACTTTTCTCAAGATGTTTCCCTCGGATACGGGAGAGCTTCCGGGACTCCAGGAGATCTTAAGTTACCTGGAATTCAAGAAGGTGCCCTTTGATACAGCCGTGCTTGGCCAGTTCTACAAGACCGGGGACTGTTCAAAGCTCATCCCTCTTTCAAAACAGAAGATCCTGCCCATAGCAGAGGGCAGCATGATATATGTGAGCGATGACAGGATGAGTGCCAGGGCAAGATTCTACCCGGCATCAACGGGAGGCAGGGAGCTTCGGAAGGATGATATTTACAGTGAATGCCGTCTGAACAAGGTGCTTTACGGCGTCGATGATGCTGTGCTGGATTCCTTCCTGGCAAATAAACAGTACTGTACGGATTACGAGATAGCAAAGGGTACTCCGGTAGAAGAAGGCAGGGATGCCTGGGTAGAGTACCATTTCAATACAGACAAGCGCATACGCCCCACTCTTAACGAGGACGGCACGGTGGATTTCTTCAACCTGAACCTGGTGAACCACTGTAAGGCAGGAGACGTACTGGCAACCCTTCATCCCGAGGAACGCGGCAAAGCCGGCAGGGATGTCTGCGGAAATGAGATAAAGCCCAGGGATGTGAAGCGCGCGGCCCTTAACTACGGCCTTAACATACAGCTGGCTGAGGATAAGCTTTCCATTTCTTCAAGGGTGAACGGAGACGTTACCCTGACAGGAGGAAAGGTTTTCGTTTCCGATGTTATGAACGTGGTGAACGTGGACAATTCCACCGGAAATATCGAGTATGAAGGCAATGTGGTTGTTCAGGGCAACGTGAACTCCAACTTCAGCATCAAGTGCAGCGGCGATGTGGAAGTGCGGGGCGTCGTTGAAGGGGCCCGCATAGAAGCAGGCGGCAATATCATCCTTATGCGCGGCATCAACGGCATGGGCAAGGGTGTGCTGAAAGCCGGAGGAAACATCGTTTCCAAGTTCATGGAAAACTGCACCGCAGAGGCCGGCGGATATATAGAGACCAACTCGATACTCCACTCGAAGGCGAGAGCAGGGACGGAGATAAACGTCATGAGCCGTAAAGGCTTCATCACGGGAGGAGAGGTCGCCGCAACCGGGCGCATCAGGGTGCGTACTCTGGGTTCCGCAATGGGAGCCGATACCAGGGTGACGGTAGGCATCGATCCGCGTATCATGAGCCGCATGGGCGAGCTCAACAAAGAGATACAGGAAGCCCAGAAGAATCTGAAGACCATGCTCCCGGTGCTGGATGCCACAAAGAAGAAGCTGGCTGCCGGCGTAAAGATGGGGCCGGATCAGATAAAGCAGGTACAGGCACTGGCGGCTACGGTAAAGAAGGCGCAGGAGGTCATCGAGGCTGATACCGTGGAGCTTTCAGGACTTAAGGAGCGCATGGAAGAAGGCAGCAATGCGTCCGTGGATGTCACCGGAGAGGTGTACCAGGGGGTGATCATCTCCATATCCGACGTATCGATGATCATAAAGGATTCCGTGAAATACTGCCGTTTCGTGCGTGAAAAAGGAAATGTGAGGATCGCGGCATTGTAAGGATGACCGCAATAAAAACTGCCGGAAGGGGGGACGGATATGGCCATAGGCATGGTTGAGATGCAGGGCATGATCAACAGGACCCAGGATTTTCAGCAGCTGCAGCACTACGATAATGAGAAGGGAGCCATCTACCAGAACAACCAGCAGCTCCAGGTGGACCGTAATGTTGAGGAGAGCATGACCCAGGTCCATAAGAAGGATGATGCCGATACGGAGAGCGAGGATAATGAACGGGGCGGTGGAGAGTATGGCGGTGACGGCGGCAGGCACCGGAAAAAGAAGCTGCCGGAGGCCAGGATCGTTCAGAAGAGCACGATGGCGTTTGATATAAAGATTTAAATGTGGTCCTTCGCGGGATCACGGGAACATAGAAGAATGTACTGGGGGAATATGCGACATCTGGCCCTTTCCGGGGTCAGGGGGAGGAATAATGACAGTACTTGAGATATTGCTGCTGGTGGCAGGAGGACTCGCCTTCATCATCAGTTTCTTTCTGCCCGATAAGGGCGGGGACCCCATCATCATGGGCATCCCGGAGGAAGAATTAAGGGAAAGGATTGACGAGGAACTGGATAACGCCCATAAGGTCATAGAAGATATGACCGAGGAGAGCGTCAACTATTCACTCGAGAAGACCCAGAGGTCTCTGGATAAGCTGGCCAATGAGAAGATCATGGCCCTCGGCGATTATTCCGATACCATAATGGAACAGATCAGCACCAATCATAACGAGACGGTGTTTCTTTATGATATGCTGAACAAGAATAAGGATGAGCTCACCGAACTCTTAAACCGCGCAGACCAGACTTCCAGGGATGCCAATGTCAGGGCAAATGAGGCCTATGATCTGGCAAGCAATGCGGCAAATCTCGCAAGAGAGGCCACCGAGCGCGCGGTGGATGCGGGACGCAAGGTTGTAGCTGCCGAGGAGAAGATGATAGATGCCCGCCGCATGCTCCAGGAAAAGCCTGAGGTAAGGGCGGAAGTAAAGTATACGGAGAACAGGCTTTCTGAGACGGAAGCGCCAGAGAACGGGGCGTCTGAAGAAGTTACGGATGAGCATATCGTATCGGCACAGGAAGAAAACCTCAGAGCATACGAAGAGGAAAAGCGCAGGGAGAGGGAAGAACTTGAT
Organism: Lachnospiraceae bacterium; assembly: GCA_017518185.1. Taxonomy (GTDB): domain Bacteria; phylum Bacillota; class Clostridia; order Lachnospirales; family Lachnospiraceae; genus NK4A136. The sequence continues at coordinate 11,362 of JAFWWB010000022.1, forward strand.
GAACTCATCCCTCTGCAGGATGAAATAGAAAGAGGCATACTGCACATCAAACCCGAGCGCCCGGCCGAACCCGAGAAAACCGAACCGGAGCCTGCGGAAGAAGGTTCAGGCCCTATAAGTGTTGAAGCGGTTGAAGAACAGCCCGAAGAGAAGCAGGAGGAGAAGCCTCAGGCTTATAAGCCTATGCTCACAGAGGAAGAGATGATGGAGCAGCTTCTCAGGGAAGCTACCTCCGGAATGCAGAAAAATGCAGCAGTCAGAGCCATTCCCGAGAGACAGAGGAGCGAAGGAGCCAACATCAAGATAAGAAGAAAGCTCCGCAGCAACCATACAGAGGAGCCCGGAGCTGTTGAGGGACCGGCACCCGTAAAGGCGGCCGTCAAGGAAGAGAAAAAGGAAAAGAGATCCGCGTCTCCCGTTGCACTCCAGTTTGCGCCCGGAGCCAGACAGGATGAGAATCATAACGACCGTATACTTGAAATGCACCGTATGGGCAGATCCAACATGGCCATAGCCAAGGATCTGGGGCTCGGCATCGGAGAGGTCAAGCTTGTCATAGACCTCTTTGAGAATGCGGGCTGAGAGGTGAGAAAATGAGATTGTCTTCATATATGCGAGGCATAGGCATAGGTATTGCCGTCACCGCTCTCGTACTTCATTTTTCCGACAGTAGGGCAAGCGCTCCCATGAGTGATGAAGAGGTCATCGCAAGGGCCAGGCAGCTGGGTATGGTTGAAGCCGGGACTTTAGGGGACCGAGTCAGCGTATCCGGACAGACTGCGCCCGGTGATCCCGTGCAGCTCATTCCGGGGACGGCCTCGGTTTCGAATGATGAAACATCTGCTGTTTCCATCCAGAGTGGGGGAGACCTGATAGACATACTGGGAACGGTTACCGAGACAGCGTCTGATCCCGAGTCATCCGAAACGGCAGAGGCGACAGCTACTCCCGTACCGGCCGATACGGCAGAGGTAACAGCCACGCCGGCAGCTGCCGAAGAGGCTGAAGCGACGGCTACTCCGGCGCCTACCAACACGCCGCTTCCTACGGCAACGAGTACGCCTGCGCCTACGAATACACCGCTTCCTACGGCGACAAGTACGCCTGCGCCTACGAATACGCCGCTTCCTACGGCAACGAGTACACCCGCGCCTACGGCTACTTCAACACCTGCACCTACGGCAACAGCTACGCCGGCGCCCACTGCTACCGCAGCTCCTACCCAGGCTCCCACGCCTGTGCAGAACGGGGCTTCAAAGGATATAATAGTTGTTAAGGGTGACAGCTCCTATACAGTGGCTAAGAGGCTGGCAGAGGCAGGGCTTGTGTCTTCGGCAGCGGATTTTGATAAGTATATCTGCCGTACGGGACTGGACCGTAAGCTCCGGGTAGGAAACTTCAGCATACCCGAAGGCTCGGATTACGATACCATTATAAATATACTGACGAACAAGTAAGATGTCCGAAAGGATGTATATCGCAATAGATCTCAAGTCCTTTTATGCCTCTGTGGAGTGTTCGGAACGGGGGCTGGATCCGCTTGATACCAATCTGGTGGTGGCGGATCCTTCGAGGACGGAAAAGACCATCTGTCTTGCAGTTTCCCCTTCTTTAAAAAGCTTCGGAATACCGGGACGCGCCCGGCTTTTTGAAGTTGTACAGGCGGTGAAGGAGGCTAACGCACTAAGACGCACTGATAATGGAGGACGGGAGCTTACCGGCAGGAGCGTTTTCATGCATGAGCTTAAGGCGGATAAGTCGCTGGAAGCGGATTATATCGTGGCTCCGCCCCGGATGGCCACGTATATGAAGTACAGCAACCGCATATATGAGGTCTATCTCAAATATATAGCCCCGGAGGATATGCATGTCTATTCCTGTGACGAGGTTTTCATGGATGTGACGGCATATCTGAAGACCTACGGCATGAGCGCAAGGGAGCTGGCCATGACCATGATACGGGAGGTGCAGCAGCTTACGGGCATCACCGCAACGGCAGGGATAGGGACCAATCTGTACCTCTGCAAGATAGCCATGGAGATAGTGTCAAGTGACGTATGAAAAAACAGGGCCCCAAAATCGGCTCGGTTGAACCTTGAAAAATAAATATCTGTAGATACAGTCAAGCGGGCGGTGCCGCTTTTCGCCCACCCCATTTTCTTTTTAGGACATGCGAAAA
>JAFWWB010000023.1 GCA_017518185.1 Lachnospiraceae bacterium
CAGTGCCACGAGATGCCGGGCTATGATGACTTCGTAAAGAGCGGTAAGTATTCGGCCCAGGGGCGCTTTACCTGGTACGGCCTTCCCTTCAGCGAGCTCTCCGGCATGACCTGGGGCATAGCGGGAATGGGAAACATCGGCCGCAGAGTGGCTGAGATAGCAAAAGCCTTCGGCTGCAGGGTGGTATACTGGTCCTCCGGCGGTTCCCACGAGGTCCCCGGATACCAAAGGCTTGAGCTGGATGAACTGCTAAGTGAGAGCGACGTGCTTTCCCTGCACTGCCCCCTCAATGATAAGACCAGGCATCTCATAAACGGAAATGCCCTCTCAAAGATGAAGAGCTCCGCCATACTCATAAATGTGGCCAGAGGCGCCGTTGTGGATACCGCGGCACTCGCGAAGGCCCTGGATGCAGGCGTCATAGCCGGCGCCGGTATTGATGTCATGGAGAAGGAGCCCGTGGAAGCAGATCACCCTCTGCTGCGTCTTGAACATCCGGACCGGCTCATCATCACACCGCATGTGGCCTGGGCCGGACGTGAAGCAAGACAGCGTGTTGTGGACGAAGCTTACGCAAATATAAAGGCCTTCCTGGAAGGCGGGGAACGCAGCCGTATCATCTGAAATGGAAAAGATCAAACGCAGAAAATTCGATAAAAGACGTGCCAAATCCCACGGCATCATACGTGCCGGGAGCGTGCTCATCGCCCTGACCCTGCAGGTGCTTTTCATAGTGCTGCTGGCCGCCTACCTGCATGATTACGCATGGCGTATCTATTTTTTTATTGAAATACTCTCGGCGCTGCTGGTCTTCGCCCTGGTCAACGACACCCAGCATAACCAGCAGTTCTGGATAGTGATCATACTCGCCCTTCCGGGCTTCGGCTTTATACTCTACTTCTTCTGGGGCAGCGAAAGGAAGAATTTCGATATCAACAGCCGTATAAGGAAGACGGAAGCAGAAGCAAAAAAACGGCTCCCGGAAAACCGGGAAGTGCTGGAAGAGCTTGCCTCCATCCACCCCAATAAGATACAGATAGCCCGCTATCTTGCAAGGGACGGCTTCCCGGTATATAATGACACATCCGTGAAGTACTATCCCGTGGGCGACGCCATGGAGGAGGAGTTCATAAAGGATCTCCGGAAAGCTGAGGAGAGCATCTTCCTTGAGTACTTCATAATCTATAACGGCGAATGGTGGCAGCGCATTGAGGATGTGCTGGTGGAAAAAGCCCGTGAAGGTCTCGACGTACGCCTTCTGATAGACGACTTCGGAAGCCTCTTCATGGATGTGGGCAAGATGAAAAAGGAGCTGGGACGCAGCGGTGTGCAGGTCTACTCCTATGAACCCATACAAAAGCGTTTTGCTTCACTGTCCTTCAACTACAGGAACCATCAGAAGATAACCGTCATAGATTCCACGGTAGGCTACACCGGCGGCATAAATCTTGCGGATGAATATGTCAACAAGATAGTGCGCTTCGGCCACTGGCAGGATACCGCTGTACGCCTTGAAGGACAGGCAGTCTGGACCCTTACCAACATCTTCTTTACCATGTGGGAACAGTGCAGCAAAAAGAAGGAGCTCGTTCCCGAGAATTACAGGCCCAAGCGCAGCCCCTCCGATACGGGCTTCGTACAGCCCTTCTCAGGCGGCCCCCACCGTACACCCTACAATCCGGTGGAAGGCGCCTACGAAAGGATGATAAGCAAGGCCAGGGATTACATCTACATCACCACACCTTACCTCGTGCTGGATGAAAAGATGATAGACCAGCTCATAGGTGCAGCCTTAAGCGGAGTGGATGTGCGCATCATAACACCAAGAGTCTATGACAAATGGTATGTGTATATGGTAACGGTCTCGAATTACGGCCGTCTGATACAGGGAGGCGTGCGCATCTATGAATATGTCCCCGGCTTCATACACGAAAAAGACGTGGTATCCGATGACGAATGCGCTATCTGCGGCACCATCAACCTGGATTACCGCAGCCTTTACATACATCATGAAAACGGAGTGTTCTTCTGCAATTCACCCGTTGTGGGGGAGATAAAAAAGAACATCTGTGATATAATGGAAAAATGCGAAGAGATCACCTATGAAAAATGGAAACACCGCCCGCTGATACAGAAGCTGGAACAGTGGGTGCTGCACATATTCTCTCCGCTCTTTTAAAAGGAGGAAAAAATGCTATCCCAACATTATAAGGAAATGTGCAAGACACCTTCAGTCATCCGCGCCCTGTCCGTCTACGCCACGGAGCGCGGTAAGGAAATAGGCTACGAGAATGTCTTCGACTACAGCCTGGGGAACCCTTCGGTCCCCGCTCCCGATGCTTTCAACGAAGCCATCGTTTCCCTTACAAAGGAACTGGACAGCGCTGCTCTCCACGGCTACAGCCCCAACCCCGGAAATCCGGAAGTAAGGCGGATAGTCGCAGAGTCCCTGAAGCGCCGCTTCGGCCTGGATTACGGCCCGGAGCACATCTTCATGACCTCAGCGGCAGCTTCGGCCATAGCCCATGCTCTGCGCTGCGTGGCCGCTCCCGGAGACGAGGTGCTCACCTTCGCGCCCCATTTTCCGGAATACTATCCCTATATAAATGAGACCGGCGCCAGGATAAAGGTTGTTCCCGCCGATACGGATGGCTTCCAGATCAACTTCGAAGCCTTTGAGGAGCTGCTCACACCTTCGGTGCAGGCAGTGCTGATAAACACGCCCAACAATCCCACGGGTGTCGCCTATTCTTCGGCCACCCTGAAGAAGCTGTCCGATATCCTGTACAGCAAGCAGGAAGAGTTCGGCCACGAGATCTTCATCATCTCCGATGAGCCTTACAGGGAAATAGTCTTCGAAGGAGCGGACGCGCCTTACGTTTCCACCTTCTATGACAACACCCTTTCCTGCTATTCCTTCTCAAAATCCCTCTCCGTTCCCGGAGAGCGTATCGGATATGTAGCAGTCAATCCGAAGGCAAAGGATGCGGAGATGATCGTCCCCATGTGCGTACAGATCTCCAGAGGGATCGGCCACAACTGCCCTTCTTCCATCATCCAGATGGCCATGGCACGCTGCATAGATATGACCAGCGACCTGAAGGTCTATGAGAAGAATATGAACATCCTGTACAACGAGCTCACCTCCCTCGGCTATACCGTGGTAAAGCCCGGCGGGACCTTCTACATCTTCCCCAAGGCACTGGAGGACGATGCGAACGCCTTCTGTGAAAAGGCAAAGAAATATGACCTCATACTGGTGCCCTCCGACAGCTTCGGCGTAAAGGGCTACTTCCGTATGGCTTACTGCATAGAGACTGAAAAGGTTGAGCGCAGCCTTGAAGCGCTCAGAAGATTTACGGAAAGCGAGTACAGATAAATGGAGATCTTAAAAGCAATAATATTCGGACTTGTGGAAGGCGTGACGGAATGGCTTCCCATAAGCTCCACCGGACATCTCATTCTTTTGAACGAATGGCTGCGTTTTGACCTTCCCGCCGACAGGGAAGCCGCCTTCATGGAATTCTACGATGTTGTGATACAGCTGGCAGCTGTTATGGCCGTGGTCATAATGTACTGGAAGGTACTCTGGCCCATAGGCAGGGAAGGCAAGGATGACGGCAAAGTCATGGTAAAAAAGAAGACCCTTACCCTCTGGCTGAAGATCATCATCGCCTGCATCCCGGGACTCATATACGGGCTTTTGCTTGATGATATGGTGGAAGACCTCACCGCCCCCTACAAGACGATAATAGTTGCGGTCATGCTCATACTCATAGGCATACTTTTTATCATCATCGAAAATGCGCACAAGGATAAACGCCCGAAGATCAAGACCATGCCGGACCTTGACTGGCGTATAGCCCTTGCAATAGGCTTTTTCCAGCTCATAGCAGCTGCTCTCCCCGGGAGCAGCCGTTCCGGCGTCACAATACTTGCCGGTCTCATGATGGGACTTTCCAGGAATGTGGCCGCCAGCTTCACCTTCTTCCTTGCTATCCCCACCATGTTCGGGGCAAGTCTTCTGAAACTGATAAAATACCTGAAGAACGGGCTTGCATTCTCCGGCGGGGAGATCGCCATACTGGTCGTCAGCTGCATCACGGCTTTTGTGATATCGCTGTTCGCCATCAATTTCCTTACGCTGTACATAGGAAAGAACAAAGACTTCAAGCCCTTCGGCGTATACCGTATCGTGCTCGGAGCCATCGTGCTGGCCTACTTCGGTATAAGCGGGGGCCTGCTGGCAGGATAAACGGAGGTGGTACAATATGAAAAAATCAGGTTCATTTCTTGCGCTGTTCGTAATGATAGTCCTTGGGCTTGTCCTCATCGCCTATCCTGAAAGCGCCATAAGCATGATCATCAGGATACTGGGAATAGGCTTGATAGTCTTTGCCATCGGAAACATCGCATCCCAGCTTCTTACAAAGGACTTTAAGCTCTCCGGCATGACCGGCCTTGTGGGTGATATCGCAGCACTGGTCATCGGCCTGTTTTGCTTCATCAGTCCCTCCGCAGTGGAAGGCATCTTCCATCTGGTGCTGGGCGGTATAATCATCTACCACGGCGTTGTGAACCTCCTGCGTTCCCTGGATCTCAAAGCCCTGAACGGCAAGTGGCAGGTTCCGCTGGCTCTTTCGCTGCTGGCCGTAATGGTGGGTGTGCTGGTGATCTTAAACATCATCGGGCCTCTCCGTCTGCTTGTCCGCATCGCAGGTGTGGTGCTGATCTACAACGGAGCCCTGGGCATCTGGCTGAATATCAAAAGGGGGTAAATTACCTCCTTTTGTCATCCCGAGCGAAGCGCAGCGGAGTCGAGGGATCTTTTTCATTTTTCCTCCAGCATCATCGGAACGTATATGATCCCGTCCGTCTCTTCCTGTGCTCCTATCTGCCTGAACCCCAGCTTTTTATAAAACGTCACCGCCCCCGGCGCAGCAAAGACCGTAACGTAATGATCCGGCTCCTTCACGTAAAGCAGATCCAGGATCTTTTCCGCTTCATTTTCCAGAGGATATTCCTCTCTATCCCAGAGATAATCCTTTACGCATTCCATCAAGGCCCGGCCCACGCCGAGACCGTGGTATTTTTCATCCACGAAGAGCAGTGATAAGTGGTTGCTCTCCCGCACGCTTATGAGCCCCACCATCGTCTCTCCGTCCTTCGCCACGAAAAGCCTGTAGCGTCCCACCATGAACATGCGCTTCAGATCCTGTCCCGAGATGAATTCAAGAAAACTCTCGGCGCCTCTCGGCGGATAGTCCTTTGCATCATAACGCTGGAAAACACGCCATGCAAGGGCCATGGCATCCTCCCAGTCATCCTCCGTTCCGTGCAGAAAACGTATCTGCCTTCTGTCCTCTCCCTCTCCGATAGTTAAATACATCACTCCTCCAGATGCTTTTTCAGCTCTATCATCTTATCGCGGAGCTCAGCAGCAACCTCAAAGTTCAGCTCCGCTGCAGCCTTTCTCATCTGCTTCTCCGTATCCGCGATAAGCTTCTTCAGTTCCTTCTCATCCATGGATTCCGGATCCTTATCCATTCTGGATTCGGCATCCGCAATGGACTTGCTGATGGCGATCACGTCACGCACAGCCTTCTTTATGGTGGTAGGCGTGATGCCGTGTTCCTCATTGTACTTCATCTGTATGGAACGTCTGCGGTTCGTCTCGTCGATACACTGTTTCATCGAGTCCGTCATAACGTCCGCATACATTATAACATGTCCGTCGGAATTCCGCGCGGCACGTCCCACGGTCTGTATGAGTGAAGTCGCGGATCGCAGGAAGCCCTCTTTGTCCGCATCCAGGATCGCCACCAGGGTGACCTCCGGTATATCCAGGCCCTCCCTCAGGAGGTTTATACCGACGATGACATCGAATACTCCGAGGCGCAGGTCACGTATTATCTCGGCGCGCTCAAGGGTATCCACATCCGAATGCAGGTATTTAACCCTTATGCCGACGTCATGGAGATAATCCGTCAGATCCTCCGCCATACGCTTGGTAAGCGTGGTTATCATCACCTTGTTGTTCTTTGCAACTTCTTTCCGGATCTCTCCCAGCAGGTCATCGATCTGGCCTTCCACGGGCCGCACGCTTATCTCAGGATCCAGCAGGCCCGTAGGTCTTATGATCTGCTCGGCACGAAGCAGCTCATGTTCCGCCTCATATTCCGCAGGAGTAGCGGAAACAAACAACATCTGGTCTATATAGCCTTCGAACTCCGTAAAGTTCAGCGGCCTGTTATCCAGGGCCGAAGGCAGGCGGAAGCCGTAATCCACCAGTGTGGTCTTTCTGGAACGGTCCCCGTTATACATACCCCTTACCTGTGGAATAGTCATGTGGGACTCGTCCACGATCATCAGGAAATCATCGGGAAAGAAGTCCAGCAGGCAGTACGGATGCTGTCCTGCGGGCATACCCGTGAGGTGTCTTGAATAGTTTTCGATACCGGAACAGACTCCGGTCTCCCTCAGCATCTCAACGTCAAAGGCCGTGCGCTCGAAGATGCGCTGCGCCTCTACCAGCTTATCCTCAGACTTAAACCAGGCCACTCTCTCCCTGGCCTCTTCCTCTATGGCTGTGCAGGCCGCAAGGAGCTTATCCTGTCCCACCACGTAATGGGATGCAGGGAAAATGCTTATATGCTCCAGCGTGCAGATTGGCCTGTGGGTAACGGGATCCAGCTGCGTTATCCTGTCGATCTCATCTCCGAAGAATTCCACCCGTATGACGGTATCGCCCTGCTCCGCAGGATTTATCTCCAGCACGTCACCGTGCACTCTGAAGCAGCCGCGGTTCAGATCAAGGTCATTCCTGTCGTACTGTATGCCCACCAGTTCCCGGATGACTTCATCCCTGTCCTTCTGCTGTCCCGGCCGCAGGTTCACTATGAGGTTCAGGTACTCCTCCGGTATGCCCAGACCGTATATGCAGGACACCGATGACACCACGATCACATCCCTTCTCTCCGCCAGGGATGCAGTGGCCGAAAGCCTAAGCTTATCGATCTCATCATTGATGTCCGAATCCTTTTCTATATAGGTGTCCGTCGAGGGTACATAAGCCTCCGGCTGGTAATAATCGTAATAGGATACAAAATATTCAACTGCGTTTTCGGGGAAAAATTCCTTAAATTCTGAATACAGTTGGGCCGCCAGGGTTTTATTGTGTGCCAGGACCAGCGTCGGCTTGTTCAACTGCTCGATCACGTTGGCCATGGTAAAGGTCTTACCGGAGCCCGTAACGCCCAGCAGCGTCTGGAATTGATTGCCTTTCTTGAATCCGTCCACCAGCTGTTTTATAGCCTGAGGCTGGTCACCTGTGGGCTGATATTCGGAGTGTAATTTGAAATCCATACAGCTAAAATCCCCTGATTTTTATAGTCAAAAAGTATGTCTATAAGGCAAAAATTCGCGCACAGATTTTTCGTCATTTTGCACAAAAGCCCCAATGCACGAATTTGGGTACCCAACTCGAATTCACGGACCAGATAAACAGCCCGGACAAAATGGTATTAACAGTACTGCTATATAGCTGCCGCAAATACCTTTAGAGGATACCACAATCAAAAGGAAAAGTATATAGAAAAGAGCCACCGCTTCACTGCAGTGGCTCTTACTCCATCCTCTCCGGCAACAGCTTTCGTATATACTCATCCATCTCCGGAACACCATCTATAAGTATCCCTTTATTATCGCCATATACATCCACTGTCACGATTGTTATTCCTTTGCCCATCTTTGGTATGATCGGAAGGCCATTCCCGAATATCGATTTTGAGTTCCCTATCATTCCGGGAAACCCTTTTTTTCTTTTGTCCAACCCTTGGAGCCTTCCGATAGGACTCCGATATGTTCTGTGATCGCAAACTTGATATCCGCCATATTATGTTACCCGCATTGTGTTCTACTTAAAGCGCTGCTTTAGGACATAGAAAGGCGGCTTTTCCTTTAGCTTCCCATTAAGGAAATCATAGGTTTTGCTCTTACCGTATCTTGATATGAACGCAATGGTATTTAATGTAAAAGAAGCTCGTCCTGACGGTGGACAAATCGACGGGGGTTTGGTATTATTTATGTGGTTATTTTTTTTCACAGAAAGGGAGTGCTCCGCGATAGGCGCCTTTTTCGGAGAAAGGTTCCCTCTGTGGCTCGGACCGCAGATGGCGGCAAAGAAAAGACCGCGTCCAAGCGCAGGAAAAAGGGGGAATAGCAATGGACAGTAACGAAATGGACCTTGGATATTCAGAGACGGTACACCCCGAGGCGGTGTCCAACAAGGATATGCAGTGCGCGGACTGCGTCTATGCCGAGGCAAAGCCGGCGCTGTGCAAGAAATACGGCTGGAAACCGGACGCCGTGATGATAGGCTACGCGCGGTGCGAGGGCTACGAGAAACAATAGGGTTAGAAAATGGGTAAGGGTCAGCTTTATGAAGGCGTGCTGTTTGAGGGCCTCGATGATGCCACGCATATCACCGATGATTATAAACAGACAACGCTAAGGGAAAATAGGGGTACCAGCTTTGCGAGCTCCATGCTAAAGGAAATGGCAGCCACGACCGGCCGCCATCATACCAATTCCGACTCCTTTGAAAACATCATGGATGCGGCAAAGGAGCTCGAGGCGATGCTGGACGAGGAGATAACTGCCGAAAACCAGTACTCTATGTCCGAAAAGATCATGACAGGCTATGCGACGCTGCTGGGCTTTTGTCAGGGGTACCTGCGCACCCATAGCCGCCACCGCTTCAGCACCCGCGGCAGGAACAGGGTAAAGATGGTACAGGAGATAGCCGCAAACACCGAGCGAGAGGCCCTGGCGTTTAACGTGGAGATTATGAAGTTCAACGATTTTGGCGGAGGCACCACGGTAAGAAAGCTCCATGCGGGCGAGTCGCCGGCTGATGTCATCCACAATGACGCTTCCGAATTTTCACTCGATACCCAGGAGGGGCGCGGAGAGGATTGGATCAGTCTCGGGGTCACCGGAGCTGAGATGAGGGACCGCCTCAGCAAGGAAGGCCGCGTCAGCGCCGACAATATAAATATCATCGCCACCATCATCGAGGTGTACGAAAGGAACGCAAAGCTCCAGAATTATGACGAGGACGGCAATCCCACGATGAAGGATCTCTCGTTCATGATGTCCGGGAACCTCCAGTCCCTTTTAAAAATATGCCGCGACAAGCAGAACAGCCCGATATTACAGGAGCTCGCGGGAAAGATCGAAACGAGGCTGAGCATCCCTGCCTTTGAGCCAAGGGATGATCAGCGCGGGAGCATCCAGAGCTTCCGCAATTCCTCCATGGTCGGCGATCTGACAACGGATATGCGTCACGCGATGGAAAACCAGCTTGCCGCAGATGCCTTTCCGGAGTACAAGCTGTTTACCCATGAGGAGGCCATCGCTATCGGCACCACAACCCGGGCCAACCAGGACGACGAGGTCAGGAAGCAGCTCTATGGTACGGACAGGCAGGCTAATATCGTAGACTTTGGCCTCGCTCACGGATATATCCAGACGTCAAATTCGTCTGTCATAAATCAATACATGCGTGAAAAAAATTTTGGCAGCATAAGCTACGACAGCCATAAGACCGTGGGTATGCTCGATCAGGCCACAAAGGAGACAAAGCTGCCTCACAAGTCCAGGTTTTTCCGCATGGTAAACTTGAGCTTTGTGACGGGTGCGTTGGGCATAGCTGTGGATTTCCAAAAGGGGATCACCCCGGAGCAGCTCGCGCAGATTAATACCATGTCCGGAAAGATCATCACCGATGCGGGATATATGAGCGTAGGCTATCAGATCGATTCACAGTTTGCCGACAGTCCCGTGATGCTGACCCTCCTGTGCGATGAGGGCACGCCGGTGATGGTGACCGACAACTTTGCCGAGAGTGAGCTGGTGTTCCCGAGGAATACGAGCTATATGATACTGGGTGTGATACCGCACAATGACCAGGACAGCCACAAGCTCGTCATAGGGTCAAACATTCAGCCGCAAAATAAGGATGCACCTCAGTTTAATGTCAGCTTCAATGGCGTCGAGATAATCTGCAAGGTCCAAAACTCCAAAGGAAATCCCGATATAAAGTCGCAGTCTGCGGGAGCCTTCGGGGATTTCAAGAGCAAGCAGCAGTCATACGAAGGTTATTTTGGGCAACATGATGATGTCCACAGGCCGGCTTACCTCAAGATGGCAAACGCGGACAAGGCTTCGCTTACTCCCGAAGAGGCGGCAGCCATGGACGAATATACCACCGATTCCGGCGATATAAACAGGCGTCTGCGCGGACAGGATGATGTGGACGATGAGCTCCAGCACACCGTAAGCACGATAAAGGGTGCTATGGCAAAGCACCCGCTCCCCGTGGAGCTGACGACATTCAGAGGAGTGGACGACGGGATGCTGACCTACCTCTTAAATACCTGCGACGGCATCTCGCCGGAAGACAAGGATAACTGCCTGGCTGAGGACGGCAGTATCGACCATGAAAAGATGTTTTCGACCGGAGCCTACAAATGCTTTGAGGGCTGCCTGTACAGGGACGCTGCCTTTGTCAGCACCTCTACGAACAGGTTTTTTGCGAAGCGGTGGGCGAATGATATCACCAACGACGGACTGGCCAGGAAATACCAGAGGATGGCAGATGCCGAGACCGACCCCACCAGAAAGAAGGAGCTCAAAAAGCAGGCGAGCATCACAGGCGACAAGGGCAGCAAGGCCCATTTCCAGGATATCACCGGCTCCCATATTTTCATCATGAACCTGAAGAAGGGGACCAGGGGAATGTTTTCCGATACCATGTACACAAAGAACGGTGTCGGCAGGGGACAGGATGAGTTTACGCTGGATTCCGGCTACATGTACAAGATAACGAACGTCACCCCCGCTGCAAAAGGACAGTACGAGTTTACGGTGGAGGTAGTGCTCTAAAACATTATGGATACGACCATTCCTTTTGAGGATACAAGGGATCTGATATACAGCCTTATGATACAGCTTAGCAATGCCGCAAGGACGCTGGCTGCACGCCCGGAGAGGGAGGGATATGCCGGGATGGGCACTGCCGCGGAGCCAAAGGAGCCCTCTCTTGTGGAAGGATGGAACTACATCCGCTCGAGGATGGAGGCCGCTGTTTCCAAAGGAGCCGACATTCCGCTCCTTTTGGTAAGGGAAAAGCTGTCCCTTTCGGACTTTCAGTTTTTCCTGCTGTCGGCGGCGATGGCCCCGGATATTGACCCGGCCTTTCTCTACAGCTTTGCGGAGCTGGACAGGGACGGCGAGAGGGCCCGGTGCTCGCTCTGGCTGGCGAGGCGGCTCTACAGCCTCTTTTCAGACGCCGGCAATGAGGATGTATTCGAGCTCTTTGACAGGGAGCACCCGCTGAACGCAGTGCTGCTCACCGACTGGAGGCTCGACGGCGCGAGCGCGCTCTTGGAGAGGCCGCTCGCGATCAGGAAAACGGCCTTTGAATACATCATGGGCGCGGATCATATTCCGGACGGGCTCGGCAGCTTTTGCAGCCTCCGGGAAAAGAAAAAGGACAGGCTCTTTCACCAGGAGGAGACGGCGGAAAGATGTGTCCGTTTCCTCAACGAGACCAAAAAGAAGGGTATAGCCTCGAGGCTTTTGTACCTTTACGGTGCGCCGGGATGCGGCAAGAGGTTCATCCTCTCGCAGGTGCTCCCGGGCGATATGCTGGAGGTGGACGCCGGATATATCCTTTCCCATTCCGAGGAGGACAGGAGGGTGTGGGAGGGCAATCTCATCACTTGGTGCCTGTTCAGAGGCATTACCCCCTGTCTTGTCATAAACGAGCCTGCGGACAGGGAGGATGCGCTGATATTCCTGCTCCGCAGGCTGCGCAGGTTTTTAGATACGGTCTGTCTTTGTACAGATCGGCCCCTGCCAGGTATCTTTTCCGAGGAGCATGCCTTTTTCGCGGAGATAAAGGCACCCGGAAACGTGGAGCAGCAGAGCCTATGGGAGCATTTCGCAAAGCGGGAAAAGCTGACCGCGGTATCAAAGCTCTCCGCGGGACTGGCAGGCACCTACAACCTGCTTCCCGACCGTATACGCCAGGCGGTCATCCGGCTGTCGCATGACCTGCCGGAGCGAGCAGTCGAGGCCGATATCAGAGACCTCATGTCAGACATCCTGTTTGAGGAGGCAAGGGGCAGGCTGAACGGAATGGCAAAGCCCATCGAGGGAGGATTTAAGAGAGAGGACCTGGTGCTGCCCGAGGCGCAGACGAGGATGCTCGACTTTGTGATACAGGTCGTAAAGCTGCGGCATCAGGTGACACGCAGCGGTGGCTTTGACAAAAAGCTCCCCTACGGCAGGGGAGTATCGGTGTTGCTTTACGGGCCGCCCGGCACCGGCAAGACCATGACAGCCCAGGTGCTGGCAAGAGAGACGGGCCTTCGGCTCTTCCAGGTGGATACCTCCCGCATCATGGACAAGTATGTGGGGGAGACCGAAAAAAAGCTCGGAGAGCTCTTTGACCAGGCCCGCAACATAAACGCGATACTGTTTTTTGACGAGGCAGACGCCCTCTTTGCAAAGAGGACCGAGGTCGCGCACTCGAACGACAAATACGCTAACGCGGAGACCGCCTATCTGCTGCAGAGGATGGAGCAGTACGACGGGGTCATCGTCTTGGCTACCAATCACAAAAACAATTTTGACGAGGCCTTTTTCCGCAGGATCACCTATATTATACAGGTGCCGATGCCCGACGAGGAGACCAGGGCAAAGATATGGCGGGGCATCTTCCCTCCGGAGACAGAGGTGGCGGGAGATGTGGACTTTGACGAGCTGGCTTCGCTCTATGAGCTGAGCGGCAGCAACATCAAATATATCGCGATCGAGGCGGCGTTTGCGGCGGCCATCCTGGGTACACCTGTGGACAGGTCCTGTATCCTTACGGCCTTAAAGCTGGATGCGGCAAAGGCGTCTCATTCGATTAACAGGATTTACGCAGCGGCAGACAAGGGACTGATCTAACCTTAACTTCTCCAAATTCCTATAACTAAAATCTCTTGTTAACCTCTTTTGTCAGCTTATTCAGATAGCTTTCCGTGATTCCGAACTGTGTCAGGATCTTTTTCTGTTTTGCAGTAAGTCCATATCTCCTGATATAAACACCCTTGCTGTTTTTCACGGCAGTGACTTTTTCCAGTTCACTGATCGCAGCAGGGACCGTATAGTTCTTTTTGTCTTTTTCTTTCAGCGCAACCTGCTTTAGCTGTTGAAACATATGATTACGGACAATACTCGCAATGAACATCACATATGTTTTACTCTCGAGCGACTTCTGACTGTGAACGCTGAACGTATCATACTCAAGCCCGGTCTTCAACATCCGGAAGATCTTCTCGACGCTGTCTCTCTTCCTGTAGATATCAAGCGC
>JAFWWB010000024.1 GCA_017518185.1 Lachnospiraceae bacterium
GGTACCAGTACAGCCCCGGCTGTATCTTTTTCTCCGTGTATCCCAGCAGCTTCAACTCCTTCATAAGTTCCCGGGGCTTTCCCTCTTTGAGAAAGCTTATGGTACAGTCCGATACCGCTCTTCCTTTTCCGTATTCCGACAGATACTGGTACACGTAGCTGAGCGTCTTATGATAATCATATACCGTAAGGCTGTCATGCGGGGATTTGAACTCCCACACGTTAATCCTTCGGAATATCCGCCCCAGCACACTTCTGATCTCTGTCCCGTCATTCTTAAGTATAACGAGCAGGTCGATCCTCCGCGGCAATTCGTTCAGTGCCAGCTCCCTCTCAAACACAAGATCAGCTGCGTTTTCGATAAGCTCCAGTTCCGTTGCTCCCTCATACGCTGGATGAAACTGCCTGCGTTCCGGCACTGTCCCAGGCCCATCGGCAGGTTTCATCGCTTCATCTTTGGTCATTCGGTTCCCTCCTTTCACAAGGCTTCCGCAGGAGGAAACACATGACCAAATATCCGTCTGTATCCGGATCCTCCTGCATATACATTAATAATGGGTATAAGCACAGGAGATCCCAGTTTCCAAATAGATTCAGAAAAAGACGGCGTGATACACTATGCTTTGAAAAAATGGTAACACATCCGCCCGAAAAAAACAACTCCCGAAAAAAAATCACACCACAAGAAAACGGGCCCTTACCGGGCCCGTTTTTTACTGCTTGTTTACCGCTTTACAGCTCTGCGTCATCCTTCAGCTTCGATCACACTTCCGTCCCAGATCCTGTAATCCGCCAGGGTAAGATCGCGGTTAAGGATCTTACCATCACATTTCAGGGTCAGAGCCTCAATATATCCGAAAGAACCGCTGTCATACTTTTTCAGCGATAAAATGATACTTTCCGTAAGCTCAGAGATCAGCATACGGGCAGGCAACTCCATATCCTCCCGCCTGTTGAGCCTCGGAAAGAAAAGCGTAACCAGAGCATAATCCATGACCGGGGCTCCTTATTGAATACTGCCCAGCGTAGAATCAATCGTCTGCTGACTTTCGATATCCTTTGCTTCCATTTTGTCAGCAGACATATTCATGAGCTCAGCGTACTCCTCCAGCCGCTGTGAAAAAGTATCAAGAGTGGACTTCATTGAATGAAATCTGTTGTAATGGCTTTCCTGCGCCTCACCTTTACAGATTGCATTAAGCCAATCAACAAAAGTAGTCAGCCGTGTGATGGCATTGTCAAGATCTTCCTTGATCCTTGCCACTTCACCTGCCTTCTCTCTCAGAAGATCCGCATCAACCTGAATAACACCACTTCCCATTTTTCTTTTCTCCTTGTTGTTATGTTATTTGTAACAGCATATGCTGTCATCAACTCTGCCTGTTATTTTCTTCCCATCAATAAACATTATAGAGTTTTATCTGCTTTTTGATCAGTTGCAGCACCATCCTGAATACCGGCAGAACAGGTAATTATACCATAGCTCTTCGCGGCTGTATCAGCTTCACTGATCGGTATCTGCGATTTCTTAGAAAAGAACACAACACTCCAGAAAGGAATTTCTCTTTGCAGAGTATAATCAACATCGACTGAAATGGCTGATCCCAGCATAACTAACGCTTTTTTCGGCTTATTGAGCTCGTAGGTTTCGATGGTATAGTGTTCATACCTGTCATTGCTTTCTGTCTTCCCCTGGTACACACAGCTGGCCATGATCCGCTCAACCTTCGATTCTCCCAATGTTATCTTAATCGCTTCACCGCTTTTAAGCTCTTTGCCGTCGATCACAACGCTGACCCGCGGCTTCGTATAGAACTCCCCTCCGTGCACATAGGATTTAAAATATGGTGTAATATACGGATGTACATAGATCTTTTTGTCAGCGGGTATATACTGTTTTGCTTCATCGATCTTGGCCGAGAAAACGCCTTTTGATATTAAAAGGAACAGGAGTATCAGCGTATTCAATCCGAAGGATATGAAAGTATATTTTTTTGAACAGCGATAGCCCCTCACTACAAGAAAAAGCATGAACAGCACAAGACCGGTAAACAAAAGACTGGGAATAAACGACCCGCCCTTGTTGGCAAATACAGTCATCACATACAGCATAAGGGAAACAAAGAACGAAACGGCAAAAAACAGAATATGTATGACCGACATGGCACGCGGAACCTCTTCCACCTGCCTTTTTTCTCCGGTGTCATCCGCAGCCGCATCGCCGTCAGTCCCGGCCACCACATTACCGTTTTCATCTTTTTCTTTCACCTCACTCATTTTTTCCATGAATGAAGCATATTCGCTGCTCTTCGCTTTCCCCCTGTTCTTCTTATCAAATAGCGGGTTATCCTGCAGCCAGATTTTTTTAGCCATTATGCACATAGTGATCAATCCGATGAGACCGATCGTTCCGGCATACGTATTCTCGGATATCAGACCGAAAAAAAACAATGCCGCTCCTACAGCTATTCCGCCTCTGTAGCTTCCTCTCCCTATTCTGCTTATTTTCTATTCTTCCTCCTGTAATGCTTTCTATTATATCGTCCCGCTCAGCTCCTGTTCTGCTTCATCATATTAGCGTATTCCAGGCCTTCCTTTGTATAACCGGCCTTTGCGTTGGGACATACTGACAATATCGTATCCGCTAATACCCCGGCGCCGGTCTTCTTCTTTATGTTTATGATAACAGGGTTACCTGCGGTAAGCAGGACGAGCAACTCAGCTGTTGTAAACGTCACAATAGTGATCCTTGCCCTGTTCTGATATTTATATACAAGAAATACATCCTTCGTATAAGCTATCTGCGAAAGGTTTCTTGCGTTTGCTACCGCTCCTTTCGAAAGGATAACATCTTCATCCTCGTATATAATGTCCTTAAAAAGTACATCTGCCATGTCATAATACATCTGCGGGGATTTTTTTAACCATTTAAGTTTTTCAGGATGATTTGCCATGCTCTTTCCGTCTAACACATGGGAGAATCCGAACATAGGCCACCAGACAGTGAACCCAACAGCTGCCAGGGTTATGACCATATCCTTCGTTGCAATATACGCCCATATAGTCGCCACCAGAAAAATGATCCCGCTTATGGACGCAAAAGGCATCCATTTCTTTGCTTCAGCCTCCCCCTGCCTGCTGATACGTCCCAGATACTCATCTCTTCCTGTCATTTTTCTAGTCCTCCTCTCTTAGTCTCTTTATTATCTCCTTCGGCTGTTATGCGCCGTTGTGATCCTGCTTTTTTATATTTCATGTACCCGGTTATAATTAAGATGATCTCATAGATCGTATAGATTCCCAAAAACAACGATGCTGCAAATACAAGCAGGGCTCCTTTCCAGCTAAACTGATCTCCTGCCAGTATAAAGATAATAATAAGAATGCCCAGAAATACGGCTGAGGTTATTGCCGACGAACATGCCCCTTTGATCTCATTAAGAACCCGGTCTCTGAGCTGCTGAGCCTTCCTTTGTATAACCGGCCTTTGCGTTGGGACATACTGACAATATCATATCCGTCTTTATTGTTTCATCTATCTGCCCGGCTTATGCAACTTCCCAGCCGTCCAGATTGCACTCTTTTGAATTAAAATTTGCTCCGATCTTAATGAGCTTCCTCGGATCAGCGGCATAAGGCTTATCATAGCCCTTATCCGTGATCTGACTCAACGCTTCCGCGGCACTGCGGTCACGCTTGAACTCGAAGATATAGACATAATCTTCCGTTTCAACTATGACATCCGCCCTCCCTTTCGCACTGTGTATCTCAGTACGTACAAACTGTCCCAGAAGCATAAAGACGATATAGACCACATTCTGGAAGTCCCTCTCTGAAGGCTTTTCCTCCGTCGTATAGGGCAGTCTGGCAAAGATAGCCGTGAAACGTTCTTTCAGCCGGTCTGTTTCTCCGCTCCGGATATCCTTTAAGAAATTCCGTATATCCATCGGATTAGACACACTCGGTGTGTGCAGATAGGTTGGCGCAAGACTCTTTAAAAAGCCATACCGTACTTCGTCATTGGGGTATCCGAGCCCGCAGCTCCTCGTCTCCTCATCATAGCCGGTGATCGTAAGATAGCCTGTCTGATAGAACAGGGGCAGAGGATCCTCATTATCAGCCCTGTAGTCACTTAAGCTGTCCTCGTCCGCATAGAGCTCCCCGCCTGTAAATTCTCTGGCATCAAAATCGATCTCTTCCAGTTTTTTAAGCAAAAAGGTCGGTGTCCCCGTAGAAAACCAGTATGCGCCGAATTCCTGCGACGCGAGCGAATTCAGCAGACTGAAGGGGTTATAAACTCCCTCAGCCCTATAGTGAAAATGATATCCGTCATACATCTGCTTAAGCTTACCCAGGCATGCCTCTGTCGAGATGCCTCTGCTCTCCGCCATCGCCCTGATCTCGGGTGCAAAATTCTCTTTAAGTTCTGTCTCAGTGATCCCGCAGATTCCCGAATATTCCCTTAACAGAGAGATATCCCGCAGCTGATTCAGATCGCTGAAAATACTTACCTTGCTGAACTTTGTAACTCCTGTCAGAAAAACAAAGCGGATGTATGCGTCATAGCTTTTTAGAGTACTGAAAAAGCCCTTGAAGACCGCCTTGTTGTGTTCCTCCAATTCCTCTTTTGCCATCGTCTCAAGCAGCGGCTTGTCATACTCATCCACGAGCACGACCACGTTCTTCCCCGTCTGTTCTTTCGCAGCAACAAGCAGATGCTGGAAGCGCGACTCAAGGCCTTCACTGCTGTATGTTTCCCCGTATATCTTTTCCCATTCTTTCAGATGATCATCCAGGACCTCTTCAAGTGCTGTTGTCCGCTGATAATTGGCCTTGTTAAAATCGAAATAGAACACAGGATACGGCTCCCACGCTTTTCCGTCCTCTTCCATCAGCCGGGTGATCGCCAATCCCTCAAACAGTTCCCTTTTCCCCTCCCAGAAGGCTCGCAGTGTCGAAAGCAGAAGGCTCTTTCCAAAGCGCCGGGGACGGCTTAAGAAATACGGAGCACCATCGCTGACAAGGCGATAAATATACTCCGTCTTGTCCACATACAGGAATCCATCCCTGATCATTTTTTCAAAGCTCCGTATTCCGATCGGCAGTTTTCTCATTTTCCCGGCCATTATTACGTCCTCCACTTTTAACACTTCTGTATTTCCTATATTTCATGTACCAGGTTATAATTAAGATGATCTCATAGATCGTATAGATTCCCAAAAACAACGATGCTGCAAATACAAGCAGGGCTCCTTTCCAGCTAAACTGATCTCCTGCCAGTATAAAGATTATAATAAGAATGCCCAGAAATACGGCTGAGGTTATTGCCGACGAACATGCCCCTTTGATCTCATTAAGAACCCGGTCTCTGAGCTGCTGAGCCTTCTCTTCCGCCCCGAAGGTACCCGTCGCCGATGTCATGGCAGCTGCAGTTGTCGTGGTGGCTGTCGCAGATGTTGCAGCTGATGCTGCCGGTGCTGACATCGTGTACGCATGATCCATTTTTTTCTGGGTTCTCAGCTGGGATACGACATCCGAATAGGCACTCTCTGCACTGTCATGCTCCTGCAATCCCAGCACTGCATGCCCGTCCACCCTGTATACGGCATACTTTCCGTCTTTCGTTTTTTGAAGGATCACCTCTCCGCTGACACTTTCCGGGCCGTTCACATGCGCAGGCAGTCCCTCATTCGTTATGATGTTCAGCATACTGTTATAGTTCATCGTACTTTCGTTCCCTTTTCTGCTCCTGTAACATATAAGCACAAGTTATATGGCTTATAAACGTTTGATGTACATGGCGGGACGGACACCTATCCCAGCCTTAGCAACAGGGTTATGCCACCCGATCACTCCGTCAGGAGAAGAATAATACGCACTTTGCCCTAATTTATCCGGATTTCTCAACCACCAATAACCACATCTATTGCCTATGCAGCTTCTGTCATACCCGATCGCATCATATAAACTGTCAAAGTCATTCATGCTTATAGCACTCATAGTCACCTTCACCTTTTCGCTTTCCGCATACGGTGTAGCTTCCGTCATCAGATCCTGATAGTACTTAACATTCTTTTCAGAATCCCCATGATTACAGGTGTATTTTGCCTCAATGTCATCTATACTCAGGCAGAAAAGCTTGTCTTCCGTATCTTTTCCCCCAAATGTATCAAACGTGGAATTCGGAAGATTACTTAGTTTTGTTGTGAGTATCCGTTTTTTTTCAGCTTCTGTAAAAGCAGAATCACAAAAATCTTCATTAAGCCAGCTGCGGAGTGAACAGGTTTCCCAGTTTACATAGACGCTCTCAGAATTATAAGGCTGGCAGTCCAGGATATATCTGCTTACCAGAAACAGCCTGTTATTTTCTTCATCTATTTTGATGATCTCCCATTCAATATCCTCCGGGCCGTTAGATGTATTCCCATCCTGCTCATATCTGCCAAAAACAATATACCCCTCATCGTTTATCGTATACGCGGCCATATCATCTGAAGACCTCACACGCTTGATCACGGCAACAGCAGCAACGATGATGCCAATAACAATTACTGCTGCCGCGATAACCATCCAGGCTTTTATGCCCCGCTTCTTAGGCGTTTTGACAGTTTTTGTTTCAGCCGCAGGCCGTTCTTCCTTCTGTTCAGCTACGGCAGGCGCTGTGGCAGGCTTTGTTGCCTGCGCCTGTGCCCGCGGTGTCTGTGTTGTCTGTGCCGGCGCCGTTCCGGCCGGTGATACAGTCGCCTGCGATCCCTGTACCGGTGATGCCACGGCCTGTGATGATGTAGTCTGTGGCGTCTGCGTATGTATTGTCTGCGTCTGCGCCCCCGTTTTCTGCGACACAACTGCCTGCGGCGTCCCGTAAATATAAACGGTCTGATCCGCAGCCACTGCAGCGGCTGTTCTTTCGTCCATCACCGGTTTGGGCGCCACGTTGTTTACGACAGGCTGATGGACCACAGGCTCAGGCTCCGCAGCCCTATATTCCACGGCTGTCCGCGTCTCCGCCCTCTGTTCCGGAGCTGCCGGCGCGGTGAACAGCATACGTGTCACATCACCCTCAACGGCTCCATCCAGGGCATGGATAAGGTCATCCATTGTATGATAGCGGCTATCCATATTAACACCGAGTCCCTTAAGCAGGACAGCCTCCTGCTCCGGAGAGATGGCACTTCCAAGCTCCGAAGGTGCTTTAAGCGTGTCAGCCCCCATCCTCATCAGGGCATTTGCAGGTGTGACTCCGGTGATCATCTTGTATATGGTGGCGCACATGGAATATACATCTGTCCACGGGCCCTGCAGACCGTGTGAAACATACTGTTCCGAAGGCGCATACCCCGGCTTCAGTATGACCGACATGCTCCTGTCATTATCCTCATCATATTCGCGCGCCGAACCGAAATCCAGAAGGATAAGGCTTCCGTCCTCCTGGACCATGATATTTGACGGGCTCAGATCCCGGTGTATAAGCCCTGCTGCATGAACCTTTCCGAGGGAGACCATTATAGGTCTCATCATACTGTAAGCCTCGTTAAAGCTCATCTTCCCCCTGTCCTTCAGATATTCGGAGAGGGTCCTGCCAAGTATCAGGCTCATAACGGTATAAGCCGTGTTGTTTTCCGTGATGATATCGCTGACACTTACTATGGTGCGTTCCGTAAGGAACCTAGCCAGGATCTTTGCTTCCTCAATGAAACGTTTCTTTTGTCTTTCAAATACAGGCGCTTCGTTTCCGGCGGTAACCGTTATATCGGTCCCGTCGCCGGCCCTACGGTCAACGCAGCCGACAGGGAAATACTCCTTTATGGCCACGCGACCGGAGAGCTTAGTATCATAGCCTATATAGGTGATACCAAAACCCCCCTGCCCCAGTACACGTCCCACGATGTATCTGTTCGCGATCATGGTACCGGGCTTTAACTGATACGGCTTGTTCTCGATCTCCATCGGGCTTCCGCAGTCCGAACAGAACGTAAGTCCGTTTACCGCCCTCTGGGGCATCATACATGACGGGCAGAGTATCCCGTCTTCTTCTGTATAGATCATAAGCTTTCTGCCTCTTTCCTGTTATTTACTGAAAAACACCCTTTTAAGCTTCACGCTGCGCTTCTATACGATCAATCACCCCAATGGAAGGTTATCCCCTTCTCTTCGTGGGTATCCAGTTTCAGCTTTCCCCCCGTACTCTCATACGCATATGTAAGCCCTGCGGCTTTGACCAGATCCTCAAGCTCCATGGTAATATGCGGATCGCATTCGGCATAAATGCTTTCTATTATCGCCTTTCTTTCCTTTTTGCCCTTGATGTAGCTTATGATCCTCCAGGCGATAACACCGACATTAAGGAGAATTATAAACGCCAGACAAAGCGCCGCATTCCACCTCCACATAAGAGTAACATATATAAATACCAGAAAAAGCAGTATATCAAGCGCAAACATCACAAACCCGATACTCGTTTTCCGTGGAATAGGTATCCATTTATTTCTTTCCTTGCATTTCGGGCAGGATGAATCTAAAAACCTCATCATTTCTTCCGGCTTCATAGCGTAAAAGTCACGTACTATGTTCACCGCCGATTTTTCAGCTTCTTCCGAAAGCTTTATTTCCTCACTTCTTGAAAGACTGTGTCCGAACCCGGTCCTGCCATAGGTCATTCCGAACCCGGCCCGCACAACAAAAGTATCTACATTTTCTTTACAGTAAGGACACCTGTATCGTACCGGAACCGCTACCTGTTTAAGTTGCGTAAACTGTGTACTCGACATCTTAACCCACGCTCCTTTCCGCTTCCCTTTTCTTTGTTTCCCCCCTGGATTTTCCGCATGAGCAGAAGCCCATGAAATCCGGGTTCATTTTATTACAGAAGGCACACCTCCACCCCTCCTGGAGGGTCGCCGCACTGTTTTGCGCCGTTTCCGTCCCGGGCCGTCCGCTATCGGATCCCCTCACTATTGTTACCACAGGTATGGATTCCTTCGGAAGCTTTTTTATCTTTATCAGTAATACAGTTGCCTTGATGTAATAGATGATCGCCGGCATAAGAAGGAGCAGTACTGTCAGCGCGGGCACATATATGAGCATCATGGCTTCATATTTGATCAATACAAAAGTGGCAAAGATGCCGACCAAGAATATAAGGCTATTTAATACACGGGGGAGCATGACCAGTTCCATCCCCGCAGTCCATGGTTCTCTCTGCGAGCATCCGGAACAGGAACACTTTTCAAGCCCAGCATTGGCCCAGTTACCTTTGTTCAGGTCTTTAAGCTTTTTCTGTGCATCCACAAGACCGTTCTTTACAGCCTTATCGTTGAGTTCGGTTCTATTGGCATTCGTCCCGCCTCTCGCTCTTCCTTCATATTTTATGGTATCGATCGTTTCGTTGTCTTTTCCGCAGGCAGAGCACTTCCAGCGTACTCGTACCGGCAGCTCCCCCCTGATCACCGATTCCCATCCTGTCTGAATCCTCATATTTTAATCCCTCCTTAATCCACTCCTTCGAGCCATTGTTGCTATCCGATTTCCTATTCCTTCTGCATCCTTCCTCATATCCGGCTATAATAGTACTACCCTTTTAATCTTCCTAATACAATATTCATACACATCCACGTCCAGCATCCTCCTGCCTCCTTCATATATATATTCATCTCCTGTTAACAGATCCCTGCGGAAATACCGATTATAAAGCATGATGTTATGTCCGGAGCGCCGTATGATCATCCTGAGTTCATTTTTTTTCTTATGGTCGATCTTGTCAATGTTCCAAAACAGGATATATTTCTCTGCTGTCCTGAAATGAACGCCGATGGAGTATCTGGGCGCTACAAAATAGAGCTCGTTAACAGCATTCCCCTTCATCCAGTCCAGCATCGAGATGAGGCTTTCCAAAACCTCGGATATATCTGCGTTTCTGTCAGCTTTGTACCATTCTAACCCCGTTTCATCCTCTATATTCCAATATGGTCCTTGCACATCCTCACATCCCAGATGATCGTTTTCCAATCCTGCTTTGTCACATCTCAGGAGCAGAGGTAGAGCCGTATCAATGACCAGCTTCATATCCGGTTTTGGCTCTTCCTTGATCCTGATCTGTCCGCTCTCCGTCCGGATCCAACCGTTTTTTGCATACTCGGAAGCGGAAGGTTCCTTTTTTACTATTTTAGGAAGCTCTGTTACTACTTTTCCGGGATATCCTGTTATCTGTATCTCTGGTTCCTGCTTTTTAGCGCAAGGGGTACTCCCCTGTACATCTGTCTTTTCCCCGAACAGTTCCCTGACCAGAGACTCATCCAGCGGTCCGGTTCCCATGGGAGGCAGCATCCCCTTAGGGATAACAGCTATCTCCATGGCACGCCTGACCAGCATAAAGTAGCTCACCCCGCTTTGATTTGCCACATCCGCAAGCTCGGCATAGCTGAGCTCCGTATCCTCTATGATTTCGGTGTTATTGCCGTCAAAAGCCGTGACAATGTAAAAAGGGGTCTTCCCGTCTTTCAGCAATACACGTTCGCTCCCACCGTAAGGCATATTCGGGATAAGCTTTGCCGAAAACAGAAAGATCCTTCCCTGTTCACAGTCTGAACAGTCATGATAAATCGATCTATATAAATCTATTCTTAATTCCCTGTTACCTATCTGTATTATTGTATCAGCCATTATCCCCTCACTTTCCTAATAGTTTTCTTCAATGACACTACAAGTCCTGCAATAATATATCATCCCAGACTTCTCAGATACTCCTTTATCATAAACGCACAGAAATAAGGAAAAGAGATGATACTGCCGGAATTACAGGTATTAAGATCTCCCAGCTTGATACCACGCTTTATATCACTGTATTTTTCATTTTTGATCAGTGCAGATAATGATCTCGAAGCATGATCGTTCGATTTCACTTCCACGGGTATCAGCTCATTCCCGGTCCTTACAAAGAAATCCTCTTCCAGCGTTGAATTCTCTTTCTTATAATAGTACAATCCCAGCCCCTGTTTGAGAAAAGCCTCCGCCACGAAGTTTTCATACAGAGCTCCTTTGTATACGCCAAGGTTCTTATTACTTCTGAGATCCTCCTGTGCCTCATCATCCAGAGCTGAAACAAGAAGTCCTGTGTCAGGATAATACAGCTTAAACTTGGACATATCGGCATTACCTTTGAAGGGCAGTTCGGGATACATCAGACAGTTACACTCCGAAACCACTCCCGCATCTATAAGCCATTCTATACAGCCGCTGTACTCTCTTGAACGGGCATTGGGCGCTATTTTGTTAAACTGGTACTTCTTATTCTCCTTTGCCAGCTGGGCAGGTATGCTTCTGTAAACACTTAAGATCTTCGTCTGATCCAGCCCTTCCGCGTATTTTCTGACATCTTCTTCATAATCGAGCCTGATCTGGGCCTGTATATCCGGGATTCCCGTGAATAAGCCTGTATTTATATAACGGCTGACTACCGCCGGCATCCCACCAAGAACACAATAGTCAAGGAATAATGCCTTGAACACGGACATTTCTGTACTGCTGAAGGGTCTGTTATCGATCATATGGCCCGGGATCTCTTTTATCTGCTCATCCGAGTATCCCTTCGCCCACAGAAACTCCTCAAAGTCCATGGAATACATTTCATGATCCGTCTTGTACCCTACACTGTTGCTATGTATCTTCTTATGATTGATCCCCAGCATAGACCCGCTGCATATCACATCAAATCTTCCGTCAAGCTTAAAAGACTTAAGTGTTGTAGCTATATCGGGGTACTCCTGGATCTCATCAAAAACGATAAGTGTATCTTTTTCGGGAAATCCGAACTGCGGATTTATCAATGAGATATGCTTTATCACTGTATCAACATCATATCCCTCGTCCGCTATAGTCATATATTTTTTTTCAAGAGCGAAATTTATATAAACACAATTACTGTAATTATGATCAGCAAACTGCTTTATTGATTCAGTTTTTCCTACCTGCCTTGCCCCCTTGATCAGAAGAGGGTTTCGTTCCGGATCGGCTTTCCATGCAAGCAGAAAATCATCTATTTTACGCTTCAGATACATCTCCCGACCCTCCTGCGGGAAAAAGTCTATCACATTTTATGAGGCTTTTCAATCGTTCATCTCACATTTAATGAGCCTTATTGCGCAAACTTATCACATTTCATGAAATGCTTTCACATTTTTCCTATCATTATGATAGTATCAGCCATTATCCCCTCACTTCCCCGGATGTTTTTCCATCCATCCTCTTCTTCAGCGGCAGGGCGATCAGCAGGGATAGCCCTGTCACCATGGCATAAATGACTGCCCCCTTAAGTGTCCTGCCGATAAGCCCGACCCAGAAATTAAACGCGTTTGCCGCCAGCAAAACGATAAAAGGAAAGAAGATCAAAAAGGCCGCGGTACACAGGATCTTCCCGGTCTTATCCTCTTCCCCGTTATTCCTCTCCATCTGTATCACAAACAGATGAAAGGGGATCTCCTCAAACAGATAAAAAGATATAAAACTGAACACGCCTTCGGCTGTTCCTCCCATGGCAATAACGATCAGTACCATCCCGATCACCCGTCCCGCTTCTGCTATGAGCGCAGGTATACCGCCGAAAAGCATTCCGCATATTATCGCCGGTATCCCCAGGAAGATAAGGAAAGACTTGTTTGCGCCGGTTATGAACAGTGTAAATGTCAGCATCACGCTGATGACCGTGCACGCAACGGTCCCGGGTATCATCCTGCTTATACCCGTTCCCGCCCTTCCGTTACTCTCCGCATTTTTCTTTTCCATGACATGGGCACTCACGAAAGCTGCCGACACAAGGATGAGCCCCGCCGGATACAGTATCAGGGGTGCAGTGGAGGCTGACATATCACTTAAACTCCAGGAATTTGCCGCCAGGCAGATACATATGAGTATGAACAGCATGGCAACCGGCACCATGGGCATAAGCACCTGTTTAAGGAGGCCCTTTGTCCCATCCGTCACAGACGGCTGTGTTTCCTTCCCCGGCTGTGGCCGGTACGGCGTCTGCTGCTGAGGTAACGGCTGCTGTGGATTCTGACTCTGCTGTTGATACGGTACCTGCTGCTGAGGCACCTGCTGAGGCTGAGGGACCGGCTGCGGCTGATACGGGATCTGCTGCTGACCATAGGGCGCTGCAGGCGGCACGGCATTCCCTCCGGGAATTCCCTGTCCGGGCACTGCTGCCGGAGCTGCGCCGCCAAACATATACATGGTACCGTCATTATCAGCAGTCCGCATATTTCCGCCGGTCTCCGGCATCAAATGCTGCGAAACGGGCTGCTGTCCCGAATACACGGTATCCATCTGCGGACGATATTCAGGCTGCACCACATCCTGCTGCGGCTGTGCGCTCTGCTCTCCCGGCATATCCTGCTGCGGATCCGGCCAGACGGGAGCCGTGGCTGTCTGCACTGCTTCCGGCGCCTGTTCATTCCCGCTTACGGCTGCCACCGCCTCCAGTGCCAGGCGGAACTCCTCCGCATTTGCGTATCTGTCCGCCGGGTCGTAAGCACAGGCCTTCAGTATCACCCGGCCGAGCTCATCCTGCGCATCAGCCGGCAGCGGCATCGCCTCCCCGTTCATGCGCTTCCCTATTGCTTCATATTCATCGTTGTAGCCTATGAGTTCCGGATAGGGCGGGTAGAAAGGCAGCCTGTTCCTGTTGCAGAGCTCATAAAGCATGATGCCCAGAGAATAAATATCAACCCTGGGGCCGTACTCTCCGCCTTTGTAGACCTCCGGAGCCATATAATTTATGGATCCTGCCTTATTGGTCATGCCCATGGTCTTATCGGCAGTCCGTGCTATACCGAAATCCCCTATCTTATAATCCCCGGAAGCAGAAAGGAAAACATTTCCGGGCTTAACATCCCTGTGGATGACATTCTTCGACTGGCAGTATTTAAGCGCGCTGCAAATATCCATTCCCAGCTTTATCACCCGGTCACGTTCAAGAAAACGTCCCACCGGAAGACTGTCCTGGAAAGGCGTCAGCAGCTCCATGCGCAGCAGTATATCCCAGCCGTGATGATCATCATGTTCGATAACATCATGGTCTTCATAGCTTACGATATTCCCCTGCCCCCGGAGCTCACTCAAAAGACCGATCTCTTTGACAAACTGGTCCACCACGCTTTTGAAATACGAGGTGGCTGTCCGCTCATCCATGTAGCGGCGCATCGCTTCATCCCAGTCTTTTTTCTCCGGAGGTATGGTCACGATCTTAAGTGCCGAGTGTATATTGAAATCTTCGCGCTTTATCTCGAACACCTTGCCGTAGCTGCCTGCTCCCAGCTCCCGTACGATATTCCATTTACCCCAGAAGGGCTCCATCGCCCTGTAATGATCCGTGTCCATCACTCATTCCCCTTTTCCGCGCGCACCAGCAGTATGGTGGTGTTATCCCTTCCTCCTGCATCAAGCGCCGCCTCAAGAAGTGCATATGCTGCGTCCCTGAGGCTGCCGTCCCGGACTTTTTCCAGGATGCTTTCTGTCTCAACGTCCTCCAGCATATCCGTCAGCCCGTCGGAGGCAAGGAGGAAGATATCCCTGTCAGCAAGTTCTATTTCTTCACTTACATGGGGCTCTATCACAAATTCATCCGGCATTATGCCTATGTGCTGGGTCAGCCGGTGCCAGTTGGCACTCTTCCTTGCAGCCTCCGGCGTTGCCAGCCCCAGGTCTATCATCCTCTGACCCTCGCTGTGGTCCACGGAGAGCTGCGTGAGCTTCCCCTCCCTGTACAGGTAAGCGCGGCTGTCGCCTATGTTCACGCAGCGCGCTTTACCGCTTCCGAAGAATACCTGCACGGCGGTGGTGCCCGTCCTGCGTCCCAGCCTGCTTATGATATCGCAGACCATTTCATTCACGGCCTTTAAATGTTCCGGGCCCTTTACCGGCACTTCCCCGATCGGAAAGGCTTCGGTATGTTCGGCAGCCAGGAGCGCGGAGACCTCTCCTGCCTCTTCACCGCCCATCCCGTCGTACACAGCCGCCACCGCGTCACCCTCTGCGGCTTCGGCCTCATACTCCGTACGGTTCACACAGACATCCTTCTTATAGTCACCGAACAGATTGTAATTATCCTCGTTATTGCTCCGTACCTTACCCTCATGGGTAAGTACAAAAGCTTTTAATACGAAAGAGTTCATAGATCCTCCCGGCGTCACTCACGAAAAAAGTGCTGTACCCGGCAATCCTTCCGGATACAGCACCCGTTCATCATTTACAGACCGCCTGCACTCACTCTTCTGCCCATATACGCTTGTTCAGCGCCACATCCTGGGCATCGATCATATCCAGCACTTCCTTGGCCTTCTGCTGCTCTTCAACAGCGCGGCCCTCATCCTTGATGAGAAGCTCCAGGCTTCCGGATATGGTGTCGATGTTGTTCTTGAACTCCTCCACCATCAGTGCGGTACGCACCTGAGCCACCTTGATTATCTCTTCCTTGTAGGCCTTGAACTGCTCAAGCGTCTGTGCATTGAAGGCGCGCTCAAGATCCCGCTTGTAGGCCTTCTTATCCATAGTATTGAAGATCAGGATAGCCTTCTGCTCGTTGATGTAGTCGTTCATCTTGAGGGCCCCGATCTCCGAAGGGGGGATCTCCGTATCGGAGATATTGGCTATCCTGCGGATCAGCTCCTCATCGATGCCTTTGTACTCCTTGATCTTCTTGATGATTATGTTCTTCAGCTCCTGCACCTGGGAAGCAAGGATATCGCCCCTGATGCGCTTGTAATAATCATCGATCTCCTGGAGATATCTGTTGAGCTCGCTTATAATGACCGTGTTCTTCTTCTCGAAGATCTCCGGCTTAAGGGCGATCCACTGCATCTTGTCGGCCTGGCGGCTGGCAAGCTCCTGCCTCTTCTCTATCTCCTTGACCAGATCCTTTATCTCCTCAACCTGGGTCTCCAGGCTGTCGTCGGTGATACGGTCCACGAATTCCCTGTGGGACTCCTCGATGTCCGTCACCATGCTGGTCTTCATTATCTCTATGTTCTTCTCGATATGCTCCTTGGAAAGCCTTGCCTGGTTTTCGATAGCCTCATAATCAACCTTGACGAAATTGATCAGGCTCTCTATGCCGTCGTAAAGCCCCTTCGCCTTCACTGCCAGGGCATATTTCTGGGCATATTTGATGATCTCCTGCTCGATGGCGTACATACCGGAATTTATATATATCCTGTTGACAACGCCCTCCAGGGAAGTATCGCACTTGTTTGCGGCCTCTTCGCAGTCCGCCAGCAGCTGCTTGGTCTCGAAATCAGCGTCCGCCAGCTTATCGTAGCGGTAGAACAAGCCGCTGTCCGCGGAGATGTTGGTAGGCTTATCAGTGAAGGGATCCACGGTAGGCTCATTGTTCAGCTCCTGCTTATGGTTGGCCAGCCAGGTCCGCTCGTCCTCAAGGTCAACCGCATTCTGTATGGCCTTGCTGATATAGGCCGCCTTTGCAGAACAGAAGAAGAGCCTTGCCCTTGCAAGATCTATCTCCATGTCCTCTTCGTCGTAGATCTTGTCCTCTTCCTTGAGGCTCACCACCACCTTCTTATTTCTGAGGAGCTTAAGATCCTTGCTGGACTTGGTATCAGCCTGGTTGATCACATGGAAGGATCTGTCCAGATCGATGGACACTCCCGCTTCATTCTTTCTTCCGTCCTTAAAGCCTCCGATGAGCTTGTAGAGCACGGAATTACCGGTACCCTCCATCTTGGTGGGCTCATAAAGCACGATGAGGATGGAATTGGTCTGGTGCTGCAGCGCCTCCTTCAGTATCAGCAGATGCTCGCTGGAATTGGAATCCGTTCCCGGAGTATCAAAGAAGGTGAAATTGATGTTCCTGCAGAGAGGGATGGGGAAGCCTACCTCTATTATGCCCCGCACGAAGCCGGAGCCGTCCTTCTGCTCGTGATTGGGTATATCATTGAGCTTCTTAAGTATCCTGCAGAGCTGCTCGTGCTGCTTAAGGCCAAGCTCGGCCACGGCAGTGGTCTCCAGCTCAAGCTGTCGCCTGATGTTCTCTTCCACGGTACCCAGGCCCCTGAGCACCTCAAACTGGCCTATGGCATCGTTCCACATGACCTGTACGTAGTCGGGCCTTGCATCCTTGGTGGTGTTTACCATAAAGGAAACCCTGGGCACATCCTCGTTCCGGATCTTGAACATCTTGGCGGTCTCGGAGTTGATGCTCTCGGGAAGTATGCGCTTGCCTATTATGGCGTTTATGAAAGTGGACTTTCCCGAGGAATAGGTACCCACCAGGCAGAGGTTCACTTCGTTGTTGTTCAGTGCCTCCTTGCGCTCCTCAAAAAGCTCCCTGCGCTTTCTGAAGGTCTGCCTGGTCTCGTTATTCTTGAGATTCTTCTCGAAATGCTCCAGCGTTTCATCGCAGAACGCCAGTATCTGCTCGTAGATCTCGCTTACGCTGGGAAGCTCGATGTACTTGGAGATCTTGAATATCTGCTTTCCCTTCGTATCGTTATAATCGGCGATCTTCTTCTGAAGATCCTCGTAATCTATCTTCGTTCCCTTGAAGACGATATTAACGTTATCCTTGTTGAACTGCTCCCAGATATCATCAAAGAAGCGGGTTCCCTGGTTCTGAAGAAGAAATTCCCCCGTACCCGGACCGTATCTCTGAAGCCTCGGGCACTCATCGTAGGGTATCTCTACGAAGCTCCCTTTGAATTTCCCCAGAAAGCGGATCTCCTTCTTTACCGGGTGGTACATGAGCATCAGTTCTTTCATAACCCCTCTTCCTCCATGCTTACAGCAGTTTTTAATGCCAGCTCCATCATCTGAGTGAAACTGTTCTGGCGCTCCTGCGCCGAAAGGGCCTCGCCCTTTAATACGTGATCGGATACGGTAAACAGCCCGAGGGCCCTCTTCCCGGCCTTCGCGGCATTCATGTAGAGGGCTGCGGTCTCCATCTCAATGGCCAGCACGCCCATCTTTATCCAGCGCTCATTCGCATCCTCCTGCGCATCGTAAAAGGTATCCGATGACAGGACGTTTCCCACGTGGTATCTGGCTCCCAGCTTATCGGCCTCGGCCACGGCAGTCTTCAAAAGCTTATAATCCGCTATCGGCGCAAAGGTTCCGGGAAGCTGGAACTGTCTTGCAAAGTTCGAGTTTGTGGACGCTCCCATGGCAAAGATTATATCCCTGACATTGACGTCGTTATTTATCGAACCGGCAGACCCGATACGTATTATATTACTAATCCCGAAAAAATTAAAGAGTTCATAGCTGTAAATTCCGATAGAAGGCATTCCCATGCCGCTGGCCATGACGGAGACCCTGGTTCCTTCATAGGTTCCGGTGTAACCCTGGATCCCGCGGACATTGTTGATCAGCTTTGCGTCCGTAAGGAAATTCTCCGCGATGAACTTTGATCTCAGGGGATCGCCGGGCATAAGCACGGTCTTTGCGAAATCCTCCGGCGTTGCCGCGATATGGGGTGTTGGATATGCTGCCATACTCTCTCCTCCTTATTTTATCCTTCAGTCAGACGCGAAGGATCATTTTTTATCTGAACTCTTTATTTGCCGTGAGCATCGTCCCGTCCTCAGCTATCCTGTAATGGAACGTATACTCCTCAGTCTCAAAATCCACCGTGTAGACCAGCCCGTATGAGGTATGGAGCTTTGAGCTCATGTAAAATCCCTGTGCCTCTTCACGGCCTATACCCGCATCCCTTAAGGCGAGCTTCTCTATCTCTGCTTCGGAGAGGACGTTTTTAACTCTGGACTCTTCCTCCGGCTCTTCCTCTTCTCCGCCATCCTCCGTATCCGCATCCGGGGATTCCTGAACATCAGCCCCGTCCTCAGCCTCATCGGAGGATACGCTGTCTTCCGGCTCTCCGTCCTCTTCAGTAACAGCGTTATCGGAAACAGCCGCCGCTTCATCCCCGGGCTTCTGGCCGTCTTCGGCGTCGCTTACGCCCTCCTCAGTCTCCTGATGTATATCGGGACCGTTTCCGGATCCGGCCTCCACCTTCATCTGCGCCGTATCAGCTGCAGCTTCGGTGGGAAGGGGCGCCTGTGCCGCTGCCTGTCCCTCTTTGGAATGTCTGGTGTTGCTTAAGATGGTATCCAGTTCCGTTATGCTGTAGGCTGCCAGCTCCTCGGGATCGTAACCGGGATCCAGCTTGACTATCTCGCTGATGAGCAGAGCGCCGCCCTCCGATACACCCTCTGCGGGAGTAAGGGTCACCACCGGCTTCTTTCCTATTCCCGAAAGCAGCACTGCGCTCACAGTGGCCACCAGCACGGCCGCTGCCGCCAGTGCGCCTATCCAGGCCCTGCTGCGGTGCCTGCGGCTTACCTGTCTAAAGTCCATGGGCACAACTGCGTCACACTCCCCTTCCAGACGTTTCTTTATCCCGTCCAGAACATCGGGAGTTGCATGCTCCACCGCTTTTTTTAATCTGTTTTCGATGTTATCCTTTTTCATTCCCCGATCATCTTCCTGAGCTTCTTAAGCGCCCGATTATACTTCGACAGCACGGTAGCAAGCGGCATGTCCATCATCTGTGCTATCTCCCTGTGCTTCAGACCTGACAGGGCGTGCAGCATGACTATCTGGCTCTCTTCCTCCGAAAGCCCCGACAGCGCAGCCTCCAGCAGCATCCTGTCTTCACTGTCAGGCCCGCCGTTCTCATCCACCACACTTTCCCAGTCAAAATCGGGTACGTCGGCGATGCGTTTTCTGCCCCTGAGCTTCATAAGGCAGAGATTCCTGGCTATGGTCAGTATCCAGGCCAGAGGCTTTCCCCTGGGGGTATACTGGTCCGCGTTCAGGCAGAGCTTGACATATGTGTCCTGCAGTATGTCCTCGGCATCGGAAGTATTCCTGAGTATTGAAAGGATATAGCCGTATACCTGGCTGCGGGTGAGCTCGTACAGTTTTTCAACTGCGGAAGTCTCCCCGGCTGCCAGCCTTTTAAGGCAATCCTCCATTATCTCATTATTGTTTCCGTCTTCCGTGACTCCGGGCATCCTGCACCTTCTTATATAATGTTCGCAACGCTGTTTTTATTTCAAAGACAGCTGAGTATGATCTCCACGGACTTTTCGATGCCGAGCTTGCCGGCATTAAGGCAGAGATCGTAGCACCTGCCGTCTCCCCAGGCATGATCCGAATAATAATTATAATATGAAGCTCTGTCCTTGTCAGCCCTCAGACACAGCTTTTCCGCCATTTTTTCGGAAACCGAATGTTTTTCCGCGGTACGCTTTATGCGCGTAGCCATATCGGCATGGATAAAAACATTGAACAAAGGGTCGCGATCCGCCAGCACATAATCAGCGCAGCGGCCTATGAACACTCCGGGCCCCTCATCCGCCAGCTTCTTCATGGTGTTGAACTGGGCCAGATAAACGTCCAGCATCAGCGGCCGCTGGTATCCCGAGCCTATGCTGTTCATCCCCATGGCCAGAGCATACAGGAAACTGTTAGTGGGTCTCTCGTCGTGCTTCTCGAAGATCTCGCGGCTGAAGCCGCTTTTTTTCGCAGCCTCGTCGAGCAGCACGCTGTCGTAGAAAGGTATGTCCAGACGCTTTGCCAGCTCCATTCCTATCTCGCGTCCGCCGCTTCCCAGCTCTCTTCCTATGGTGATGATCTGCCCTTTTTTCATAAGCCCGCCCCCCTTTTAGTCATACACGAGGTACATTATACTACATTTCCCCGATTAAAAAAAGGGATAGACAAACCAGTTTTTTTGGTGTAAAATGTCAGCAGTGTGTGAGTATCAACTATCTTATAGTAAGGAGTATTGAACATGGCCAAGATACTGGTAGTAGACGACGCAGCGTTCATGCGCATGATGATCAAAGACATACTTACCAAGAACGGCTACGAGGTTGCCGGGGAAGCTGAGAACGGAGCTGTTGCGGTTTCCAAGTACAGCGAGCTCAAGCCCGATCTTGTGCTTATGGATATCACCATGCCTGAGAAGGACGGTATCCAGGCGCTGAAGGATATAAAGGCAAGCGACGGCGGTGCAAAGGTTATCATGTGTTCCGCCATGGGTCAGCAGGCAATGGTCATCGAGGCTATCCAGTCCGGTGCCAAGGACTTCATCGTTAAGCCCTTCCAGGCAGACCGTGTTATCGAGGCTGTCAAGAAGGTAGTCGGCTGATATAATTTTCTGTTGTTAAATCTTTAGGGGATGTGCTTTTGCTCATCCCTTTTTTTCGTGCGGAAGAAGGCGGCCATGTCACCATGCGCCGCCTTCAAAAAATCACTGCTTATTTAATCCTACTTCTTCCACTCTCCGTCAACCAATGCTCCGGCGTAGTCACCATTCCTGGGAGTGATCTTAAAGCTCAGGGTCTTGCTGCCACCGTACTCTCCGATTCCGCGGAGGGTCACCTTTGCGGTCCCGCTCTTATCGTTCTTTGAGTAGCTCTCCACCACAAAGTTCTTTCCGGGTACCAGATAGTCCGGTGATGACTTGCTGCCCTTATAGAGTTTGTTCGTAAGGTTGGCAGCAGTAAGGGTCACTTCGCTTCCGTTGAAGTCCATGGGACTCAGCTTAAGAGCCTTAACCTTGGCCAGATCCCTGTCCGCGCTGATGTAACGGTAGCTGATGCTTATGCTGCCCTCATAGTTCTGCCCTTTTCCGGCGAGCACTGCGGTGATCACATCACTGTCAACTGTATAACTGCCCGGAAGGACTTCGAAATCCTTT
This sequence comes from Lachnospiraceae bacterium, assembly GCA_017518185.1. Classification (GTDB taxonomy): domain Bacteria; phylum Bacillota; class Clostridia; order Lachnospirales; family Lachnospiraceae; genus NK4A136. The sequence continues at coordinate 21,709 of JAFWWB010000024.1, forward strand.
CCGGCCTTCAGCTTCTTCCCGTTCAGATCAAGGACGGTCACGGAAGGATCCTTATAGCCCTTATTCGATACGACCTTGTCTGCTGCGGTGATGTTAGCGGAAAGGGTAGCGATGTCCTTTTTGACCACGGTAAAGCTTAATGTTACGCTTCCCTTATAATTGCCTTTGCCCTTTACGGTGATCACGCCGCTGCTTCCCGCTGCTTTATTCTTACTGTAGCTTACGCTATAATCCACGCCTTCAGTAAGAGTTTCGCCACAGTCCTTTATCTTAAGCTCCGGTCTTGCCCCGCCCTGCTCGTAAGGCGCCTTAGCATCGTAGATGTATTCGAAATCGCTGCTCCTTTCAAGCACCCTGCCTTTGGTTATGGTGAATTTCGCCTGTTTGCTGCCGGCATAGCCGCCTGCATTTCCTTCAACGGCCTCAAAGATCACCGTCGCCTTTCCGGGCTCCACATTGTCTATGACTTCGCTTACCCTGTAATCCGTTCCTTCCCTGAGGGTTACGCCGCCAAGCTTAAGCGTATAGCTGCCCTCTGCCGGGATTATCTCCTTACCTGTATAAGTATAGCTGCTCTTTGTGAACTTCACGCTTGCTTCGGAGAGCATCAGCTTCTTATCTCCCACAAGGGTGACGACTGCTGTCAGGCTGCCGGTAAAGTTCCCGTTCCTGGGTGAGATGATGGCATGATAGGTCCCTGCCTCCTGTATGCTGTCAAGCTCGGCGCCGATGGGAACAAGATCATCAGCCCCGCCGTCAGCGGGCATATCATTTTCGTCATATACGGGCGCATACTTGCCGGGGATCATCCTGCGGTACCTGACGCTGAAGTTGTCCGCCTTTATGCTCTTTCCGTTCTCTGCCCAGAAGACTGAAGGCTGCGGTGTCAGTGCCTTTCCGTCTGCCACTGCTGCGGTCCCTGCGGCCAGCACGTCAGCTCCGAGCTCAGCAGGCTCTATCTCAAATCTCAGCATTTTTTCAGGAGTATCCTTATAATCGCCCTTGAATTTCAAAATGATAGTGGCATTGCCTCCCACTGCCTTATTGCCCGAATATTTGACCGTATAGTCCTTTCCGGCGTTCAACAGCTCAAGTCCGTCATAAACATGGAACTCAGGCTTGATGGCCTCGCCGGTATAGTGGTAAGCGGCAAGAAGCCCTCCGACCCAGATCCTGGTCTCCCTGGTCTCCTGCCCGTTTTCATCAACGACGACCTTTTCAACAGTATTGCCGCTTATGGTGGTAACTGTCTCTCTTCCGGTCACATTACCCTCTTCGTCGGTGATAACGGTGGTATTGCTGCTGACTGCGCCTTCTCCCACGTCTTCAGCCAGCTCTTCTTCTTCCTTCGTGGAGGGCAGCTTATCAAGGAAATGCTGTTCCTTCTCGCCGCAGATAACGCAGCTTCTCTCCTCTATGCCTTCCTCAAAGGCTGTAGCCTCCTTTATAAGCGTCCATCCGCTGAAACTGTGTCCCGCGGCCGGGATGACAGTACCTTCCTCCAGAAGCTCTTCGCATATGGTGCAGTAGATATCGCCGCTGTAGCCATCGGTGGTGCAGTTTTCCGAAATGGCGTTCCGGATCTCCGTGGTCCAATGATCACAGCTGTTGACAGTAAGTGTAACAACGATCTGATAGTCTTCATAGTCTGTGCAGCCGCTGACTCCCACAATGACCAAGGCGCTCTTACCCGAAAGCTTTCCGTCATTATAGAAGCTGAAGCTCATGATACCGCCGGTGAAGGAAGGCGTTCCGAAAAGCACCGCCGCATCGTCCGAGACGGAAAGCACTGCCGGGCTTCCGCCTTCCTCAAGAAGCCCGTTCAGATCCACCGTGCCAAAGCTGCCCCGTGCTGCCTGGGTCGAAACAGAAGCGTCCTCGTGGGCGGCCTTTGCTATATCAAACTCCACAGTGATCTCATCAAAACTGTAGTTGCCGTCTTCTGAAGCGGTAACGCTAAGCTTTCCTTTTCCGGCGTGTATATTGTCGGATACGCTAACGGAGTACTCCTCCGCCGGGAGTTCCTCATCCCCGTTCTTTACGCTGTATTCCGGTGTTACGGCTTCTCCCGTGTATACAAAGTCTCCGCTTACGCTGACTGTGGGCGTGATCTCACATTTTGCCACGCTGTACTCAGCCGTGACCGTACCACAGTAATTACTGTTTTCCTTTGCCGTGACGCTAAGGATATAGCTGCCGGCTACAGTCGCCTTATTGCCGCTTATATCGCAGTAAGCGCTGATGTCCTTACCGCCAAGCTCAACCTTTGTGACCTCCATCGTCTGCTCACTGCCGTTGTAGACAAGCTCATCTCCAAGGCTCAGCTCTGCTCCGCTGATGTCTGCTTTTACTATGCTGAAGCTGCAGCTGCTCTCGCTGTCCTTAAGCGCATAATTGCCCGAGGCGCTGCCGGCAAGAGACGCAGTAGCAGTGTAGCTGCCAACATCCGTTCCTTCGCCGCTTATAATGACGCTGCAGGCATCGCCGCTCTTAATGCCGGTGACCGAAGCTTCAGGCTGCTGCGCTTCTCCGTTGTAAGGTAGCTCCGTACCGTTCCAGCTGATACTTAAGAGCTTGGGGTTAACAGTCAGCGTGATCTGTGCCTCACCCACGGTGGTATCGGATCCGTATGTTACGCTGATGACCGTGGTACCTGCCTTATTGATCGTAAGTCTGCCGTTTGACTCCACTATGGAAGCAACCGAAGGCTCTGAGCTCGACCAGGACAGGCGGCCCTCGCCTTCTCCCTCGTCCGTTATCTCAGCCGAGAGTATCACTCCCGTATCGCCATAAGTTACGGACTGATCACCGCCGGTGATGCTGACTCCTGCATCGGAGCGGTTCTTGCTTATCACGGTGACGACTACCTCGTAGTCCTTATAATTCTTTGCACCGGTAACGGCTATGGTGATAGTGGCGGTGGTACCCGCCTCCTGTGCCGTGGTATCAAAGTTCAAGGTATTGCCGTTAACGGCCGGTGTACCGCTTATCAGTGCGGGAGTATCTCCCCCTGCAGTTCCCGTCTTCGCATATGAGGCTCCGTTGGGAGGTTCCGGCAGCGTTACCTCTACGCCGCTTACTGCGGCACCGCTCTGCACTATGGCCCCTGCGCTGACCGTTCCGCTGTAGACGGCCTTCCCTATGCCCACCTCAAGGCTCTCCGGCTCAAGGTCATTATGGTTCTTATCGCCCCTGACCATGTACCAAACCTTATAAATTCCGGCCTCAGTCCTCTCGGGGATAGCTTTTGAATAATCCCCTGCTGCCGGTGAGCTTCCGCCTGCTGCCGTTACTGCATACAAAAGATCTCCGCCCTCCGCGGTACCGGCTGTAATGAGTTTCTGGCTCGAACCGGTATAGCTCAGTTCATTTGCCGAGGGAGCCTTAGTAAGTGCTGCGTCCGCCTCCTCTATGGAGAACGCTGTTGTAACAGCAGCAGGAAGCTTGTAGTTGCTGTTGGAAAGGCCGGTCGCTGTAGCTGTATAGTTTCCTGCGTCCGTCTTCGCTCCCGTCACGGTGACGCTGCAGGCATCATTTCCGACAAGGCCGCCCGCGGCTGCCTCAGGGCACTGTGCCTCACCGTTGTAGGTAAACTCAGTGCTGCTCCAGTTGAGGCTTACTTCCTTCCGGGTGATGGCTGCGGTAGCAGCTACCGGCTGTGCGGAAAGGATGTAATTTCCCGATGCGGTGCCTCCAAGTGAGAATCCGCTGAAGCTCACGGTCTTTCCCTCTCCTGCGTCCTTATCGTCAAAGGCTGCCGTCCCGAAGACAACGGTCACATCATCGTCATCCAGTTTTCCGGCCACGACTGCCGTTCCGTTAAAGCTGGCCGTGACTGTACCGTCATATATCTTGTCTGCGGCCCCCACTCCGGTGATGGTCACACTCTTCGGACGGATAGTAAAATATTTAGAAACTTCTCCTGTATACTTCCCCTTACCGCTGACCGTCACAATGGCTTGCTCGCCGCTGTGGATATTGTCCTCATAACTCAAGGTATAATCTTTGTCTATGATCAGCTGTGTCTCACCGTATTTCACCAAAGGCAGGGGTGTTATCCCTGAGCCTGTGTACTCATAACTCTCCTGTCCCAGGGTAACGGAGGTATTGGACTCTGTCAGTTCGATCTTAGCCCCGGCTTCAACGGTCAGCGTGCCGGGGACATAGACTATCCTGTAATTGGAGGCCTTAAAGCTGCCGTTATCATTATCCTTCAGCGCAAGGGTTCCCTGTGTTATTTTATATTCACCGGCCTCTTCTCCCGTGGCATTCACCGACAGCGAACCGGTGAAAGCGGCTGTCTGGCCATCCAGTACTCCGGTATAGGTATAAGTAAGCTCCGGAAGAGGGTTCCCTTCGGTAATATAAGGGCTCTGCGCCGTTACCGTAATGAGACGCTTTGAAATATAAAATGCCCTTGCCGTTTTTCCGGTATAGCCGCTATTATCTTTAGCAGTGATCGTCACCCTATAAGTACCTGCATCTGTCGCTGACTCATTTGCGCCTGAATCAGGATAATACAAATACGATATACTGTAATGCGTGTATCGACTCAACGGCTGCCCATTCATGGATACCGATACTACTTCAGCCCAATCCCCATTACCATCATATTCCCTCCTGGTATAACTCAGCTTCACTTCCGCATTGGCAAGATCATATGAAACGATGGAGAATCTCCATTCAGAACTGGTGAGCTCTGCCGCCTTGTAGGCTCCGCAGGCATCCGCCTTTATCTTAACCTGGTAACAGCCTATACGAGCAGGTGCTATGGCTGTCCAGTCTGTCGGTTCATCTACGCTGGTCTTACTTTCTACAGCTGCATAATAAAGCGTGATGTTTCCCTTATAGACTTCCGGCTTTGTAACTGCGGGTATCTTCTTATTACCGTCCCATATGAGATCATCCGTGCTGATATTAAAATCATCCACGGTAAGATCGGTATCCTGTGTTTCGTTTCCGGTGGAAACGGCTATGATATCCGAAGCGGATGCAAGATCCGCCTGCACTTCTCCGGCATTATTCTTCTCAAGCCGCAGTACACGGTAATAGTATACAGTTCCCGCAGAAACGTCTGTATCAAGATAAGCGGTTTCATCCGACACATCGGCAAGCTTTGAAAGAGCTCCTTCTGCGCTTAAGCCCCGGAATACTCTATATCCAACGGCGCCTTCCGCAGCATTCCAGCTCAGGGTAACACCTGATCCCGTATTGTAAGAACCAGTCAGATTCCCTACGATCTCATCTTCAGCAATATCATTTGTCTGGGCATTAATACAGAAGTTTCCATGTCCCATCGCATACATGTCGAGCCATGCGCCATCTTTACAGTAAAAGCTCTGGCCTTCAGCACCACATCCGGTGGTTACATACTCTTTATACTCTCCTTCGCTGTACTCTGTATCCGTTTCATAGTCCGGCATGGCCGAAGAAAACTCTACAACAACGGAATACTTTTCTCCCTTTGAAAGCCTGACCGGTTCATCCAGTCTTATGGTATAAACTCCTCTGAAGGGCAGGGTTCCGGTTTCTGCGGAGGCCAGCACCCCGGAAGTGGGATCGGTATCATCGGTAAGACCTGTATAGATTTCAACCCTGTAGCCGATATTTCCGTTCTTAGCCATCATTGCCTGAACCGTTACAGCTTCCAGCAGCTCATGAGCCTCCGCTCCGTTGGCTGTGAAAACATTTGCCGCCTTATCAGCCGGCGTCTGAAATCCTCCGTAGTTGCTGTACTGGGAATTGTAGCTGTAATTGTTGTCCAGCCACATATCATCATCCTGGAGCTTGTAAACGTATGCCGATTCACTCAGGCCCTTATCCTCATAGGACATCCAGAAATAGGTATAATAGCTTCCCAGTTTGCTATTACCCGCGCTCCAGCTGTTCCTGATGAGCCAGGCCCCGTTCTTCGAAGGCTGGTGAGATGCATTGAAATTTGTTGATGGAAAACTATCATCCCAGCCCACTATTGTAACCGCATGGTTCGTGCCGGTCTCCTGGTCAAAATAGAAAGCGTTAGTTTCGCTGTTGTAGTAGCCGCTGTTTCCGGAGCCCGTATAACTGTTGCCGGGATGATAATAGGATACCGCTGCCCCGCCGTATTCCTTTATATAACTTTTAAGTATGCTGGGATTTTCCTTCGGATTGATGATATAGCAGTTCTCCAGCCGGACCACATCGTCATACTCCACCGTGGCATTATAATCAAAAGGATCCAATTTGTTCTCTTGCCCGGAAGACAGGTTCGTGGGATAGGGCACCGTGCTTTCAGCCGCCACACCCCTCCAGCGTATGAGGTTACGGGCCGCATCGCCCACGTTTCCGCCCTTTTCCATAAGGACATACTCGGGCATGGTCTCCGTAATGCTGTCTCCGGGATCAGGTACAAGTACCTCACCGTTATTATTCTTAAACAGCGTACCCTGCGCATAGGTATAGTGCGCAAGATGTCTCTCACTGTAGTCTACGGCATTTATATTTTTCCCCTGAACCTTCTCCGCATAGAGTTCGGAGAGCGCCGTGGCTGCATGGGCCCAGCAGGTGCCGAAGGGATTTTGGTCTCTGGTCGGGGATATGGTAGCAAGATATGAATTAATGGTTTCCGTCTCCGTATAGGCTGCCGGATAAGCGCTTTCAACATTTTCAGTAAAACCTGCCGGTACGGAGGTGACCATTTCCTCATCAGCTATCCTTATGGTCTCGCTCTCTGCCCTGATGATGATCCCGTCTTCGTCCGCGCTCTCCGATGCATCGCGGGCGTCTCCGTCCTTAAGCTCCTCAGCCGGCACGGCTTCGCCGTCCACCATCTCATCCACTTCCGCTATGGTGAGGTCATCGTCCACTGAAGGCACGTTATGATCCCAGGGCCTTTCGATATTACCCGTAGCCATCTCAGGCTCTTCACTGTCATCGGCAGGCTCTTCTTCCATGGCCTCATTTTCGGATACGGCATTCTCCGAAAGGGAATCCCAGTCAGCTCCGTCGGCAGAAAGCTCCTCCTCTTCTTCAGGTATATCCTCGGCCTCTTCCTCTAAAGCCTCTTCGGCTTCTTCAGCTTCTTTAGACTCCGCTGACTCTTCCTGCTCGTCGGAAGCTTCGCTCTCATCGCTGTCCTCTTCCATATCTTCCGGGAACGGTTCCTCCGATGAGTCTTCAGCGCTCTCTTCGTCCTCCTCCGCGTCTTCCGCATCTTCGCCCCCTTCTTCATCAAAAGAGGCCGTCAGGACGTCTCCGTCTTGAACAGGCCCCGCAAGAACAGGCATATCAACCGATGTGAATGTCAGCACCGCCGACATTATAAGACTGAGCACTCTGTAATTTCTGCGTTTCATATCATGTCTCCTGGTATATATTCATTTCTGCTGATCTACGGATCGCTCCGCTACGCACTTTTTGAAGTTTGATACCCTGGATCAGCAGATCCTCTCTCTTATCTTCTCCGTCTCAAAGTATATCCTCTCCGCATCCAGTGTGAGGTATTCCCCCTTATCCATTGTGATCTCGCCGTCTATGATGACGGTCTCGCACTCCGTGCCGTTTGCCGAATAGGAAAGCGCCGCCACAGGATTGTTCACCGGCCACATGGAAGGGCTCTTCATATTGTATATGGCAAGATCCGCCTTCTTTCCCGCTTCTACGGAACCTGTCTCTTTATCAAGTCCCAGCGCCTTCGCAGCGTTTATTGTAGCAAAGCGGAAGGCATCCTGGGCACTCACTGTCTCGGGGTTCCTGCAGGTTCCCTTATGTATAAGGGTCAGCAGGCTCATCTCATGTATTATGCTCAGTGAATTATTGCTGGCGGCATCGTCTGTACCCAGGCAGATATTTATGCCCTTTTTCATCATCTCGGGTATGGGGGCAAAGCCGTTCCCCAGCTTCATATTGCTGGCAGGATTTGTCACCACGCTGACACCCTTTGCCGCGAGTATGTCCATATCATTACTGTCGGCCTTTACGCAGTGTGCCGCTATGAAAGGAAGCTCGAAAAGCCCGCAGCGGTCAGCCAGCTCTATGGGGCTGCAGCCGTAATCCTTCCTGCAGTTCACCACCTCCGAGCTGCTCTCGGACAGGTGCATATGTATGCCAAGGCCCGCCTCCTTTGCCCTTTGTGCAACGATACGGAGATAGGCCTCGTCGCAGGTGTAAGGCGCATGAGGCCCAAGCCTGAAGGAAAGCCTGTCACAGTCCTTAAAAGCCTCCATCTCATCAAAGGCCTGCTTAAGCCTGCTGCTCCCGGCCTCGTCGTCACCATTGCCCACCAGCCCGCGGCAGATCACTGCTCTCATACCGCTTTCCTCAGCCGCCCTGGTGGTCTGACAGATGTTCATCTGCATATCATTGAAGCAGGTGGTACCGCAGCGCATCATCTCCATGATCGCCAGGCATGCCCCCCAGTATGCATCCTCATCGGTCATCTTCTGCTCGATGGGATCGACTCTGCCGAAAAGCCAGTCCATGAAGGGCAGGTCGTCTGCCGCATTCCTCATGAAAGCCATGTAGGAATGGGTATGGGCGTTTATCAGACCGGGCATCAGGAGGCGGTCTTTCCCGTCGATGACCTTATCAGCCTTGAAGCCTTCGGGTGCAGCGCCTACCGCCGCTATGGTCTTACCGCTGACATAAACAGATGTCACCTCCGGCTTTACGTTTTCCCCGTCGGGGAGAAGAGCTGTGATGTTTTTTATTCCTATGTTCATTTCTGCCTCCTGTATAAGATTCCTCGACTCCGCCGGCAAATGCCGGCTTCGCTCGGAATGACATTTACCTTCCGACCTCATATGCCGGCTTCGCTCGGAATGACATTTGCCTTTACTGTTTCCCGTACAGA